>JBFMAY010000031.1:0-4640 GCA_040755455.1 Thermodesulfobacteriota bacterium | reverse complement strand
GCAAAGTGCGGCCAGGGGCAGGCGGCAGGGCAAGCGGTGGTCCGGGTTTTCTGGAGAGAGGGGGGAGGGGGCGGAGCTGGAAAAGTCTAGTGATTTGTGGTGTTTAAGAGGATAAGCGTTTTGGCCGCAAAACGATTGTCTGCCGGCCAGGAGGGGGGGCTTCCTGTAACTCAGGGTGCCGTTTTGGTCAAGCGCTTTTTGAGGCTGATCGGGGCCTCCTGACTGTACTTGCCAGCCCGGATGGTGTAGATGGTCTGCCGGCTCACGCCATACTCCCGGGCCAGAGCCGCGGCGGATTCCGCCGGCCGGCTGCGGATCTCTGCCAGCTGGTCGTCGCTGAGCGCCCGGGGGGCGCCCAGGTGGCGGCCTTGGTGCCGAGCCGCGGCTATGCCCTCGGCCTGGCGCTCGCGGATCATGGCCCGCTCAAACTCGGCAAATGCGCCCAGCAGCTGCAGCATAAGCCGCTGCATGGGGCTGCCGGAGCCGTCAAAGGTCAGTTGCTCCTTGACAAAGCGCACGGCCACACCGCGTCCGGCCAGCTCGTCGATGATCTGCTGCAGGTCGAGGAGATTGCGGGCTAGCCGGTCGATGGAGTGGACGTGCAGGGTGTCGCCATGGCGCAGATAGGTGAGGCATTCCTGCAGGCGGGGCCGCTGCCGGTCCTTGCCGCTGACCTTCTCCTCAAAGATGCGGTCCAGGGTGAGGCCGTCGAGCTGCCGGTCGGTATGCTGGTCAACGGTGCTGACCCGGATGTAGCCCACGTGATGTCCGTTCATGGTGTTTTTTCTTATTCTGTTTGCTGATGTTTAACGGTGTTTGACATTGCTAAAAAGGTCTTAAACCTTTTCGGTAGGATCGTCAAATAAATTAATTGCACCTTTTTTGACAGAGGTTTGCCGACCGCCGGCTGCTGTCAAGTAAGGTTTACCTTTATTGACAGCAGCGAAACTGCAAAACTCCTGGAGCGTATTTTCGTGTCGCCGCAGCTGCCGCAAGCTGGGGATACCAGCCGCCTGCCTTCCGGTCGCAGACCACGTCGGTGCCTCCTACCAGCGCAGGTGGGACAGCCCGAGGCGAGACCGGGATGGGTGGGTAGTGGTGGTGTGCGTGGATGAGGGAATGCGGAGAACAACCGGGAGGCTGGGGACCTCCCCCTATCAAGATGCACAGCCTAAGGGTGGCCGTGGGGCCGGGACCGATGAGCTGGAGGCTTTGGATAACCCAAGGTAACAGAGAGGGCACCGGTGGTGGAGTCCATGGACAACAGCATCCAAAACATCACCAATGCCATGTTGCATGCGGCCCCAGCCATCGCCAGGATGTGCCTTGATATTTCCGCAGGCGAGCTTTATTATTTAGTCATCACGCTCGACCTAACTGAAGCAGTGGAGGATTTCGCCCAGCTGTGGGCACTGAAATGGAGACCGTCCTGGCCCAGTTCAACGTGTCCGAGGACATGCGCACCGAGCTGAGCAAGAGGCTGCTGTGGTTCTTCGACCCGAACAGACGTAGCGCGAATAAGATCAACGACTTTCTACAGGCCTATGTTCGGCTAGAGTGGGCCGCCGGACACCCGAAGCAGCTGGGCTGGCCTGTTCGGGAAGAAAAAACAGCCCTCGCCGATGGAACTGGTGGAGACCGCCATCGGCCAGGTAACAGGGAATCTGTATGAACAAGCGCTGCAGTCATTATTTGGGGATCGACCGGCTCGACCAGATAACCAGGATTCCGGGGATGGCGGAGATCCTGAAGGGGGCGCTGGACGAAGCGGAAGCGGCGAACAGCAGCCGCCATCCCCTGACCGGCAAGGTGCGGCCGATTACGGCAGCAAAAACAAAGTCTTCACTGCCGATGCCGCAGCCAGGGCCAGAGCGATTAAAAAAGAAACCCGGCCGGCTCAACGCCGGGCTTGATCCGGAGCTGCTGGCCGACGCCATCCAACTGGCCGGTTTCCATGTGGAGGCCGGGGCCAGGAGATTCGCCGATTTCGTCCAGGCCATGGTTGGCGATCTGGGCGAGGCCATCCACCCTTTTCTGCCTGGCCTGTATGAGAATATCCGCCGCTATCCCGGCTTTGACAACACCGGGATGAGCGCAACCGAGGAGGTGGACCGCTATGTACCAGGTGCCGAACGAGATCTGGAACGAGATAGCAGAGACGCAGACGCTGGCGACGGAGTGGGGGCGGAAGATGTTCCCCCTGCCGTTCGCGGAGATGCAGCAGGCCGTGGAGCAGGAGGAAGCGGCCCTGCTGGAAAAAGGGACACCGAGCAAGGTGGTGACCGCGTACCAGGAGGTTATGCCGCTGCTGCTGGAGCACGCAGCGATCAGCAATTATCTCAGCCGGCCGGAGAAGATGGATCTGCGACAGGCCCTGCCAGAGGTGCGCAGTCCGGCCGAGGCCGCGCTGCTGATGAGCATGGAGCACAGGATGAGCAGCAAGGAGATCAGCCAGCTGTTGACCATGCTGCAGGCCCTTTAGGGGGTTTTCACCACCAGCCGGACTTTGGCATTGAGACCCACAAGACCAGCCAGCGGCAGCGGGCCGTCCTGCTCCCGGAGGGCCGCGGCGGAAAAATAGCTGACTCGGTTCAAGGAAGAGACCAAAGAGGTCTACCTACGCGGTCTGATCAACCTGCCGGCAGTGACCTTTGAGCGGGCCGCTACAAAGGTGCGCCAAGATGTGGATCTTTGACAAAGAGCTGGATGAGGCCCAGGCCCAGCTGATCGGCGGTTATGCCGACTATCAGGCCGTCGGCGGGCAGGAGCCAGGAATGGCACTGGCAGGAGAAAAAAAATCTTCACTGCCGGCTCGGAGAAGTGGCTGGCCCGGGCGACCTACGAGCAGGGGGCGCAGATTGCCAGAAAGCATAAAAGCTACTGGTCCTTTTTTGTTAGAAAGATGGTGTTTGACAGCCAGACCGCGGCATCGGCCTTTGCCGCTGAAGTTGAGCCGCTGCTTGCCGATTCCGCAAGCAGCGGTTATTGTGTAAGTGAGGAGGGGGGCAGCTATGACATCGAGTATCGAACCCAGGATACAGAGCAGCGATCCGGCGATTTACTGGACGGCCCAAGGGCCGGTCGTGGTGACGCTGCAGCCCCTGATGCTGGACGGGGAGCCGCCAGAGTACAGGACGGGCAGGTCGCCGTCCACTCACCGGGCGGGGAGAAGGAAGCGATACAGCTCCAGCTCTTTGCAGCCCGCGGCCAGAAAAGCGCGAGCCGGTCGGAAAAGCTTGGGGCATACGCCCACCGCATAGTCACTTTCGACCTGGAGCGGGTAACCGGCCCGGAGGACGCGGCTCATATCCTGGCTACCCTGGGAGAGCGGGCTCAGGAGGTGTTTTTCGGCTTGGTGCTCAATGCGGACGGCCGCCCCCTTGGCAGTGCCGCAACACAGTGTGGGCGAGCCGGGGCTTCCCCATGCGCCGTCCGGCATCTTTATTCAGTGGGAAGAGGCACCACTGACCGGAAAGGAGAAATATGGACCAGGACGACAGACTGAAGACACCCAAGCCCTTGAGCGGGAGCACCAGCAAAGAACAGCCTCCAGACAGAGAGGACAGGTATCTGGAACCATTTCCAGGGGATGGCTTACCGAAGTCTCCGTGTCTGAGCGCGATGCTGATGCAGTGCGCCAACTCGCAAAAGAATTTGGCCGACGAGTAGTATTTTTCTACAACCAGAGGCAGGAGCTGCACATCGGCGGCTCCGTCATCCCCGACCGGCCGGATGTCATCTACATCCACGCCAACACCCCCAAGCCATACTTTTTTAACAAACGGAAACGGCGAAACAGCGGCAACGGATTTCCTTATGGCCTGTGGGCAGTTCTGTGTCACTTGATCAAAGCAGGCGCCAGCCGCTTTCTTATCAGCAATCAACTACCAGTTTTCTGGATGCCTGGAGCAAAGTTGAGACGGTTGGTACAGATGGAAGGCAGGAGAGGGATGAATGCAGAGACAAATCGGGGGACTTGGGACTCCTCCCCCCTATCAATATGCACTGCCTGAAATATTTCAAAGTATTCAAGCCCATCCTAACCTCCAAATATACCGAGAAAGAGAGGAGAAGTATCGCAATAGAATATTGAAGTATGGTGTGGTAAAAACTGACTAGCGACCGTCCTTAACGAATCGACTATGTCTCATCTCCAATGATTATCAACTACTCAGTGAAGAAGAAATCTTTAGCCTTTTCACAAGGAGTCCCAGCTATGGAAGCACTTATACGCCGAAAAAAAGAATACGAAGAGTTGAAAGTTCAATATGATGGCCTAGTTGATGTATACAGAACAGAACCAGACAAGACTAACTTAATGCGATTAGGTCCGTGTGCAACCATAGCTTTTTTAAACAACACAGACATTAGAAATTATTTATTGGTCGACTCATCGTTGAGCCTTGACGAAATTCCAGAAGATACTCTCTCTGAACTTGGCCCCCTTGAACTTTGGAAAGTAGAAGAAGATCCCCACCGAGCCTTCTTCTTTTTTAATATACTTTTCGATAAACACCGATTTTCGCGTGAGCTATAACCGACACAGCCGCTAACATTTACAATTGCCATGTCAACTGAACCGCAAGGTCAATTTTGCACCATCGAGCCAGGGAAGTTCCTGGGGAAAATTTTGCCAGGGG
>JBFMAY010000030.1:0-46923 GCA_040755455.1 Thermodesulfobacteriota bacterium | reverse complement strand
GGGATTCCGGAGCGATGTAAAACTCGCAGCCGATGATGGGTTTGATGCCGGCCTTCTTGGCCTTGACATAGAACTCCAGGGCGCCGAACATGGAACCATGATCGGTGATGGCCACGGTGTCCATGCCGTATTCCTTGCATTTTGTCAGCAGATCATCCAGCCGGATAGCGCCGTCAAGCAGGCTGTACTGGGTGTGGACATGGAGATGGACGAAGTTGGCCGGACTGGTCTGATTGGTCATGCTGGTCTCACTGGTCTTATTAGTCTTACTGGTCTTATTAGTCTTACTGGTCTTACTGGTCTAATTGGTCTCACTGGTCCGGCTGGCAACATGACTCATCGCCGATCCATGAGCCATCAGCCATCAGCCATCAGCCATGAGCCAACTCCCAGCTTTTCCAGCGCCTGCAGGCTTTCCTTTACCCCGTTTTCCTGATGCGGTTCCAGGGTGACGATGGGGGAGAGGCGCCTTCCTCTGAGATAGGAAAAAAAGCCGGCAAAATCAAAAATGCCTTTGCCCACTGCCAGATGGGTGTCACGAATGCCATGGTTGTCATGGAGATGAAGCTGGCCGAGCCAGGGTTCCAGCTCCGGCAGCCAGTCATGCCAGTTTTTTCCGGCAAAGGCCAGCACATGGCCCACGTCCAGGCAGAAACGGGCATAGGGTGAAGCAAGGGCCTCAAGTATCTGCCTGTGTTGGGCCGGCCCCTGTTCATAGGTGTTTTCCAGCATGAGCGGGGTGTCATGCTCTGTGGCAATGGCCAGCAGCTCCTGCCATGCCTCCAGCGAGTATTTGAACCACTCATCCGGTTTATACCCATGTTTGTTTTCTTCAAAGCCCAGATGACAGACAATTGATTTGGGTTTGAAGACGGGAATCAGCTCAAAGGCCATGCGGATTTTCCTGCGGCTGACGCGGCGGATCTCAGGATCGAGACTGCCCGGATAGAGCTCATAAAAAGGGGCATGCAGGGTGCAGGAAAGGTCATGTGCCGCAAGCTTTTCGGCAAGAAACGCAAAATCTTTGCCCTGGACGGTGTAAAGGACATCTCCTTCAAGGCCGATTTCAGGCTGTATCCCCTCGCTGATAAAACGCTCCAGATTCGCCTGGAGATAGCGGAAAGGGGCGTTGACAAAACAGCGGGACTTGAGATAAGCAAACGACATGGTGCGATCACCCCTCTTCCAGGGGCTTGGCCTCATCTATCAGCATGATGGGAATGTCGTCCTTTATTTCGTAAACCAGTTTGCAGGTGCGACAGACCAGGCCGTTGCCCTTGTCGTTAAGTTCAACGGGCCCCTTGCATTTCGGGCAGGCGAGAATGTCGAGCAGCTCTTTTTTGATCATTGGTTACCCCTTAAAAAAATAGTGGATGCATGAAGCACCTTGTGAATCATTTTTCCTGATCGGAAAAAAATGTTTCAAGACCGCTGACCAGATCCGGCAGCTGAACCCCGAAGACACTGTACACTTTCCGACAATCCAGCACAGAGTATTTCGGCCTGGGTGCGGCTGTCGGGAATTCTTCACTGGTGATCGGTATAATCTTCGTTACTTTAACGGGATGAATTTTTCTTGCAAGATCTAAGATGAGGGTGGCGAATTCATACCAGGTCACATCAGTTGCCCCGCAACAGTGATAGGTTCCCCAGCAGTTCGTTTGTCCGGCGTGGATTTTTTTTGCCATGGCCAGCAGGGCCAGAGCCAGGTCGCCGGCAAAGGTGGGGCTGCCCCGTTGATCATCGATCACTCTCAGCTCCTCTTTCTCCTGCCCCAGGCGCAATATGGTTTTGACAAAGTTGCGGCCGTGGATGCCGTAAACCCATGAGGTGCGGATAATGAGATGGTTCGCAAGTTTTGCCCGCACCTCCTCTTCCCCGGCGGCCTTGCTCAGGCCGTAGATGCCGAGGGGGGCAGTGGGTGATGTTTCCGCATAGGGCCGGCTTGCCCGGCCGTTAAAAACATAATCAGTGGAGAGATGAATAAGCGGTATGTGCTGCCGGTCGCAGGCTGCAGCCAGCCATGCCGGCCCATCCCTGTTTACCGCCCAGGCCTTTTCCTCTTCCTCTTCAGCCTTGTTAACCGCTGTATAGGCGCCGCAATTGATCACCAGATCAGGAGAATTTCCCCCTATTTCCCGGAAAACGGCCTGACTGTCGGTAATATCAAGAGCGTTGCGGTCAAAGCCGATAATCCGGCAGCCATGGAGGGGGCCTTTGCGCAGCAGTTCCCAGCCAACCTGGCCGTTTATGCCGGTTACAAGAATATTCATGTGTTCATCCGGTATAGCGGGGCAGGTTTTCGGGGGGGATATCCTGCAGAACGGGGAATTGCCGATCCTTGGGCGAGAGCAGAAAATTATTGCCCGGCCAGCTGATAGCAAGTTGGGGATCGGAAAAGATGATCCCTCCCTCACAGTCGGGAAGATAAAAATCACTGCATTTATAAACAAAAGATGCGTTGTCGCTTAACACGACAAAGCCGTGGGCAAACCCCGGCGGGATGAAGATCTGCCTTTTGTTTGCATGGGAAAGTTCGACGCCTGTCCATTTGCCGAAGGTTGGCGAGCCGATTCTGATATCGACCGCCACGTCAAACACCGCTCCCTGGACAACATGGACAAGTTTTGCCTGGCCATGGGGGTGTTGGTAGTGGAGACCTCGCAGGCTGTTTTTCCTGGAAAAGGAGAAATTGTCCTGAACAAATTCAACCGTTATACCGAGTTGGGCATATTTTTCTTTATGGTATGTTTCCATGAAAAAACCTCGTTCATCCTCAAACAAGCGAGGTTCAATTATTACCACTCCCGGAAGTTCCGTTTCAGTCATGTTCATAAAGGACTTCCTGCTGCAGGAGTTTCATCAGGTACTGACCATAATTATTTTTCATCAGGGGGAGCGCCAGCTTTTCAAGTTGGACATTATCGATATATTTCATGAGATAGGCGATTTCCTCGACACAGGCCACCTTGAGACCCTGTCTTTTTTCAATAACCTCGATAAACCTTGAGGACTGAAGCAGGGAATCATGGGTGCCGGTATCAAGCCAGGCGATGCCGCGGCCCAGTTTTTCCACATGCAGCTCTCCCATTTCCAGATAGGTGCGGTTGATGTCGGTGATTTCCAGTTCGCCCCGTTTCGATGGTTTGATTTGCGCTGCGATATCCGCTACGCGATTGTCATAGAAGTAAAGCCCGGTAACTGCGTAATTTGATTTCGGCACAAGAGGTTTTTCTTCAATATCAATGACCCTCCCTTCCTTGCCGAAGGTGATAACCCCATAGCGCTGGGGATCGCTTACCTGATAGCCGAAAATCGTTGCCCCTTGCTTCCGCGCTGCCGCTTTATGAAGTTTTTCCGGTAACCCGTGCCCGTAAAAAAGATTGTCGCCAAGAATCATACAGGCGTTATCATTGTTGATAAAATCACGGCCAAGGATAAATGCCTGGGCCAGGCCTTCTGGTTTCGGCTGCTCAACATAAGAAAAAGAGAGACCCCATTGTGAACCGTCGCCGAGCAGTTCCTGAAAGCGGGGAAGATCCATGGGCGTTGAAATAATGAGAATATCCCTGATTCCGGCCAGCATGAGAACGGAAAGCGGGTAGTAGATCATCGGTTTGTCATAGACCGGCAGGAGCTGTTTGCTGACTACCTGGGTGATGGGATACAGGCGGGTTCCTGATCCGCCTGCAAGAATAATTCCTTTCATTTTACCTCTTTTCGTAGTTGAATTCCAGCCATTGGCGATATGCGCCGGAGCGGACGGAATCGACCCATGCCATATTGGCCAGATACCAGTCAACGGTTCCGTTTATGGCCTCTTCAAAAGAGTATCGCGGTTTCCAGCCCAGTTCTCTGTTTATTTTTGCTGCGTCAATGGCATAGCGGAAGTCATGGCCCGGACGGTCTTTGACAAAGGTGATCAGCGATTCAGAGCTGCCTGGGGCCCTTCCCAGCTTTTCGTCCATGATTCTACACAGTTGTCTTGCTATGTCAAGATTCGGCCGTTCAGCTCCTCCACCGATATTGTAGGTTTGTCCCCCTGTTCCCTCCTCAAAGACCCGGAGGAGGGCTGCGCAGTGGTCAAGAACATAAAGCCAATCCCGGACGTTGCTGCCGTCACCATATATCGGCAACGGTTTTTCCGCCAGAATATTGCATATAATAAGCGGAATAAGTTTTTCAGGAAACTGAAACGGACCGAAATTATTGGAACAGTTGGTAATGACAAATGGCAGACCATATGTTTTCCCGTAAGCCCGGACAAAATGATCAGAGGCTGCCTTGGAGGCGGAATAAGGGCTGGAGGGGGCATAGGGGCTCTTCTCGGTGAAAGCGCCAACCGGTCCCAGGCTGCCGTATACCTCATCGGTGGAAACATGATGGAAACGGAAATCCGCAGGTCTGCCCCGTCGTTCCCAGGAATCGAGGCTTGCCTGCAAAAGGGCGCAGGTTCCGCCGACATTGGTGTCAACAAAGACTTTTGGCCCCTGAATTGAACGGTCAACGTGTGATTCCGCCGCGAAATGGATAACGCCTTTAAATGAATATCTGCTGAAGAGTCCGGTAAGCAGATCTGCATCGCGGATATCGCCGTGCACAAAGACATGACGGTTGCGGTGCTCAATCGGCAGCACGGCAAGACTGGACATGTTCCCGGCATAGGTCAGGGCATCGAGATTGATTACCTGCAGATGAGGACGGTTTTTCAGTATGAAGTGGATGAAATTGGCTCCGATGAATCCGGCTCCCCCGGTCACCAGGATATTGTCTGTTATGCTGTGGTTATCCATCTGTTCTCATCAATATCAAGGAAGTATTGCCAGGTATGAGTTGCACAAATTCTTAACTATACAATATGTTGCTTAAATCGTCCAGGAAGAGTAAAATAATTAATTTGCTCTTTTGCGGCTTTATCAATTTAAGCGCATATCGGGCACAACATATTTTATTTATTTTTTCAATTGTGTGAATGGCTAAATTATCCTTATCCAGTTTATTTGATCAAAAAATTATCGGACTTGTCCGGCCGTATTACGGCAGAGTGCTGGCAGCGCTGTTATTCAGCGTCGCCTCATCAGGGGCGAGCGGCGCAATCGCCTGGCTGGTGAAACCGGTCATCGATTCAATTTTTGTTGAAAATAAATACTCCATGCTGGTCTGGCTGCCGGCGGTGATCATGCTCCTCTATGCGCTCCGCGGCACCTGTGAAATGATCTACAGCTATCTGATGCGCTCCTCAGGCATCAAGCTGGTGAGGGATCTGCGCATCCGTCTTTATAATCATCTGCTGCACCTGCCGGTATCGTCTCTCGGGAAGGAATCATCCGGTAAGATGATCTCCCGTATCCTGACTGACACCGCCCTGGCCCAGGGCCTGGTGAGTGATACGCTGCTGACCGTTTTCAAGGAAATACCCACCATTATTGTCTTGCTGGCGGTGGCCTTTTACCGGCGGTGGGATATTACCCTGTTGGCCCTTGTTGGTCTGCCTTTGATCATCAGTGCCGCCAACCGGGTTGCCCGGAAGGTCAAGTCCAAACGCAGTCAGGCCCAGCAGACCGTTGCCACTTTGACCCATTTCATCAGTGAAGCCTCCATCGGCGCCAAGGTGGTGAAGATTTTTGTCAATGAGGATGGACAGGCGGCCCATTTCAGGAAGACCAGTCAATCCAATTACAGCCAGGAGACAAAAATTATCCGCTATAAGGAGGTAGCCAAACTGATTGTTGATATCTCCACCGGTATCGGGGTGGCCATCGTTATCTGGTATGGAGGGAACCTGGTGGTCAAAGGGGTTATTACCAGCGGCGATCTTTTTTCCTCCCTCGGCGCCGTGGTGATGATATTCAACCCTGTCAAACAGGTGGGGAGATCCTATGCGGTTTTCCATGAAATTATGGCTGCCACTGATCGTATCTGGTGGCTTGAAACAATGGAAGTGGAAAAAAGCGGCGATATTCCGCTGCCGGCCTTTCAGAAGGAGATCCGTTATGATAATGTTTCACACAGATATAGAGAGAATGGCGAGTTTGTTTTACAGGGCATCAACCTGACTATCCGGAAGGGCGATGTGGTGGCGATTGTCGGACCGAGCGGGGCCGGCAAGACGTCGTTTATTGATCTGCTGCCCCGGTATTATGATCCCTCCGAGGGCAGTATCCTTATTGACGGGCATGATCTGCGCAGTGTCAGGCTGCGGGATTTACGGAAATTGATCGGACTGGTCAGCCAGGATATCGTGCTTTTTAATGATACGATCAAGGAAAACATTGCCTTCGGTTCTCCCGATGCTCAGGACAGCGAGGTTGAGAAAGCGGCGCGTCTGGCATTTGCTCATGACTTTATCGCGGAATTCCCTGAGGGTTATGATACCATGCTCGGAGAGAGAGGCCTCAATCTCTCGGGCGGGCAGCGGCAGAGAATCGCCATTGCCAGGGCCATTCTGAAAAATCCTCCTATCCTCATACTGGATGAGGCAACATCGGCACTTGATACCGTGTCAGAGGCCCTTGTGCAGAAAGCCCTGGAAAGATTGATGCATGACAGAACCACCATCGTCGTGGCCCATCGTCTTTCCACCATCCGCAATGCTGATCGGATTCTCGTCATGGATCATGGCCGGATCATCTCCCAGGGCAGCCATGAGGAGTTGCTGGAGAAATCGGAGATCTATAAAGAACTCTACCTTTCCTACAGTGAAAAAAAGACAGAGTCCTGCTGAGCTTTGCCGGGGAAATCATAAATGACGGACAGGGGCGGGAAAATCACCATTCTCCACATATGGAGCAGCTTTAAGGGGGATTATCCTTTATTTAACCAGATTGTTCATGGCCTGCAGGAAGGATACCGGCATATTATCTGCTATCTGACCGGACCACCGGCAGACAATGAGACCCTTGCTCAGGCCGGTCATGATGTCATATGGCTTCCCTTTGACAAAAAGGATCTCCGGATGTTCAGATATCAGGTCGTCAGGAGGCTGGACCAGATCATCAAAGCAGAGGGGGTGGATATCATTCATGCCCAGCGGCACAAGTCCGTATTTTACGCCGCCTTAGCGGCCCGGAAAAACAGCAGGGTGGGCCTGATCACAACGGTGCATGGACTGAACCGTTCCCGCTCTCTTTTCCGTAAAATCGCCAACAGGTTGCTCTGGCCCCGGATTAACAGGATAATAGCGGTTTCCGAGGCGGTGAAGAGCGATATTCTGCAGGCAAACCCCTGGTTGCCGGCCAGCAAGGTTGAAGTCGTGTATAACGGTATCGATCTTGCCGTTTTCGGCAGAAATGACCTGGATAAAACGACAAGCCGTGCTTTTTTCGGGTTGCCTTCACCATGCTGGCTCTGGGGGGCGGTGGGCAGACTGGCCCCGGTCAAGGGCCATGACGTCCTGCTCAAGGCATGGGCCGCAGCTGAAATAGGTAAACGCGGGGGGCATCTGGCCATAGCCGGGCAAGGAAAGTTGCGTGAAGAGCTGGCTGAGCTGGCCCGGGAACTTGGCATTGCGGATGAGATCTCCTTATTGGGGCATGTTGCCGATATCCCGAAGTTTCTGGCGGCACTGGACGGCTTTGCCATGCCTTCCCGCCATGAAGGATTCCCGCTGGCCGTTCTGGAAGCGCTGGCGGCCGGACTGCCGGTGGTGGCCAGCCGGGTTGGCGGAATCCCGGAGATTTTAATGAACCTGGACAACAAGGGGCAGGGGTTTCTTGTCGCACCCGAGAATGAGAAAGAGTTGGGAGCAGCCATGGAACAGGTCATGGCATGGTCGGAATTACAGAGAAGTCAGGCGATTGCAGGCATAAAACAGCAGGCACGGTTGTTTGACGGCAATCGCATGATTATCCGGATGGATTCCATATATCAGGACCTCATGATGAATTTCTGCAGGTCTTCATTTTCTTAACGGCGTTTATCCCAAATGATCGTTTCCGTCATTATACCTTCTTACAACCATCAGCAGTATATCGCTCAAGCCATTACCAGTGTGCTTGACCAGACCTGGGCCGAGATTGATCTCATCGTGATTGATGATGCCTCTACCGATGGCAGCGCCGCGGTGATCAGCAAGATGCATGCTGAAAGAGGGGGATTCCGTTTTGTCCGGCAGCCGCAGAACCGGGGGTTAATCAATTCATTAAATCACGGCCTTGAAATGGCTCAGGGGCAGTATTTCTGCGAGTTGGCTTCCGATGATTTCCTCTGCCGTGACAGCATCGAGAAACGCGTCCATTTTTTTACGAATCATCAGGACCATGTGGCCCTTTTTGCTGACGCCATTTTGGTTAATGGTGAGACGGAAACCGGCACCTGTGTGCTGGATGATAAAAGGCGGTCTCTTTTCCGGCAGCCTGATCCGCTGCCCCCGATGTTGCAAGGGGTTCTGCCGATTTTTTCCACCGGCATGTTCCGGACGGAAATCTTGCGGAAGATCGGCAGATTTGACCCGCAATATCGATGTTATGAGGACCTGGAGATGCCGGTGCTGTTGTGTCTGCAGGGCAAGGTGGGCTTTCTGGACGAACCTGTCCTCTATAGGCGGGAACATGCGACCAACGTCTCCTCAACAACAGCCACGATCAGAACAGACAAGATCCTCTGTTATGAAAAATTATTGCGCAACCCCGCGCTGGCATCCTACGCAACTCTGATTCGCTATCAGCTGCGCAGATCATATCTCGCCCTCGGCAGGCATCTCAGCAGCACCGGCGGCGGCAATGACTATGAACGCCGAATTTTTCATAATGCCTGGGGCTATGCCCTGCATGATATCAGGCTGCTGTGGCACCTGCTCAAATGGGGACGAAAATAAAACTGATATGACCCGTTTCCAGGATAAGCTATCCCCTGACTGGCCCGGCTGGCTGGTCTTTCTCTTGCTGACAAATCTTTTTGTCAAGATTCTGCCATTGTTGCAGGGAGTCATGATTCATCCTGACGCGCCGGTGTATCTCTGGTCCGCCCAGGCATTGGCACAGGGGGATATAGCCGGGGCGACCAAGGCCTATCCCATGCTGTTTTATCCCTTTCTGGTGATGTGCGTTCACAAACTGGGTCTTGACTGGCTTGCCGCCGGCCGTACCATTTCGGTGATTGCCTCGTGTCTTGCCCTGTTCCCTTTTTTCAGTCTTGCCGGAAGATTTTCTCCGGGCTGGCCCGCCATTATCATCACCATGGTCTTTGTGCTGCTGCCGGAATATAATTCCATTGCCTTTGCCGCCCTGCGTGATCCTCTCTATCTCTGTTTGGCACTCTACAGTGTTTATTTTGCCGTTTGTTTTGCAGAAAGAAAGGAATTGAAATGGTTCATTGCCGTTGTCCTGTTTTCAGTCTGTCTGCCTTTCTTGCGGGTGGAAGGGATTGTTGTGTCCCTGGTGATAGTGGGCTGGAGTTTTGCAGGGTTTATAGGCCGGTTTGATAGCCGCGGCAGGATGTGGGCCATGGTAGTAACGGCAGGTATTTTTGCCGGCCTTCTCTGCGTTTTCAGTATTTCTGCCACAGGCCGTGATCTGCTCAGATTAGATCAGGTGTCGGCTATTCTCCAGAAATTCAGCACGACACCTCCTTCCGTGGCCTATTACCTCGGCAAACTTGATGAACTTGCCCATACCAGCGTGCCATCAGGGTTCGGCAATAATTTCTGGCAGGTTATCGAGCGCAATTGGCAATGGATTTATGGAATCGGCATGTTGCGCATGTTTGAAAGCAATCTCAACTGGCTGCTTCTTCTGCTTGGCATCTTCGGCATGAAGGAGGTTGGGCGGGTTCACAGAATCGGCTTGCTGCTGCCGGCAGTTTTTATGGCGAACATGCTGCTGATTCTGGCAAAATATCTGTATTCCGGCTCAATCGAAGGAAGAGTCATGCTTTTCCCTGCGGTTGTCTGGCTGTTTTTTTGCGGGGGGGCATTCTCTTCTGTTGCCGGTTATCTGTCGGAAAAGGGCAGAATCGGGTTTGTTCTGGAAAAGACGAATGTCATCATACTGATGGGTCTTTTGCTGACGCTCCCGTTTGCCTACAAGACTGCTTCCATGGATTTTAATACCGACATTCCTGTTATCAGGGATTCATGTCGTTGGGTTAACGACCAGCTTCTTCGCGATGGGAAAGATTGGCAGGTCTGGGTCAATATGCGAACGATGGCCTGGTTTCTTGACCGAAAGGATGCCAGGAAGATCGGTCCTAAAAATAAGCGGAAGGTTTTGAGAGTCATCAAAAGAAGCAAAGAATCGATCGTGGCAGTCTTGCTGCTCAGCAGACGTAATGAAAATGATATTTCCTTAATGGACACTCTGCTTGAAGCAAAGGTATTTTCTACTAAAGTATTTACCGATCCGGATGATAAAAAAAATTTGGTGGTTGCTGTCTGGCGTAAGAAGGGAAAACCTCTTCATAAACATAAATCGCCACGCAATTCGCCATAAACTAAAAGTGTTGAATTACTTCTACCTGTGCGTTATCTCAAAGGTGTTCCCTATGGATATTCAGGGGAGATACTTTTGCTCTTTTGCTGCATAGAGGCGGAAATGGCATAATTTCATGATATCCATTCTGAAAAGACATTGAAGATTAAAAACAAAAAAATATCCGTCGTCATACCATCTTACAACCATCAGGCCTTTGTGCTGAATGCTGTAGAAAGTGTTGTGCAGCAGGATTGGCCCCACATTGATCTCATTGTCATTGATGACGGATCAACGGACAGCAGCCCGCAGATACTGGCTGATTTTTACCGGGAACATGGAGGTTTTCGTTTTATTGCCAGGCCGAATAAGGGACTCATAAAAACAGTCAACGAGGGGTTGGCAATTGCTGAAGGAGAATTTTTCTGTCTTCTTGCCTCTGACGATTATCTCACTCCCGGCAGCCTGTCCTGCCGGGCCTCATATCTGCTGGAAAATCCTGATTGTGTAGCCGTATTCGGAGATGCCCTCCAGTTAACCGGAGACAGGGTTTCCGACCAGCGGGTCATGGACGCCAAGCGGCGCCGCCTTTTTGAAATGGCTGATCCCATTCCGGAGTTCATCAAAGGAGTCAATCTGCCGATTCATACCCTTATGGCCAGGACAGAAATATTCAGGAACATCGGCGGGTTTGACGAGAGGTACCAGTATTGCGAGGATCTTGACCCGCAGCTGCTCCTTTATCTGGCCGGGCCGATCAGATTCATTGATGTTCCTGTTTACTGTCTCAGGCAGCATCAGACAAATTCCTCCCGGACCAATCCGCATGTTGCCCGGGCGGACAAGGTGCAGCTCTATCGCAAATATCTTGAAGAGGTCCCGCAACTTACTCCTTACAGAAAACTGATACGGTATCAGCTGACCAGACAGTATCTTCTTTTGGGGAGATACCTCAGCAAAACCAGCAGTCCTTCCGAGCTGGAAAAGAAAATATTTGCCGGCGCCTTGAAATATTGCTGGCGGGATATGCGACTGTTGTGGCATTTATTGATGTTACGTTTACGTGGAACGATCGATTAAAGAAGAAGGGCCTGTCCCTTTTCCAATACAATCAAAGAGAGAACCGGCACGCCACATGGGATATTTCAAACATCCGCAGTCCATCGTCGAATCTCAGTTTATCGGCGATGAAACGAGAATATGGGCATTTGTCCATGTTCTGCCCGGGGCCCGCATCGGCCGGGACTGCAATATATGCGATCATGTGTTCATTGAAAACGATGTCAGGATCGGCGACAGGGTCACCATCAAATGCGGGGTCCAGGTATGGGACGGCATCACCATAGAAGATGACGTGTTTATCGGCCCGAACGTTACGCTGACCAATGATCTTTTCCCGCGCAGCAAACAGTATCCTGAAAAATTTTCCAGAACGGTAATCGGCCAAGGGGCATCCATCGGGGCGAACGCCACCATTCTTGCCGGCATCACCATCGGCAAAGACGCCATGATCGGAGCGGGAGCAGTGGTGACCAAAGACGTCCCTCCCCATGCCATCGTAACCGGCAATCCTGCCCGCATCACCGCCTATGCAACTCCATCGAAAACGCAACGTTCATCGTCAGCCGTTATTACTCCTGGAGAAGGCAAGACGGTACCCGGTACTGTGGTAAAGGGAGTCACCATTTATTCACTGCCCTTGATTACCGACCTGCGGGGCAGTCTCACCTTTGCCGAATACGGTCAGCTGCTGCCCTTTATACCGCAACGTTTTTTCATGGTCTATAACGTGCCATCCAAAGAAATTCGCGGTGAACATGCCCACAAGAAACTGCATCAGTTTCTGGTCTGCGTGAAGGGGGCCTGTTCGGTGGTGGTTGATGATGGCAGAAACATCGAGGAAATCCTGCTTGACTCAGCCAATATCGGCCTGCATATCCCGCCGCTGATCTGGAGTATCCAGTATAAGTATACCCAGGACGCCGTATTGCTGGTGCTCGCTTCGGAAAAGTATGATGCGGAAGATTATATCAGAGATTACGATCAGTATATTGCAATGGTATCAGGTTGATGTCTTGAAAAAAAGATAAACAGCCCATTGGTGCCATTGATTAATCATCACCGGATGATGTGTTAACGTCTATTGGCGGATCTTTCATTTTGACAGAAGAAATTCCTTTCCTGGATCTCAGAGGTCCTTACCGGGAACTTGCAGATGAGTTGGACGCAGCCTGCAAAAGGGTACTGCGCAGCGGCTGGTATATCCTCGGCTCCGAGGTTGCGGCCTTTGAGCAGGAATTCGCCGCCTACTGCGGCGTAACTCACTGCATCGGCGTCGGCAACGGTCTGGAAGCCCTGTCTCTGATTCTCCATGCCTACGGTATCGGCAAAAACGATGAGGTGATCGTGCCGGCCAATACCTATATTGCCTCGTGGCTGGCGGTTTCCCACAATGGCGCCACCCCGGTGCCGGTTGAACCGGATGAACATACCTACAATATCGATCCCGCTCTGGTGGAAAGGGCCATAACCCCGAAAACCAAAGCGATCATGGCGGTGCACCTTTACGGTCAGACCGCAGACATGGATCCGCTCAACGACCTGGCCGCCAGATATCATCTCAAGGTCATTGAGGACGCGGCCCAGGCCCATGGAGCGCTCTATAAAGGGAGAAAGGCGGGAAGCCTGGGGCATGCGGCCGGCTTCAGTTTTTATCCCGGCAAAAACCTCGGCGCTTTTGGCGACGGCGGTGCGGTCCTCACCAACGATACCCACCTGGCGGAGCTGGTGCGCAAGTTGCGCAACTACGGGTCAGCAACGAAATATTACAATGACGTCATTGGTTTTAATTCCCGGCTTGATGAACTGCAGGCGGCCTTGCTGCGGGTGAAGCTTGCCCGGCTTGATCAGTGGAATGAATGCCGCAGAAAAATCGCCGCGGTTTATCAGCAGGGGTTGCGGCAGACATCGCTGGTGCTGCCCGCAGTCCCTGCCTGGGCCGATCCGGTATGGCATCTCTACGTGGTGCGATCAGCTGCCCGGGACCAGCTGCAGCGCAGGCTGGCAGAGGCGGGCATTCAGACCATGATCCATTATCCCGTTCCCGCCCATTTACAGAAGGCCTACGGCCCTCTGCGGATGGCAGCAGGCAGCCTGCCGCTCACGGAAAAAATTCATGCCGAGGTTCTCAGTCTGCCCATGGGGCCGCATCTCTCACCTGCCGACCAGCAGCGCATCATCGCGGCTGTCTGCTCTATCCTCCCGGAAGTAGCGGACTGAGAGAGAACAGCATGGGGCTGCGGCGATCAGTGAGAAAGTTGTTTCATAAAGTAACTGCTGCCAGTCGGATCTGGAAATATAAGCTGCTGTCTGATTGTGCGAATGTGCAGGGCCGCCCCAGGATCAAACAACCGGTACTCTTCAAGGGCAACGGTACGATTGTGCTGCATGATTCGGTCCGGCTGGGCGTGGTTGCCTCTCCTTATCTCTACAGCGGCTATATCTACCTGGAGGCCAGGAACGAAAATTCACGGATCATGGCGGGCGCCCGCACCATGATGAACAATAACTGCGTTGTGATCAGCGAAGGGGAAGGGGTGCAGATCGGCGCTGATTGTCTTCTCGGTTATAACGTGCACATTTATGACAGCGATTTCCATGAGCTGACCCCCGGCAGAAGGATCGGCGGCTCTCCCCGGACCGGCAGAGTGGTGATCGAGGATCATGTCTTTATCGGCGCCAATGTCACTGTTCTGCGCAGTGTCACCATCGGAGCCGGTTCAGTTATTGCGGCAAATTCCGTCGTCACCTCGGACATCCCGCCCCATGTTATCGCGGCCGGCAATCCCGCCAGGGTTATCAGGAAACTGTAGACCCTCCTGCGCCATCACCCGTGTTGCAGCTGCTTTCTTCTCCAGCCGGAAATTTATTGAGTCGCCGGTTTCCGGGAATCAAGGAATTCTCTGGTGACGAATTCAGTAAATAAATCAGCACCCGCGGCATTGAGGTGGGCGGAGTCATAAAAATTTTGATCCCGCAGTAAAGGGTGCTCGGTGAATTTTCTGAAGGGGATATGGAGTTCCCGGCACATGGCCGCCAGTTTTGTTTCAAAATCCATCTCGTATTCATAAAGGGGAGAGTTGCTTATTGACCGCAGGTAGCTTGGATTAAAGGGGCCGGTGAAGACGATGAGTTTGCCGATCCTGGGGGCGATGGCTTGCAGGGATTGTCTCAGCAGCTGCGCTTTTCTGCCTGAACTGTTGTACTCCATGTACCAGGGGTGATTTGTTTTATTGTTGCCGGCGGTATCGGCGTTCACGGCCGTCCCGTTCAGAGCCTCGACATCTATTTCTCCGGAAACAGGGTAAAATCCGTTTGTCTCCGCATATTCATTGTTGCAGTCATCCCTTTGAATTCCCAAGACCTGATACAGTGCTGAGCGGTAGTAGTTCTTCCAGGTGCGGAAATGAAACGGGAGAAGCATGGAAATCTGTTCGAAAACAGTTAATTTGGCAATCATGGCCGTGGAAAAGTATTTCCTGCCCTTTGCTCCGTCATTAATCAGATTGGCGGAAAGTGACAGGATCACGGTCGCCTTGCTGAATACCTCCGGATATCTGTCGATCAGGCCTTCGAGCATCAGCGGATCGCCGGCCGTGACGGCGATATTGACGACGTCGTCTTTGTCGAGATGCAACAGGCGACTGGCAACCAGGGGATTGAGCTGTCTTTCGGCCCGGCTGTCTCCGGCGAAGATGATTTTCGGATTTTTTCCCAACAGGTACTCCTTGCCGCACAGGCTGTCATCCCGGAAGTTCATGTTCAACAGATAGAGCGGTACCAGGGTGGAGATGGCAATAAAAACGGCAACCAGCGGTAATGTTTTTGTCACCCATTTTTTGTAAAGATGCACGGGAGAACCTCTGGCGGGTCAGAATTGAAAATAGAGAAATTCGTTGATCCGGCTTACGCCGAGCAGGCCGAATATGGCGATGCAGACCACATAGAAGGCCCATCTGCAAGTGGGTTGCATTCTTTCGGCAATCTGCAGGGAGTTTCTGGCAAGCATTGCTCCCAGGCCGAAGATCACCAGGACGATCATGTTCATCTTGTCGCCGTTCAGCGTTTTCAGGATATCGTCCTGAAAACTCACTCCGTATCCTGTCAGTATGCCAAGGGGGAACTGCAGTGCCTCGGGCAGGACCAAACCGGACAAACCGAGCATCCCCTTGAATACCTTGAAGGCATCGGCAAAGGTGTTGGCCCGGAACAGCACCCATGCACTGTTGATAAAGAGAAAGGTGAGGAGCCAGGCTGGCAGTGCCGGCATACGCAAACCCATCCTCTGCCATAACCTGTTGATGACTGCCGCTGCACCGTGCATGGCTCCCCAGAGGACGAAGGTCCAACCCGCCCCGTGCCACAACCCGCATAAAAGAAAGGTGATGAAGAGATTGACGCAGGTGCGGGCGGATCCTTTCCTGCTGCCGCCCAGAGGAATATAGACGTAATCCTTCAGCCAGCGGCTCAAGGTCATGTGCCAGCGCCGCCAGAAATCACGGATATCCAAGGCCTTGTAGGGGGAATAAAAATTGATCGGCAGTCTGATGTTGAACAGCAGGGCGGAACCGATGGCCATATCCGTGTAGCCGCTGAAATCGTAATAGAGCTGCAGGGTATAGCTCAGGGAGACGGTCCACGCCTGGGTGAAATTGAGGACCGGCAGCTGGTCAAAACCCGCGTCCGCCCAGACGGCAAAGGTGTCGGCGATGATCACCTTTTTAAAGAGACCGAGAAAAAAGATCGTCACTCCCCGGGCTATGTTACCCCAGTCAGGCAGGGCGTTGCGAAGCCGGGTGAACTGGGGCATCGTTTCCCGGTGGCGGACGATGGGGCCGGCTATCAGCTGGGGAAAGAAGCTGACAAAGACACAATAATTGAGAAAATCGTCTTCCTCGGCTGCCAGACTGTAGCAGTCAAGAAGATAGGCGATCTGCTGAAAGGTGAAAAAGCTGATGGCCAGGGGCAGAATCAGGTGCAGCAGATTGAACTCGCCACCCGTCAGGGCCGAAAAGGTGGTGATGAAGAAATCCGCATACTTGTAATAGCCGAGCAGGGCCAGATTGGCGGTAATGCCCAGCAGCAGCATGGCCTTTGGCGAAAGGAATCCGTCACGCCGCCGGCCCGGCTGTTTACCCTTTTTCAGGGCCGTGCCGAGGCCGTAATTAAACAGTATCGAGCCGACCAGCAGCGGCAGGTAAGCGGGATTGCCGAATGAATAGAAAAAAAGCGAGGCCAGCACCAGCCAGGCCCTGCCGGCCAGGATGAGTCTGTGCCGGTTGAGGACAAAATACCCTGTCACCACCACAGGAAGAAAGAGGAGAATATAGATATAGGAATTAAAAAGCATGGAATGCCCTTGGAAAGCTTATGGCTGCCCGCCCTCTTGCTCGCTGAAGCGCTTAATCACTCTGGCGGGGACACCCGCCGCGACGCAATAGGGGGGGATATCATGGGTCACCACGGCATTGGCACCGATCACCGCTCTTGTGCCGACGGTGACACCTTTCAAGACGACACAGGCAAAGCCCAGCCAGCAGCCGTCCTCAATAATGACGGGCGCCGTATAAAGTTCCCGGATGGCGGCCGCGGGTTTGCCGGGATGATCATAGATATGGTCATTGTCGGTGATCAGGACGTTGGCGCCGACGAGGACGTCTCTGCCGATGGTCACCTGCCGGGCTGCCGATACCTGGCAACCTTCCTGAAAAGTGGTATTGTCGCCTATTCTCAGATGGATCGCTCCGGGTGATTTCCCGGTGTTGATTGCCTCAAACCGGCATCTTTTTTTGATGAAGACATTGCTGCCGATGGCAATCCTGTCCGGTTTATGCCAGCTGATCTGGGACGCAAACCTGCTGCCCGGCCCCAGTTCCCCCATGCGGTTTGACCAGTAATGCCAGGTAATTGAATGATATATGCCGCGGATTATTTTTTTAAGGTTCATGGGATAAAAGAAGTTCTCACACCTTGATCTTTGCCGGGTCAACATACAGGGCGTTGGCCCACATGATCAGGCCGTCCTTGCTGTATTTTGGTTTGAACAGATCATAGAGGATGAAATCCAGTTTGCGGAAAAACAGATCGATTTCACTGTACAGCGCCCCGCCCTGGTAGGGGGTGTTGAACCAGACCTCGATATAGACCGCGCAGGTTGATTTGTGCAGGACTTCCGCCCCGCCCTGCAGGGCCTGTAATTCGGCCCCCTGAATATCAAATTTCATTACCTCAATGGTCAGATCGTTGTTCCTTCTGGCCCATTCATCGATGGTCACAAGTTCAACACTGCGCCGTTCCTTTACTCCTGCGCCCTGCGGATCTATTTCCTTCAGGCGTTCGCCGGGCGAGAGCAGCGAGGTGTTGCCCGGAGACTCGGTGATAAACAGGTCGGCGCTGCCCTCGTGATCTGACAGGGCCAGGTATTGCGGATGGAATCGCGCATCTTCCCGGGCATAGATTTCCAGCAGCTCTTTATACATCGGGTTGGGTTCAAAGGCATAGGCCCTGGCCTTGGGGAAGGATTTCAGCAGCACCCGGGAAATCCGGCCGTTACTGGCCCCGGCATCAAGAATGCCGTTCACCCTGGTATTTTTTAATATTTTTTCAATGACCATATACGGGTCATTGAGGGAAAGTAGATTCTGATCTTTTTTGAGTATTTTTTTCTTTACCCAGCTGCTTAACTGATTTGACATGTTATCTGCCTCAATGTATTGATGGCTCTCATGGCTCTTGGCTCTGGGCTCGGGGCTCATGGCTGTGGGGGGTGGGCTCCGTGTCGGGGGGGTTCGCCACCCGCCCCTCCTCCTCACTCCTTACTTTTCACTTCTCACTTCTCACTCCAGAAAATCGGCTAGGAGCCGGGCGAACTTCCGGCCGATGATCCGAACATCAAACTCTTTGGCCCGGGCAACGCCGGCCTGCCCCATGCGGGCCCGCAGCTGCTGGTCGGCGATAAGCTCTGCCAGCCGGTCATACCACTGCTCCTGGTTGTTGACCAGAAAACCGGTCACCCCTTCCTTGACAAAAACCGCATTGGTCCCCACCGGTGCGGCCACCACCGGCAGTCCGGAGCAGGAATACTCGAGTATTTTAAAGCTGCATTTTCCTTCGGTAAAAGGATTGCTCGGCAGGGGGCCGAGACCGATGTCGCTGGTGGCCAGATCCCGGGCCCTGGTTTCCTTGCCCCAGGGATGCTTTTCAACCATCATGTTTTCCAGGTCAAAAAAGGTGTCACCGATGATCCGCAGCACAACATGATCAAAGGAGCTGCCGATTTTTTCCAGCACCGGCATCAGCTCGGCCAGGTAGGCAAGGGTGCTTTCGCTGCCGATCCAGACCAGGCGGATTTTACCATCGCTGCCGCCTCCCTGCTTGACCAGATAGTCCTCCGTGTCGAGCCCGATGGGCAGCACCTGGACATTGGCATTGAGCTGCCGTGACTGCTCCGCCAGGTAGGGACTGCCGACAATGATCATGTCAGCCAGTTTTGCCGTGCGCCGGAAAGGAAGAAGATGGGAGAGGCTGACCCGCTCCGGTCTTCTGTCGCTGTACATCACCGCATCATCATAATTGTAGATCAGCCTGCGGCAGTTTCTGCGCAATAAATAGGCATCAAGCAGGTTCAACCCCTTTTTGTGCAGAAAAACGCCGTCAAAATCGCGGGCCTTTCTAAACAGCTCCCAGCGGGCCAGGGAGCCGCGGGGCAGCACGGCCGTTGTGCATGCAATGCCGCTTGCCGCCAGGGTTTCCAGATAAATGCCGATTCTCTGCCGGTAACTGGCCCGGTTCGGATTATTGGTGAGTATGAGTAATTTCATTAAGCAGTATCAGCTGCAAGCCTTTTCTTTTTTCTGTGCCGGGCAAGGGTCTTTTCGATATGGGGATTGATTTTTTGCTGCACGTGAGCCCTGTTTAACCTTCTTAGTCCGCAATACTCCGTTATGAATTCCTGCAGAAAGGATTGGGGCAGCCCTGTTTCGATCATATCCACCATGAAGCGGCTCAGATCCTTTCTGACCCGTCTATCCAGTGGAGATCGGACCAGGCCGGCTCCGTCCAGATCAATCAGCCAGAATTCGCCGCTGCCGGCATTGGCCAGAATATTGGCCCATTTCGTATCGCCATGACAGAGGCCGTTATTATGCAATGTGGCCAGCAGTCTGGCCATGCGGGCAACAATCTTGTTATCTGCCAGCCAGGTCTGGAAATTATTCTTTTTCTGGCGGCTGATGACGACAAGATCACGGGCGTCGCCGAGATACCGGCTGTAAAAATAACTGACCGTGCGCCCTGGCCCGCTGCCTTCCAGTACAAAACCCAGCGGGGCGGCCACCGGAATAGCCAGGGCCTGAAAGCAGTGACTCATTTCCCACAAACGCAGGGTACGTTCTTTCTTTAACCAGATTTTGGCATAAGACAACAAATTCTTTGCGGTAAATCGCTTGGCAATCACATCACCTCCTGGACCGGACAGCAAGGTAACGGTGATGTTCTTGTCTTGCTTCAGGGTTTTATCGCCCTGCCGGAACCACTGGGCCGGATCAGTTCCCATGGCGAGTTGTCTGTCCACGATGCTGCCGGCAACGAGTTTTCCATGGAAATTTTGCCTGGTAAAGGAGCGGCAGTTTTGTCTGATTGACTCTTTGACCTTGATTTCGAGATTGCGGGCCTGGCTGCGGGCATAGACCATTTGCAGCAGTTTGCGTTTGTTGCGGCCAGCAAAACGGGGGTAGTTGTTGCTATAGGCATGAAAGAGACGCAGGAGATCCGGGCGGGTCAGGAGATTGTCGGAGAAGATGGCAAACTGGGCCAGATTCTTGACAATCTGTGCGCGGGGGATACGCGGCCACTTGCGGTTGCTCTCGTTGTCGATAAGGCTGAGCCGGAAATCTCCCCCCTCTTTTTTGACCAGCAGATTGTTCTGCCTCAGGTCGCCATGGACGATACCCTTGCTGTGCATGGTGCCGATCAGGGCGCCGGCTTTGCCGAGCAACAGGCGTTTTTCCTTGATCTTCTCCGGACTGAGTGGTGGGGGGAAATGTTTTTTGACATACTGAAAAAAACCGATACCGCCAAAGTCTCTGGTGATGAGAAAGGTGTTTTCCCGGCCTCTGCCCCAGCAGAGAATTGCAGGAGTGGGCAGACCCGCTGCCAGCAAAATGTCTGCCTGCCTGCGGGCCCGCTGGCAACGGTCGCCGCGCAGCAGGGCCTTGAGCTGCTCAAGGCTGTCCCGCGGCAGAAATTCTTTATAATAGACAGTCGGCCCGGTGGAGGACACCGCCACCGCCGTGTCCCGGGAAGAGGAGATCCACTGCCAGCCGGCCGGCAGTTCACCAGCCATGAGCAGCCGCGCCTGGTGCTCATACTGCCCCGCCTGTGCTCCGTGGATGGCGGAAAGGGTGTCCGGTTTTTTTTCAGCGATGCCCATGATCCGAAAATGTCAATCCTGTTGCACCTTGGTGTGCTGTGTCAAACGAAGCCGGTGTCAAAAATAACTGTAACATGGAAATACTGTAAACGGCATAAGGGATTGTGGCGAAATGGTCAGCAAAGTCATGGTTATTTCTTAACAATCCCCTGATCCGCGTCCGTCATTTTGGGGGCCAGCCCTCTCTTTTTGGTGTGTTTGGCGATTCTGTCGGTTTTTCGCCTGATCAATCTGTATTGCCACTGGTCAAGGACGGAAAGTTTTTCTTTGCCTTTATAAGATGAAAAAAGAAAGGCCCGGTCGTCCTCGGCAAAAAGAGCGGGAGGCAGGGTATAATTCAGTTCAGCCAGGGCCTTGATCGGCCAGTGGAAGCGGTTCAGCGGGTTGTGGTCCACCCGTTGCAGATCAAACAGGGCCACCTGCGGCTGTGCGGCCTCCAGATCCTGCAGCAGGATATGGGTGGCGTTGAAGTCCTTCTGGTTCATGCCGCTGTCATGCATGCGCCGGGCATAACGGGCTATTTGACGCAGGATGTTTTTCTTTTTTTCCCGATTTTCCAGGCCCTGCAGGGTTGCCGGCTGCTGCAGCACAATATCCTCCAAGGCCCTGAGCGGAGAAAAGTCCCGGGTAATCAGCAGGGAATCCGCCCGGAAAAAGGAAGAAAATTTCATCCCGGCAGCAACGGGAACAGCGGTGCCCAGTCCGCTCTGCCGAAAACGACAGTAGTTGTGAAATTCCTTTAAGCCTTCTCCGCAGGGACCGGCCGGCCGCAGCAGGCATTGCAGACTCTGCCGCAGGCTGAGCCGCTGGCAATGCTTCTTGATATAAAAAACGGTGTCTCCAGCCGTGGGTTGACCATGTTCGGCCACATAGCCGCTTGCCCATGGCAATGCGACCCGGATAACGGTTCTTTCCCCTTTCTGTTTGACCACCTCGCCGCCGGCAAAGGTCCATATGGCATCAAAAGAGGTGAAAGCGATATTCTCCAGAAAAGACTGATACCTCTCGTTGATGATCAGCACCTCTTGCGGCTGTGTCGATTTCTTGCGGAAAGAAACAGGCTCCGCATAGCTGCTGAAAGAAGTCATGATCCTTGCGCCATCTCTCTTTTTTTTGCCCCACAGGTTTCAATAACATCAACAATGACCTTGAAGCGATTGTACAGGTCCGTGGTGTCGGCATAGGCCAGGGCCTGCTGCTGCCATCGTTTTCTCTCCGTGGAGAGCAGCATTTCCCGCAGCATGGTATTCATGTTGTCCTGGCTGAAGGGAGAGCATGGGATAATCCTGCCGGCCCCGGCCCGTTCAACATGCACGGCATAACCGCATGTGTCCGTTGCCATGACCGGAATGCCTGCCACCAAGGCCTCAACAATGGCATTGCCGGTGTTTTCGGTGCGCGAGGGCTGGAGCACGAAATCCGCGCCGGCCAGAAATAAAGGCACATCTTCCCTGGTGCCCAGAAAACGGACATGGTCCGCAAGGCCGGATTTCCGGGCCAGCTGCAGATAAGTTTTTTCCTTGCCCTTGCCGATGATAAAGAGATACGTGGAATTTCTCAGGGCCTGCGGCAGGGCGGCCAGGGCGATGATCGACCGGTCCACCCCCTTGGTGTGGAAGTGGGAGCCGATCATGAGCAGCAGGTTGTCCTGTGGGGCAACACCCAGCTGTGCCCTGATTTTCTCCCTGTTTTCCTGACTGATGGAGGAGCGGATATGCTGTTTATTGACTCCGGGGGGGACCAGATGGAACCTGGGTTCCGGAGTGCCATAGATTGATTGATAGATATCTTTTTCCTTCTCCGACAGCATGATGATTTCCGTCGGCGACCCCGGGACGAACACCGCCCGCTCGAAGGCCGCAAAGGTGCGGTAACGGGGGGTCAATTTGGCCAGCAAAGAGCGCTGTCGCTCTATCCGGGCAACATAACAGACATCAGCGGCGTAATAGAGGTCAAGGCCGGGCATGCGGTTGAAGCCCAGGACCAGATCATAGTTCTGTCCGGCCAGACGGTTTGCCGCATCAGCGGCATAGGCCGCAGCCTGCCCGTGATTGCTCATGCCCCGCGGAGCAAGCTCGCTGACCTTGATTCCGTCCGGCTTTTCTCCCTCCCACCGCATGGTAAACACATCCACCGCATGCCCCCGGGCAAGACATTCCCGGCTGATCTTCAGGAAGTTTCGTTCCAGGCCGCCATAAGGGAAGTAATTAAATAGACAGATCGCAAGTTTCATGCTTAATAATGGTGAAATGTGATGGCTGCGAAAAAATTCCTGGTGCCGGACTTCGTGACGATAAATCAGGGACATATCATGCACTGGCCGGCTGTCGAGAGTGTTTTCACCCGCAAGGGGCATAAATACGAGACAGTCAGATGTAAAACTTTAAATATATATTCAGAATTTCTGCTGAAAGCAAGTTAAATGCAGATATGCAAGGAGAAGAGAAAATGAAAAAGTCATTAGGTCCCAATACGTTGGTATATCCGACTCCGGTCTGGGTGATCGGCACCTATGATCAAAACGGCAAGGCCAATGTGATGACCGCCGCCTGGGCAGGCATCTGCTGTTCCAAGCCTCCCTGTATCGCCGTTTCTTTACGGGAGGCAACCTACACCCATGACTGCATCATGGCCCGCGAGGCGTTTACCGTTAATGTGGGAGTTGAGAAATATGCTGTGGAGGTTGATTACTTCGGCCTGTCATCGGGCAGGAGTGTTGACAAGTTTGCCGCAGCCGGGCTCACCCCCGTAAAAAGTGAGGTGGTTGACGCGCCCTCTATTGCCGAATTTCCTCTGGTGCTGGAGTGCAAACTGAAGCAGGTCGTGAAAATCGGTCTGCATACCCAGTTTGTCGGTGAAATCATCGATATCAAAGCCGAGGAGGCGGTCCTTGGGGAAAATGGTATTCCTGATATCGCATTACTCAAACCAATGATTTTCTCTCCGGGGGCCCGCAGGTATCATGGTATCGGCAACATGCTCGGCGAGGCCTTTGCCCTGGGCAAAAAAATACGGGAAAAATAATGGCCGGCCCGGTTGCGACACGGATAGACAGGGAAAAATGCATCGGCTGCGGCTTTTGCATTGCCGTTTGTCCTGACCGGACGCTCTGTCTGGACGGTGATGTGGCAACAGTATGCGGGACGGAGTGCATGAACTGCGGCCATTGTCAGGCGGTCTGTCCTGTGGGGGCGATTTCTGTCATTACCCCTGCCATGAATTTTTCCACCTTTAACGAAGACCTGCGCTGGCTGCCCTTTGGCGATTTTGATCTGGGCTCCCTGGTGCGGCTGATGCGTTCCCGGCGTTCCTGCAGAAATTACACGAACCAGCAGGTGAGCCGCGCCATGCTGGAAGATCTGGTCAGAATCGGCACCACCGCCCCGTCTGGCACCAACAGCCAGGGCTGGACCTTTACCATTCTCGACCGCCGGGATGAGGTGGTCAGCTTAGGCAATCATGTTGCCGCATTTTTCAAGAAACTGAACAACATGGCGGAAAATCCTCTGCTGCGTCTGGCATCGAGGCTTTTCGGCCGGGATCGCCTGGGCAGCTATTACCGCAGCTATTACCAGACCATCTCCCATGGCCTGCACGAATGGGAAGAGGAGGGGGTGGATCGTCTGTTCCACGGGGCAACAGCGGTGATACTGGTCGGCGGCACGGAACATGCCAGCTGTCCGGCTGAAGACGCCCTGCTGGCCACCCAGAATATCCTGCTGGCGGCCCATGCCATGGGGCTTGGCACCTGCCTCATCGGTTTTGCCGTGGAGGCCATCAGGCATGAGCCCGCCATGAAAGCCCTTTTTGCCATCCCCGCCGGCGAATCGGTTTATTCGGTCATCGCTCTCGGCTATCCTGCGGAAAAATACCTGCAGGTCTGCGGCCGTAAACCGGTTGTGCCCCGTTATCCCGGGCGGGCGGGTTGATCTCAACGTTAATGCCCACGAAGCAGTTGACCCCATCCGGATCATTGCCTATAGTAAACCTAACATTTGCGGCGGACAGCCGGACTCGAAAAAAAGCGATCAATATCTGCGGAGATAAAAAAAATGGGGAAACGGCTTGTACTGGTAGGCGGTGGACACGCCCATATGGTGACCTTGGCCAATCTTGGCAGCTTCCTTGCCGGAGGGCATGAGGTGACAGTGATCGGTCCCTCGGCCTATCACTATTATTCCGGCATGGGGCCGGGCATGCTCGGCCGGTTTTATCGGCCGGACGATATTCGTTTTGCCACCAGGCATGTTGTGGAAAAACAGGGTGGCCGCTTTGTGCTCGGCAAGGTGGTACGCATTGATGCGGTGCTGAAGAATGTTATGCTGGAGGACGGTTCGTCCATTGCCTACGATGTCCTGTCCTGCAATGCCGGCAGCTATGTGCCGCAGACCAGTGTCAAAGGCACGGGTGAGGGGATTTTCCCGGTGAAACCCATAGAGCGGCTCATGGAGGCCCAGGCCCATCTCATTGAACTTGCCAGCCGGGGGAAATTTTCCGTGGCTGTCATCGGCGGCGGACCGTCTTCCGTGGAGGTGGCGGGCAATGTCTGGCGGCTTCTCCATGATCATGACCGGCATATGGCCGATATACGCATCTTTGCCGGCCGCAAGCTCATGGGGCGTTTCCCGGAATCCATCCGCAGCAAGGCGATCCGTTCTCTGCAGGGACGCGGCATTGAAATCCTGGAGCAGGGCTATGTGAAGGAGGTGGAAACCGGCAGGGTCACCCTGGAGTCCGGTGAACAATTTGCCGCGGACTTTATTTTTCTCTCCATTGGCGTGAAACCGGCCGCGATTTTTCAGGAATCAGGCCTGCCCACCGGACCTGACGGAGGTCTGCTGGTGAACAGGTTTCTGCAGTGCCCGGAATTCCCGGAGATTTTCGGAGGCGGCGACTGTATTTATTTCCAGGACCAACCGCTGGACAAGGTTGGGGTTTATGCGGTCCGCGAGAATCCCGTGCTGTTTCATAATCTCATGGCCTCCCTGGAAGGAGGGGAGCTGCAACCCTTTTCGCCGGGCGGTGATTATCTGCTCATCTTCAACCTGGGCGACGGTACCGGGATTCTGCGCAAGAGATGGCTGGAGTTTGACGGCCGGCTCGCCTTTTTCATCAAGGACTATATCGACCGCAAATTCATGAAGAAATTCCAGGCCATCGAATAGGCGGGGAAAAAGGACTTCCTGCTATCTCGCCAGCTTTGCCAGGCAAGCCCTGATAAAGGCCGGTAGATCCTTGGGGCTGCGGCTGGTGATCAGATTGCCGTCTTCCACCGTCTCCGCATCAATGAAACGGGCGCCGGCATAGATGATGTCCTGTCTGATCGATTTCCAGCCGGTCACCCTCCTTCCCTCCAGAGACTTGGCCGATATGAGAAGCTGGGGGCCGTGGCAGATGGAAAATACCGGTTTGTTCTCCTGCATGAACTGCCGGACAAATTCCACGGCCTGGGGATCGGCCCGCAGTTTGTCCGGCGAATAGCCTCCCGGAATGAGCAGGGCGTCGAAATCGTTGACCAGAGCCTCCTGCACCGCGACATCAACGGACACGGCGGTGTTTTTCTTTTTCCCATGCACCGGCCTGCCTGCCTGCAATCCCACATGGATCACCTCATGACCGGCCCGGCGCAAGGCCTCGGCCGGTTCGATGTATTCAGAATCCTCAAACAGATCGGCGATGATAACGGCGATTTTCGCCATGGTAAAACCTCTTTTATTACAGTGTTGAATGCAGGTTTTGGCGTGGATTTTTTTCAACAGATTTATACAGTAATAATATGGCAGGAAGTATAAATGTGATATAAAAAAAAGAGAGGTTCCCGCCAAAAAAATATTGCCCCTCACATACGGATTTTCCCGTGGCTGACCTGTTTGGCCACTCTATTTTTCTCACCCGGGGAAAGGATGATGGCTGCAGACGCAATGACGATAAACCGGTCGCACTCGATGCCCTTCGGCACCATGATAATGGCTGAAGGAGTGCTTTTCAGGTTGTGGGCTCCCGGTGCCGGGGCGGTTGAACTCGTTCTCGAAGAAAGCGATGGCGCCCGGCAGTTTTATCCCATGACCGGACCTGATGAGGGCTGGTATCATCTGCTGAATTCCCGGGCCGTTCCCGGCTCGCTGTACCGTTTCCGCATTGATGGGGACCTGCTGGTCCCTGACCCTGTTTCCCGCTGTCAGGCTGAGGACATCCACGGCCCGAGTGTGGTGATCGATCCGCAATCATTCCCGTGGCGGGACGGCTCCTGGAAGGGTCGGCCCTGGGAGGAAATGATCATCTATGAACTCCATACCGGCGCTTTTTCTCCGGACGGCCGTTTCTCAGGTATTATCGAACGGCTGGATTACCTGGCCGATCTTGGCGTCACTGCCGTGGAGCTCATGCCGCTGGCCGATTTCCCCGGCCGGAGAAACTGGGGATATGACGGGGCTCTGCTTTTTGCCCCTGACCGGACCTATGGCGCCCCGGAGGATCTGAAGGCTCTTGTGCAGGCGGCCCATGCCAGGGATATGATGGTTTTTCTTGATGTGGTCTATAACCATTTCGGACCGGAAGGAAACTACCTGCATGTCTATGCCAGAGAGGCCTTTTTTGACGAGAGCCGTCATACCCCCTGGGGGGCGGCCATCAATTTCGGCGGGGTCATGAGCCCCGCGGTCCGCCGCTTTTTCGTCCACAACGCCCTGTACTGGCTTGAGGAATATCATATCGACGGGCTCCGTTTCGATGCCGTCCATGCCATTTTTGATGAGTCATCGCCGCATATTCTGGAGGAGATCGCCACCGCCGTGCGCAACGGTCCCGGCCGCCACCGCCATATTCATCTCGTCCTGGAAAATGACAATAATGAACCCGGTTATCTGCGGAGGGATGCTGCCGGGAAGTACAGGCACTACAACGCCCAGTGGAACGATGACATCCACCACGCCTGCCATGTGCTGCTGACCGGGGAAAGGCAGGGGTACTATGGCGATTACTCGGAACGCAGCCTGCACCTGTTGGGACGCTGTCTTACGGAAGGATTCGCCTATCAGGGAGAACCTTCGCCATACCGTAACAACCTACCCCGCGGCAAGCCGAGCAGTCAGCTGCCGCTCACGGCGTTTGTCTCCTTTCTGCAGAATCACGATCAGGTCGGTAACCGGGCCTTCGGCGAACGGCTGGGCGGGTTGACACCGGAGCCTTTGTTGAAAACTGCCATAGCCCTGCTGCTGTTGGCCCCGTCCCCACCTCTTCTCTTCATGGGTGAAGAGTATGGTGCTGAAACCCCATTTCTCTACTTCTGCGATTTCGGTCCGGAACTGGCGGACAAGGTGAAAGAGGGGAGACGGCAGGAGTTTTCCCGTTTTGCGCAGTTCTCCGATGCTGAAGTGCGGGAGCGCATTCCTGACCCCAATGCAACGGACACCTACCGTCGGTCCTGTCTGAACTGGCGGGAACCGGACCGGGAGAAGGGCAGGGAATTTCTGCAGATGTATCGATCTCTGCTTGCCTTGCGTAAAAAAGAGATCATTCCCCGGCTTACCGATCTGCGGGGCGGGAAGGCCAGCTACTCCGTTATCGGGGCCGCTGGCCTTCATGCGCAGTGGCTGCTGGCAGATGCGTTGCAACTTGAGGTGTTTGTCAATTTTTCCGCTGAACCGTTGACCGGTCTGGCACTGGATGACGAGTCGCTTTTCTATGCCCAGCCGGCCGTGGGCAGGGGGAAAGCGCAGCAACATGTGCTCATGCCGCACGGTATTGCCTGGTTTCTCAAAAAATGATGCAGGCCCTTATGGAGAAAAAAACATTCCAGCAGATATGTGAGTTATTGGCAGTGGAACCCCTTTGCCTGGAGGGAGGCGAACCCTGGGTGGATTTGCCGGAAGAAAGCAAAAGGGAGCTGCTTGCTGCGTGGGGAATTGAAATCACTGACGAAAGTGACGCTCTTCATGCGCTGGATAACCTGCGCAGGGATCACTGGCGGCAGGTTGTCAGCCCGGTGCTGGTGGTTGCTGAAGATACCTCTTTTTGCCTTTTTGAGGTGCGCCTGCCGCAGATGGCGCTCTCCCATCCGGTGCACTGGCTTTTCACCGAAGAGAACGGTTCGCGTCAGGAGGGCGAGGTGACTCCCGCCGAACTGCCGGTGGCGGAAGAGACGGAACTGGATGGTGAGAGATATGTGGCGCTGCAGCTTTCGCTGGATCTTCATCCGCCTGCCGGCTACCACCAGCTGACAGTGGAGAGCACTGATGGCAAGGGCGGCAGCTTGACCGGACAGTGCACCCTGATCATCACCCCGCTGAGCTGTTATACCCCTCCTGGTCTGTTGCAGGAGGCAAGAATCTGGGGCATATCCTGTCATCTCGACACAGTCAGATCAAGAAGGAACTGGGGGATCGGCGATCTGACGGATCTGCAGAATATCCTGTACTGGGCGGCGGAAAACGGTGCAGGCACCGTGGCGGTTTCCTCCCTGTTGTCCCGACGATTACCCCAAGAAGAGCAACTGTACCCCAGCCAGCCATCCAGCCGGTGTTTTCTCGATCCTCTCTACCTTGACCTGGAGTCTGTTGCTGATTTCCATGAGAGCGAGGAGGTGCGGTCCCTTGTCAGCGATCCGTCCTTTCAGGTCCGTATTGCCAATCTGCGCGAGGCGGAACAGGTCGATCATGGGGAGGTTGCCGGGGTCAAGAAGGTGATCGCCGAGGCGCTGTGGCAGCATTTTCAACTCAATCATCTCAACCCGGAAACGGAAAGGGGTTGGGACTTCCGCCATTTCCAGCAGACAGGCGGTCAACGACTGCATGTCTTTGCTGTTTATGAAGCTCTGCACGAGCATTGGCAAAAAGATGGAGGGGCGTCAGGGGGGCAGGTTGAGTGGCCAGAAGATTTACAGAATCACGCTTCCCCCGCGGTCATCGGTTTTGCCCGGGACCATCAGCAGCGCCTTGAGTTTTACCAGTATCTCCAGTGGCAGCTTAAACTGCAACTGGCCGAGGTGGGGAAACGCTCCATGGAACTCGGGCTCAAGGTGGGGCTTTGCCAGAGTCTGCCTGCCGGCGTTGATGCGGCAGGTTTTGCACCCTGGTATCATGCTGCGCTTTTTGGCAAGGGCCTGCAGATGTATGATAACGGCGGGACAACCGACTGTCATCCCTCCGGGCCGCCTGTCCTGCCGGCAAGGGTGGCGGAGATGGCCTATGAACCGTTCATCGCCATGCTCCGCAGCAACATGCATTATGCCGGGGCGCTGCGTATGGGCTCCATCGATGTGCTGGACCGGCAGCTGTGGAAATTTAGTGAAAATATGGGAGCGCCCGGTGTGGTTGTTGCCCCGCGTACCGCCGATCTGCTGGGGATCATCGCCCTGGAGAGCCGGAGAAACCGCTGCCTGGTAATCGGGGAACATCGTGAGGCCCTGTCCGATGGTTTTGCCCTGGAGCTGCACCGCAGGGGAATTCTGCTCAGCCGGCCCGGTTTTTTTGCCAGGGATCAACAGGGTGACTGGCTGGAGTCGGCAGGCTATCCCTCCCAGGCCGTGGTCATGGCGAGCCGTGAGGAGGTCTGCTCGCTGAATTCTTTCTGGCTCGGCAGAGATATTGCCTGGCTTGCGGCAATGTGTCCCTCTTTTGATAATGGGGAGCGGCAGAAGGAGGTCATTGCCAGGGCCACGGACAGGGCTCATCTGCTTGTTGCCCTCAAACGTGGGGACCTGCTGCCGGAGGGATATGACGTGGATCCGGCAGCGGTGCCCAGGATGACCCCCGCTCTGGTCAGGTCGGTACATTCTTTCCTGGTCCGCACCCCTGCCGAGATTTTTCTGGTGCACCTGAGGGATCTGCCGGTTGAGACAGATCAGGACAGGGCACAGGAACAGCTGCAGATGCCCGCCTGGCGGCAGAAGCTGATGGTTGATCTTGAAGGCATGACGGCCGAGGAAGATATCCAGCACTTTTTCCGGGAGTTCTGCCGTGAACGGGGCATTGGGGTCATCCGTCCCTCCGCGCCCCTTGCCGACCGGAGGAAGCGGCAACGTTCAGCCATCCCCCGTTCTTTTTACCGGCTGCAGTTCAACAAAAATTTCACCTTCCGTCAGGCGGCGGCCATTGCCCCTTATCTGAAGGAGCTGGGAATCAGTCACTGTTATGCTTCGCCTTATCTCAAGGCCAGGCCCGGCAGTTCCCATGGCTATGATATCATCGATCATGCCTCGCTCAATCCGGAAATAGGCAGCAGGGAGGAGTACGAGGAGTTTGTTGCGGCCCTTGACCGGTATGGCATGGCGCAGATTCTTGATATGGTGCCCAACCATATGGGGGTGGGGCCGGATAACCAATGGTGGGTTGATGTGCTGGAAAACGGTCAGGCATCGCCCTATGCAGATTTCTTTGACATTAACTGGCAACCCCAGGAGGAGGAACTGAAAAACCGCATCCTTCTTCCCGTGCTTGGCGATTATTTCGGGGCCGTGCTTGAAGAAGGGCAGCTGCGTCTTGTTTTTCTGCCTGACCGGGGCAGTTTCTTTATCTCCTACTATGAACATTTCTTCCCCATTGCCCCGAAGAGCTATCCCCAGATTTTGGGGCATGACCTGCAGCGCCTGGAAACAAGGCTTGGCACCCAGCATGAGGGGTTTCTCGAGCTGCAGAGCCTGATTGCCTCATTTGCCGGGCTCCCGGGCCGCGAGGAGATAAATGAGGAAAAAATTGAAATGCGCAACCGCAACAAGGAGGTGCTGAAAAGAATGCTGGCACGTCTTGGCCGTGAGGTGCCCGAGATCGCCACTTTTATTGAAGAAAACGTCATCTACTATAACGGTGAACCGGGTCGGCCGGTGAGTTTTGATCCGCTGGAAAGGCTTCTTGCCACGCAGGCATACCGTCTGGCTTTCTGGCGGGTCGCCGCGGATGAAATCAACTACCGCCGTTTTTTTGATATCAATGATCTTGCCGGTATCCGCATGGAGCGGAAAGAGGTTTTTGACCATACCCATGGGTTGGTCCTTGATCTGATCGCCACCGGCAAAATTGACGGGCTGCGTATTGACCACCCGGATGGCCTGTACGATCCGGCAGGCTATTTCCGCCATTTGCAGACCGCTGTCAGCGGTATTTCACTGGAGCAACGGAAAATCGCGGCGGAAGACCAATCCGTTCATGACCAACAGGCGTCACTGCCCCTCTATGTTGTGGTTGAGAAGATTCTTGCCGACTTTGAGAGGCTGCCCGGCGACTGGAAGGTCCATGGTACCAGCGGGTATGATTTTTCCTGCCTGGTGAACGGTCTTTTTGTCGATCAGTCCGCCGAAGAGGAGATGACAGCGGTCTATCACCGGTTTATCGAGAGAGAGATAGATTTTGCGGCGCTGATGTATGACTGTAAGAAACTCATCATCAAAACCGCAATGGCCGGTGAGATTAATGTATTAAGCGATCAACTGCGCCATCTGGCCAAGCGCAACCGTTACACCCAGGACTATACCCACAACGGCCTGCGGGAGGCGCTTACGGAAATCGTCGCTTTTTTTCCGGTGTACAGGACCTATTTCACCACCGATTCTTTTACCGACAGTGACAGGCGGCATGTGGAACTGGCCGTGGACCGGGCCAGGGCTCGTCAGCAGGCGGAGGATACCAGTATCTATGATTTCGTCAGATCAGTTCTCCTGCTTGAGACGGCACAGCAGCCGGAAGATCCCCTGAAAACTGCGGCAACCGACTTTGTCATGAAGTTTCAGCAGTATACCGGGCCGGTGATGGCTAAAGGGCTGGAAGATACCGCTTTTTATATATATAATCGCCTGCTTTCCTTAAATGAGGTCGGTGGTGACCCCCGTAATTTCGGGGTGTCTGTTGCAGCATTTCATGCGGTCATTGGCGCCCGGGCGGCAAGCTGGCCCTATGCCATGCTCAACACCTCCACCCATGACAGTAAACGCAGTGAGGATGTCAGGGCGCGGATCAATGTCCTTTCGGAAATGACGACTGAATGGCGGGAAGCGCTCAGCCGCTGGCATCAATTGAACCGGCCCAGGAAAAAGATGACAGAGCAAGGCGCGGCACCGTCGAAAAACGATGAGTACGCGCTCTATCAGAATCTGCTGGGCGTATGGCCGTTTGCGGAAATGAATGGAGCGGATAAGGAAGATTTTCTGGCGCGCTTTTCCTCCTCCATGCTGAAGGTGATCCGGGAGGCCAAGGTACACACCAGCTGGTTGAATCAGAATCTTGTTTATGAGGAGGCGATGACGCATTTTATCAGGGAGTTGCTGGCCGGCGATGACAAGGCGTTTCTCGATGATTTTACCGCTTTTCAGAAAAAAATTGCCTGGTTCGGCATGATGAACAGCCTCAGTCAGCTGCTGCTTAAGCTGACCTCGCCGGGGGTCCCGGATATTTACCAGGGTAACGAGATCTGGCATTTCTGTCTGGTTGATCCGGATAACAGGCGTCCGGTTGATTTTGCCAAACGGATGGGTCTGCTGGCCGAGCTTGGCCGGTCTATGACGGATTCTTCCCAGCCCACGGCTTCCCGGTTACAGGATCTGCTGCAGAATCCAGGCGACGGCAGGGTGAAAATGTATATCCTGTGGAAGACATTGACGTATCGACAGGAAAACCCGGAGCTTTTTGAGCGTGGTTCCTATTTCCCGCTTGCTGCCGTGGGCGCGGGCAAAGAGCATCTGTGTGCCTTTGGCAGGAGTCTGGGAGAGCAGACATTGGTTGTGGCCGTGCCCAGGCTTGTCGCCCGCCTGCAGCATAAGGATGCCACCCGCATGCCGCTTGGCCGCGCGGTATGGGGTGATACGGTGTTGACCCTGCCTGATCATCTGCAGGGTTCTGGTTTTTTTAATGTCCTGACCGGTGAGGAAGTCACCGGGCAGGAAAACGGTGCCGGCATATATGCTGCTGATCTATTTTCGCAGTTTCCGCTTGCCCTGCTGGCTGCCAAATGAGGAGCAACAAAGAGGAGGGAGAAAAATGACTGAAACCGCTGTCCAATCATTCTCCGGCATAAGTCATGGAGATTTTGCCATCAAGGACTGCGCCCTGATCGCCATCGCCACCGGCAGCAGAGCGTTGACCTTAAAGGAGTTGCGTGATGCCCTGCGGACAATCGATGCCGGCAGCATCTACTATCATTTCTGGGGTGGCCTGCTGCAACCGCGTTTTGAGGAACGGGAATACAATAACGATTTTGCCGCCTGGGCCTGGTATCATCTGCATGATGCCGATCTGGCCGAACGGCTGGCGGTTATCGATCCCACCGAGTTTGACAGCCTTGAGGCGCTGCGCGGCGAGTTGATCGATATTATCGAGGAGCGGCTGGATGAAGAAGAATATCTTCCCTGGCTGCGGGCAACCGCGGCCTTTGAGTTTATCCGTTCGCAGATCGTTGTCTTTGACACCCGTAAAAGGGCCGCGACCCCGGAGGAGCTTGTCCGATTGTTTCCCGCCATCTCCACCAGCAGTATTTTTTATCACTTTATCGATGCCCGCAGGAGACTGCCCCACCATGGCAATGACTTCAGTTTCTGGCTGGCAGGCTTTGACGGGCGCCATCAGGAACTGTGTAACAGGCTGGATGGTATTGATCCCTATTTCGGTTCAGTGACCGAGCTGAGAAAGGAACTCAACGACTTATTTCAGGAATTTTTCCGGGAGGTGACGGTATGACGAATCTGCTTGATGCCTATGCCGGGGTTGCCGGCCAGGATGTTATCAATCATCTCCGCCAGCTTGCCCGGCCCCTGCGGGGCATAAAAGTCGTACACGTCAACTCAACCAAGGTGGGTGGCGGTGTGGCTGAGATTCTCAACAAGCTGGTGCCCCTCATGCAGGAGCTGGAGATCAATACCGCGTGGGAGGTGATCGAGGGCAATGAAGATTTCTTCCAATGCACGAAGAACATGCATAATGCCCTGCAGGGAAACCATGTCCGTATCTCTGAACATCTGCTCAAGGTCTATGAGCAGGTCAACAGGGAAAATGCGGAAGTTTTGCGGGCAAGGCTTGAAGACGCTGATTTTGTTTTCATTCATGATCCGCAACCGGCCCATCTGCTGCAGAACTGCTCGAATCGCCGGGGAAAATGGGTATGGCGCTGCCATATTGACGCCAGCCATCCATATCGGCCGGTGTGGAAATATCTCCAGCAGTTTGTCAGCGACTATGATGCCAGTATTTTTTCCCTGGCCGGTTTTGCCAAGTCCATGCCTCATCCCCAGTATATCATTCCGCCAAGCATTGATCCGCTCAGTGAGAAAAATATGGACCTTCCAGGCAATGAGATTGATGCCGTGTATGAGGAATTCCAGCTAGATCCTCAGAGACCGCTTCTGCTGCAGGTTTCCCGCTTCGACCGCTTCAAGGATCCCCTGGGGGTCATCCAGGCCTACAGGATTGTGAAAAAGTTTGTCCCGGACCAGCAGTTGGTGCTGGCCGGCGGCGGGGCAACCGATGATCCAGAGGGAGAGATTGTCTTGAGGGAGGTCATGGAGGCAGCGGCAGAAGACCCGGACATCCATGTCCTGCTTCTGCCGCCGGATGCCCATCGAAAGATTAACGCCCTGCAGCGGGCCTCGGACATTATCCTGCAGAAATCCATTAAGGAAGGGTTCGGGCTTACCGTTACAGAGGCCATGTGGAAAGGCAAACCGGTGATCGGCGGGGACACCGGCGGCATTCGTCTGCAGGTGATCAATTTCAATACCGGCTTCCGGGTCAGCACTCCTGAGGGCGCCGCCCTGCGTATCCGCTATCTTCTCCGCCATCCGGAAAAGATTGGCGAGATCGGCGGCAAGGCCAGAGAATTTGTCCGGGATAATTTTCTGCTGACCCGGCATCTGCGGGAGTATCTGACCCTTATTCTCAGCCTGCATTATGGAGCAGGGGACAGAATTGAGCTGGGCTGAAATGACTGGATGGGAAAACAGGCATTTTTAAAATTACAAGTCAAGTTTTATCTTTGCCTTGCCGATAAAAAAAGTTAAGAGGGAATATAATTGATCAGATCAATCAAGGAGAACCCGTATGGATATAATTATCGGCAAGACCCCGACTGTGAAAAAGGATCCTGAAAAGAATCCTGATTATGAAAAATCAAAACGCAAGGAAAGACGTAAAAATAGACAGGACAGACGTAAAACTGTGCGCAGCGGTGTTATCGTCTCCCTTTCCATCCCCAATGATCGGCGTAAGCAGCCGGAACGAAGAAAACCTTAGAGAATTTCGAGTCAGGATCAGGGATTTTTTAATCAGGTGTGCCGGTCAGGAAGAAAAGGAGTCTGCTCAGGGTTGGGCGAATGCTTTAATTTACCAGGGCGTCATCCGGTAATATGGCGATGCGGTTGACCAGCAGCAGAATATTTTTTTTCATTTTCGGCGAGACATTGATGAATTTCACCCCCATGCCGCGGTCAATATCCGGGCCGTCCATGTTTACCCAGATAATTTTTGCCTTCAGCGAAATCGCTTTTTCCGCTCCAATTGTAAAACCGACGGTTATTTTTTCGCCCTTTGCCAAGGGTGTCGGGGTGTTGATAAACATGCCATCAGCCGAGATGTCCTTGGTGAACGAAATGAGATAATCTTCATCGTGCAGGATGGTTACATCAAACTGGACGGGGATGCGGGTGCTTTTTCTTTTTTCCTCGTTTTTTTTGTTCATGTCGCTCCCTCGAAGATTTATGACAGGCACAATGGAAGTATAATTCATTTTTTAACACATTGCGCGCCGAGAAGCAAAGTCCATCCGGTTGATTTATTAAAAAAAATAGCGCCGGGCAACATAACGCTGGAATTTTTGTAATCGGTCTGCGCATTTTATCTGTTATGGCAGGCGACTTCTGTCGAGGCGACGATATTGAATCGCCTCGGCGATATGCTCGGAAGCGATATCCTCTTTACCTGCAAGATCGGCAATGGTCCGGGCGATTTTTAATATGCGGTGATAGGCCCTGGCGGAAAGGCCGAGCTGGACCATGCCCTGTTCCAGCAGGTTGAGAGACTTCTTGTCAAGACCGCAGAATTTTTTCAGATCACGACTGGTCATCTGGCTGTTGCTGTAAATGCCCTTTCTGCCGTGAAATCGCTGCTTCTGGATCTCCCTGGCCCTGACCACCCGGTCCTTGATGGACTGCGAATTCTCCCCCTCGCCGGCGGAAGCCACCTGCTGAAAAGGCACCGCAGGCACCTGCAGATGGATGTCGATGCGGTCCAGCAGCGGGCCGGAAAGTTTTTCTTCGTAACGCTTTATCTGCAGCGGGGTACAGGTGCAGCTGTGGTTGCTGTCGCCCATATGGCCGCAGGGGCAGGGATTGAGTGCCGCCACTAAAACGAAACGGGCCGGGAAGGTGAGCGTGGTTGAGGCCCTGGCAATGGTGACCTGACCATCTTCCAGGGGTTGCCGCAGCACCTCCAGCACGTTTTTTTTGAATTCCGGCAGCTCATCAAGAAAAAGAACGCCGTTATGGGCCAGGGAAACCTCACCGGGCCGGGGGATGTTGCCGCCGCCGATCAGGCCGGCATCGGAAATGGTGTGATGGGGGGCTCGGAAAGGTCTTTGCGTCAACAGGCTGCAGCGGTCGGGAAGCAGGCCGCAGACACTGTAGATTTTGGTGGTTTCCAGGGCCTCTTCAAAGGTGAGATCCGGCAGAATGGTGGGCATTCGCCGGGCCAGCATGGTTTTACCGGAGCCGGGCGGACCCGTCATCAGCACATTATGGTCTCCTGCAGCCGCTACCTCCAGAGCGCGCTTGACGTGTTCCTGTCCCTTGACCTCGGAAAAATCAATATCATACCTTCTCTGACTGCCGAGTAAGAGTTCCAGGTCGACGACCGTGGGTTCGATGGGGCTCCTGTCTGACAGGAAATCAACCGCCTGATGAAGATAACTGATAGCGATCACGTTAATGCCGTTGACCACGGCCGCCTCATCGGCGTTGTCTTTGGGGACGATGATGCCGCGCAGTCCCGCGTCGCGGGCGGCAAGAACCATGGGGAGAATACCGGGGACCGGGCGGACAAAGCCGTCAAGGGCCAGTTCGCCCACCACGGCAAAATTCTGTAGTTGTTCAGAGGTGACAACTGCTTCCGTGGCCAGGATGCCCAGGGCGATGGGCAGATCAAAGCCGGTCCCCCCTTTTTTGATGTCAGCCGGGGCAAGATTTACCGTGATTTTTTTGTCCGGGAATTCGTAGCCGCTGTTTTTTATGGCCGCCTTCACCCGGTCCTTGCTTTCCCGCACCGCACCTTCGGCAAGGCCGACGGTGAAAAAAGCGGGCAGGCCGAAAACAACATCAACTTCGACCTCAACGGGCAGGGCTTCAACGCCAAGCACACTGCTGGTAAAAACTTTGGCAAGCATGAAAAGTATCAGCCTTTGCCGATTAACTGATCATACATTTCGTTGTTGTATCCGATGTATAAGGTGTTGCCGATTTTAAGGGTCGGCGCCCGCAGCGTGCCGCTCCGGCCAAGAACGATTTTTAAAATCTCGTCTTTTTTGTCCGGCTGCGGAGAATACTCCCTGATTCTATTGCCCGAGGCGATCAGGATTCTTTGGCTGTCAGCCAGCAGATCCCAGGTTTTTTGTGCCTCCAGGGGCTCCTGCCGGGCGTTTACCTCTGTTTTGATTTCAACATCCGTGCGGCCAAGAGACTCCTGGGCCTTCTGACAGGATGCACACCCTTTTCTGAAATATGCCCAGTTGATAATCATTTCTGCTCCATAATGTGGGTGAGGGATGAATAAGTGGTAAAAGTCAACATCCTCTAACATTTTATATAATTTTTCCTGGTGCCATAACAAGGTGAAAAAATGAAGAGCAATTCATTTTATATAATTCAACTTTCGGAGTTGTGGTAACTTGTCGAAATTAAAAAATATTTTCAGGAAGCCCGCAGCTTGTTTCCAGAGAATTCAGAAGCCAGGAGTCAGGAGCCGGAAAAACGTAATAAAATCAATCATTCTGGATTCCGTCTCCTGCCTCCTGAATTCCCATGACGGAGATCATAGCAGCAACCATGTCACAAAAATACCGTTATTTCGTCAAAATAGATCAAGTCAGAGACATGCTGTTCGGTGAGCTGGCTTCCCAGGAAGCCTGAGCATCTTTGATACCAACATGCGGGGAGAAAATATTTCTCCTTTGCTCCATTCCAGTTTTATACCATAATAAAAATGAAAAATACGTGGGGTCCTGGTTTGCTTTTAAATGACCATGGGGGAGAATGCATGCCTGATAAGGTAACACTTTTTAAGCAGTATCCTTTTATCAAAGGGGAGAAGATTCACATTGTTGACGGTCGACGCAGCGGGGACTGGCTGGTGCTCGATGTTGACGATAAAAAGGTGACACTGCGCTGCCCGGTCAGCGGCAGGGAATTCTCCTGGGACCGGTTCTGTTATGTTGTCGACGGAAAAGAGCAGCAGTGGCCGCTTTCTCACGGAGGCTGACAGGATTGCCATGTCGGGGAGCGATTCAGGGCAGGGAGAATTCATCGGAGAAGCCGGTATTGCTTCCGCTTTATTTTTCAGGCAGCAGGGGGGATTGCTCCTTGATGGCAGAATAGACAGCAAAAGCGATGAAAAAACCGACAACGGCGAGCAGGGGGAATTTTTTCGCTGCCGCTTCTGCCTGGCTAAAATCACCACCGCGGCCCGGATGATTGAAGTAAACGGCAGCCATCGTCACGTGTTTGCCAATCCCCTTGGCAAGGTCTTTGAGATCGGCTGTTTTTCCCAGGCGCCTGGCTGCATGAACCACGGACAGCCCACCACTGAATGCACCTGGTTTGCCGGCTGCAGCTGGCGTTTTTCACTCTGTATGTCCTGCTTTTCCCATCTCGGCTGGCAGTACCAGTCCCCTCTCACCGGCTCCTTTTTCGGCCTGATTCTGGCCAATTTGCTGCGTCAATAATCGATGCCTTCCCAAAAGTGATCTTCGCCGGGGCATCCCTGCCGCGCGCCCTCCACTTTTTTGTGAAATTTTTTTCTACACCCGGCAATGAAAAATGATAATATTCATAAAAGTGATCCAATCCATAGGGAAATCAGACATAGGTGCCAAGACAGGCGTTTCCACCCAGGACAACCCAAAAACCTCAAGCTCGAACCTTGAATTTTTCCAATAAGCATTGGCTGCGTTGCAAAAAGTCCGACCTGCTGCGTTGTATCCCGCAACGGGTCATGAAGAACGTATTCGGGTACGATCGGCCTGCCTGGCCCAGGCCACATCACAAAAATACAGCGCGGCCAGAACTTTTTGTTTGACCATCCGGGAGCAAATGGCTGATTTTTTTGCGGCTTAATCACATTAATACCAAATAACACGAAAAGAGACCGGGTTCTGGTTTCCTTTCAAAGGAGTATACATGGTTAATTTTTCCTGGCGGACTCTGCCGAATGCGGTGCAGGCGTGGCTTGCGCCGGGAAAGGCCCTTGTCTCGCCGGATCCCGCCAGCAAGGCTGCTCCGGGGCATGAAGTCTGGATTGAACAGCTTCGGCTCGTTTCCTCGCGGCTTGGCAGTGTCTCAACCTCCACCGAGGATGAGTTCCTGGCCATCGGAGAAAGATTGCAGGATTTCCAGCAACGGGCCGGAGAAATAACCACCATTATCAGCAGTCTGGTCAGCAGTCTGGGCGGTGAGAGAGGGGCGGCCGCCATGAGCGGGCTTGCCGCCATCTTCAATGATCTGGAAAGCCATCTTGCCGTTGCCCGCAAAGAGTCGGGACGGCAGTCGCTGGAACTGATCCTGCTGAGTCTCGACCGGATCACCACGCCTCTTACCGGTTTTGCCCGCATGAACAAAAATTTGAAGATGCTGGGTGTTTATGCAAAGATTGAAAGTGCCCGGCTGGGGGAACATTCGGCGGTTTTTGAGACACTGACCAAAAATGTCTCCGTATTGTCCGACGAGGTTATCGGCAAAGCCGATGCCATTCTTCTCCAGAAAAATCAACTGGCCATAACCATCGGCAACGCCCTGGCGGATGTGGTGAGCATGGGTGCCGAGAAGCAGGACGGGATCCAGACCGTTCTGGGAAAAACCCGCCAGAGTTTGCATACGCTGACCAGTATCGTGGACCGTTGTTCATCGTCGGCGGGTGCTATTTCCCTCTCCTCGGCGGTGGTGGCGGAGAATCTGGGGCAGGTGGTTGTTGCTCTGCAGGCCCATGATACGGTACGTCAGCAGATCGAGCATGTGGCTGAAGCTCTTGAGGAACTGGCTGGTCGTCTCCCTGAACCGGGCATGTTTCAGCAGCTTGATCCGGATGACAGGGGCCATCTGGCGGTGGAGACCGGAATGGTATGTGAGATTCAGGCGGCCCAGCTCCGTCACGCCTCCGCGGAACTGCTGAACGCGGTGGAGTGTATTATCGGCAGTTTACGGGGAATTGCGATCAAGGAAAGCGAGATGTCCAATGACACCGTGGAGCTGGTTGGCGTGACCGACCAGGCCGGCGCCTCCTTTTTTACGGAGATGGGCAATGACCTGACCGAGGTCATTACCATGCTCACTGCCGCTGCGGCCACCAGCCGCAAGCTGTCCGGGATCTTGACCGCCGCCACTGCCACGGTGGGAGAGATTTTTCACTTTGTTGATGATATCGAAAATATTGTCTACGCCATCAAGCTCATCGCCCTGAATTTTCTGATTCAGGCGGATGGTTTGGGGGGCAGTGGCGGGGGCTTGGGGGTGCTGGCTGATGCCATCAGCCGTCTATCCGTGGAAGCCAGGGAGCAGGCGGAAGGTGTAACCGGCATCCTGGTCGAAATCAAAGCCCTTACGGATGGCATGTGCCGGAGTGTCAGCGCTGAGGCGGCTGCCATGGAGGCCAGGGTCGGGGAGATGCGGCAGGAGGTGGAGGGGATGCTTGCCTCGCTGCAGCAAATGAATGGAGAAATGGCGCAGCAACTCACCCGCACCAATGCCATGGTGCAGGAATTGTCTACTGATATTGAAGAGGTTGTCCGTGGCATTACCGTGCATCAGCAGGTTGCGGCAGTCATCGGCAAGGCTGACACCATGCTGGGCGCAATTTCCCAAGGAGCCAAGGTCCTGCTGCCGGCGGACAAGTGGGCGGAGGAAACGGAAAAGTTCCGGGCTGCCGACAGCCGGTATACCATGCACAGTGAACGGCATATCCATGCCGCGGTGCTCAACGGCCCACCGGCGGCGGACGGGCAGCCGTTACTCGAGCCGCCCCATGGGGCCGTTACGGAAGCTCCCCGGGGCGGCAGCGACGATCTCGGGGATAATGTGGAGTTATTTTAATTTTCTAACTGCTCAGGTCGATAGTCTGTAGGGGGTTAGTCTGTTAGTGATGGAAAATTACCAGATGAGGCCCGGTTTGGCCCCCCTTAATTCCGACTATTTTTGTGAACGGATTTTAGCCTAACAGACTACAGTCTAATAGTCTAAATAACATGAGAGGGTAAGAATATGGAAGAGTTTGCAATACATCAGGACATTCCGGCGGACCAGCCCGGGGCCAGGGTGGTTGCCATCGCCGGCAGCATGAGCATCCAGCACGGGGGGGATATCAAGGCCGCGCTCATGAAAGCCATGGAGTCTGCCGATACCCTGCTATTGGATCTGACACAGGTGACGGACATTGATCTTGTCGGCCTGCAGTTTATCTGTTCCGCCCATCTGGCCGCGATTGCCGGCAATAAGCGTTTTTCCGTCAGGAAATCCGGCAATGAGGTTATCACGGCAGCGGCCCATGGAGCGGGTTTTGACCGGCATATCGGCTGTCATCAGGACACGGCGCATACCTGTATCTGGGCAGAGGGAGGGGAATGATGGGCAAGGTGATCATGACGGCCGATGATTCGGCCAGTATCCGGCAGATGGTGTCTTTTACCCTCAAACAGAGCGGCTATGAGGTGCTCCAGGCGGTGGATGGACGGGACGCCCTGCAGCAGCTTGGCAGCCGGAAGGTGGACATGCTGATCACCGATCTCAATATGCCCAATCTGGACGGCATCGGTCTGATTAAGGGGGCACGGGCGCTGCCTGCCTGCAAATTTATCCCCATCATCATGCTGACCACTGAATCGCAGGATACAAAAAAACAGGAAGGCAAGGCAGCCGGGGCCACCGGTTGGATTGTCAAGCCGTTCAAACCCGAACAACTATTGGCAGTGGTCAAAAAGGTGCTGGGATGATGGACAATCAATACGCGGATACATTCAAGGAAGAGGCCTATGAGCTCCTGACGGAGCTGGAAAATTCCCTGCTTGAACTGGAGGACAGACCTGATGACCCTGAGCTGATCAGCCGGGTGTTCCGGGCCATGCATACCATCAAGGGGTCCGGGGCCATGTTTGGTTTTGATGATATTGCCGCCTTCACCCATCAGGTGGAGACCGCCTTTGACCAGGTGCGGACCGGCAAACTTACCGTCAGCCGGAAGATGATCAACCTGACGCTGGCAGCCCGTGATCAGATCAAGGCCATGCTCGACGGCGCGGGAAAGGAAGGGGCGGTGGATGCCGCCCTCACCGCGCAGCTGATCGCCGGATTCAAGGAGCTGCTGAACGAGGAGCAGGCTGCGGCCCCGCCGGCGGAGACAGCCATGCCGCAGCCCTCCCCGTCCGGGCCACCTCCGGTTGAAGATCCTGTTACCTTTCGCATTCGCTTCAGGCCGGCCCGCAATATCTTTGCCAACGGCACCAACCCGGTTGCCCTGCTGAACGAGTTGCGGCAATTGGGTGACTGCAGGATCGTCGCCCAGATGTGCGATGTCCCGTTGCTCGTGGAGCTGGATCCGGAGTCCTGCTATATCTTCTGGGATGTGATCCTGACGACGACCTCGGGCCTTGACGCCATCAAGGATGTATTCATTTTTGTGGAGGATGATTGCGAGATCAGCATCGACACCATTGACGGGGGCGGTAACGTCGACGATGAGGCCTACAAGAAGCTGGGCGAGATCCTGGTGGAGCGGGGTGATATGGCTGTTGAAGATATTGAGGCCGTCCTCGCCAACCAGAAAAGGCTGGGTGAGATGCTGGTGGAAAAAGGCATGGCGGCCCCATCGCAGATCCATTCCGCCCTGCTTGAGCAGCAGCAGGTGAAAGAGGTGCGGCAGGAGCGCCGGCAGAAGGAGGAGCGTGCCAGGGCCCAGGAGGCCGGGGCCAGCATCCGGGTGCCGGCGGAAAAGCTCGATGTGCTGGTCAATCTGGTGGGCGAACTGGTGACCATCCAGGCCCGCATGACGCAGACTGCGGTCGGGCGGGAGGATGCGGAACTCATCAACATCGCCGAAGAGGTGGAACGGTTGACCGCTGAGATGCGGGACAATGTCTTGAATATCCGCATGCTGCCCATCGGCACCACCTTCAATAAATTCAAGCGGCTGGTGCGTGACCTCTCCGGCGAACTGGGCAAGGAGATCGAGATGGCCACCGATGGCGCTGAAACCGAGCTCGACAAAACGGTCATCGAGCGGCTGAACGACCCAATGGTCCATCTCATCCGCAACTGCATTGATCATGGCATTGAAAAGCCTGAGGTGCGGGAGGCGGCCGGCAAGCCTCGGCAGGGAACGGTGCGGCTGGCCGCGGTCCATTCCGGCGACAGGGTCCTGCTGACCATCGAAGATGACGGCGCCGGGCTGGACAGGGAGGCGATCCTGGCCAAGGCGGTGGAAAAGGGCATGGTCGCCCCCAGCGCCGAACTCCCGGACCAGGAAATTTACAACCTGATTTTCGCCCCCGGTTTCTCCACCGCCAGTAAGGTTACCAGTGTTTCAGGCCGGGGGGTAGGGATGGATGTGGTGAAACGGGCCATTGATGCCCTGCGCGGCAGCATCGCCATCAACTGCCGTCCCGGCCTGGGCACGGTGATCAGCATCAGGATCCCGCTGACCATGGCGATCATCGAGAGCCTGCTGGTGCAGATCGGCGCAGACCGCTTTCTCATTCCACTTTCCCTGGTGGACGAGTGCATCGAACTGACCCGCGCCGATGTGGCGGCCTCCCACGGCAGGAATATGGCGACGGTGCGTGGTCATCTCGTTCCCTATATCCCGCTGCGGCAGAAATTCAGTATTGCCGGCACGGTTCCAGACATCGAGCAGGTGGTCATCACCGAGGTGAACGGCACGCGGGTCGGTTTCGTTGTGGACCGGGTGATCGGCGAGCATCAGACGGTGATCAAGTCCCTGGGCCGGGCCTTTAAAAATGTGGAGGGCATGTCCGGCGCCACCATCCTGGGTGACGGCAGCGTGGCCCTCATTCTCGATATTCCGCAATTGGTCAGGTCGGTGGAGGAGGGTGATTACTTGGCCCTCAGCAATGAACAATCGACATTGAAAAAAATGATTTAAAGATACGCAACCGTAACATCAACCAAGGAGAGGAGACAATGAGCGTTCCGGCCATAACAGAGACTACCCAGTATCTGACCTTCAAGCTGGGAGAGGAGGTCTTCGCACTCGATGTGGCCAAGGTGCGGGAGATTCTGGATTTCACCACGGTGACCAAGGTGCCGCAGACCCCGGATTACATGCGCGGGGTGATCAACCTGCGGGGCAGCGTGGTGCCGGTGCTGGACCTGCGTTTGAAGTTCGGTATGAGTGCCACGGAAAAGACGGTGAATACCTGCGTCATCGTGGTGGAGATGGTGGTGGAGGAGGAGGCCATGGTGCTGGGGGTGTTGGCCGACTCGGTGCAGGAGGTCATCGACCTGGAGCCGGAGCAGATCGAGCCGGCGCCCCGCATCGGCACCACCATCAATACCGAGTTCATCATGGGCATGGGCAAGCATAATGAACTGTTCCTGATAATTCTGGATATGGACAGGGTTTTTTCGGAAGGTGAGAAGGAGGCCATCGTCAAAACAGAGCGGGAGGCGGTGGTGAACGAGTAGAGGATATCTCTGGGGCAAGGGAAGAGACCTGCGCCGCGGTATTGCTGCGGTAATTGCGACACGCGGAGTTTTTATTTTTTCTTTGCACCCTAATATAATCCAACAAGGAGGAAGGAGAGCGATGAGAATAAGTGATATGAAAATCGGCGTCAGGCTGTTCGCCGGCATTACCATAATTATCGCAGTGTTATGCATTGTCATCACGTTTCAGATGGTGAAGATGAAATTCCTGGGACACATGCAGGATGAGGGGGGGAAACGCAACGAAGAATCGGTTCGGGTTCTGCAGATCGATATGGGAATTGATGAGCTTGCCATGGTTGTGGCTGATGCCATCATCAGCCGCGATGCGCGCGGCTTTGAGCAGCAGCTGCCGAAAGTGAAGGAAGCGGCTGCCAGGGATATTGAGACACTGCTGAGCCTGGTGGAAACGGCGGAGGAGAAAAAGAACGCCGAAGAGTTCAAGGAAGAATACCAGGATCTTCTGACTTTTCTTGAAAAGGACCTGCTTGGCGCGCTTAATCGCAATGATGAGGCGGAGATCCTCAAGGTCAACGAGGAAGCAGACCGCAGGGCGGAAAACGCCATGCTGCCCCTGGAAAAGATTGTTGACGCACTGCTCCTGGAAGCAAAGGCGGCTGATGCCGAGTTTGATGGGGTGATCAAGAACACCATGACCCTGGCCATGACCCTGGCGGTTGCCGCCGTGCTGCTGGCTGTCGGTTTTACCCTGCTGCTGACCCGCAGTATAACAAGGCCCCTCTATGAGGCGGTGACGGCAGCCAACCGGCTGGCCCTAGGAGACATGAACATAAAAATTACAGCAAGCAGCAAGGACGAAATCGGGCAGCTTCTTTCCACCATGGAGAAGATGGTCGAGGCCATGGGCAGCATCACGGCCAACGCCAAGGAGGTGGCCCAGGGCAACCTGATGGTGGAACTCAAAAAACGTAGTAATGAAGATGAGTTGATGGAATCCTTGCAGACCATGGTGGAAAAACTCAAAGAGGTTGTCATGGAGGTGCAGACCTCGGCCGATAACGTGGCGGCCGGCAGTCAGGAGCTTTCATCCAGCGCCCAGGAGATGTCCCAGGGCGCCACCGAGCAGGCGGCCGCGGCCGAGGAGGCCTCTTCCTCCATGGAGCAGATGTCGTCGAACA
>JBFMAY010000029.1:0-49180 GCA_040755455.1 Thermodesulfobacteriota bacterium | reverse complement strand
AAACTGAGTGTATCGGTGACAGAAATAGTTAACATAAAGACGCTAGAGAACGCTCGACTTGCCCTCCAGGCTTATTGTGTGGAGTTTTACGCGTTACACGTTTTTGTTCCGTGGAAATCCAGGCTAGGGCGGAAGGCGGAAGGCTGACCCTGCCCTTTGGCTGGCCTCCCTCCGACAAGCACGAACAAGGCACACTCGCGCTGACAAAAATCATCTGGCGGGAAAAAGAAATCGGCACCCTTGCCGGCACCGTCGGGCTGCGGGAGAAAAAACTGAACATGGCGGCTGATTTTCACTCCCCGCTGCTGCCGGGGGTTACCGCGTCCTTATCGTTGTCCGCTGATTTTTCCGGCGGAGCAGTAAGAGGAGAGCTCGCGCTGACCATACCGCCGGCCAAACTGACGGACTTCGCCCCGGCCCGTATCTTCCCGCAGGCTAAAGACATCACCTTATCCGGCCTCATCGGCGGTGAGGCCCATCTGTCACTGGCTGACAGCGGATTGACCGGCAGCGGCCGGCTGTCCCTGCAAAACGGCAGCCTTGAGCTGGCCAAGCAGAAAATCACCGTCTCCGGCGTGGACACAACCCTCACCCTGCCCTCTCTGCCGCAGCTGCGCAGCGCCCCGAACCAAAAACTCAGCTTTGCCGCGGCGCGGATGGGTGAGCTGACGGTAAACGGCGGCAGCCTGCACTTTACGATCGATTCGCCCGACTCTTTTTTTATTGAAAAAGGCCATTTCAACTGGGCGGATGGCTCGGTCAACACCTATGCCCTGCGCTTTGCCGAAAACCGTCTGCAGCCGGAGATGATTTTTTACTGCACCAAACTGAAGCTTGCCGGCATCCTGGAACAGGTCGGCATCAAGAATGTCGAAGGAGACGGTACGGTCAACGGACGCATTCCGGTAAGTTTCAGCAACGGAAAAATCACCTTTGAACCGAGCTTTCTCTACTCCACTCCCGGAGAAGGCGGCGTTATTCGCATTGCCGGCGGGGACTTCCTGACCCAGGCCATCCCCCTGGATTCGCCCCAGTTCGGCCAGCTCGATTTTGCCCAGGAGGCCCTGCGCAATTTCAGTTACAACTGGGCAAAAATTCATCTCTTCAGTGACCATGACACCCTGGTCATGCAACTCAATCTTGACGGCAAGCCGGCCTCGCCCCTGCCTTTCACCTATGACTCGGCAACAGGGGGTCTGCGACGCATCCAGATAGCAAACGGCCAGGGGATTTCCCAGCCGATTCTGCTGGATGTCAATTTTCGCTTTCCCCTGAACACCTTTCTCGATTATGATAAGGGCTTAAGAAATCTTATGCAACGCGCCCGGTAACAAAGCGTTTCCCGGGCATTTTTCCATCAGCCGCCCGGACAGGAGTCACATGATGTTTGCCAAAAAGACGCTGCTTCTTATCCCCTCGCTCTTCCTCCTGTGCGCCTGCACAAAACATGAAATCGACTCCCGCCATGAGGTGCAGGTTGCGCCGGTTGAAATAAAACCGATACATATCACCATTGATATCAACATCAAGGTTGACAAGGCGCTTGATAATTTCTTTGAAGACATCGACAAGGCGCAACAGTAAACAAGGAGATTTTCCATGTACACGCTCTTTCACAGCCGGTCTGTTATCCTCTTTCTGCTGCTAATCTCATTGCTGCTTTCCGGCACCTGCCAGGCGAACGATGAAATCAAAGACCGCATGAAGGCAAGGCTGCCGGCCCTTGCCGCTTTAAAAGCCCAGGGAGTTATCGGCGAAAACAAATCCGGGTATCTGGAGTTCAGAAAGGCCGACAACAGCCGGGCAGCCCTGGTAAATGAGGAAAACGACGACCGCCGCAAGGTCTATGCCGCCATCGCCAAACAGCAGGGGGCGGACGCGGATCTGGTCGGCTCCCGCCGCGCCCTGCAGATTGCCGGGCAGGCGTCGTCCGGCACCTGGCTGCAGAAGCCGGATGGCACCTGGTATCAGAAATAAGCGGGTGAAAACCGCCCCTGCTCAGAACTCCTGCAGGACAAAACCATTCTGCTCGAGCAGGGCGGCGGTAACGCCGAATCTCGGGGTCAAGCCGCAGGAGGGGCTGCGGGACTTGAGCAGCACGGCGGTGATCCGTTGCGCCATGGCAATTGCCAGAACCTGGCGGGCGCCCAGCAGAAAACGGGCGGTAACGTCTTCTCCCTCCCTGGTGACCACCGCGGCCCGGCCGGCCAGCACATCATAACCGTCGCCGCCGACGATATCCGCCGCCGGCCGGGGAGTGGGCAGTCCGCCGAGCTGTTCCGGGCAGACGGGTATCCAAAGAGCGTTGTTTTTTACCTTCAGCCGGCACGCCTCACAGGGCTTTAATTCGCCGTCATATCTGGTCCGCAGGCCAAGCAGACAGGCGCTCACCAGGTAAAGCCCCGGCTTCTCATGCAAAATTGTCTTTTCCTTTTCCTGGCTTTGGTTTACCATTTGCTTTTCACATAAAATAAGAATGTTGATTACATGGATCTGAAGAAAATTATTAAACAGTTAAACAGCAAGGAATTACGGACGCTCATTCTGGTCAGTATTCTATCAGTGAGCGCAGCGGCTGCCTGGCTGATTTTTTCTCCCAACGGGATTTTAACATATTACCATTTAAAGAAACAGATCGAGGCGGTAAAAGCTGAAAACGACCTGTTAAAAGAAGAGAACCGGCAGCTCCAGCAAAAAATCGACAAAATTAAAAATGATCCGGCCTACCTGGAAGAGTTGGCCCGCCAGGAATACGACCTGCTCAAAAAAAACGAGCTGGTGTTTGAATTCAAATAGTTTCCCTCCTGCTTGTCGCTGCACAGCGGCAACCACCTGCCTGCGTCACAGCGCAGGAAAAAATAACCCTGCCGCGACATAACCACTACAATCCGTAATCATTTTCTGCTAAGATGGAGCTGAACCGTTGTAAACAAATTACATGGCCATATGAATGTCTAGAACGGCTTAAGGAGCCGTAACGAAACAGTTATAAAGAGACAAATTATTTCGTAACGGCTCCTAAAATCGAACCGCTGCTCAACTCCTGCTCCGGCATCATCCCGGGAAATCGCATGCACAACGGCAAACATCCGGTCCACGTATCAGAAGCAACTCCCTCCTGCGAGGATTGGCTTTCCGCCATCAACTCGCTGGACGATCTTGTCATGATCGTCGATCTGCACCACAGAATTCTTGCGGCAAACAGCGCGGTAACGAAAATCACCGGCCTGCCCGAAAAGGAAATTGTCGGCAGAACGTGCTGCCGCATCTTTCACGGTACCGACACCCCTCCTGCCGGATGCCCCCTTGAAGCCCTCAAACAGTCCCCCGCACCGCGGACGGCAGTTATGGAAATGGTGTTGTTTGACCGCGTTTATCTGGTCACCGCCGCCCCCATTGTTGACAAGCACGGGAAAGTGATCAAGGCGGCCTACACCGCCAAGGATATCACCAGCCGCGACAAGGCCAGCAAGGAACTGGCCAAGGCTAACCGTGCGCTCCGAACGCTGAGCGAATGTAATAAAATTCTGGCCAGGCCCCTCACTGAACAGGAAATGCTGCAACAGATCTGCCGGGTTGTTGTCGAAGAAGGCGGCTATCGTCTGGCCTGGATCGGCTTTGCCGTGGATGACGAGGAAAAAAGGGTCCAGCCGGTCGTGCACTGGGGCTTTGACGACCACTATCTTGACTCGGTGAAAATTGTCTGGGCGGACAACGAGCTGGGACAGGGCCCCACGGGCACCGCCATCCGCACGGCCCGGCCCGTGGCCTGCCGGAACATTCTGACCGATAGCAGATTTTCTCCCTGGCGAGCTGAGGCGCAAAAACGCGGGTACGCTTCTTCCGTTTCCCTGCCGTTCATCGTCAATGAAAAAACAATCGGCGCCTTGAACATCTATGCCGTTGAACAGGATTCCTTTGCCGCCCAGGAGTTGGGACTGCTGCAGGGCCTTGCCTCGGATATCAGCTACGGAATTATCACGAGAAGGATAAGCCAGGAACGTAAAAAGACGGAATCGGAACTGGCAAAAAGGGCGTCCGAATGGTCTTACGCCATGGATTTCATAGAAGATGCCGTCTACCTGCTTGATCTGGACGACAAGATCATCCATGCCAACCGCACCTTCTGTAAAATGGTCGGCTTGAGCCGTGAACAGGTAACCGGCCAAGACATCCGCTCAACCATGCATCCTGCCGGAGAATCTGTTCCCTGCCCTTTCTGCCAGGCAAGAAAGGAAAGGCGGGATGCGGTGATCATCATGGAGGCCGATCACCCGGATAATCCCGCCGGACGGCCTATTCAGGTGATGGTGAAGGTCATCCGCGATGAAAACGATGAACCGCTCAGCGTCCTCATGGGCATCCGTGATCTCTCCCCGCTGGAGCAACTGCGCAAGCAGGCCCAGATCATAGACCAGATTGAGGAGGCGGTCATTACAACCGATCCGGGCGGCATAGTCACCACATGGAACATGGGGGCGCAGAAGCTTCTCGGCTTCTCAGAACAGGAGGCAGTCGGCAAAAAAATTTCATTTTTACTGGTTAACCAGGGGGGTGATCACCCGCATAAACAGCGGGTAAACGGTCAATTGTTCTCCAAAACCCTCCGGGAAGCCCGCATTCTGCGTAAATCGGGTACGGCCTTCCATGCCCTTATTTCATCATCCGCTCTTTTAAGCCAGACAGGAGAGCAGAAAGGAACGATCTTTACCATAACCGATATCTCCGACCGCAAAACCGTGGAGATAAAACTGCGGGAAAGCGAGGAGCGGTTCCGCTCCCTTATTGAAAATACCAGCGACTGGATATGGGAACTGGATGAATACGGCAACTTCACCTATGCCAGCCCCAAGGCAAGGGAATTGCTCGGCTATGAACCCGGGGAACTCTTAGGCACAAGCCCCTTTGCCCTGATGCCTGATGACGAGGCTGCCCGCGTGGCCGCGGTGTTTGCGCCAATAGCCGCGGCCCGGCAGCCGTTTACCGGCATGGAGAATACCAACCGCCACAGGGATGGCCATCTTGTCGTGCTGGAAAGCAGCGGAGTGCCGATTTTTGATCAACATGGCAATTTCCGGGGCTATAGGGGGGTGGATCGTGATATCACGGCAAGAAAGGAGGTTGAAAAAAGTCAGGCCAACCAGGCACGTATGTGGGCCCTTGGCTCGGATATCGGCCAGGCCATTACCACCGCCAAAGATTTGCGGCAGGTGGTGCAGAAATGCTGCGAATCATTTGTGCAACGGCTCGATGCGGCCTTTGCCCGCATCTGGTTGTTTCATCCCGCGGAAAACCTGCTCATTCTTGAGGCAAGCGCTGGCATGTACACCCACCTTGATGGGGCCCATGGCCGCATCCCGCTCAACAGTCATTACAAAATCGCCAAGATCGCCGTAACCCGCAAACCCCATCTGACCAACCAGGTAATCGGCGATCCGCAGATAAAGGAACAGGAATGGGCCAGAAAGGAAAAAATGGTGGCTTTTGCCGGCCATCCCCTGCTGGTTGGCGACAGGCTGGTCGGTGTCATGGCCATGTTCTCCCAAAAACCGCTTTCCGGTTTTATCCTGAAAACCTTTGAGTCGGTGGCCGACAAAATCGCCATCGGCATTGACAACAAACTTGCGGAAAAAGAAAAAGCAGCCCTGCACAAGCAGATGCGGCAGATGCAGAAAATGCAGGCAATAGGCACCCTGGCCGGCGGCATTGCCCATGACTTCAACAACATCCTTACCGCGATCCTGGGCTTTGCCGACCTGCTCAAGCATCAGCCGGGCAACAATAATGACACGCGGGAATACGTGGAGCAGATTCTCCAGGCCGGCAACCGCGCCAAAAACCTGGTGCGGCAGATTCTGACCTTCAGCCGCCAGACCGAGCAGGAGCGCCAGCCGCTGCAGGCCCATCTCATCATCAAGGAGGCGGTCAAGCTTCTGCGTGCATCCATTCCCGCCACCATCCAGATCAGAGAGAATGTTGATGCAAAATGCGGCACCATCATGGCGGACCCGACAGAGTTGCATCAGATCGTCATGAATCTCTGCACCAACGCCTATCATGCCATGCAGGAGCATGGGGGGGTTCTGGAGCTGGAGCTGGAAAAAATCCAGGTTACCGCCGAACTTGCCGGCATCCATCCCAAGCTGCATGAGGGGAATTATGCCAGGCTGCGGGTGAAAGATACAGGCTGCGGCATGGATGCGGTGATGCTGGAACGGATCTTTGAACCCTATTTTACCACCAAGGAACTTGGCGAAGGCACAGGAATGGGACTGGCCCTGGTGCACGGGATTGTCGAAAGTCTCGGCGGCGCCATAGTGGTTGACAGCGCCCTTGGCAAGGGAAGCACCTTTGAAATCTATCTGCCGATGCTTGAGACAAAGGAAATCACCGCAACAACGGTAAAGGCAGATGCGATTCCGCGAGGTACGGAGAGGATCTTATTTGTCGATGACGAGGAAGCAATTGTCGCACTGAACAAGCATATGTTAACAAAACTCGGCTATGACGTTACCGCCATGACAAGCAGCCAGGAGGCAGGCAAACTCTTTGCGATGCATCCGCACAGGTTTGACCTGGTCATCACGGACCAGATGATGCCCCATATGACCGGCACTGAACTCTCCAAAAAGCTGATCGCCATCCGGCCGGATATTCCGATAATCCTGCTAACCGGTTTCAGCCACACCCCGATGCCGGAGCAGACCCAGAAAATAGGCATCAGAGAGTATGCCATGAAGCCGCTGCTCATCAATGAACTGGCCCATATCATCAGAAAGGCCCTGGAGGGAACCGGCGCCGCAAGATAAGTTTGGCTAATACAAACCACCTGCTGTTAGGCCGGCGCTGCTTATTCCGGCCCGCCATTTCAATGTTACGGTTCTTTTTGCACGACGGCTTGAGGCGATGGCAGGAAGTGTTACCGCAACTGATTTTTCCCCGCCTTCCTTCTTGTTTCTGACGACTGAATCCCTTTTTTTTGACAAAACACTTTACAAAAAGAGATAATTTATTTTATTTCAATATGCTCTGCCAAGCCGGAAAATTGAAATATTATTTTATCGGTAGCCAAGATTATCGTTTTCTTAAGGATGCAGCAATGATAAGAAGGATCAGCAGCGCTTATGCCGGGGGGCTTGTCGGTGCCTTGGTGGACAGTTTCAATATCTGGATGCTGGGGAAGATTGGCTTTACGGCGCTCATCGGTGTGTCCATGCACCCCGAATTCAGACCGGCATGGCTATATCCGCGCCTGGTGTGGGGCGGCATATGGGGTCTGCTCATGCTGCTGCCGGTCATGAAGGGACGTATCATGCAGCGAGGAATGCTCATGAGTCTGGCTCCGACCGCCATGGTTTACTTCGGCATGTTCCCTGATATGGGAAAAGGCACCTTCGGCCTCGGCTTCGGACTTCTCACCCCGGTCCTGGTCCTGGTCCTGAACTTTATATGGGGCATCGTGGCGGCCTGCTGGTACGAATATGGGCGTTGACAACATGCAGACCGACAAGAGGAGAAAACGGTTCCCCCCGCTGCTTATGCAGCGATGAAAGACCGTTATTATTCATAGTTACGAAAAGTCATCCACTCATTTCGCCTTGGCTCGCTTCCCTGTTGTCAAAACCATATGCTATCCGGACTTTCCCTGAAAAGTCGTTTACGATTACTAATCAGCAATGAAAAAAATATTTTTCTACCCATTATCATGTATCGCCCTCCTCTCGGTCACGAGCTGTGCAACCAACATTACCAAGCTCAACACCTCAGGCTCATATACTTACAAAATCGATGCACTGGGGCTCTCAAAAGATATTCAGACCGAGACAATCAGCACGGCCAGCAATCTCTGCCGGACAATGAACAAGGATTACAAGTTCATAAGAAATACCATTTTACCGAAATCGGTCATGGGCATTGAGCTGATCTCCTATGACCTGGTTTTCAGCTGTGTGGACCCTGGCAGCGCACAGTCGCCCCCACCTGATGCGGCAGCAGGCGAGGGACAAGAGAACGCAGGAGGCCCTGAGCCCTCCCCGGACAAAGAAAAAGAAGAAAAACTGGCGGCAACAAAAGCCGACGCAGGCAAAGATAAAAAAACAGGGACAACAGGTGACACTCCCGGCGAACCTGAAAGCCTTGGCGGCCCCCCACCAAGCAAAGAGGCCGAACAGGAAAAACAGGAAGACGACATCATCGAAGAAAAGATTCTTGAGTAAGCCGTTGTAAAAAATAATATCACCATCCAGGAGTTAGAGACGGCATAAGGAGCTCTTGCGCAATGCGCAACAAACCAGAAGTTATTTCGTAACGGCTCCTCAATCCTCATTTACATCGACCACCCGTTATGTCGGGTTATTCCTAACAATTACCTTCTCCCGAACAACCTCCTTTTAGCGAAATCCCCCACCAGCCTGACGTGCACATACTACCAAAAGTACATAATTTTCGTGACTTAAGCGATATTTTTTGCTTTTATAGGCAAATATACCTATACTATTCCCAGAGAGACACCAGGCGGCTCCGCATTTTCACCATGCTGATGCCGCAACTTTACCCCCCCTTGCACCTGTTATCTTGTTATGGAGGGCGCTGTGAAATTAAACTTGCGCATGAAAGTAATGCTTATCCCTCTGGGGCTGGTTCTTTTTTCAGCCGGCTTACTCATTGCCATGGTCATTCTGATGCAAAAACATTTATGGCAGGGCATGGTGGGGGAAGTGTCCCTGGCCCAGTCACAACTGCTCATGGACGGTTTGAAAAGATTCTGGCAGCACGAAGCGCTTGAAATGGGCAGCATCCTGTTTCTGGTTGTTGCCGCTACTTTTTTTTCCACCCATTTTCTGCTTAATCGTCTGCTGGCAAATTCACTCAGCAAGATTGTAGCCAGCATCAGGTCGATTGCCCAGGGCAATTACAATCACTCCTACCCACTTGACGAGATAAAAGAGCTGTACACCATCGTCAGCGAGGTGAAGAAGTTAGCCGGCAAACTTGAGGAACGGGACAAGCAGATCAATCAGGAAATCGCTGAACGTATCCAGACCGAAAAGGAGCTGCGCAATGCCAAGGAAGAATGGGAAAAAACCTTTAATGCCATTCGCGATGTTGTCTGCATCCAGAATGCGGAAATGAAAATTCTACGGGTCAATCAGGCGGTCACCACCCTGTTTGGTCTCGATCCGAAGGATGTGGTCGGCAAACACTGTTATGAAATTTTCCGTGGGGGACTGGGCGTCTGCCCGGGTTGTCCCACACTGGCAGCTATTGAGGACCTGAAACCCCACAGAAGCATCATGCACCATGAGGCCCAGGGCAGAATCTTTGAGGTATCCGTCTCCCCTATTGTCAATGAAGAAAACAGACTCGAAGGCATTGTCCATATCGCCAAAGACATCACGGAACAAAAAAGAATCGAAACAAGAATAAGCCATTCCCATAAGATGGAGGCCATCGGCACGCTGGCAGGCGGAATCGCCCATGATTTCAACAACATCCTCTCGGCGATCCTGGGATATGGCGAACTGGCCAAAATGCGCATCCCGACGGACAGTCCGGCCCGGGAAGATATCAAGGGGGTTATTTTAGCCGGCCTGCGGGCCAAGGAACTGGTTAATCAGATTCTGGCCTTCAGCCGCAAGACGGATCACGCTTTGCTTCCCGTGCACATCCAGTCCGTTGTCAAAGAGGCCATGAAACTCCTCCGGGCGTCCATCCCGGCCAACATTGACTTTCAAATGAGATTCAACGCCCAGTACTGCAATATTCTTGCTGACCCCTCCCATATTCATCAGGTCATCATGAATCTGGTCACCAATGCCTATCACGCCATGCAGGAAAAAGGCGGCATCCTAAGCGTATCTCTGAAAAAAACCGGCCTCATGAACCATGTCATTCCTGACTTAAAGGCAGGTCTCTATATCGAACTGGAAATAGGCGATACAGGACACGGCATTCCCCCTGAAATAAGAGAAAAGATATTTGATCCCTATTTCACCACCAAAGAATTGGGCAAAGGCACTGGACTGGGCCTCTCCGTTGTTCACGGCATCGTCAAAAGCTATGGCGGGGCCATAACGGTTGACAGCCTTGTGGGCAAAGGCAGCATCTTCAGGATTTATTTCCCGATGATTGATATGCATCCCGCCGAACAACGGATGGTTGCCATGGAGAATTCTTTTGAAACCGGCACGGAGCGGATCATGTTTGTCGATGATGAAACAGCTATTCTGAAGTATAGCTGGAAGACCCTGGAAGCTTTCGGTTATCAGGTTTCCTCATTTACCAACGCTAACGATGCCTGGCATGCATTCAGCAGCCATCCGGACGATTTTGACCTCATCATTACCGATATGGCCATGCCGAACATGACAGGGATTGAGCTCTCCCGAAAGATCCTGCAACTCAGGCCAGCTATGCCGGTCATTCTTTATACGGGACACAGTGAGACGATCACCAAGGAAAAGGCCAAGACATATGGCATCAGTGAGTTCCTGTTAAAACCCATTACACCAAGCGAGCTTTTGCGAACTATCCGTAACGTGCTGGATGAGCGGAAAAAATCGGATGCAATCAGGCTGCCCGGCGACCGGGGCACTCATCAGGCAGCCGTTTTATCGCTGCCTTCCCCTTGCCTATGCGGCCAGGATCTTCTTGGCCCTTTTCAGCAAGACAGGGCGGCCGGACAATGAATTCCGCCGGAGGAAATTTAACCTTCCGCCGGAGGACCGAGTATGGTGGTAAACTGCTCCATGACCCAGCCGAATTGGCCGTTGGGCAGCTGCACATAATACCATCCCGGCGCATCGCCGTACACATTAAGAATCGTACCCCGCTGCAGCTGGAAAACCACGGGATGCTCACCTCCCGGCCCGGAGCGCACATTCAGCCTGCTGGCGTTCACATACACGCTGCCGTAGATCTGCGGCCGGGGGGGAGGCTGGACCACAACTTCAGGCGGCGGGGCGACCACCATATATCCCTGTGGAACCTCCCGGTAATAATCACCGCCAAAGGTAAAGTAGAGCGCCCCGCCTATCGATACCCGTGAATGGCCGAGGGGCAGACTGGCGACAATGGCCCCGAACGGCGCCGAAACCACCACATAGCCCCTTGAGGCCGGCCGGTAGAAAATACCGTCATAGACATAGTAATATGATCTATCCAGCCGATACTTGTGATAACCGTGCGGCAGTTTGGCAACCACGTGGCCATGACGGTGGGGAGGCCCCATATGACGTCCCCGCCCCCGCCAGGAATCCGCAGCTGCGTCTCCCGCGGCAGTGAGGGAAACAAGGAAAACACCCAGGATGAATGTTGTGATTTTTGTGCGAACGTGGCTCGTTGTTTTCTGCATGGCATCCTCATCATTTCTGCTTCTTTTCATACCTTCCACCCTTCTCCACTATTGGCATAAACGCACAGGCGGCAAAAGAGTTTCCGTGCTGATGAAAATTTCAGCTGCCATTTTACCGGCAATCCATGAAAATGACAATGCGATAGCAATACAGGTTGCGGGTGCAGAAGCAACCGCAGGCGGGGCAGCCGTGATGGGCGCTCCAGGCTGTATCTTCAGCTGGTTATATCCGGAATCAATTAAGGTGGTCGCCGGGGCACGAAAGATCGTGAAAAAATATTTATCCGCTTGACTTAATTTGATCAAGCGGATAAATTAAGCCGCATGATCAATATTAACCTCCGGGTTTCGATACCATGGCAACATATGAAACGAGTGTAAAAACCAAAGAAGCGTTGATTAATGCCGCTGGCGAGCTGGCGGCGGAAAAGGGATTCGCCTCCGTGTCCACCCGGGCCATTGCCCTGCGGGCGGGCGAAAATGCCGGCAGCATCCACTATCACTTCGGCAGCAAGGAAAAACTTTTTGAGGCCGTGGTGCGGACGGTGGTGCAGGAGTGGAAGGCCAACCCGGTCAATGAGCTGATCAGCCAGCATGACACCACTGAGCCAGAGGGGCAGGCCCGGGCCATCCGCGCCATTGTCCACCGCTCTATCACCCTGCTTTTCGGCCGGGCAGCGCCCCGCTGGCATTGCCGGGTCATTTTCCAGGTTATGCAGAACAAGAGTCCGTTGCAGGAGATCTTTCAATCGGAAATCATTACCCCCTCGCATGCCGCCATAACGGCCCTGTTTCAGCGCATAAGTCCTGCCATCAGTCGCCAGGAGGCGTTTCTCCGCATCCTGATCATGCATACCCCGATTTTTTTCCATGCGGACAATATGGATTACGTCCTGAATTCGCTGAATGAAGAGCGTTACAGCGCCGACTATCTGCAGAACATGGAAGATCTTATCGTGCGGCAGACGCAGCTGTTGATGGGGCTCCCTTCCCACTGATCGTGCAAGAAAGAACCTGATGACACAGGGAACAGGCCGGGATTTACAATTCTTAATGGTAGGCCCTGCCGCGGAAAGCTATACTGGCATCGTTTTTTGGGATCATCTTATTTGAGGCATACAATTCATGAAAATACCTGACAAAATCAAACTGATCGTCCTGACGGGCGTTCTGGCCGGCCTGTTCACCATGACCGGCTGCGGACAACAATCCGCCGCCAACGCGCCGCCCTCTGCCGCAGCCCCGCCCGAGGTGGGGGTGGTGGCCGTGACCCCCGCACCCGTAACCTTGACCACGGAGCTGTCCGGCCGCACCGCGCCGCGCCTGATTGCCGAAGTGCGGCCGCAGGTGGGCGGCATCGTCCAGCAGCGCCTGTTCACCGAGGGCTCCGATGTGCAGGCCGGACAGCTGCTCTACCAGATCGACCCCGCCCTCTACCGGGCCGCGTTCGCCAGCGCCAAGGCCGACCTGGCCAGGGCTGAAGCCAATATCGAGCCGGTCAAGCTCAAGGCCGAACGGTATGGGGAGCTGGTAAAAATCAATGCGGTCAGCCGGCAGGATTATGATGATGCCCAGGCGGCGCTCAAGCAGGCCGAGGCGGAGATTGCAGCGGCCCGGGCGGCCCTGGAGACCGCCCGCATCAACCTCGATTACACCGGCGTCAAGGCGCCGATTTCCGGCCGCATCGGCCGCTCCTCGGTCACCACCGGCGCGCTGGTCACCGCCGACCAGGCCGCGCCGCTCGCCACCATCCAGCAGCTCGATACCATGTACGTGGATGTCACCCAGTCCACCGCCGAACTGCTGCGCATGAAACGGAACCTGGCCAGCGGCCTGCTGCGGGACAGCGGCGAGGCCCAGACCAGGGTCAAGCTGCTGCTGGAGGACGGCACCCCCTATCCCTTGGACGGGGTGCTGAAATTCTCCGAGGTCACCGTTGACCAGAGCACCGGCTCCGTCATCCTGCGCGCCATCTTCCCCAATCCGCAGCAGCTGCTGCTTCCGGGTATGTTCGTCCGCGCCATTGTGACCGAAGGAATGAACGAGCAGGCCATTCTCGTGCCGCAGCGGGGGGTCACCCGCAACCCGGCCGGCAACGCCATGGTCATGGTGGTTGGGGCCGAAGATAAGGTGGAACCACGGGTCATCAAGGTGGCCCGGACCGTCGGCGACAGCTGGCTGGTCAGCGAAGGCCTGCAGGCAGGCGACCGGGTCATCCTGGAAGGAATCCAGAAGGCCCGTCCCGGCACGCAGGTCAAGGTGGTGCCCTTCGGCAGCAAGCCGGCGGCGGATGCCGCGGCGGCCCAGCAGCCGGCGAAATAGGTGGATAGAGGTTTGGTCTGTAGGAGTTTAGCTTTACACCTCTGCGGGCTGGAAAAAACCAAACAGCTTTACCCTGAAAACTACAGACTAATGACTAAACACCTAAACATCTTCAGACTAATAGACTAAACAGCTAAATAAACAGCTTCCGTACGCTCCTGAAGGAGACTTTTCATGCCCCGTTTTTTCATTAATCGCCCCATCTTTGCCTGGGTAATCGCCATCATGGTCATGCTGGCCGGTCTGCTGGCCATCAAGACCCTGCCGGTCTCCCAGTATCCGCCGATCGCCCCGCCGCAGATCACCATCAACGCCATGTATCCAGGCGCCTCGGCCCAGACGGTGCAGGATACCGTCACCCAGATCATCGAACAGAAGCTGAACGGCATCGATAACCTGATTTACATGTCCTCCTCCAGCGACTCTTCCGGCGCCGTGGCCATCAACCTGACGTTTGCGGCCGGCACCGACCCGAACATCGCCCAGGTGCAGGTGCAGAACAAGCTGCAGCTTGCCACCCCGCTGCTGCCGCAGCTCGTGCAGAGGCAGGGCATCTCGGTGGTCAAGTCCACAAGGAACTTCCTGCTCATCATCGGGCTCGTGTCGGAAGACGGCTCCATGGACCGCAACGCCCTGACCGATTACATGGTTTCCAACCTCCAGGACATCATCAGCCGGGTGGAAGGGGTGGGTGAACTGCAGCTCTTCGGCTTCCAGAACGCCATGCGCGTCTGGCTGAACCCTGCCAAGCTGAACAACTTTCATCTGACCACCAGCGATGTGATCGCGGCGTTGCAGGCCCAGAATGCCCAGATCTCGGCCGGCCAGTTCGGCGGCACCCCGGCGGCCCCGGGACAGCAGCTCAATGCCACCATCACGGCCCGCAGCCTGCTCCAGACCCCGGAGCAGTTCGATGCCATCATCCTGCGGACCAACAGCGACGGCTCCACGGTGAGGCTGAAGGATGTGGCCGAAAGCAGAATCGGCACTGAAAACTACGAAATGCAGTCCTTCTACAAGGGACAGCCGGTGGGCGGCATGGCAATCCGGCTGGCCGCCGGCGCCAATGCCCTGGACACGGGTGACCGGGTCAAGGCCAAGATGGCGGAGTTGTCGAAATATTTTCCCCCAGGCATGAAGGTGGTTTACCCCTACGACACCACTCCCTTTGTCAAGATCTCCATCGAAGAGGTCGTCTATACCCTGATCGAGGCGGTCTGCCTGGTCTTTATCATCATGTTCCTCTTCCTGCAGAACTTCCGGGCCACCCTGATCCCGACCATCGCCGTGCCGGTGGTGCTGCTGGGCACCATGGGCGTACTGGCGGCCGCCGGTTTTTCCATCAATACGCTCACCATGTTCGCCCTGGTCATTGTCATCGGTCTGCTGGTGGACGACGCCATCGTCGTGGTCGAAAACGTGGAGCGCATCATGAGCGAGGATGGTCTGTCCCCCCATGACGCCACCATCAAATCCATGGGACAGATCACCAGCGCCCTGTGGGGCATCGCCACCGTGCTGACCGCGGTCTTCCTGCCCATGGCCTTCTTCGGCGGCTCCACCGGCGTTATCTACCGCCAGTTTTCCATCACCATCATCTCCGCCATGATCCTGTCGGTGCTGGTGGCGATGATCCTGACTCCCGCCCTGTGCGCCACCCTGCTCAAACCCGTGGAAAAGGGACATGAGGCATGCGAGAGCGGCTGGTATTGCCCTTTTTTCCGCTGGTTCAACAAATTGTTTGACCGGGCCAGAGAGCTGTATGAACGAATCGTCGGCCGTTCTTTCGGCAAACCGGTGCGCTATCTGGTGGTCTACACCGCCATTGTCGCCGCCATGGCCTTCTTTTTCCTGCGCCTGCCCACCGCCTTCCTGCCGGATGAGGACCAGGGCTTCATTATCTGCCAGATCCAGCTGCCGGCCGGCGCCACCCAGGAGCGGACCATTCAGGTGATCCGGCAGATCGAGCATCATTTTCTGGAAAAGGAAACGAAGGCGGTGGAGGCGATCATCACGGTCGCCGGCTTTTCCTTTGCCGGCCGCGGCCAGAACATGGGCCTGGCGTTTGTGAAGCTCAAGGACTGGAAACTGCGCAAGTCCGCTGACCTCAAGGCCCCGGCCGTGGCAGGCCGGGCCATGAAGGCGTTCTCACAGATACGCGATGGTCTGGCCTTTGCCTTCTCCCCGCCGGCGGTGATAGAACTGGGTCAGGCCAATGGTTTTGACTTCCAGTTGCAGGACCGTGGCGGCCTGGGCCATGCAAAGCTGATGGAGGCCCGCAACCAGCTGCTGGGCATGGCCATGAAAAACCCCAAACTGGTCGCCGTGCGGCCGAACGGCCAGGATGATTCCCCCCAGTTCAAGCTCGATATCGACGATGTGCGGGCCGGGGCTTTCGGCATCACCCTGGCTGACATCAACAATGTGCTCTCCACCGCCTGGGGCAGCACCTATGTCAACGATTTCATCCAGAACGGCCGGGTCAAGAAGGTCTATCTGCAGGCAGATGCCAAATACCGGATGCTGCCTGAGGATATCAACATGTGGTATGTCAGCAACAAAAACAGACAGATGGTGCCGTTTTCCGCCTTTGCGCAGGCCCACTGGCAGTATGGTTCCCCCCGGCTGGAGCGCTATAACGGTATTCCCTCGGTGGAAATCATGGGCCAGGCCGCGCCGGGGGTGAGCACCGGCGAGGCGATGGCTGAAATGGAAAAGATGGCCGCCCAGCTGCCCCTTGGATTCGGTTATGAGTGGACCGGCCTCTCCTATGAGGAGAAACAGGCGGGGAAACAGGCCCCGGCCCTCTACGCCATCTCGCTGCTGGTGGTATTTCTCAGCGTGGCGGCACTCTACGAGAGCTGGACCATTCCCTTTGTCAATCTGCTCATGCTGCCGCTTGGCCTGGTGGGGGCGGTTACCGCAGTGACACTGCGGGTGCTGCCCAACGACGTCTATCTGCAGATCGGTCTGCTGACCACCGTGGGGCTCTCCACCAAGAACGCCATCCTGATCATCCAGTTCATCAAGGAACAGTTGCACCAGGGCCATGACCTGGTCGAAGCGACGCTTGCGGCGGTGAAGATCAGGCTGCGGCCGGTCATCATGACCTCCCTGGCCTTCTTCTTCGGCACCCTGCCCCTGGCCCTGACAAAGGGAGCTGGAGCAGCAGCCCAGAACGCCATCGGCACCGCCGTCACCGGCGGACTGCTGTCGGCCACCTTTATCGACCTGCTCTTTATTCCGTTTTTCTTTGTGCTGGTTTCCCGCCTTTTCAGCAGAAAACGGCATCCTGCGCCTGCTGCCAGCACCACGACCCAGGAGGTGCATTGAAATGACGACACGGTCCTTATGTAGACTCGCATTCAAGATCAGGAGGCGGGCGACCACGAGGGTCGCCCCTGCGCGTTGCGCAGGTTGCTTGCACTTCCCGGTGCTCCTCGCCGCCCTCTTTCTGGCCGCCGGCTGCTCAACCATGGCCCCGCTTTACACCCGGCCCGCAGCGCCCGTGCCGGATGCCTGGCCGGCCGGCCCGGCCTATCAGGAGGGAACTCCCCTCACCGGCAAAGCCGCGGCCGACATTGCCTGGCAGGAGTTCTTTCTCGACCCGCAACTGCAAAAACTGATCGCCCTGGCCCTGGAAAACAATCGCGACCTGCGCGTCGCGGCCCTCAACATCGACCGGTCACGGGCTCAGTACCAGATCAGCCGCGCCGCGCTCTTCCCGCAGGTCGACGCCACCGCCGCCGGCAGCGGCCAGCGCGTCCCCGGCGACCTATCCCGCACCGGCGATGCCGAGACTCCCGAGGAGTACCGTGTCGGCCTCGGCGTCAGCTCCTATGAACTGGACCTGTTCGGCCGGGTGCGCAGCCTGAAGAACCAGGCCCTGGAGGAGTTTCTCGCCACCGAACAGGCGCGGCGGGCCGTGCAGATCAGCCTGGTGGCCGAGGTGGCGGCCAACTACCTGACCCTGGCCGCCGACTATGAGCGGCTGCAGCTGGCCCAGGAGACCCTCGCCACCCAGCAGGCCAGCTACAGCCTGATCCAGCGCCGCTTTGAGCTTGGCGCTTCCTCCGAGCTGGACTTGCGGCAGGCGCAGACCAGGGTGGATGCGGCGCGGGTGGATATCGCCCGCTACACCACCCTGGTGGCCCAGGACGAAAACGCCCTTCATCTCGTGGTCGGTTCCCCGGTTCCGGCCGATTTACTCCCCCAGACCCTTGACGAAACATCAACTACCGTGCAGGACATCGCTCCGGGTCTACCGTCCGAGGTTTTGCTTGCACGTCCCGATGTCCAGGCGGCCGAGAACCAGCTCAAAGGGTTCAATGCCAACATCGGCGCGGCCCGGGCCGCGTTCTTCCCGCGCATTACCCTGACCGGCTCCCTGGGCACCGCCAGCACCGAACTGGACGGACTCTTCCGGGACGGCTCCCTGGCCTTGAATTTTGCGCCGCAGATCACTCTGCCGATCTTCGACGCCGGCAGCAACCGGGCCAAACTGCAGGTGGCGGAGGTGGATCGTGATATCTCCCTTGCCCGGTATGAGAAGACGATCCAGACCGCCTTCCGGGAAGTGGCTGATGCCCTGGCCCGGCGAGGAACCATCGATGCCCAGCTGGCGGCGCAGCAGTCCCTCACCGATGCCACCGATGCCAGCTACCGCCTCTCCCGTGCGCGCTATGAACAAGGAGTTGACAGTTACCTCACCGTGCTCGATTCCCAGCGTTCATTGTATAGCGCGCAGCAGGAGTTGATCGCCACCCGTTTGACCAGGCTGCAGAATCTGGTGACTTTGTATAAAGTGCTGGGAGGTGGAGCCGGCGGATGACCAGCTCAGCACGACACGAAAAGAGGATGAAGGGCTGGAGACGTGCTGCAGGGGCGCCCTTGTACCCCTGGCAGCCATCACCGGGGCAACCACAAGGGCTTGGCCCCTACCAGCGATGCGGCGGGGAGTCCCCAACCCATCATCGCAGGCGAAAACAACGAAACAGGCGCGCGATTTTGCGAATAACAAACATGCCGGAAGACGGCCAACCCCTACCCGGTTCATCACGGAAACAGCCTATGCAGAAAAATTATCTATTGATAGCTATTGCCGCAGCGGCCCTTGCCGGCCTGGCCGGCTGCGCCGCCGTCGGGCCTGATTATGCCCCGCCGGAGAGCAACTCCCCTGTTGCCTGGCACACGGAACTCGGGCAGGGGCTGTCAGCGGAAAGCATGGACCCTCAGCTGCTTGCCCGCTGGTGGACGACCCTGGACGACCCGCTGCTTGCCGGTCTGATCGAGCAGGCGGTGGCCAACAATCTCGACCTGAAGCGGGCCTTGGCCAAGGTACGCGAGGCTCGCGCCCGCCGGGGCATCAGCCAGGCTGGACAATTTCCCGCCCTGGACGCCAGTGGATCAGCCACCCGGAGCAAGGGCAGCGAAAACAGCGGTGGAGGCGCGACGCGCAGCTTCTATTCATTGGGCTTTGATGCCGGCTGGGAGGTGGATATCTTCGGCGGTGTGCGGCGCGGCGTGGAAGCGGCCGACGCTGACCTTGCCGCAAGCCGGGAGGATCTGCGGGACGTGCTGGTGACGCTCACCGCGGAGGTGGCCCTCAATTACCTGGATGCCCGCACCTATCAGTCCCGCCTGGCCGTGGCCGATGGCAACCTGGCCATCCAGCAGCAGACCTTTGATCTGACCCGGTCACGCTATGAGGCGGGACTAAGCGATGATCTTGCCCTGCAGCAGGCCCGCTATAATCTGGAAAGCACCCAGTCCCAGATCCCTGTCCTGCGCAGCGGCCTGGAAGAGGCCAAGAACAGGCTGGCCGTGCTGACCGGCCAGGCTCCCGGCGGGGTACACGAACTGCTGGCCCAAACCCAACCCATCCCGGTTATTCCGCCCAGGGTGGCGGTGGGAGTGCCGGCCGAGACCCTGCGGCAGCGGCCGGATATCCGCCGGGCGGAACGGAGCCTCGCGGCCCAGACCGCCCGCGTCGGGGTGGCCACCGCGGATCTCTATCCCAGGTTCCGGCTGGCCGGCTCCATCGGCCTGGAATCCCTCAAGTCGGCTGAGCTGTTCAAATCCGCAAGTGAGGCCTGGAACATCGGCCCCTCGGTTTCCTGGAACATTTTCGACGCAGGGGCCATCCGTCAGAATATAGAGGTGCAGTCCGCCATGGAGGAGCAGTATCTGCTGGCCTATGAAGCGGCGGTGCTGGGCGCCCTGGAAGAGGTGGAAAATACCCTCACCGCCTATGCCGAAGAGCAGCTACGCCGGGAGCGGCTGCTTGCCGCAGCGGATGCCGCGCGCCAGGCCGAGGCCCTTGCCGCAATCCAGTACAATGCCGGCCTGGCTGATTTCACCACCGTGCTGGATGCCCAGCGGTCACTGCTCTCCTTTGAGGACCAGCTGGCCCAAAGCGCCGGCGCCGTCACCTCCAATCTGATCCGCCTCTATAAGGCCCTGGGCGGAGGCTGGAATGCATCGCCTGCCCCGGCGGATCCGCAGCTAGCCGAAAAAAGGATAAAAGACAATGAGTGAGGCAAACATGAACCATGGCGCGGAGCTACAAAAATCATTGCCCCTGTCTTCCCCCCCGGGCAAGGGCAGGTATCTCAAGCGCCTGCTGGTCTGGGGCCTGTTGCTGCTGGTGGTCGTTTTTGTTGCCGTCACATGGAACAGCAGGCGCAACGGTGCTGCCGTAGAGTACAAGACCGTGGAGGCGCAGCGCGGGGATCTCACCGTCACCGTCACCGCCACCGGCAATCTGCAGCCGACCAACCAGGTGGAAGTGGGCTCCGAGGTGTCCGGTACCATCGCATCCGTGCCGGTGGATTACAACGACTTTGTCAAGGCCGGTCAGGTGCTGGCGCGGATTGGCACCACCAAGCTCGAAGCCCAGGCTAACCAGTCCCGCGCCGCGGCGGAATCGGCCCGGGCCAACCTGCTGCAGGTCCAGGCCAACCTGCTTGAAGCCGAAAATGAACTTAAACGGCTTGAACAGGTCAGGCAGCTCAGCGGGGGCAAGGTGCCTTCCAAGCTGGATTTTGATGCGGCGGAGGCGGCGCTCAAGCGCGCCCGGGCAGTTGAGGCCATGATCCGGGCCAATATCGCCGAGGCGGAGGCGAAACTTCTGGTGGATCAGACCAATCTGGAAAAGGCCATCATCATCTCGCCCATCAACGGCGTGGTTCTCAAACGCACCGTGGAGCCGGGTCAGACCGTAGCCGCCTCGCTGCAGTCCCCGGTGCTCTTCACCCTGGCCGAGGACCTGACCAAGATGGAACTCCATGTTGACGTGGATGAGGCTGACGTGGGCCAGGTAAAGGAGGGCCAGCAGGCCACCTTTACCGTGGATGCCTACCCGGACCGCATCTTTCCCGCCCATATCACCCAGGTGCGTTACGGCGCCCAGACCGCCGAGGGGGTGGTGACCTATCTCACCGTGCTCAACGTGGACAACTCGGATCTCTCCCTGCGGCCCGGCATGACCGCCACGGCGGACATTGTGGTCCAACAGGTCAACGATGTTCTGTTGGTGTCCAACGCCGCCCTGCGTTATGCCCCGCCGCAGCAGGAGGAGAAAACCGCCGAAGCCTCGGGCGGCAGCCTGCTCGGCAAGCTGTTCCCCCGGCCTTCCCACACCAGGCCGAAGAAAACAGATGACAGCGGCACCAAGAAAAAACAGCGGGTCTGGACCCTGCGGGACAACCAGCCCGTGGCCATTCCCATCACCACCGGCGCCACCAGCGGCATCATGACCGAAATCACGAGCGGCGAGGTGACCCCCGGCATGCCGCTGATCCTTGAAGAAGTCAGCAAAGGGAAATAACCATGACCGCGCAGGCAGCGACAGAGCGTCATCCCCTGGTGGAACTGCAGGGAGTAACCAAGGTGTACGGCAGCGGCACCGCCGCCATGCAGGCCCTGCGCGGAATCGACCTGCGCATCGACGCGGGCGAGTTCGTGGCGGTCATGGGGCCGAGCGGCTCCGGCAAATCCACCTGCATGAATATCCTCGGCTGTCTGGATACGCCCACTGAAGGCAGATATCTTTTCCGCAATGTCGAGGTAGGTTCACTGACCAGAGATGAGCGGGCACTGCTGCGCCGGCATCATCTGGGCTTTGTCTTTCAGGGCTTTAACCTGCTGAACCGCACCTCGGCCCTGGAAAACGTCGAGCTGCCGCTCATCTACCGGGGCATCAAGACCTCGGAACGCCACAACCGGGCCAGCCGGGCCTTGGCCGCCGTTGGCCTGGCCGGCTGGGAACACCACACGCCGGGCGAACTTTCCGGCGGTCAGCAGCAGCGGGTGGCCATCGCCCGGGCCATTGTCACCGAACCGGCCGTGCTGCTGGCCGACGAGCCGACGGGCAACCTGGACACGGCCCGCAGCCTGGAGATCATGGATCTGCTCACCGCCTTCAACCGGGACCAGGGCATCACCATCATCATGGTCACCCATGAGCAGGACATGGCCCGTTTCGCCGGGCGCGTGGTGCAGTTCCGGGACGGCCTGGTTTCCCTGGACCAACTAAACGGGGAGGCGCGCTGATGTTTACCAACACCCTGCTTCTGGCCCTGCGGGCGATCCGGCGCAACGTCATGCGCTCCGTGCTCACCATCCTGGGCATTGTCATCGGCGTGGCCGCGGTCATCGTCATGGTCACCATCGGCAGCGGCGCCACGGCCCAGGTCACCGAGCAGATCGCCAGTCTCGGCAGCAACCTGCTCATGGTGCGGGTCGGCCAGCACATGGGGCCGGGCCAGACCACTGCCGCCCCGCCCTTTGATCTGGACGATGCCCAGGCCATCCTCCGGGAAATCCCCGCCGTAACCGCAATCGCCCCCTCTTCCTCCCAGCGGCTTACCGCCGTTTACGGCAACGCCAACTGGTCAACCACGGCCACCGGCATTGACAACAAGTTCTTTACGGTGCGCAACTGGGCTGTCCATTCCGGCCGCCAGTTCCTGGAGACCGAACTGCGGGCCGGCAAGGCGGTCTGCGTTATCGGGGCCACGGTGGGCAAGGAGCTGTTCGGCGAAATGGACCCCATTGACAGCAGTATCCGGCTGGGCAGTTTCTCCTGCCAGGTGATCGGCGTGCTGGAAGCCAAGGGCCAGTCCACCTTCGGCTCGGATCAGGACGATCTGGTCCTGGTGCCGCTGCGCACCTTCCAGCGGCGGATCGCCGGCAATCAGGACATCAGCCTGATGCAGGTGTCGGTGGCCGAGGGCAGGTCAACTGACAAGGCCAAAAACGATATCGAGGAACTGTTGCGCATACGGCGGCATATCGTTGGCGCTGAAAACGATAATTTTCAGGTGCGGGACATGAAGGAAATCACCAAGATGCTCACCGGCACCACCCAGATCCTCACCACCCTGCTGGGGGCGGTGGCGGCGGTGAGCCTGCTGGTGGGCGGCATCGGCATCATGAACATCATGCTGGTGTCGGTGACGGAACGCACCAGGGAGATCGGCATAAGGCTTGCCATCGGCGCACTCGAACGCGAGGTACTGCTGCAGTTTCTGGTGGAGGCTGTGGTGCTCTCCTCCTTCGGCGGCCTGATCGGCATCCTGCTCGCCGTTACCGGCTCCATCGGCCTGGCCCGTTTATTGAATATCCCCTTTATCTTCAACCCCGGCATCATGGTCATTGCCTTTCTCTTTTCCGCCGCGGTGGGCATTATCTTCGGTTTCTTCCCGGCCAGGAAGGCCGCCCGGCTTGACCCCATCGACGCATTGCGGCACGAGTAAGGATATTGAATGCGGATGAGGGATTGGGGAAGATGGACAATGGAAGGGTTAATCAGATGTCCGATCTGGAAAGTTTACTGGAAACCATCTATTTTCCATTCAACACACTTCGTACGATTCTTACCAGATTCTTACTGTCTACAGGCTTCCTGAGGTATTTTTTTATGCCAATCTCCATCGCCTTCTCTTCTGAGGTTGTTGAACTATAGCCGGTGCAAAGAATAATAGGCAGGTCAGGACGGAGACGCAGCACCTCTTCAGCAAGTTTCGCCCCGGACAAAGCGGGCATTGCCTGATCCGTTAAGAGAAGATCAAAACTTTGGGGATCAGTCTTAAATGCCGAGAGCGCCTCTTCACTGCTGGTCTTGGCCGTAACAGTGTAACCAAGGCTGGAAAGGACAGCCTCATAGAGAGCAACAATTATTATTTCATCGTCAACGATCAAAATCCTCTCAGTTCCGATGGGCAAAGGTTCTACTTCTTCAGCCTCAACAGGCGTTTTGACATCTTCAATTATCGCCGGCAAATAGACATGAAAGGTCGTTCCTTTGCCAAGTTCGCTATCAACGGTGATCATGCCTTCGTAGTCCTGGACGATACCAAGAACTACGGACAGACCAAGACCGGTCCCTTTCCCCGTTTCTTTGGTGGTAAAGAAGGGTTCAAAGATTCGTCGTTGTGTTTGTTGATCCATACCGCAGCCGGTATCGCTCACGGAAAGTTCAATAAACGGACCGGGTAAAACTTTTGGATGGCCCGACACATCCTCAGCATTGAGTTCTCTGCGTGCCAATGTGACTTTTAAAGTACCGGTCTCTTCTTCCATGGCATGCAGGGCATTGGTGCAGAGGTTGATCATAATTTGATGAATCTGTGTCGGATCGGCCCAAATAGTGCCGCTTTCGGGACTAATATTCTCTATTATTTCTATGGTGGTCGGCAGAGATGCTCTTATGAAATTAAGAGAATCCTTGACTATCAGATATGGCTGTAGAGCCTTGCGTTTATGAGCTCCTTTACGGCTGAAGGTCAGTATCTGCCTGACTAGTCCCGCGGCTCTGTGTGATGCCTGCAGCACCTTGGCAAGATTGGCGGAAGCGCTGCAGCCATCTTCCAGCTCAACTTTTGCAAGTTCAGTAAAGCCGATGATTGCCGAGAGAATGTTGTTGAAATCATGGGCGATACCACCGGCAAGGGTGCCGATGGCTTCCATCTTATGCGCCTGGGCAAGCTCATCCTCAAGCCTTTTTTGTTCGGTGATGTCGATGGCAATCTGGATCTTGGCCAGGGAGCCATCCACCCAGCGCAGAAGGCGATCATGTTTTAAATACCAACGGTCGTTAAACGCGTCAAAGTGCTCCCATACGTATGCTTTGCCGGCCAGAGCCACATCATGGACAAGTTTTTCGTTAGGGCAAAAATCACATGGGCCACTCATCCCCTTTTGCAGAACCTGCCAGCAGATTGAACCGGTCACATCACCATAAAGCTCCTGACAGGATCGGTTGGCATATAAAATCTCATGTGTTGCGACATCGATAACATAGACAAAATTCTCAGTGCTATCAAGGATTGTCAGCATTCTTTTGTGGGCATCCGCCAGGTTTAACAGGGCGTTCTTCAGATCATTCTCCCGCTCTCTTAATTTCCTGTTGGCCCTCTTCAATGACATATGGGAGCGACAATTGGCAATGGCACCGGAGATTAAGCCAGTGATGATTTCCAGTATCGTCAGATCCGCATCCGCATCAAAATCGTCAGGGGGTTGAGTGGCGACGATGATTCCCGTCCTTTTTTCACCAGGCTCCAAAGCCCCTATTATTGGGACAGCGAGCAGGATATTTCCCATGTCAACCATGGCCGTGCCGGCATTCACCTGCTGATCAACAGTCGCAATGTCAAGAAGTTGCGGCCCGTGGATTTGGTTCCAAAGGTGCTCAATTAAAAAATTTTGCGCGGTCCAGCCCATATCGCTAGCCGCAATACCGCCTTTGCAAGCCAGCAACTCGGGTTGATCACTGTCATTTGCCAAAAATATGGCAACTGCTCTGTATCCCAGGATTGAAGATATTAACATCACTGCCGTTTTACCGACATCACTGAGGGTAGTCAGGGGAATACGCGCAAAGGTATTACTATAGTAATTGAGCATCTGGACCAGATGCTCAATGCGGTTCTGGCGCGATGACAATTGAGAAGCTGTCGTTTGAATCTTATCAGCCATTATTTGCCAGAGACTGTAAAAGCTTCTTAGCCTCGTGCCTGTTATGTTGAACACCATAAACGGTGACATCCGGTGCAACGATAAGACATGGAACACCGGTGGCATGGATCGATGCTTTTAACCTTGCGCCTTCATCGCTCTCAATCGAAACAATTACCAGATCAACCCCGACTTCTTCTGCAATTTCGCTCCAGAAACTTGTGGCGGTCAATGAAAATGGACACCATTCCCCGGTCAACAGGGTCGGATAATGAATGCCATCACTCACATGTATATCGGCAAAACGTTTCGGGTTACCACGCAAAAGGGCAATAATTTCTTTGGCAAGGGGATAAGGGCGGACTCCATCCGCCGTCAGGTAAGACCTTCAGTAAAAACCCGCCTGAGAAAAAGGCTGCTTTTGATATTCCTCACCGTCAACCAGAATGGTTGGTGAGCCATGAAGGCCCATCTCTTCTGCTTTTTCAAGTGAAGGCACCACAATTGTCTCAACTTCCGCATCGAGATTTTCTGCCTGAATCAGATCCGTCATCTGTCGGCCTAAATCAATTGCAGTCTGACAGCCCTTAAAAGTAATCAACTCTATTTTTCTCACTGCCTTTCTCTTTTTTTATATAATTTCACTCAATATAATACTCAGGCTGGAACATTATTTGCTAAAAAGGAATTTTATAAATAAAGAATATCATATATAGATTAAAAATTTCAAAAAGATTCGCCAGCAACGATGCCGTGGTCAGGTAAAGGCAATTAGAGTACCGGGTTTTCCTGCACCGGATACGGGGTTGCGTGCTCAGAGCACGGCAACGATGACAGCGACTGCGGCAAGGACGAGCAGCATGAAAAGACGTTTCAGTATGCCGCCCCTGGCCGGTTCTACGCCGGTAAAGGTTCTTTCCCGGGATACAGCGGCCTTGATCTGCTTTTTAAAATGACTTTTGAGCCGCAGGCGGTTGAGGTAGGTCCAGGGGGCCTTGGAAATTTTGACCGTACCTGCCAGGGTCGCCTCGGGCTCAAAGAGCAAGTCCAGAATATGGCTGGTGGGATGCAGCGCGCCCAGGTAATTGGCGCAGCCGGCGCAATAGGTGAGAATCCTGACGCCGCCCGCTTCGTCTTGGCGCCGCACGCCCCAGCCTTTGGAAAAATCGGGATTGACGTAGCCCACTGACCCACCCTCACCGCAGCAGATGGTTTTTACGCCATGGTGCTTCATTTCCTGGATGGTGAGTGATTTCCCAGTGGCCAGCCGGCGAATGACAGCGTGGATCTGCCCTTCATTTCTGGTGCCGCAGGGATCATGGACCGTGACGGTGCCGACAATGTCAGCCGTCGGTGGCAACGAGGTGGCCGCCAGATATTCGTAAACGGTTTGTACCTGCAGGCTGCCGCCATACTGTTTAAAAACCCGGTAGCAGTTCGGGCAGGCCACCAGCACGTTTTTCACCCCGTGGTCCAGGAGATATTCTTTCATTTCCCCGAACATGACCTGGAAATGACTTTCCCGGCCCAAGTCATGGGAGGGTTTGGTGCAACAGTCCAGGACAATGCCGAGGGCGGGAATGGTTTTACGCAGATGGTCAAACAGGCCCTTGACCTTGTCCGGTCTGGTGCCGGGAAGGGCGCAGCCGGGAAACAATACGGAGTCACAGTTTGCAGGCAGGCCGTAGTAGGAATAACGCCTGGAAGTCCCACGTTTTTCATAATTCAGGATGACGCCGTAGCCCGCGAAATCCTGCGCCCCACGCGATACGGCCTCACGGCGCATTTCCAGAAACATGGCGGCGGGATTGATCTTGACCGGGCAGACCGCGGCGCAGAGCTGGCAAAGGCTGCACTCAAACGGCATCATCTGACCTTTGCGAGAGGCGGGATCATACGTATCGGCAATGTGCTTGGGCGAGCCATACTTCCGCAAAAAATGACATTCCTTGCGGCAGAGTTTGCACTCAATGCATTTTTCCGACTGAATGCTTAACTCTTCCTGGAGCTGAGGCCGGCTGCCCGGCTTTACCGCAGGAACACTGGGAGATTTATTTTGCATATATCCATCTCATTAAAAAGTCGCAATGTCCCTGACCTGATAAAGAATGCCGCAGGTTACCGGCTGTTACGCAGGGCAGGACATTGTTAAATCAAGCGCGACAATTTGTCCAATAGTAAATCCCAAAAAAGTCAGCTGCTGCCAATCCATTGATCATAACCATACTTGCAGATTAATTGCCTCCCTGCAACCTCCCTGCCCATTATTCTGCAACAGAATAGCTGCGCACCGCGTTCATGCCTTGCGGCAAAACCCAACTCCTATTCGCCGGCGAATTTCAGCTTCATCCTAACATTTCATCTTGACGTTGATCCGACCCGCATATTAACCTGAATGCAATTTTAGACACGCAACACTGAACCTTTTCCCCAAAAAGGAGGATCATCATGCCGGAGTTCGGAAATCCCTTTTCAGGCCTTGCCCATGGCCGCAAACTCACCGACGAGGAACTGGTCCGCGCCATCCGTTTCATGGTGGCCGCCGAGTATGAGGCCATCCAGCTTTACATGCAGCTCGCCGAAAGCACCGACCACGCCCTGGCCCGCGCGGTGCTCAAGGACATCGCCGACGAGGAGCGGGAACACGCCGGTGAATTCGTCAGGCTGCTCCATCATCTGGCCCCGGATGAACAGCAATTTTACGATGAAGGGGCAAGCGAGGTGGAAGAAATCATGGAGAAAATGGGTATCAGGAAGTAAGGCGGCCGTACCGTCAGGGAGGCGGCTGCCCCCGGGGCAGCTTGCCCTTGCCTCTCGTGTCTTGCTTTCCCAAAAAGCAATACGTATCAGCCACAAAAAAATCAGGCGTGGAATAGCGGGATTCCACGCCTGAAAAGGATTTATTTTTTTATAATTTACTTATCCACCACCCCGTTGCAGTCATTGTCAACGCCGTCTCTGGCCCAGCGGCCCACCGTGTCCCGCCGGTCCGGATTGGCAAAGAAGTTTTTGTCGTCGCAGTCTCCATCGCAGGTGGTCCAGCCGTCGCCGTCGTTGTCGGTGCAGTCCTCTTCGCAGCCTTCGTCAATGGTGCCGTCGCAGTTGTTGTCGATACCGTCATCACACAGCTCAGCGGCACCCGGATTGACGGAGAGATTTTTGTCGTTACAATCCCCTTCACAGGTGGTCCAGCTGTCCCCGTCGCCATCAAGACACTCTCCGACAAAGTTAAGCGCGTCAAGGACCTGCAGGAGGCCGTGGCCGTAAGCGCTGTCATAACCGGCAGCGCCGAGATCAAAGGCGGATGCGGTAAGCGCGGCGCGTACCTCTTCAGGCTTGATGGCGGGGTTTTCGGCATAGAGCATGGCCGCCGCCGCGGTCACATGGGGGGTGGCCATGGAGGTGCCGATGTAATAAAAGTAGTTCCAGCCGGAATCGTCAAATGCTTCCTGCAGGATGCCGTCGCCGGTAACCGTGTTCCCTCCGCCAGGAGCCACCAGATCAAGGCCGCTGCCGCCGTTGGAGTAGGACGCCACATCGCCGTTGATGTCAACCGCCCCTACGGCAATGGTGTAGGGTGAGATGGCCGGATAACTGACATTTTTGCTCCATCCGTCATTACCCGAGGCGCAGACAATGGTGACGCCTTTTTCATGGGCATCGGCAAGGGCCGGATCAAGGACCGGATCCGTGGTGATCGGCGACTTGGCGCTCCAGCCCAGACTCATGTTGATGACCGAGGCCCCGTTGGCCGCGGCAAAGGCGACGCCCTCGGCAAGATCCGCCGAGGTGCCGGAACCGCTGTCATCAAGCACCTTGACCGGCATGATGCAGGCCCCATGGGCCAGACCGGCAACGCCGACGCCGTTATCCGTTGACTGGGCCACGGTGCCGGCCACATGGGTGCCGTGCCCGGCCACGTCGTCCGGGTCACTGTCGCTGTTGACAATATCGCTTTGAGGCCTGATATCCACACAGTCAATCCCGTCGAGAGCACCGGCCGTCTTCAGGCCGGTGTCAAGGATGGCCACGCTGACCCCTGCCCCGGTACTGATATCCCAGGCCGCTTCGCTTTGCACCATGCGCATATTCCACTGATAGCTGTAAAGGGGATCATTCGGCGCGGAAAACGCCTGATATTTCAGGTTCAAGCCGCACTTTTTCCCCTTGCCTTGCAATAAGGCGACATGCCGCTCTTCCTGCCCCCTTGCCACCTCAAGGACAACCAGCCCGGCATTGGGCAACACTTTTTTTATCTTATACCCGGCCGGCGCCTGCGCAGCGGTGCCGGCCACGACGATCTCTCCCGGCCTGAACATCTCCGCCGCAACGGACTGATTCGCTGCTCCACAGGTATCATTAAATGACGCGGCCCCGAATACTGTCGCCGCCACAAGACAATTTGCTAATATTTTTTTCATTTTTCTCCTCCTTTGTTGTGTTGCATAAAATTGCGGAGTCTGCTGCAAATCGAGCCCGCACGGCTCCACACGTATTTTCGCCACCCTCCTGCCTCTCATCCTACTCCATGGTTCTGCGAACTTATAGCAAATTCCCTGCCAGATAGTTTTTATCACTGACAAGGATAAGAAATACCTTTTGTAACGCGGCGCTGCGTTGATGTCAGACAGAGAGGCGCATCGCGTTCCATGCACTTGTCTGTAAAAAATTTTACACCTCTGTATCGGCGGCAGAAACCCACCTTTTCTTTAGGATTGACAAATTCCCCTGAAAAAAGTATCCGACTGCTATGTTTTTTGTTGGGTTCCGTGTTGCCTGTGAGTTTCATGGACAAGCATGCACGTGCCAGGGTAAGAGGCCCCTAAGCAGCGTCTTCGTCTTTCCGGGGGAAATTAAGATCGGCAGGTCTTTGCCGCTCTCTTCCATATGAAAGAAAATAAAATCATTGGTGAATTTGAGTAAAACACATGGGGAAGACAAACGGGATGTCTGAAGATTTAATCGGGGTTTTACGCATCACTCCCGAGCCATATACTTATTTTACCGACCTGGAAGTGCATCATCGCCTGACGTCACAGCCTCTCCATTATTATCGGTTTGTCTGGCGGGCTCTCGCCGGTGCCGCCGCGGGGGATATTTCTTTTATACTGCCGCCCAAACAGATCTTTGATGATCAAGACGGCAACGGCGACTTCAGAGTCATGCCCTGCGTGACCCGCCTTGACAACAAGGTTACAAAAACCATCAAGATTGTCGGAACCAATACCCGGCAAGTGCTAATTCCTGACCAGATCACCGTTGGCAAGGCATTTGTTGTCGATCCTGCGGAGAATTTCATCAGCCACATTTTTGAAGCGTGCCTGCTCTCTTCAGCCAGGACAGGCATCTGTGCTGCTCTTGCCGTAGACCTGCTCGGCGGGCATGCCAGGAAAATTACCATCCTTGGCGCCGGGCGGGTCGGATATTACAGCGCTTTTTATATCTGCTCAGTCTTCGGCATTGATCAGGTGCTGTTTTATGATCCGGTTGCCGGCAAAGCGGAAAAATGCGCGATCGCGCTCAACCGTCAGCTGAACGCCCCTGTCTGCCGCGCAGTCTCTGCTCCCTTTCAGGAAGACCCCGATATCATCATCCTCGCAACAACGAGCAGCTCTGTCATCTGCGGTCCGTTCGACTGCAAGGCATCTCTTGTTATCAGTCTAGGCGCGGACTGCGACAGTCAGCACGAACTTGATCCGGTCTGGGCGGAACATGCTGATTTTTTTGTTGATACGATGGATTCACTCAGGTTCGGTGATCTGAAATTATGGCTGCGTCAGGGAAGAATACAGCAGAAAGGGGTGACAGACTTGCTCTCTCTCATCCGAATGGGAAAAGACGGTCTTACTCCAAACCGTTACGTCTTTATCTCGACGGGATCCGCACTATTTGACAATCTCACCATTGCCTATATTTTGCAGCAAACCCAGCGATAGTCTCCGGGCCTCTTTTCGTCACAGGTGCGGCAAACCCTGAGTGAATACAAAAAAAATCACGGCACAACTTCGGATATGAAATCCTCAAACTTGCCGCCCTTTGATCTTTCGATGATGTTGACGTATTCATATTGAATCACAAAGGGATAGCCGAACCTGTCCCGCAGAAGAGAGGTCAATCTGTCTTCTGCGGAACCGGAGAGAGGTCTGTCCGCAACCAGCCTTACCATAATGAAGTCTTTCTCTTTCTGGATAAGCTGAAATTGCCGGATACCAGAGAACTCCTGCCACAGGTCGGCGGGGAAACTGGGCCAGTGCTGCCGGCCGTCCGGCAGGAGAAGCATATTGCGTTTTCGGCCCATGATCTTGTTTAAGACCGGCAAACCGCGTCCGCAGGGACACGACTCTCCCAGTTCGGCATAGTCGCCGACCACATACCGGATCAGCGGCATGGCAAAATTATGCAGCGTTGTCAGAACAATCCTGCCGGTTCCGCCGGGAGCAACTGGTTTATCATCCCCATCAAGAATCTCGACCAGCAGATTCTCACTCTGGATATGATAATGTTTGTGCCCCGGGCACTGCAAAGCGATGTATCCCACCTCCTGGGATGTATACATGTCTACCACAGGGACGTTCCATGCCTGCCGGCACAATTGCCGGACATTTGCTCCGACGATTTCGCCATAGGTCCTGACTTCTTTCAAGTTGGGCAGAGTTTCCTGACTGCTGAGAAAATACTCAGCCAGGGCGGCCACATTGGAAGGGAGCGAAAGGAGATAAGCAGGATCCTGTTTTTGCAGCCACGCAGCCTGGTCGGCCACGGAGGTTCGAACACTGAGGGCAGCGGAAGGGCCTGTGGCAAATACTGCGTCAGTCGCCGGCCCCCACCCCTGCCGGCTGACTCCTTTCCCCGGCTCCAGGTTTCCTTCGGGCCGGATGGCGGCAAACATCCGCGACAAATCTCTCTTATGCCAGAGATGATCCCGCAGGGTTAAGCTGAGCCACATGAAAGAGGTGATGGCTGTGCCAAAGGTGGTTATCGGCCTGCCCGTGGAGCCGGATGTCTGGATTTTATGCAGGCTGCCGTGGGAGGCGGGTATATTTTTGCTTATCAACCGCTTTCCCTGTTCCTGAATGGTTGTCCTTGTGAGAAGAGGAATGGCGGCCCAGACCTCTTCAATGTTCTCTTGTCTGATTGTTATTTTTTGTTCGGCAAAAAGGGATTGATAATACGGGACAGATGTCGCCGCATGGTGCGCGACCTGATACAACTGGAGCAGCTGGACGGCTTTGAGTTTGTCAGCGGCAAGCCACTGGCTCTGCTCCAACTGGTACTGGACGGAGAGCATTTTGGCTCCATGGGGACCGGGCAGGGCAGGCCAGAGTATACCCGGAACAGTGCTGAGCACATTACCAACAGGCATTACATTCTCTCTTTGTTCTGCTCACATTTGCAGATAATTATATAAAAAAAAGCGGGGCAGAGATTATTGCAATCCCTTCCCCGCTTTCTCATACAAGTATCAACTCAATTTAACGAAGTACTTCTGGTCTGACATAACCCTCCATTGCCGCAAAGGTGCTGACATGGGGGGCCTTGGTATAGGTGCCGTCGGTTCGTGATTTGACGATGTCGACAACACCGACAACAACATTGGCCTTTGGATTGAAGAAGGCGCCTTGGACCTTGCCGGTAACGGTGCCGTCAAGGGCGGATAACGAGTTGCTGACAAAGGTATTGCCAAGAACATCGCCTTTGGCCTTGAAGCCGACCTCATTATAGACATGATTGTTGGATTTATCAACCCAAGTATCACCATCCGCTCCACCGTTCCAGGTGCCGGTCCAGGTGCTGTTGCCGAAATTAACCCTTATGCGCACATCCTGGGAACCGCTCCAAGATGCTGATTGGCCACGATAGTTAGCGATAACATTGCCGGCATTGACACGCTCATCAATCTGGGTATTCATCTGGGCAAGAGTGGTGGGGGTGCCGACAATAAACTGCCCATACATTTGTTCTCTTGTCTGGCTGTCATAGCAGCCCTCGTCGCCTTCCTCGCAATCCACCCGGGTGGTTGCATATGAAGACTGGCCATACCAGACATAGTAGATTCCTGATTCTTCTCCAAGAACCGGCACGAGATTGACTTCCAACCAGATATTTTCGCTACGCTCACCGCCTTCAACATCCCAAACGACATTCGTCCAGTTTTCAATATAATAATTACTGTATCCCGTTGCTCCCTCCTCCGGGAAATTCACATCAGGCGGATAGTAAAAAGGCATGGTGCCGGTCTTTTGGGTTGACTCATCCCGCAGGTTCATGGCCAACAAACTGATTACTCCGTTGGGATCGGGGTAGCCATAATCGTAACTACCTGAAAGGGAATATCGCCAATATTGCGTATCGTTATAATAATTGTAAGCATCCGGAAACTTGTCGGCCGACCAGTCCGTGGCAGAGGGATCGCCGTTCTTGTCGACAACCAGTGCTACCTGCCATGGCTTCATGGGGCCTTCGCCGCCATCATAGGATTCCTGGCTGTAGTCGTTATTATACGACCACTCGCTGGTCTGGCCATAGCCGCATAAGGCGCCGTCCGGGCAGACAAGCCCCACAACAGGAGGAGGGGGGGGAGGGGGTTCGGGAGGAACAGGAGGCTCGGGTCTGATATCGATGACATCCCTTTCTTCCTCGTAGTCATTGGGCAGAGCAAAGGCAAGCGGGTTCAGGTTCACAGCTTCAGGACCAGCGGCAGGGCTCACCATCTTGTCCCAGGGACCCCAGTTATGTACGTCTTCATCAGCGTTCTGTGCTTTGGCATATACCGACTGCCCCCCTGCCAAGGCCAGAGCGACAAGTGTGGTTGCCAGGTATATTTTGCGCGTTTTCTTCATGGTCATCCTCCATTATCTCTTAGTCATTTCATCCTGAATCACTGGGAATATCGATGCTTCTTTCTCATTTATTCTGCAAAAAACAGACCTTCTGTAAAAATATTTAACAGGTATCATGATTACGGGGTGTTACACCTGCTGACCTGTTTGGTAGCTTCCATGCGTCGCCTCACCATTCCATTTTTCTGGAATCCATTCCAAAAAAATGGAATTTCCAGGTCAAACAAAAAAACCTGGATCACCAAGAACCAGGTTTTGTGCTTCACGCCATCATGGCATAACTCCTTGGGTAAGGTTTGTCATGCCATATCAAAAAGTCTTGCTCAGGGTGAACTCATACTGGGTTCTGTCGTAATCATAGAGATAGGTGTTTGAATCATAGTTAATCTCCATGGCTTTGACATCAAACGTCCAGTCGTTCAGGAAATTTTCCGTTTTAAATGTGTAGGAAGCTCCAACTGTCACGGTGTCTTCATCCTCATCCCGTTCTTTTAAGACAAGATCAAGATCGAGGATCGTGCCGTCGTACTCTATACTTCTGTAATTGTAATTAAAATAACATAAGGCGTTTTCGATAAAATTCCAGGAAACGCCGCCGAAAAGATTGTATCCGTCATTGTCGTAACGGTCTGCATCCGCATTTTCATCAAACAACTGCGCCCCTGCCTGGAGGGCTATTTTTTTATCAGGAGTCACGTAGCCGACGGAAAGACGGGGAGCCACATAGTCGCTGTCCCGGCCTTCATCGATGTCGCGCTCAAAATCTCTCCAGGTAAAGGTGGCATCCAAGGTGGCCTCTATTGCATAGGGGAAGTGCAGGGTAACGCTCGGCATAATGTTGTGATAATTCGCCAGTTTGTTACCGCCGTAGGCAATGATATCCTCCTGGAAATTCAAATTGGCCCGCCATTGTCCTCTGGTGATCAGAGCCGGGCCGGTACGTAAACTGATGACATTTAAATTGTAATCATCTTCATCAAAATAGCTTCTGTCATAAACATTGACCCCGCTCTGCCAGAAAAACATGGCCGGGATCTCCCCACAGTTCAACATTTTTCCGGTTTGATAATTATGATTAATGCCCACGTTGACAACCCTGGCGCTATCGGAAGTTGACGCGGAATTGGGGTCGAGTTCACCAAGGCCGGGAATAATAGTGGTGCCGGGACCGACATTGGCATTGCTGTCATGCAGATAACCGATGGAAACTGGGAAGTCCCAGTATGATTGGGCGGCCACCATGGAGGCCCCGGTTTTCGCCTGGGCCATAAAAGCCAGAACAGCTACCCGGACGTTGGGCGGAGTCTGGGGATCATCGAGAACTTTCTGGGCCTGCTCCATGGCATCCTGATACTGCATGGATTTATAGTAGGCAACAGCCAGCTCAAGGCGAGCCCGGTGCAGCAGTGGCTGGGAGCTCAAGATAGAATGAAAGGCCATGATGGCATCCTGCAGCCTCCCTTCCTCCCTGGCATCCATGCCTTTCTCAAACAAAGCGTCAACATCAACCGCCTGCTCGACAACAGCTTCTTCCGCATGAGCCGTGGGGATCCCTATTTGCAATGGTCCTATGGCTAGAAGACATACCATCAATTTCAACAGATTTACTCCCATCCTGTGCCTGTGCATACCTCTCTCCATTTTTCTTCATTTAATCTTTAGGGGTTATATGGATCATATATATGCAATCATGCGACAAGGTCAATAAATATCTAGTGAACTATCTGTAGTTTCAATTGAATCGCCCCTGCGGGTGAAACCCGCCTTTTCTTCAGGGTTGACAAATCCCGCCGGGAAAAGTATCCGATGATCGGCATCCAGCCCCGTCCTGTTTAGCCCTGCCGGGCTTGCCGCACCGGTGCCGAATCCGTTCCCTGAATTCCGCCTCCCGCCTTCTCCCTTTTGCCTGCGAAAACTTTACAATTCTTTACAGCAAATTCGCACAGGCATCAGTACAATGAAAATCTTGCTGACCTGACGGGGAGTGAAAAAATACTGACCATGAGCCGGATACTGGTGATCGATGACGACACGGAGTTATGCGAGCTGCTTGTTGACTATCTGCAGCCGGAAGGCTTTGCCGTGTCGGCAATGCATCAGGCCCAGCAGGGGCTCGCCTGTGCCCTGTCCGGGGAGCATGATCTGGTGGTGCTCGATGTGATGCTGCCCGGCATGAACGGCTTTGAGGTCCTGCGCCATATCCGCGCCAGCTCGGCGGTGCCGGTGCTCATGCTCACCGCCCGCGGTGAAGAGATTGATCGCATCATCGGCCTGGAAATGGGGGCGGACGATTATCTGCCCAAGCCTTTCAACCCCCGCGAGCTGCTGGCCAGGATCAGGGCCATTCAGCGCCGCAGCGAGGCACACCTGCCCGAAGACGGACAGCAGATGCGGGCGGAGAAGCTGATCGCCGGCGATATCTGCCTTGATCCCGGCACCAGGTCCGTTATGCAGAACGGCGGAAACCTCGAACTGACCACGGTTGAGTTTTCCCTGCTTTACGAACTGCTCAAGATGGCCGGACAGGTGGTGAGCCGGGAGGAGCTGACCGAAAGGGTGCTGGACCGCAAACTGTCCACCTTTGACCGCAGCATCGACGTCCATGTCAGCAGCCTGCGCAAAAAACTGGGGCAGGAGGTCAACGGCCGGGAACGGATCAAGACGATACGCGGCGTGGGCTACCTTTATGCCCAATCCGCTTCGTAAGCGGTCCGCGGCCGTCACACGGAGATCATGCGCAGCTTATTTCTTAAGATATTCTTCAGTTTCTGGCTGACCATCGTGCTGATGGGCGTGCCGTTCTATTTCGTGGGCCTCAAAAACCGGCCGGAGCATCCCTTCCCCAGCATGCGCGATTTCAGCATGCAGGCCATGGCCAGGTATGGCGACGAAGCCCTTGCGGCCTGGCATGAAGGCGGTCAGGATGGTTTGCGCGCCTATGTGGACAACATCGAGCAGCGATCCGGCATCAGCATCTATCTCTTTGCCGGCCCGGGCGCTTCTCTCTGCGGGCGGCAGGCGCCGGCCGAGGCCAGTGACACCGCGGCAAGGATCATGGCCGGCGAAGAGGAAAACCATCCTCCGCCGCCAGGGGACCGATGGCTTGGCCGCCGTCTTGCTCAGGATTGGGGCAAGGACGGGCAACCACTGGTCATTGTCCTGAAGATACCGGAACCGCCCCGCCCCCCCTTCCCTCTCGCGCGTCATACCCCCTGGGATAATATCCTGCTCTACTCCCTTGCCTGCGGTCTGGTCTGTTATTTCCTCGCCCGCTCGCTCACCGCCCCCATCCGCAAGCTGCGGGAGGCGACCAACCGCATTGCCGGCGGCGATTTCTCGGTGCGGGTTGCCGGGGACATGGGCCGCGAAGGCAACGAGGTGGCGGACCTGGGCCGGGATTTCGACGCCATGGCGGAGCGGATCGAGGGCCTGCTGCTGGCCCAGAAACGGCTGCTGCGCGACATCTCCCACGAGCTGCGCTCGCCCCTGGCCCGGCTCAACGTGGCCCTGGAACTGGCCCGGCAGCGGGCCGGCGGAAATGCCGCTCAGCCCCTGGCCCGCATCGAAAAGGAGTCGGAACGCCTCAATGAACTGATCGGCCAGCTCATGACCCTCACCATCCTGGAAAGCGGGGCCCAGGAACTGGAAAGAGACACCGTGGATCTGCCGGAACTTCTCCGGGCGGTGACGGTTGACGCGGATTTTGAGGCAGGCAGCCGCAACCGCCGGGTAACGCTGGCGGCCGGCTGTGCTGCCGGGGCGGTCATGCACGGCTCCCAGGAGCTGCTGCGCCGCGCTTTGGAAAATGTGATACGCAATGGGGTGCGCTATACCCGCGACAACACCGAGGTTGAGATATCCTGCTCAACGGTTCTGGAAGGGGAAGCGCGGCTGGCCGTTATCGCGGTGCGTGATCACGGCCCAGGCGCCCCGGAGTGGTGCCTGCGGCATCTCTTTAAACCCTTTTTCCGGGTGGCCGAGGCCCGTGACCGCAACAGCGGCGGCACCGGCATCGGCCTGGCCATTGCCGAACGGGCCGTCCGCCTGCATGGCGGCAACATGAAGGCCGCCAACGCTGAAGGAGGCGGATTGCTGGTGATCATCACCCTGCCCCTTGCCGGCTGATGTCCGACAGGAAACGGCCGCGCGCCATGTGATTGCCCGGCCGCCTCCTGTCCGGCATTGCCTGAGTTTTCCCTCTACGCCTTGATACTTAACGGCGTATACGAGTAGCCCTGATCCTCATCCCCGAAATCGCCGAAGAGGGACAGCAGCTGGGAAATGGTCTCGCTGTCGGTCTCGCCGGTGTTCTGGTTATAGGCGGCTATAACCTGCGAGGGAGGGGGTGTCGGGGGCGGCGGCATACTCCCAGCCATCATCGTATCCAACTCATCTTGCGACAGGGCACCGTCCCCGTCCGTGTCGTAGGTGGTGAGGGCATCTTCCGCGTTGATCTCAATGCCCGTATCCTCGGCAAGCTGTTCGACAAAGGAGGCTAGCTCGGTTTCGTCGATGGTGCCGCTTGCGTCCGTATCAATGTTGGCAAACATCTCCTCCTTATCCGGCGGCGGAGGCATGGACCCGCGGTTCATGCCGGTGCCGCCGGGCTCTTCGCCTGCGGCGGGCATGATCGGCGGGGGCGGCATATAGGCGCCCATCATCGCCTCCATTTCCTCCTGGGAGAGCCCCCCGTCCCCATCCGTGTCATAGGCGGACAGGGCCTCCTCCGCGTTGATCTCAATGCCGGTTTTCTCATACAACCCCTCGGCAAAGGATGTCAATTCGGTCTGATCCACCGTGCCGCTTGCGTCCGTATCGACATTGCCGAACATCTGCTGTTGATCGGGCTTCCGCATGGCCAGGGCATTCATCATCATGCCCATGGAACTGCCCAGACTGCTGATCGTGCTCATATGCTGCCTCCTTGGTGTCCGTGTTGTAAGGAAATAACCGGCCCGGCGACTCCACCCCTGCGGCGGACCGGCAGGCCGTTTCCCTTCATCATCGGTCCTCAGCGGGCAAAACTCATGTTAAGTTATGTAAAAATGCGCAGCGCCTTGTTTACAAAACTTTACAATCTCGGGATTGTCCGCTGATTTCCCTTTAGTCCTGTCACGTTTCGTCGTTTCGTCGTGCTTACAAAGCGGCAGACGGATGCAATGCTCCGTACGGGACAACCCAGGACACAAGGTGAGAAACCAATATCGGGGACCATCACCTCTCTGGGCCTGGTTCAGGCATTGACCTGCAAGACACTCTTGAATCCGCTGGATGAGAATAACCGTCAAGCCATACCAGATAGGCAGAACGCATCATCAACCGCTGTTTCAATCACAAGAGATGCCGGAAGCACCTCCAATCCCTTGTTTCACTCACGGCAATGGATTGCCAATGCGAATCTTGGCGGCTTATAACTTTTAAAAGGTGCGGCAATTTGCCGTATTTACACCCATGGAATTTTGTTATAAATATTTGCCAGGATAACGACAGATAAAGTCAAACTCACCGCAAGGTGAGGACGGAAAGCCACGGGGCTGAAAAGTCAGCCGGGTTGCCTGATTCATGACGGTGACTCGGCTTTTTTTATTCGCTCCCTTTTCCGTTAGTTTCTTTCTGGGGAGGGGGGAGGAGGCCAGGCGCGCGGGTTTGACACGAAAACGGCACGGAAGGAAAAACGGTCACCAGGAAGAAAGAAGAGGAACGGCCAGCCGCAGGCGGTTAAGCTGACAGCTGGCCTGGATTTCGCGGGCAATTTGGCATATTGAGGGACTTCCATGATTCGCTGCAGCGTCAATTCGGTTTGCCGTTGGCTGATGGCTGTTTTATTAGCCAGTCTGCTGGTCTTCTCTGCAAAAGGCATGGCAAAGGCCGGCATCAATGAGTGGACCAGCAATGGGCCTGAGGGGGGATATATCAACGCCTTGGCCATCGATCCTGACACCCCGGCAACAGTCTATGCCGGCATCGATGGCGGCGGGGTGTTCAAGAGCATTGATGGCGGCGGCACCTGGACGGCGGTGAATACAGGATTAACCAATACCAAGCTCAATGCCCTGGCCATCGATCCTGACACCCCGGCAACTATCTATGCAGGAACCTATTATGGTTATGGCGGCGTGTTCAAGAGCACCAATGGCGGCGGCACTTGGACGGCGGTGAATACAGGATTAACCAACACCTCTGTCTATGCCCTGGCCATCGATCCTGACACCCCGGCAACTATCTATGCCGGCACTTGGGGTGGCGGCGTGTGCAAGAGCACCGATGGCGGCGGCACTTGGTCTGCGGTGAATACAGGATTAACCAACACCGTTGTCCATGCCCTGGCCATCGATCCTGACACCCCGGCAACTATCTATGCCGGCACTTACGGCGGCGGCGTATTCAAGAGCATTGATGGCGGCGGCACTTGGTCTGCGGTGAATACAGGATTAACATCCACCCATGTCATTTTCCTGGCCATCGATCCTGACACCCCGGCAACTATCTATGCCGGCACCTGGGATGGCGGCGGCGTGTTCAAGAGCACCGATGGCGGTAGCACCTGGACGGCGGTGAATACAGGATTAACCAACACCGTTGTCCATGCCCTGGCCATCGATCCTGACACCCCGGCAACTATCTATGCCGGCACTTACGGCGGCGGCGTATTCAAGAGCACCGATGGCGGCGGCACTTGGTCTGCGGTGAATACAGGATTAACCAACACCTCTGTCTATGCCCTGGCCATCGATCCTAACACCCCGACAACTATCTATGCCGGCACATCTGGCGGCGGCGTGTTCAAGAGCATTGATGGCGGCGACACTTGGTCCGCGGTGAATAAAGGATTAACATCCACCCATGTCATTTCCCTGGCCATCGACCCTGACACCCCGGCAACAATCTATGCCGGCACTTATGGCGGCGGCTTGTTCAAGAGCACCGATGGCGGCGGCACCTGGACCGTGGTGAATACAGGATTAACCAACACCTCCGTCTGTGCCCTGGCCATCGATCCTGACACCCCGGCAACAATCTATGCCGGCACATTTGGCGGCGGCATGTTCAAGAGCATTGATGGCGGCGGCACCTGGTCTGCGGTGAATACAGGATTAACCAACACCTCTGTCTGTGCCCTGGCCATCGATCCTGACACCCCGGCAACTATCTATGCCGGCACTTATTATGGCGGCGGCGTGTTCAAGAGCACCAATGGCGGCGGCACCTGGACCGCGGTGAATACAGGATTAACCAACACCGTTGTCCATACCCTGGCCATCGACCCTGACACCCCGGCAACAATCTATGCCGGCACATTTGGCGGCGGCTTGTTCAAGAGCACCGATGGCGGCGGCACCTGGACTGCGGTGAATACAGGATTAACCAACACCGTTGTCCATACCCTGGCCATCGATCCTGACACCCCGGCAACAGTCTATGCCGGCACTGATGGCGGCGTGTGCAAGAGCACCGATGGCGGCGGCACCTGGACTGCGGTGAATACCGGGTTAACCTATGCCGATGTCCATACCCTGGCCATCGATCCTGACACCCCAGCAACAGTCTATGCCGGCACTGATGGCGGCGTGTGCAAGAGCACCAATGGCGGCGGCAGCTGGGCTGCTTTTAATACAGGATTAACCAACACCTATGTCCGCGCCCTGGCCATTGATCCTGTTACACCAGCGATAATCTATGCCAGCACCGGGGGTGGCGGTGTGTTTGAATTTGAGATACCCCACCCAGCCGCCCCATCATCCCTGATAGCAAAGGCCACTTCCGCAACAAGCATCGTACTTACCTGGAAGGACAACGCCAGTGATGAAGCAGGTTTCAAGGTTGAGAGGAAAATAGGGGCATGTGACTCGGTTAACGCCTGGTCGCGGATCGCTACATTAGGGGAAAACGCCATCACCTTTACCAGCTCGGGGTTGTCCGCCAGTACCACTTACTCCTACCGGGTGAAGGCCTATAATGAAGCTGGCAACTCTTCCTATTCCAACTGCGCGGCGGCGAAAACCGCCCTTGCCGGAACACCCAGGTTGCCAACCAATCTCAATGCCGTCTCCCTGTCCACAAGCCAGATAAAATTGACCTGGACGGATAACTCCACCAACGAGACGAGTTTCAAGGTATATAGAAAGGTTGGGACAGCATCCTGGGCTCTTCTTGCCACAAAACTGGCGAACGCGGTGAGCCACACCGATACTGCCGCAAACGGAAATACCGCGGCAACTACCTACAGTTATTATATCAAGGCATGCAACAGCAGTGGTTGTTCACCGGCGACCACTATTGCGGTTGTTCCTTACATGCCCAAAAGTCTTGCTGCGACTGCCGCGTTATCCAGTCAGATAAACCTCGCCTGGGCGGACAAAAGCACCAATGAGACAGGTTTCAGGATATCCCGGAAATCCGGCCTGTGCGATTCCACAAGCACCTGGAGCCTGCTTGCCACCGTGGGCGCAAACAGCACATCATACAGCAACACCGGACTTACCTCAGGGGCTATTTATTCCTACAAGATAAGGTCATATTACAGGTCGTTTGCCCAACCCTATTCCTTTGGCTATTCACTCTTTTCAAATTGTGATGATGCAACAACGCCATGAGAGGGGCAAACCATTCATTCATTTTATCGATTTTCACGCGCTTGAGAAATTTATTTTCAAAGGGCATGGCGCAGCCCCGGCCAGACCGTTAAAAATCCGCTGATCCGCTGAACAGCGCCGCAACCTTCGCGTGCGGCTTTCCGGCCTGCCGAGATATCCTTATTGAAAATTTCCATCACTTCAGGTAAGCTGATGCCACTTCCTGACACTTCCCCTTGCCTGGCTTTTCCGGGAAGGGGAAGTGCCTTTTCTACCCCCTGTGCAAAATTCTCGAAATGGTATAAACTGCCAGTCAGAAAATCCGCCGGGTTTGCCGGTTCCGTGGCAGACTCAATTGAGAAAATCATGTGAGTGACGCGGTTAAAAAAGACAGGGTTTGCAATCCCACCGGCACGGCAGGCATGCCGGATTGAATCCCCCTGTTTGATTGATAAGGAGCTTTGTAAAAAAATATGAAACGTCTTGCCCTTTGTATCCTTTTCCTGGTTTTGCTGGCACCCGCCGCCATGGCCGCCCGTACCCCCCTGAACGTCATAGCCAAGGATCCTTATGTTTCGGCCCTGGTGATCGATGCGGACAGCGGAAAAACACTGTTTGAAGAAAACGCCGATGCCGAGGTATATCCGGCCAGTGTGCTCAAGCTGATGAATCTCTATGTTATCCTCGACCGAATCGAGCAAGGGGCGCTGAAACTCGACGAGATGGTGCAGGTGACCCCGGAAGCCGCCAAAACCGGCGGGTCGCAGGTCTATCTTGACCCGAAAGAACAATTTTCAGTGGAAGACCTCCTCTACGCCTTGATGGTACAGTCAGCCAACGATGCAGCGGTTGCCCTGGCTACCCATATCGCGGGTTCCAAGGAGGGGTTTATCGCCTTGATGAATCAGAAGGCGCAGGAATTGGGGATGAAAAACTCCCGTTTTAACTCCGTGCACGGTCTGCCGCCCTCCGCGGGACAGCAACCGGATGTCACCACGGCCCGTGATCTCGCCATTGTCTGCCGCGAGCTGGCCAAACGGCCTGAAGCATTAAAATACACCGGCACCCAGAGCAGGGGCTTTCGCGATGATAAATTCATCATGCGCAATCACAACAAACTGCTGACCAGGGTCCCCGGCTGTGACGGTTTCAAAACCGGTTTTTATGATGCGGCCGGATTTTCCATCGCCGCCACGGCCAAGAAGGGCGGGGTGCGGATCATCACGATGGTCATGGGCAGCAAGGACCGCAAGGTGCGCGACGCCAAGGCCGCGGAACTGTTGGCCAAGGGCTTCAGCCTCGTACCGCCGCAACCCGAACTTGTGAAAGCAACACCGAAGCCCGCCGCTGTCAGCGCCCCTGCTGCGCCGCCTGCTTCTGTTGCTGCAACACCACCCGTAACCACTGCTCAACCGGAACCGGCAACTTCTCCTTTGGCAAAGGTAATTGGTAGCGGCTGGGGCAAAATATTTATCGGCGTGGGCATCGGTTTTGTTCTCTGCCTTGCTTTGTTTACCGTCGCCGGGATGCTGAAGAAAAACCGGAGCCGCGGCGTCTTGTCCAAACACAAAACCCGTAACTGATCAGCGGTGGTTGTGCTTGAGATACCCCTTTCGAGGGTGGGCTCGGTAGACATCCCAACTTGGGGATAATTTGGCATACTCTGATATTTGATGTGGCATTCTCCCTCCGCGGATCAGAGTCCCTAAGGGGATAAGGACGGGAAACAATAGAGGTGAAAAAACATGCAGGTCAAGTGAACCAACCTCACCTGGCCTTTCCCCTGTTGAAAACACCCGCCGTTAGTGGTATATAGATGCAATGCGCCTTTCCCTCTCCCCACTGAAACCATTGACTTCCCGGTACCTTGTCTTCCTGCTGTTCCTCTTTGCCTACACAGGGGTCATGCAGCAGCACGGCGGATTGCCGTCGATGCACACCGCCTGGCGCCTGGAAATCCCGCTTCTCCTGTACTTTTACTACTACTGCAACCTGATCACCCGCAAATCCAGACTGCAGGCCCTGGTGACTGCTGTACCTATTTTTCTGCTTTACGGGATTTTCGACGTTTATCATATCATGCTCGGCCGACTGCTGCGCATGACGGAGGTGAGCGCGCTGCCGGAGATGTTTGCGGTGCTGTCCCCAGTCATCAGGGTGCTCGCCATTCTGTTGCTCGTGCTGCCCATCCTCGCCTTCCTGGCCATGCTGCAATGGCGCAGGTTTCGCCCGCTGGTTGTGGGCGCCCTGCCGCTGCTGGCCTTGCCCCTCTTGATCGAGCTTTCTCCCGATCTGTTCATTGCGGCCTTTGAAAAGACCCAGAAAACGATCGACCCCTGTACCGACCGGGTGAGCGCCGGCTCCATCGGCCGCATCAGCATGACGCTCTATAACGAGGCCAAGAGAAAAAGTTCCCTGGAAAAAACCACCGACTATCGCGGCCACGCCTTCATTCAACAGGCGTTTGCCAAGGATGTGGATAAGGTCAACGCCATACGGGCCAAGGGCAACGTCCACCTGATCGTGCTGGAGAGTTTTTTTGATCCCAACCTGTTGCGCAACGCCCGCTTTTCCCGTAACCCCACCCATCCGGATTTCGAGAAACTGTTCAAAAGCAAGGAGGGGCTTTCCGTGTCGCCGATCTTCGGCGGCGGTACGGCCCAGGCCGAGTTTGAGCTGCTGTGCGGGGTGCCGGCCATGCGCGAACTGTCCAGCGTCGAGTTCGATGTGTTCACCGGCGCCAAGACCTATTGTCTGCCAAACGTCCTCGCCCAGGGCGGGTATCAAACCATTGCCACCAATGCCTTTCTGCCTGACTTTTTTAATTCGACCAATGCTTACTCAGGGATGGGCTTTGGTGAAATCTACTACCCCAGCGAATTTGCCCAGGGACGGGAAACCTATTTCACCATGGGGGACCCTACCGGCGAGACCTACATGTTTGACGGGGATCTGTTAGCCCAGAATCTGGCGTTTATTGCGAAACGGGTCAAGGAGAATCCGGACCAGCCTCTTTTCAACTACATCATGAGCATGTACGGCCATACTCCCCATGACATCAACACTGACAAGCGGCCCCTGGTTATCACCATGCAGGGAGAGTTCCGGGACGGATTTATCGAGAAGGCGGTAAACCAGTACTACTACCGCACCGAGGCCATTGCCCGGTACGTGCGGGAACTCTTGCGGATCGATCCGAAAAGCATCATCATCCTGGTGAGCGATCACCTGCCGTCGCTTTCTTTAGGCCCAAAGACCTATGCCGATCTCAACTATCTCGACAATGCCGAAGACTCCATCCATCTGAACAGAATCTACATCGTCGAAAACGGCCAGGCGGTCCGCTATCGCAAAATACATCACTACGATGTCCCGAAGATCATCCTCAGCTACGTGACGCAGAACAAAGCCAGACAGAGCCATGCAGCCAAGAAGGCCAGCTTCCTGAATGGTCCGGTCGACATGAACGCCTTCCGGGAACAATACATGACGATTATGGCCAATGCCATGGATGCCGAACCCCTTTTCCCCGGCTTTGGCTTTTTCTCTTTCCTTGATTTCGTTGACGAACCAGCGCCAAACCCGGCGCCGGGTACCAGCATCAGGCAGAATTCATTGTAATCCGCTTATCCCAGGCAGCCAAGCCACCCACTGACATGAAAAACGTCAATTGCCGCCAACCGATGCCGGCCGGCAAAGCCCTGCTACTCTTTCCGCCTTTCGCCGATCCCACCTGGCCCTATGTGGCCCTGCCCACCCTCAAGGGCTATCTGCGGCAACGCGGCATCGAGGCAGTGGTGCGGGATCTCAATATTGCCGGGCTTGATTTCCTGCTGGACCCTGGCACCATTGATGGATGGCGGCAGCGGCTGGCGGATCGTTTCCATGATTTGAACAAACGGCGCAGGCTCTTGCTGCATGAACAGATGGAATACCGGCGGGTGGCGGAGGCCATGACCCTGGACCGGGATTTCGGCCAATGCGCCGCGGTCATGCGGGATGCGCGCCAGTTTTACCAGAAAAAGGCTTACCAGCGCGGCCGCAACGGCCTGGAGGAGCTCTTCCGCCTCATGGAGGCGGTTTTTTTCCCCTTCCGCTTCAGCTTCAACCAGGCCAATCATCTGGCCGCGCCCTGGGACTTCGACCTGCTGGACCATTATATCGGCGGCCGCTGCAGTCCGTTTGACCCCTTTTACCGCGCCCAGCTGGCAGGTCTCACCCCGCCGCCTTTTATCGGCCTTTCCCTGACCTTTGTTTCCCAGATTCCCGAAACCTTTTACCTGTGCAGACTGATCAGGGAGTATTTCCCGGCCTGTTTCATCATGCTGGGCGGTCCATGCCTTGATCAGATCGTCCGGCACGGCAGTCCGGAGGCGGTAAAACGGATTTTCGACTACGCGGACGCAGTGGGCCTGCAGGAGGGGGAAAAAACCCTGGAAGAGTTGCTGCCGCTGCTGGCCGCAGGTCTTGCCGATCCGGAGCGGCTCGCCGCCATCCCCAACCTGATGATGCAAGATCCGGCCACCGGCGCCATCCTGCGAGGGCCGGCCTGGACCCTGAACCTGGCCGACGGCGCGGCCCCGGATTACGGCGATCTCGAACTGAACCGCTATCTGGCGCCGGACCGTCTGCTGCTCTACAGCCCCACCAGGGGCTGCTACTGGAACAAATGCTCCTTCTGCTGTTACGGCTTCAACCAGTCGGGCCGCCACCTCTACCGGGAAATCCCGGTGAAACAGGCGGTGGCCGATTTGCGCGGCCTGCAGGAAGAGTTCGGGGTGAAAAATTTCTATCTCTCCTGCGATGTGCTGGCCCCGGCCTATGCCCTCGACCTGGCCCGCGGCATCATTGATGCGGGGCTGGATATCCGCTGGTCAACCGACCTGCGCATTGAGGCCGCCTACACCCCGGAGAACTGCCGGCTGCTCCAGCAGGCCGGGCTCCGCGCCGTGGCCTTCGGCATCGAAAGCGGCTCGGACCGGGTCCTGGGGCTGATGAACAAGGGCATCAAGGCGGAGCTGATCCGCCGCATCAACCGCAATTTTCACCAGGCGGGCATCGCCACCAGCTGGATGACCTTTGTCAATCATCCGGGCGAAACCCGGCTGGAAGCGGCCCAAACCCTGGCCCTCATCGAGGCGGAAAACGCCATGATCGATCAGTTCATCGTCGGCGACTTCAATCTCACCCCCGGCTCGCGCATCGCCTGCCGGCCGGCGCAGTTCGGCATTGCCTCGATCTACCATACCGCGGGCGATGTCTTCAGGCTTTTCCCCCTGTACCGCATGACCGCAAGCGACGACGATGAAGACTCTGTTGATTCACTTGATGACAGCATCGCCGCCCTTTCCCGGCACTACCACCTCGACCATTACCCCTGGGCCGGAGCCATCTCCACCCACCACTCCTTTCTCTACCTGCTGCGCTATGGCCAGAGGGCCTTTGCCCAAGGATGGCAAGGGGCAAAAAATTCCGGCCATAGGCCGAAGAATGCCCTCCGCCCCAAATTCTCCCTGGCCGAGGCCCGCAGGCGGGAGGACTCCTTCATGCAGCGCTATCTGGCCAGGGCACTGCAGCCCGGCCACGACGGCGGCCCGGCGCCTCTGAGTTTTAAGCACTTTCAGCGGGAGTTGGGGAAGAGGTAAAAATTGCGGCGGAATGAACCGAACTCATGCGTGGAATGATCACAGCCCCCCATGCCCGTTTCCTGCGCCCGGTGGATTACTTCCTGCCTGTCCTGAGCAAAGACCTGGTCGCAGAGGTGGGTGTGGGTGCCTATGAGTAAAATGTGCCCCACAATTTTATTTTTTCGCCCAATCTGTAAGTTATTTGTAAGATGGAGTATGATAATCGTAGGCAATGGGCTGTTAGGCGACAACTGCATGTCCACACCAACGCCCCTGTTTTTCGCCATCAATCATGCCCATGACAAAGGCAGCCCTCATGATGATGCGGATGGAAAAACAGCCAATCTGGCTCCACACCTTTGGTTTTGCCTTTCCCTTGAGCCTCTTGCAAAATGACTGAATATTTTCCTAACGGGAAAATATCAAGTAACATATTGAAATAATTGAGCTTCATGACATATCATGGTATTGTTTTGTACCACCAAAGCAAAACCAAGGAGAATG
>JBFMAY010000028.1:0-51165 GCA_040755455.1 Thermodesulfobacteriota bacterium | reverse complement strand
AGTTGCTGCGCTTTGCCTTGCGGCAGGAGGTCATCAAGGCAAATACCATCTTTGTTTTAGGCGATCCCCGCTTTTATCAAAAATTCGGCTTTGCGCCCTGTGCCATGCCGCTTTGTCCCTTTGATAAAGATAATGCCCATTTCCTGAGCATCCGCAATAACACGTCGAGCCAGTTCACCGTGGGATATGAACCGGAATTTAACATTGGGGCGCCGCGGGCAGCTGGCGGGGGCGGACCACGGGTACCGCGCAAAAAAAAAACAGGGGGAAAAATGGCGCTAATCGGCAGGATAAATAGGCTTACGGTAAAAAGAACCCGGGACTACGGCGCCCACCTTGATGGCGGTGAGTCAGGGGATATTCTCCTGCCGATCAGGGATGTTCCCGAGAAGTGCCGGGCCGGCGATGAGGTTGAGGTCTTTGTTTATACGGACCGGGAAGACCATCTGCGGGCCACCACCCGCAAACCCCAGGCAACGGTCGGTCAGTTTGCCGGATTGCGGGTGGTGGCGAGCTCACCGTCGGGCGCCTTCCTGCACTGGGGGCTGGAAAAAGATCTGTTTGTGCCGAAGAGTGAACAGCAGGACAAAATGGCCCAAGGCAAATCATATGTTGTCTTTGTCTTCCTCGATGAAAAAACCAACCGCATCACCGCCTCGGCAAGACTGGACAAATTCCTCAGTCCGCAGCCCCCGAACTACGCAGAGGGCGAAGAGGTGGATCTTCTTATCTATGAAAAAACCGATCTGGGCTATAAGGCGATTGTAAACCATTCCCATGGGGGCATGCTTTACAAAAACGAGGTGTTCCAAAAGCTTCTCATTGGCCAGCAGCTGAAGGGCTACGTAAAAAAAATACGCGAAGACCTCAAAATCGACTTGAGCCTGAACAAACCAGGCTATCAAGGGATTGATGATATCTCCCAGGCCATTCTGCAGGCTATAAAAGACCATGGCGGCCGGATTGCAGTCACCGACAAAAGCCCGCCGGAAGATATTTACTCCCTGTTCGGGGTAAGCAAGAAAACCTTTAAAAAGGCCATAGGCGCCCTTTACAAAAAAAGGCTTGTCACCCTTGACCCCAATGGCATCAGCCTTGCCGGACGATGAGCAAAAAGCCGCTCCATCGCATACCGCGGCGGCAAACGATACGAGGACGAGACAGAGAAGATGAGTGAAGAACCGGATAAAGAGCAGCAGTTGATAGCTTTGGCCCAAGCGCTGCAGATGGAGATGATCATCAATCAGGCGTTAATCGATGTGCTGGTTGAAAAAGGGATCTTGACCCATGATGAGATTATGGCCAAGACCAGGGAAATCAAAGTAAAACAGGGGATCGTGTTGAGCAGCGAGGCGAGCAGGAAGACGGCGAATTGAAAGTCTTTTGTTTTCCCAGGTTCACGGAGTTGGCGCAGCTTTTTCCTGGAAGATAGGGTATAAAGGACACTAACCGCAAAAAAAATTATGTGAGCCCGCAACTGGTGCCAGACTTTCCGGTGAGAAGAAATGAAAGGAGGGTGCGATCATCAATCGAAGGGAGATTCTCCTGGTGCTTGCCCGGTCAAAACCCGAACTGGCAAGACGTTTCGGGGTTGTCCGGCTAGCCTTGTTCGGTGGACCAGCCACCTCGCAGTGATATTTTGGCGTGCAGTTCTATCTGGAGGACGCCCTTGGCTGCCCGGCTGATCTGGTGACCGAAAAGGCCCTGCGCCCGGAGCTGCGCCAGTTCATCGAACTGGAGGCGGTCAATGTCTGAGCGCGAATGCATTGACAACGATATCCTGTGGAACATCATCGCACTGGATATTCCTGCCTTGCTGCCGCTCCTGCATGGCCTCAAAGGTCGTTTTTCCTGAACAGTGAGTGGGCAGCTTTATGGCTGTAATTTTGAGTATGCCGGGACATGAGCTTGTTCATGGGGGTTCGCGGAAAATGTGCTGCAATGGATATCCATATTGGTAGCGAGGCCAGCAATAACGTGTAGAATCAATATCTTCCCGGTCAACAACTTTTGGAAATATGTTGACTCGTGAAAAACGGCAAAAAAGTGGTATTTCAAGGCCTAATGAGGGCCTTTTAGTGGGTGACCCAAATTTTGCCTTGTGCTCGCGAAAATAACCACCAAGGCGTGGGTTAAGCATCCATACAGGTTATGTGGTTCAAGGTTAAGCAAACCCTTTATAGTGGTGACCAAAGCCGAGCCCTCAGGGCTGGGTTGTTTACTTGGCCTATGTCAGCCAAAAGGATTTGAGGAAATGCGGCTTCTGAAAAAAGCTACCTAGCAAACTGTCCATTTTTGCTTGACCACTTCAGCAATGGTAAGGGTTGATAATGAGGGCGATGTTCTTTTTTCTTTTATTGAATGAGCCGGACGAATACAGTACAGTGCCTGTTTGGTGGCTACTAAAAAGAAAACTGGCGAAGAGTTATAAGTTTTTTGTTTATCATTTCTACCCCAATTTAGACACCTTACACAAAATAAAATATGGCTGTGGCTGATCTAACAGAAACTAAATATACTAAAGCATACTCCTCTGAGGGATTTTCCTTAGCCACTGATACGTTGTCAGTATTAAAAAAACTCTACCTTGCCGATAAGCGTCCATGGGTTGTGGCCTATTCAGGAGGGAAAGACTCCACTGCCGTACTTCAACTTGCGGTTAATGTCCTCCTCGAACTTGGCAAAAAAGCCAACAAACCAGTTTATGTGCTATCTTCCGATACACAGTTGGAGGCACCAAATGTCGCGGATTATGTTTCTACTTCGTTGAGAAGGATTGAGACGGCAGCAACAGCGCTCAATATTCCTCTTTTTGTGCGTTTGGTCCGACCGCTTCCCGGAGAAAGTTTTTGGGGCAAGTTGATTGGAAAAGGTTATCCCCCACCATCCAGATGGTTTCGCTGGTGTACCAGCAACATGAAAATAAAACCTTCACGGAGGTCAATTGAGGAAATGACGCAAGCCTGCGGGAGTGTTGTTCTTCTCCTTGGTACACGTATTTCTGAAAGTTCTCAGCGCGGCCGCACCATGCAGGCACGTGAATCTAATAGCCGCGGGCTCAACCCTCACCACGAAATCCCGAATGCCCTGGTTGCAACTCCGATTGCCGATTGGACCACAGATGATGTCTGGGAATATCTAGCGAGCAGTGATTGTCCGTGGGGAGGCGATCATAGTTTTATGATTTCTCTTTACAGGCAGGCAGGCGGAGGGGAATGCCCGGCTATCACTGATCTGAACTCTCCGTCCTGTGGAGGGAGCCGCTTTGGCTGTTGGACTTGTACGGTTGTTAAAGAAGATAAATCATTACAGGGATTTATTCAGTCTGGAGAAGAGCATCTTCAGCCGCTTGTCGAATTTCGTAATTGGTTGATCGAACTTCGCGACAAGCCGGGCTATCGTAGCGAGGTGAAACGCAATGGGAATGCTGGCCCCGGCCCTTTTTTACCGCATGCCAGACAAGAAATATTGGATCGTTTGCTCGCCCTTGAAAAACAGACAGCATTATCTCTCGTCAGCGATGCGGAGCTGAATTACATCCAACAAGAATGGTCGCACGAGTTTGATTTTCAGAATCGATTGGCGTCAGATTTAGCCAAACGTTATGGGAGGAATATCTCAATGAGTGAAATAAAGACCAATACCGCTACGCCCGAAGACACTCTGCTGGAAGAAGCCGCTCTGGAAAATGATGTCAATCCCGATCTGCTGCGGGAATTACTCGATATCCGGCGCCGCGATTTTCCTTCTCTTGATAAGTGGGGGGCCAAAACTAATTTCGAAAACGCCGTGGGTGCCTTAGTGAAAAAAGCTGCGCGGCAGGCGGAGCAAACGACCGAAACATGATTCTCGAACGTTTCCGAATTCACAACCTGTTTTCCTACTTCGGTCCCTGCGAATTCGACTTAACTCCAACCGGAGATGGGCGCAATGTTGTGCTTATCTGGGGCCGTAATGGCTATGGCAAGACCAGTTTTCTTAACAGTCTCAAACTGTTGCTTAGTGGTGTTTCCGATGAAATCCGCGATAGCATCCATGTCGGGCGGAAACTAAAACGAGACGCTTATCTTCTCGGCATGGGCGACGAATGGAGAGGGGCTTTCAATCGCCAAGCACGGGCAGCAGGCGAAAAAGAGTTCGGCGTATCGCTTACCTGGCGCGAAACGGGAGGAAAAGTTACTGTAGAGCGTTTTTGGCGGTTGGAACAAGACAGGCCCTTCGAAACCTTACGTGTCTCGTCTGATTTTGGCGCACCACTCGAAGCTCTGGATCATGATGGTAATGTTCAAGGAGAAGCGAGAGCCTTTATCCAGGCAAGGCTTCCTGATGCAATCATGCCGTTTTTTATCTATGACGGGGAGAAAGTCCAACAACTGGCCGAAGCGAATCGTGACAATCAATTGCATCAGATCGAGCAATTGCTGGATTTGGCTGACATCGACGTTCTTGATGAATATTTGGGGCGTAATCTGAGTCAATGGCGACGCGCCTCCAACGATGCCAGCCAGCATACTCTCAATGCCCTTCTGCTCGAAATTCAGGCTACAGAAGAAAAGCTCGCCAAGTTGGGCATGGATCGCCAAGCCGTGAATGAGGAAATTGAGGAGACAGTCTATGCCATTCGTCAGGCGGATACCGCTCTCCAAGCTCGGCGTCAGCTCGCTTTGCAAGCTGAAGAAGGCCGTCTGGCCGTCAAACAAGGAGAGATATCTTCTCGGCTTGAAGAGCGTGCACTTACTTTTTTTGAAGCTTTCACCCGGCAAGCGCCATTGATTTTGCACCCATTATTGATGCATGAAGCGGTTCAGGAATTGGGTAAAATTACCTCGCATCCCAATCGACGGCTTAGGGATGAAATCGAACGAATTTTTTCCACGTTGCCCGACAGGCTACTCAGCGACCCGCCATTGCCCACTCCCCCTCTTACGGAAAGCCAAGAAGGTTTCTTGCGGCGTAAACTCTCTCGTATTATCGCCAGCTATCGCCCCGACGAAGCCGACACGAAAGTAGGACTTTTTCCCAATCTTGCACCTTCAAAAGCAGAGTCTCTATTGCGAATCGTCGACGAATGTGCCCACAATGACCGCCAACGTTCACAATGGGCTCAGGAACTCTCGGATATTCGCAGGCTGAAAGCGGAATTGGCGAATATCGAGCGTAAGCGCAATGACCTCTCAAGCCTTGCTCCGCAGGAGCAGGAAGCATTCAAACAGCGCATGGTAGAACGTGAGGCGCTCAAAGGTAATCTTGCAGAATTGCATCGTAAAACAGGTGAACTGGATGATCAAAAACGCAATTTGAATCGTGAGTTGGGGCAAAAGCAAACCAAATTTCAGCAAGAAGAGAGGCGGCTGGTCGGTGCCAATGCCGCCCGCGACAAGCTCGGGTTAGCGATGAAGCTGAAAAATGCACTCGCCTCGTACCGCAATAAGCTTAAAATGAGGCGCCGAAAAGAAATTGAAGATGCCATCAATGCCCGCTTTCTTGAACTGATGACATCCCATAGTCTGGTCAGCCACATTCGGGTTAACGATGATTTTTCCCTCCATTATCTTGATGCCCAGGGTGAACCGGTCGGCATGGGAAATATTTCAGCGGGCATGAAGCAATTGGTTGCCCAATCGTTGATCTGGGGGCTGAAAGACGTTTCGGGTAAAGAGGCCCCGGTTGTAGTGGATACCCCCCTTGCCAGGATTGATCGCAAACATCAAGAAAATCTCATCACCCGTTATTACCCTAATGCCGGATCTCAAGTGATCGTGCTGCCCACGGACTCTGAATTGGATAGTCAAAAATATGCCCTGCTCAAGCCTCATGTGTATCGAGAATATCGTTTGGACAATCCCGAGGGAGATCGCACTCGGATTGAAGAGGGAGGGTATTACTAATGGCCAAGATTTACACTTCCCGTAAAGATGAGGAAACCATCGACCTGGTCTTGCGAAATGGGTTTCGCACTCGAGGTCCCAAATGGACAGTTTTGCGTGTGGCTCTTGCGCTTTCCCTAAAGCAAACGGAGGAGGAGCCTTCCGATAGTTTTGACAGTCTGGATGGCGACAAGGATGGGAGGGGAGAGTACTTCATCGACAGAGTAACCGGACGCGATCAAAAAGAAACGGACAGTTTTGTGGATGCCTTCCGTGTATTGCTTTCCGTCTACCACCACCAAGACTTGTTCGGCAAGGATGATCTTTATTGCCAGCTGCTGCAACGACATATTCGAAGAGGATTGAGGGAGATTCATACATCGTGGCGGGAATCCCACGATTTTCATGAATTTTTACTGCAGGAGTTTTTCGCCGCCCAAACTGAACATGAGGTTGCCCCAGAACAAGAGCGTGGGGCCAAACAGCTTGTACAGGCCCTTGAAGAATTTGGACTGACGGCGGAAGTGCTGGATAGCCGCGATGGTCCCAGGGTAACCCGCCACACCCTACTTCTGACAGACGCAGAGGATTTCAGCCGCTTGGAACGTAAGCTTGAAGACTTGGAATTTACCTTGGGCATCAAAGACGCTGGGATATTTATGTCCCCGGCCGGCGAACCAAAAACCATCTGGTTGGATGTTCCACGGCCTATGCAACAGTGGACTCCGGTAGGGGCCGACTTGTTGGGTAGTTGGGAGGTGCCGGAAGCAGGCTTGCCGATCTTATTGGGTGTGGATATTGCCGGAGCGCCGGTAGTCCGCGATTTAATTGAAGCCCCACATTTGCTGGTGGCGGGTACCACAGGGAGCGGCAAGAGTGTATGTATACACGCTTTGTTGTTATCCCTGTTGACCCATCAACCACAGAATAAGCTCCAGGTATTGCTCATTGATCCCAAGCGGGTGGAACTTGCAGCCTACCAGGGTGTACCTCAGTTACTTTCCCCCGTTATTACCGATGGGGTTGAGGCTGCCCGTTGGCTTAAAAATCTTGTGCGTGAAATGGAATCGCGTGAAAAACTCCTCGCTTCAAGTGGTGCCAGAGAGTGGCACGCATTAGGCGATTCGGCACCACCACGCTTGGTTATTGTTGTTGAGGAACTTGCTGATCTATTGGCACAGGCTCCCGAAGCGGAAGAGCCCTTGGAGCGACTTGCTCAAAAATCACGCGCAGCAGGCATGCACCTTATACTCGCCACACAGCGGCCAGACGCTGCAACATTCAGCGGTCTGCTACGATCCAACGTACCCTCGCGCATTGCCCTGACCGTCCAGAAGGCAGCGGATTCTCGCATAATCCTTGATGAGTCTGGTGCGGAAAAACTCCTCGGCAAAGGGGACATGTTGGTGAAATGGCTTGGAGAAAAGTCGGTCCGGGTGCATGGTCCCAACATACAGCCAGTAGATGTCATCAGACTCGTTCGGAGTGTAAGGAAGGAGGTTAAAAAATGAACAATATTCTTGTCGAAGAATTTGCATCTCTGTTCCTCAATGTGGACCGCGTTGGCCCCTTCCAATCGCGGATGGAGGAATTCGATTTCACGGATGCAAATAATGAGCCGTGCAACCTGTATTTGATGATTTCCAAAAATGGCCGTGGGAAAACCACCATCATGGAATTACTGGCCACAATGATGGGTATGCTGGGGAAAGACGAATGCTCGGAGTTAGGCTTTGAAGCCTTTGACAAAGAACAAGGCCGTGCCCAATGGGATGTGCGTGTCACGCTTAATCGGAGTGGAAGCAAAGAGACCGTTATCTTGTCACTGGTTGCCGGTTTCATGGGCGAAGAAGTTTCTCTCAAGCCTTGGGGTGAATCCGACCTCAAAAAATATGGCGCCAGTCGTTGGTTCCGGTTCGGCTTTGTGCGTAATGCCTTTGGCCGCTATAGCATGGTGGGTCGCCACGTTGACTGGGTCATGGATTTCAACTTACTCATTCAAACAAATATCGGTTCGCGTTTATCCGGTTTTGAAAGTGACGACTTAACCTACCCGACCCTCATCTATTTCTCCGCTTACCGTAATATTGTCCCTTTGCCAATTGAGGAGCGAGCCATTGTCGCGCCACGCGATTGGAATTACCAGCCGGTTCATGTTTTTAACGTGGAAGGTCGAGACTGGCGGGACTCCCTCGATAACCTGTTGGTTTGGCTGAAATGGTTGGACGATGGCCGTTTTGAAGCTGCGGTTAAGGCCATCAACGACCGGGTATTTAAGGTCGACGACAAACAACTTTCTGCTGGAAAAAGATTAGAAGGAGTCCGCAAAGAACCGCCGGAAGCCATTATCGAAGCTGAAGGACAGGAGCACCGGCTTGACCGCCTTTCCAGCGGAGAAAAAAGTTTGGTTCAACTCTTTTTGCGGTTGGGTGCGCACATGACACGTAATACCATTTTGTTGGTGGACGAACCTGAAGTGCACCTACACCGCAATTGGCAGTATGAAACCCTTTACTCTTTAATGGATATTGCCAAAAGGCATTTTCCCGGCGTTTTGGTTGTGATGGCAAGCCATTCCGAGCGCATCATGAAGGCATTCGGCCTCAATATTAGCGAGGAGAACCTACGAAAAGGTGCTTACATCATCGAAACAGCCGATGAAGAACAGAGTGCCAGAAAAATTGAAGCAGAGGCTCGCGCTAAACAAGTCGATTATGATGAAAAAACAAGAGGAGAAGGACGCTAACAATGGGCGCAGTTAAATCTCATCCCGGCTTGAATGAGCCGGATAAACTGGCCACTCGTTATGGTGGTGTCCCTGTCGTTTACGTAGAGTCTGAAGAGGATAATTACGTATACGGTGAATGCTGGTTTAAGGATCGGCTTTCTAAACTCGAATTCAAAGCTGCGGCTGTAAAATGCGCCACCGATGGTTGTGACGCCGTACTTGATGCCGTAAACATGGAAAGGCGGGCGGGGAATCCGGCGTGGGGAATCGTGGATCGCGACATAGTCATGGGTAAAGAACGGTGGGATCTTGTTCATGAGACTAACGATGAGGCTTTCGAACGAGCCAAACCATTCGGCAATGAAATCAAAGTGCTCTGTCGCTGGGAAATGGAGAGCTACCTTGCTGACGGTGAGGCATTAGAGCATATTCAAGCAGGCTTGAATATGAAACCAAAACGCGCCCTGCCAGAAGTTTTCCAGGAATTACTGGATCATTGTCATGTTCTGGTGCCACACGCCACGATCAACGCCGTATTGCATCTTCACAAATTGGCAGGTGCTGGCGACGGGTATACTAATCGTTTTTCCACTGCCGAAGAAGTGGCCGACGACATCCGGAAAATTTATATTCCCAAACTGCCTCCACACGGGCAGGATGAGTATGAAAACCACCTTTCATTGGTTGCAGCATTTGATTCTCCGGGGGCGACAGCTAAAGAACGGCTAAACGGTTTATTGCGACGGGTTCATGGGAAGGCGTTGCTGAAAAGGTTTTTTCATGTCCATCATAAAATCCAAGCTGATGTAAAAGGACTCTTGGCTAATCGCATTAAAGAAAAATCTCGTATTCCAGAAGAGATAGAGGCGTTTGTTGACAAGGTAGCATGCAGCCACTAGCTGTCTGTTGAAAAGCTCTATTTTTGTCTGCCAGGTGTATAAAACCAATCGTTCTTTGTACGGCATCCACACGATCACGCCGGACTTCACCATGACGATGGTCTGGCCATGTTCATTCAAGGATTTGAGCAGCAGAAGTGAAAAAAGGGGTCAAGTCGCCGTTTGACCTTTGTTTCATGATGAGTCGCTAAAAAGCCAGACCAGAATCATTAAATGAGATGTTGGCAATGTCTTGAATTATCACGTTCCTTTCTTGACTTTTACGGTGTTTGTAAAAGTCAAACCATCTCCCTATCATCTTCTAATGGAGCCTAAAAGTAACCAGCATTACCCGTGAGGACGTGCCAATATATAAAGCCCCTTTGGTTTAACAGCGCCTATGTATCAAGAACATTTTGGTTTTACCGCACCTCCCTTTTCCATTGCACCGGACCCGCACTGCCTCTATATGAGCGAACGCCATAAGGAGGCCCTGGCGCATCTTTTCTATGGCATGCGGGTCGATGGCGGCTTTGTCATGCTCACCGGTGAAGTGGGCACGGGAAAAACAACCATCTGCCGCTGTCTTCTTGAGCAAGTCCCGGAAAATACGGACATAGCGTTTATTTTCAATCCCAAACTCACGGTTGAAGAACTGCTGGCGACAATTTGCGATGAGTTCGGCATCCACCATCAAAAAGAACAAAACAGTATTAAATTTTATGTTGATCACATAAACAGCTTCCTGCTCCATTCCCATGCAAACGACAGGAAGGCTGTGCTCATTATTGATGAAGCCCAGAATCTCAGTACCGATGTTCTGGAACAAATCCGCCTGCTTACCAACCTGGAAACGAACAAGCGAAAACTTCTGCAGATCATTTTGCTGGGCCAGCCGGAACTTATCCACATGCTGGAGCAGCCGGGGTTGCGCCAGCTCGCGCAACGAATCACCGCCAGGTATCACCTTACCCCGCTCTCCGAAAGCGAAGTAGGCTCCTATATTGACCACCGATTGGCAATAAACGGTGCCCGCAAAAAAATCTTCCCGCAATCAACCATTAAAACCCTGTTCAAGTTAACCAACGGCACCCCGCGCCTGCTCAATATTATTTGCGACAGGTCGCTGCTTGGAGCTTACGTGCAGGACCAGGACGAGGTGGATATTGCGACCATTAAAAAGGCGGCGCGGGAAGTTTTCGGCGAAACCGCCGACCGGCCGGCGCAAAGAGTAAAAAAGTCAGGTATGCTCATGGCAGGACTCATGCTTCTCTTGGGTGGCTCCGTATTGGCGGCAGTCTATCTTACGCAAAGACCAGACACTTTATCTGGGCAGGGCCCAATGACGCGACTGGTCGAAAATACCCAGCCGGGGAAAGACGCAGCGCAGAGGGCGGCAGAATCGCTTCCGTCTCCCCAGCCAGCGCAGGAGGCCCCACAGGCTGAGGACATTACGGCGGTTCCCCGGCAAAGCGCTGCCCCTGAAGACGGGGCCCTGGCGGAAGAAATCGATGCCGCGGCCGCCAACACACCGGCACTGGCACTTTCTCCGCTGACGAGGCCTGAGGGTGTGCCCCCTCCCTCCAACATGGTGATGGCCCACCAGGCGCTTTTAGCCAGCTGGGGGATTACTCAAGTTCCGGCGGATCTCGCCTCTGCCCACGCCATTGCTGAATCACACAACTTGCGATACCTTGATCAGGAAGGCAGTTTCAACGGCCTGCTTGCGCTCAATAGCCCTGCAATATTAAGCTTGTATGACAATGGTGAACGCTTTTACGCAACCATTATCTCTTTCGACGGCCAGTCCGTCGAGCTGGCCTTCGGCACTGAACACAAACGTGTCTCCATCGAAGATTTCAAAGCACACTGGAATGGCGAATACAGCCTGTTGTGGGAAAAACCGGAGGGCTATGTCACGGCCATCAAACCGGAAAATCATGCCGCTGAGGTGGAGTGGCTGGATAAGAAACTTGCCCTCATCCAGAAACGGCCTGTCAGTGCCAGGAAACCTGTCCTCTATGATGACGTGCTGATCAGTCAGGTAAAGCAGTTCCAGTTTGAAAGAAATCTTGTCCCGGACGGCATCGTTGGCCCGCTGACCATCATTCATCTTGATGCGGCAGGTGACAGCAAAGCGCCCAGATTAGTTGCCATGGGCAAGGAGAATTAACATGTCCTATATTCTCGACGCCCTTAAGAAGTCTGATAAGCAGCGGCAGCAGGAGCGCGTTCCTGACCTGAACACTGTCCAGCTGGAACTTGCCCCGCCAAAAAAGAAAAAAGCAGCGTGGCTCTTACCCCTTGCGGCGCTTGTGCTTGCGAATGTGATTTTCATCCTCTTTTTCGTTATACACCAAAAGCAGCCGGCCACAAAAACGCAGGCCATCGTCCCCAGCTCTGGTCAGGCGCAACAGGACACGGTTCAGGAGAGACGGCAGGCGATCGCTCCTCAATCAACGCCGGCACCCTCCCCTGCCAGCCATGGGCCCCGGCAATCCGAACCTGCCGCCGCAGAGGATGAAAGCACCACGGCAAACATGGGGGGGGGTGTTGCCGCCTCCCGGCAAGATCCTGCCGCGGCACCGCCCATGGCGCATGAAGAAACAGCAGCAGGCCCGCAACCGCAGGAAGATGCCCAGGCAGAAGATACCCAGGCGGGCGCTGCAAAAGTGGCGAACACTATCGCTCCTCAAGCAACGCCGGAACCCTCGCCAGCCAGCCGCGAGCCCCTGCAATCCGAACCTGCCGCCGCAGAGAATGAAAGCACCGCGGCAAACATGGCGGAAGATGATGCCGCCTCCCGGCAAGATTCTGCCGCAGCACCGCCCATGTCTCATGGAGAAACAGCAGCAGGTCCGCAACCGCCGGAAGATGCCCAGGAAGGGGATACCCAGGCGGGCGCGGCAGAAGAGACGAACACTATCGCCCCTCTGGAAGAGGATGCCAGTGCCAGCCCGGTTGCGGCCACTCACCCTGAAGAAGATAACGAAACACCGGAGCAGGATCAGCCGCAGCGCCCCCGGCCTGCCGAAACGGCGGATTCCAGCCCTGTTGAGCCCAAAGGCGGTTTGACTAAAAAAGCCCTGCACATTGATCAGCTTCCCGGGGCCATAAGACAGCAACTGCCGGACATTCACATTAGTGCGCACCTCTTCTACGAAGATAAACCGGCCTCGCGCTTTGCAAGCATCAACGGCAAAATATTGCGGGAAGGGCAGACGCTTGCCCCAGACCTAGAAGTGGCTGAGATTTCCACTGATGGCGTTATTTTCAGGTACCAGAAATATCTCTTCTACGTGCCTGTATTTTAGCGGAATTTTCACGCAACGACCTGGCATATTCTCCAGACCGGCTCGCTTGAGGCAATTGTAGTTCTCAAGTTGATATTGATGCCATTTCTGCCGCAACCCTATCCAAAACCTTTATTCCCAATAGTTGTTGCATGTTTTTTATTCCCACCGCCTCCTTTTCGGAACCGTGGAAAAAGAGGGCGCTGCTCACTTCCTAACATAATCCTAACCAAAAACTAACATTATCGTGCTTGAGTTTCAGCTTCAGCGATATGATAATCAAAATGATGATTGATACCTTTTCTTAAAAACTAATTTCATCAAAGGTGCGTGATGTCTCTTCCTGGAAAATTGACTATCAAAAAAATTCTCTTCAGTGGTTTCAGTGTCGCCGGGTTCATCACAGCAATTCTCTGCTTCACATCTTTTTTTCAGTTTCATCAGAATATCAACTTGATGGCTGACATTGTCGAAGAAGATGCCCCCATCATTGTTACCGCTGCCCTGCTAAAGAGCGAAATGCTCATGCACCGACGCTATGAAAAGGATTTTCTGCTCAATATCGGCAATGGAGAAAAGCAGGCCGCCTATCTTGACAAGTTCAACGCCCAGACCAAAGTACTGAAGGGGTATGTCGACAGACTAAAAGAAATTGCTTCTTCCGGGGTGGAAACCGTCTCGCAACATGATTGGGCCATGATCGATCAACTCGAAAAATCATTTGCCGATTATCAGCACGGATTTTATCAGGTGGTTGACCAGGTAAAAAGTAATCCGGCAATCACACCGCAGGAGGCAAACAAACTCATGGGGGTGAGTAAGGAACCCATCCACGCTTTTGAGGAAGCACTCGATGCACTCACACAGAGGGGCAACGACATGTTTACGGCCAATTCGGAAGCGTCCATGCGGCTCAATGCCTATGCCAAGCGTTTTCTCCTCTTTACCGGCATCGTGGCCACCCTTCTCATTGCAGTGGTGGGCTTTCTGAGCAACAGGAAAATTCTTTCCACCATCACCGCCATCAGCAATTCGGTAACCGACAGTGTACTGACAGTAAACCAGGCGGCAACCGAGATCGATTCCGGCAGCATTGTCCTGGCCCAAGGTGCTGCTGAACAGGCTGCGGCACTCGAAGAGACCGCCGCTTCCCTGGAGGAGATTTCCTCCATGACCCGGAACAACAAACAGAGCGCGACAGAAGCAAACCGACTCATGGCGGATGCCGCCGCCGTCATCGACAATGCCAACCGTGCCATGAACGAATTGAGCATCTCCATGCAGGAGATTTCCCAGGCCAGTGAAGAAACCGCTAAAGTCATCAAAACCATTGATGAGATTGCCTTTCAAACCAACCTGCTGGCTTTAAATGCTGCGGTGGAAGCCGCCAGGGCTGGCGAGGCGGGCGCAGGTTTTGCCGTGGTGGCGGACGAGGTACGCAATCTTGCCATGCGCGCCGCGGAATCGGCAAAGAATACCGAGACCCTCATTGCCGCAACCATGGAAAAGGTCAGTCAAGGGGCTGAACGGATGAAGAAAAACAATGCGATCTTCCAGCAGGTGTCGGATATCAGCCGGAAGGTGCGAACCCTGGTGGCGGATATCGCCGCATCCTCCGTACAGCAGGATGACGGCATCGAACAGATCAGTCGGGCGGTACATGAAGTTGACGGGGTCACCCAGAAGAACGCGGCACATGCCGAAGAGTCCGCCGAGGCATGCAGTTCTTTGCATCATGAGGTGGTTACCTTGAAGGGCCTGGTTGGTCAGCTGCGCAGTTTCATCGGGGCAGGGGAGGCAGCTGATCCCCAGACGGAAAGGAAGCAACGAGAGGTCGTGGTCTTTGATGCCAATGAGGTAAGCATGCTTCCCCCATCTGAATGATGAATGGAAAAGGAGACTGCCAGGACATTGCATGGAAAATCTGTCCGTACTGGTGAAGTATATAATGCGTACTAAGGGGCTTGGAAAATACTGAATTACCGTTATGATGTTTTCATACTGCATGAAAGGGGGGCTGGGTATGAAGACATCGACTTTGCTTCGGAATGGAGTATCGTCAGAATTGGTGGGCTTGATTTCGCGTTTGGTTGATTTGACTCCCTGGCCTGCGCGACGGTCTGCGATGGGGGATGTGGCATTGCAAAACCAAGTTATGGAACGGATATTTGCTGGATAGCATGATAAATGTGTAATTTCCAAGTCCCTTAGTTCATACGATCAACCATTCACCAAATCATGCGGAAAAATTCAGGAACCCTGAGAAAAATTTCATCGGGCGACACTTGGTCTGGAACCGCCCCTTGTTGAAGGGACTCGGAAAATACCAATTTACCATAACGCATCCCGTCTTCGGGTTAGATTCGGGCGGGATCCAGGTATATTTGTATTTTCCGAGTCCCTAAGAGCGGTAATCGGCGTTGATACGGATATAGTCCAGCGAGAGGTCGCAGGTATGGATTTTCGCCTCAGCCTGACCGGCCTTGAGGTCGATGACCACGGAAAAGGCCGCCTGCTTCAAGACCTTGGTGGCCAGCTTCTCCTGCTCGGCCCCCAGGCCCAGTCCATCGCGGACCATCAGCACATCATCAAAGGCGATATCAACCTGGTCCGGCTCAAAGGCAACCCCGGAACGGCCGAGAGCGGCTATGATCCGGCCCCAGTTGGCATCCTCGCCGAAGAAGGCGGTTTTCACCAGGCTTGAATTGGCCACGGTGCGGGCGGCCTGATCCGCCTCCCGCGCACTTGCGGCCCCTCTGACATGGACGGTGATGAGCTTGGTGGCCCCTTCCCCGTCTTTGACGATCTGCAGGGCCAGATCCAGGCAGAGATCATCGAGGGCCTGCCGGAAAGCCATGCCGTCCGCGGCATCAAGGCGGTCGATTGGCGCATTGCCGGCCTGGCCGTTGGCCAGCACCAGCACGGTATCGTTGGTGCTGGTATCGCCATCCACGGTAACGGCGTTAAAGGAGCGGGCAACACTTTGGCGCAGCATCTCCTGCAGCACAGAGGCCTCCACCGCCGCATCGGTGACGATGAAGCTGAGCATGGTGGCCATGTTGGGCATGATCATGCCGGCCCCCTTGGCCAGGCCGAGCATGGTAATCTTTTGGCCTGCGAGTTCCACTTCACGCCGGGCGGTCTTGGGCACCGTATCGGTGGTCATCATGGCCCGGGCCACATCGGCAAAGCCATCCTCCCGCAAAGAGTCAGCCAGGGGCGCCATGCAGTTGCTGAATATGGCCAGATCGAGCTGCTGGCCGATGACCCCGGTGGAGGCGACCAGCACCAGCTCCTCGGCCAGGCCGAGTTGCCCGGCCGCCAGCCGCGCGGTGCCCCGGGCCAGCTCCATGCCCGTCTTGCCGGTACAGGCATTGGCGATACCGCTGTTGACGATGATGGCCTGGGCCTTGCCGTCCCGCAGATATTCCATGTCAAGCAGCACCGGCGCAGCCTTCACCTTGCTGGTGGTGAAAACCCCGGCGGCCGCGGCCGGCGCCACGGAATAGATCATGGCCACATCCAGCCTGTCCTTGCCCCGGATTCCCGCCTTTACCGCCCCTGCCTTAAAACCCGCAACCTGCAATTTGTCTTTCATCCTTAATCCGTCTCTCCGCAGCACTTCTTGTATTTTTTTCCGCTGCCGCAGGGACAGGGGGCGTTGCGTCCCACCTTCTGCCCCTCCCGGTGCGGATGCTTCTTCATGTCCGCCGCCTGCTCGTCGCTGCGCCTCATCTGCATCTGCTGGTGCCGGCGCCGCCGCTCCGCCTCAAGCTCCTCCACCTCCTCGGTTCTGGCCAGCTGGACGCGGAGCAGGGTGGAGACCGTCTTCTCCTTCACCCGCTGCATAAGCTCGGTGAACATCTTGTACCCTTCCTTCTTATACTCATCCAGCGGATTTTTCTGGCCGTAGCCGCGCAGGCCGATCCCCTCTTTCAGGTGGTCCATGCTCAGCAGATGATCCTTCCAGAAGGTATCGACGATCTGCAGGAGAATCACCCTCTCCAGATGGCGCATGTTCGCCTCGCCCACCTCCTGCTCCTTGGCGGCATAGGCGGCCCTGGCGAGCTGCAGCAGCTTCTCTTCAAAGACTGCGGCCTTCAGGCCCGCCCGCTCACTCTCTTCCCAGTGCAGCACCACGCCCATGGTGGCCAGCGCCCGCTCATGGATCAGATCCCATTCCCATTCTTCGGAGGCGAACTTCTCGTCGCAGAGCTCCTGGGTGATGGCGGCGCACAGGTCAACCAGCATGTCATCAATGATGCTTTTCACATTGTCGCTGCCCAGCACCTCAAGCCGCTGCTTATAGATGACCCCGCGCTGCATGTTCATGACATCATCGTATTCCAGCAGATGCTTTCTGATGTCGAAGTTATGGCCTTCCACCTTGCGCTGGGCATTCTCAATGGCCTTGGAGATCATGTTGTGCTCGATGGGCTCATCCTCTTCCATGCCCAGCTTGTCCATGATGCCGGCAATGCGGTCGGAGCCGAAGATGCGCAGCAGGTCATCCTCAAGCGACAGATAAAAACGGGAGGAGCCTGGGTCGCCCTGGCGTCCCGACCGGCCCCTGAGCTGGTTGTCGATGCGCCGGGACTCATGCCGGCCGGTGCCGAGAATGTGCAGCCCGCCCAGCTCGGCCACCCCCTCGGCCAGCTTGATATCCGTGCCGCGGCCGGCCATATTGGTGGCAATGGTCACCCGGCCCTTGTGGCCCGCCTCGGCCACGATCTCGGCCTCCTGGGCATGATGCTTGGCATTGAGCACCGAGTGGGGCACGCCCTCTTTTTTCAGCATGCCGGACAGCATCTCGGAAATTTCAATATTGACCGTACCGACCAGCACCGGCTGGCCCTTGGCATGCAGCTCCTTGATTTCCTTGACCACGGCCCGGAATTTGGCCTTGGCGTTTTTGTAGATGACATCGGCATAATCAAGCCTGATCATGTCCTTGTGGGTGGGAATGACCGTAACTTCAAGATTATAGATCTTCTTGAACTCCGCCGCCTCGGTGTCCGCCGTGCCGGTCATGCCGGCCAGCTTCTCATACATGCGGAAATAATTCTGGAAGGTGATGGAGGCCAGCGTCTGGTTTTCCCGCTCGATCTTGACCCCCTCCTTGGCCTCCAGGGCCTGATGCAGCCCGTCGCTGTAACGCCGGCCCGGCATGGTGCGGCCGGTAAACTCGTCGACAATGACCACCTCGCCGTTGTGCACCAGATAATCGATATCCCGGGTGAACAGATGGTGGGCCTTGAGTCCCTGGTTGAGGTGGTGCAGCAGCTCAATATTTTTCGGGTCATAGAGATTTTCCACCTTCAGCAGCTTTTCCCCCAGGGCGATGCCTTCCTCGGTCATGGCCAGGGACCTGGCCTTCTCATCGACCTCGTAATGCTCATCCTTTTCAAATTGGGGGATGACCTTGTTCACCTCATGGTAGAGCTCGGTGGACATCTCGGACGGACCGGAGATGATCAGCGGCGTGCGGGCCTCGTCGATGAGGATGCTGTCCACCTCGTCGACAATGGCGTAGAAATGCTTGCGCTGGCAGTAATCCTCCAGCCTGAACTTCATGTTGTCCCGCAGGTAGTCAAAACCGAACTCATTGTTGGTGCCGTAGGTGACATCCGCGGCGTAAGCGGCCCTGCGCTCGGCGTCATCCAGGCCGTGCAGGATGGTGCCGGTGGAAAGCCCGAGAAAATGGTAGATGCCGCCCATCCATTCGCTGTCACGCCGGGCCAGGTAATCATTGACCGTGACGACATGCACGCCCTTGCCGGCCAGGGCATTGAGATAAACCGGCAGGGTGGCCACCAGGGTCTTGCCCTCGCCGGTCTTCATCTCGGCGATTTTGCCCTGATGGAGGATAATGCCGCCGATGAGCTGCACGTCATAGGGCCGCAGCCCCAGCACCCGCACCGAAGCCTCCCGGGCCACGGCAAAGGCCTCGACCAGCAGCTGATCCAGGGTTTCCCCCTTTTCCAGCCTGCCTTTAAACTCCACGGTTTTGGCGGCCAGGCCGGCATCGTCCAACTTCTGCATCGCCGGCTCGAGTTTGTTTATCCGCTCCACCATGGGTTGAATCTTCTTCAACACCCGATCGTTTCTGCTGCCAAAAAACCTTGTCAGAACCTGTCCAATCATGAAAACTCCTTACCCCTGCTTCTGCCAGATCATTGCTTCTTCATTGCAGTCCGGAAATTTGGGGCAGTTGATGCAATCGCTCCAAACCTTATGGGGCAGTTCTTTTTTATCGATAGATGTAAAGCCGAGACCAGCAAAAAATCCCGGCTGATAGGTCAACGTGAATACCCGGCGGATGCCGAAGGTTTCCGCTTCGGCCAGACAGGCGGCAACAAGCCGGGTGCCGATGCCTTTGCGCTGGAAATTTTCATCAACCGCCAATGAACGTATTTCCGCCAGATCCTCCCAGAGGATATGCAGGGCGCCCACCCCGACTATCAGCTCACCCTCACCCTGCGGCTCCACACAAACGTGGAAATCACGCAGCTGATCATAGAGAGAGCTGAACGATCGCGCCAGGAGCAGACCTTTGTTGGAAAAATGATGCAGCAGATTATAAATCGGCTTCACATCTTCCATGCGGGCATTACGGATCATATGCTTGTGTATCCTTTTTTATCCGCCGCCCGGCCCGATCATCATCGCCGCGGGCAGCAAGTCATTAACAGATGAATCCTTTATTGTTCAGCCGGGACCGCGGCAACTTTGGCGGCCGGCAGCAGGGTGACATAGGCCCGCACCTCTTCTTCGCTCTCAAGGCGGGCGGCGATCTCATTGGCCTCAGCCAGTTTCTCAAACCTGCCGATAAAGATCCGGAAGGCATCGGCCCCCTCCTCGGGAGGCAGAAAAAAGGCATCCTGGCCCTTGGCCTTCCAGCCCAGCACCTCACGCTGCGCCTTTTTTTTATCGCGAAACGAGCCAACCTGCAATGAAAAGAATGACGGCTCCGCCTGTCCTTCCGCGCCGCCGCTTGCGCCGGCGGCATCCTTGCCCGGCCCGGCCTCATCAACCTGCCCATCTTGCGGCAGCACGGCTCCCTCCCGCACCCTGGCCTTGCCCTGCTGCCACAGTTCCGAGGCCATTCTGGTCAGCATGTCCGGGCCTTTTCCCGGGGTGGACGGCAACAGCACGGTCTGACCGCTCCACACACCCAGCAGAAACATCCACAGGAATATGCAGAAACAGACGACACCCAGACCCAGCATGCCGCCGAGGCCCAATTCAATGCGGAAGGTCAACCATCTTTTTTTCTGTCTTTTTACCGCCATACCCTTACATGTGCTCAGGAGCACTCATCCCCAGCAGGGTCAGGCCGTTATGAAAAACAATCCGCAGCCCTTCACAGAACCAGAGCCTGGCCCGGGACAGCTCGGCATCCTCGGAAATGATCTTGTGCTTATTATAGTAACTGTGGAAAAGGCCGGCAAGCTCCTGCAGATAATAGACGATCCTGTGGGGGGCCAGTTCTTTTGCCGACTCAAGCACCAGACCGGGGTAGGCGGCGATGGCCTTCAAAATCTTCTGCTCTTCCGGCGCGGTCAGCAGGGCAAGGGGGGCGGTGGCCAGCTCGCCTTTTTGCGCGCCCTTCTCTTTTGCCTGCCGGTTGATGCTGGCCAGCCGGGCATGGCCATACTGCACATAGTAAACCGGGTTTTCCTGGCTCTGCTTTTTGGCCAGCTCCAGATCAAACTCAAGCTGGCTGTCCGCCTTGCGCATGAGAAAAAAGAAACGGGCAGCGTCAACCCCCACCTCATCAAGCAGCTCATCCACGGTGACAAAGTTGGCCTTGCGGGTGGACATCTTCACCTGCTGCCCGTCCCGCAGCAGGGTGACAAACTGGTGCAGAATGACCGTCACCCTGGAGTCATCATAGCCCAGGGCCCGGACCCCGGCCAGCACATCCGGCACGGTGGCGATATGATCCGATCCGAAGATATCCACCAGCCAGTCATAGCCCCGGCGGAATTTTTCCCGGTGATAGGCGATATCAGGCAGCCGATAGGTGGGCTCGCCGCTGCTTTTGATGATCACCCGGTCCTTGTCGTGGCCGAACTCGGTGGTTTTGAACCAGACGGCGCCGTCCTGTTCATAAATCAGTCCCCGGTCCCGCAGTGCCGAGACCACATCGTCAATCAGGCCGTTCTCATACAGGCTGTGTTCATTATAGTAGCTGTCAAAGGCCACGTCGAAGCGCGTTAATGTCTGGTTGATGTCAACAAAGATCGCCCTTTCCGCCGCCTCCTTGAAAGGGGTGACATCGGCAACATCCTTTAACGAATCACCATATTTGTCCACAAGTCCCCGGGCAATGTCAAGAATATACTGACCCTGATAGCCGTCTTCCGGGAACTCGCGGGGCAGGCCGAGCAGCTCAAGATAGCGCGCCCTGGTTGATTCTCCCAGCACCCGCATCTGGCGGCCGGCATCGTTATAATAATATTCCCGCTCCACGTCATAGCCGCTGGCCGCCAGCAGCCGGGCAATGGCGTCGCCCAGCGCCGCCTGCCGGCCGTGGCCGACACTTAACGGCCCGGTGGGATTGGCGCTGACGAATTCCACCAGCACCCGCTGGCCGTTTTTCCCGGCCGCCCTGCCGTACGCCTCCCCCTGGCCCAGCACCTCCGGGATGACGGACTGCCAGACCGATTCCTTGATAAAAAAATTGACAAACCCCGGCCCAGCCACCTCGACTTTGCTGAACAGGGTATTTTCTTTGCCCATTAACGCAACCAGCTGCTCGGCGATCTGGCGCGGATTGGTTTTTTTGCCCAAGGCCTTTTTCTCACAGCCGGCAATGACCATGGCCGCGTTGGTGGCGAAATCACCCTGACCCTCGAATTTCGGGTCCTCCACCGCGTAGCTGCCGCGGGCCGCATCAGACCACAGCCCCTGTTCCACGCCTGCCAGGAAGCACTCATCAAGAAATTTTTTTACACGTGATTTTATCATAATAGCTATTTAGGAGCCGTTACGAAATAACATGGCCATTTTTTCAATTTCGTTACGGCTCTTTATGCCGTTTCACGCATTTCTCTGGCCATGTTATTTTTTACAACGGCTTAGGTTGTTTAGTCGGTAGTCTGTTAAACTGCCGCGCATAATTATTCCTTCTATCCCGCTGAACACCTGCAGACTATCCGACTGGGCGGGCAGTTATTTTTTTTCCGCCACATAAACTCGGGGGTTGTTGTTGCCGAAAAGACAGAGGACCTCATAATTGATGGTGCCCAGCCAGCCGGCCACCTCTTCGGCGCTGATCCGGCCACCCTGCTGCGTTCCCAGCAGCGTCGCCTCATCACCGGCACGGACGCCGGGGATATCCGTTACATCGATCATGGTGACGTTCATGCATACCCGGCCGCGCTGGGGAGCCCGTTGCCCCTTGACCAGCACCTCCGCCCTGTTGGACAGGGCCCGCAGGTAGCCGTCATTGTAGCCCAGCGGCAGGACCGCCAGCCTGCTCTGCCGGCTGGTGACATAGGTATAGCCGTAACTGACCCCGGTGCCGGCCGGTACATCTTTCACCTGGATGATCCTGCTTTTAAAGGACATCACCGGCCGCAGCACATCCTTGCCGGCCCACGCGCCATCCCCGGCAGGACAGCCATACAGGGCAATGCCCGGCCGCACCATATCCCAGTGCATATCCGGGTAACGGAGCAGGGCGGCTGAATTGGCGATATGGCCGGCGGTTCCGCTGCGCTTGAGAATCTCGGCAAAAACCCTGTTCTGCGCCCGGCAGGCCTCGCTGTCGGAGGCATCGGCCAGGGGAAAATGGCTCATCACCCCGGCGAGATAAACCCCCCTGTTTTCCTTAAGAAAAGCGACAAAACCGGCAACCTCTTCCGGCAGGATGCCCAGCCGGCCCATGCCGGTGTCAACCTTGAGATGAACGCCGATGCGGGTGGCGGCTGAACAGGCAAAACGGGAGATCTCCGCCACCTGCCCCCGGTCAAAGACCACCGGCTGCAAACCGTGGTGCGCCACCTCCGGCAGCGATTCCAGGTCTGTGCCGAGAAAGACCACGATATCGCCGCTGATGCCGGCCTGCCGCAGCAGCACCCCTTCATGCACCTCGGCCACGCCGAAGGCAGCCACGCCCTCCTGGTGGAGAGTGCGGGCCACCGGGATCATGCCATGGCCATAGGCATCCGACTTCACCACGGCCAGCATCCTGGTGCCGGCGCCGAGCAGATGCCGCAGGGTCCGGCAGTTATGCCGCAGGGCGGCAAGGTCAATTTCAACCCAGTGGGAGCTCATGCCTTCTGTACCCACGCCTGCCAGATGACCCGGCTGGCCAGCAGCAGCCCCCAGCCCACGGCGGTTATGACAAGGCCGTATACATGATGGGCAATAGGGGAGGTGCGCAGAAATCTGCCTATGACGATCATGGCCAGGATCACCCCCCAGGCCTTAAAGGAAAAAACACCGCCAAGGCAGGAGTTGTCGCCGCGCAGAAGAATCCGGGAGATATTTTTTCTGGCGCTTTTTTCAAACACCAGCAGTCCCTTGGCCGTTCCCACGGCCAGCGCCGCCGCAAGCATCAGATAGTGGCCGCCCCCGGTAAGAATATTGCCGCCGCGCGCCAGCAGAAAAAGGCCGACCACCGACCAGAAAAGAGCGCCGACAAGCAAAAGGGTTTTGCGGGATACGGAGGGTTTGAATTTTGCGAGCACGTCTGTGGCCTTTTGTTATAACCCGTTTTCACGGGCAGAGGCACAAAAAAAGATAGGCCTACCTTCTTGGGGAAGAAGACAGGCCTAATCAACCGGAAGGATCTTCTGCAAACCTTACATCACACCTCGGTTACGGTGATAGCTCCCTCGGGACATACCTCGACGCAGGTCTCGCAGCCAAGACATTCATCAGCGTTAACCGGCTCAGCTTTGCCGTCAACAATCTCGTAAACCTGAGCCGGGCAGGCGCTTACACACTCTTCATCGCCGACGCATTTGTCTTTATCCACAATCACTTCCCACATAATATTACCTCCTCTTTACATGAAGAAAATTCTTTTGGGCTAAATCACTCAAACCCAGCGCTAACCAACTTTATATTTCCCTTTAAAGACAAGAAATCTACATAAATTTGTAATTCCAATAAATCATAGCCTTCTATTTGTCAACACAATTTTTATAGCGATTGACCTTACGGTTGCAATATTTTAAATAACACTGAAATCGTTTAATTTCTGCCAAGTTAACCAGGCAATCCCTTTTTCCATGCAACGGAGCACCCATGAAAGACAGACAGCACGGCAAACAACAGAAGGTTTCACCGAAACTCGCAGCCCAGAAATCCGAAGAGGCGATGATCGCCGGCATCCTTGAGGGCAGTCCCGACGGCATCGGCGTCGCGGTTATCCGGCTTGATTGCGGCTGCCGCAAGATGGCGGCGGTGGACAAAAACGGCGACCCGGCAAGCAAGGTCATTGCTTACCGCGACCAGGCGGAATCAATCTGTGATCAATGCAAGGCGGACAACGGCGCTTACATCCGGGTGCAGGAGGAGTTTATCCACTGGGTCGAGCCGGCACCTGACGAGGCAACGCAACAGATGATCAAGGAGAAGGTGCTGGGCACGAGAACAGCCCATTGACGCCTCTCCCGGCATGTTCCCTGGCTTTTCCGGCTCCCCCTCCCCGGCCTTGGCGGGCAATGGCCATTGCCGCGGCCGGAGCGGCCGTGAGGGACGGCATCTTCCTCCATGCCTGCCGGGACAGCTGGCGGCAACGCGCATGGCTGTCAGCATGGCGCAAGGCACTGCCCGGTTCTCATCCCCCTGGCATCTCAGGCAGGGCCTGCATCGAAAAAAAGCTCGAAAAAATTCCCTGGATAATGATATAGAGGGACAATGCGCTTACATAAGAGATTCCATCAAGGAGAATAAATCATAATGAGAAGCAAAATCAACAGATGCTATTTTATGGCGGCCTGCCTTGCCTTGGCGGTATTTTCGGCCGGAGTGGCCCAGGGGGTGGCCCCTTCGCCCATGGATATCATGAAGGGGGTGGTTGAAGAGGTCTTCCACACCCTGCAGGCCTATCCTGTTGCCGGCCCCCCGGAGAACCTGCCGAAAAGAAGGGATGAGATCAGAAAAATCATCGACAACCATTTTGATGCGGTGGAGATGTCACAACGGGCCCTTGGCAAATACTGGAAAGAGATCCCCGAGGAAAAGCAACAGGAGTTCACCAGGCTCTTCTACTGGCGGCTCTACAATTTTTACGTCATGCGGCTTGAGAACTATTCCGACGAAAAGGTCATCTATAACAAGGAACTGCTCAAAGGCAACGTGGCAGCCATCTATACCCAGGTGAGCAGCAAGAAATACCCGGAGTTTGACATCGAATACCGGCTCAAGCAGCAGGGTGATGACTGGAAAATTTATGATGTCGTTATCGAAGGGGTGAGCCTCGTGGCCAATTACCGGAGCCAGTTCAGCAGTTTCTTGAGCAAAAAATCAATTGATGAGCTGTTGAAGGCCCTGCGGGAGAAAACCCCGGAAGATTCCCTGCAATAAATCCATGAAAAAACCTTTCCCGTGCCCTGCTCCTCTTTTTTCCCCCATGGCGGTGACGGTGCTTGTGGTCATGCTGCTCTGCAGCTGCTCAGATCCGCCGCAGGGTTCCTTCCAGGGCTATGTTGAAGGGGAATTCGTCCTGGTCTCCTCTCCCCTTGCCGGGCAGCTGCAGAACCTGCCGGTCAAACGGGGGATGAACGTCAGGCAGGGCGATCCGCTCTTCACCCTGGAACACGCCTTTGAGGCCGAGGCCCTGGCCGAGGCGGAGCAGAATCTGCGCCGGGCCGAAAACAAACTGACCGATCTCTCCAAGGGGCAGCGGCCCAGCGAACTGGCGGCCATTGAAGCCCGGCTGGCCCAGGCCGGCTCAGCATACAATCTGGCCCGGCTGGAGCATGACCGCCGCGAAAAGCTTTACGCCGATCAGACCATTGCCAGGGAGCAGCTTGACCGGGCGCGCACCGATATGGACAGCACCGGCGCGGCCGTGGCCCAGCTGACCGCGGAACTCAAGACGGCCCGGCTCGGCGCCCGGTCCGACGAGGTTGAAGCCGCCCGGGCGGAGGTGGAGGCGGCCCGCAGCCGGCTGAGCCAGGCGCGCTGGCGGCTGGACCAGAAAACCCAGACCGCGCCGCAGACAGCTTACGTTTATGACACCCTGTACAATGAAGGCGAACTGATCCCGGCCGGCTATCCGGCGGTGAGCCTGCTGCCGCCGGGCAATATCAAGGTCCGTTTTTTTGTGCAGGAAGAGACGCTGGGCAGCCTCAGTGTCGGCCGCCAAGGGACGGTATCCTTTGACGGTGCGGCGGAAAAATATCCGATCAGGGTTTCCTATGTGTCACCCCAGGCCGAATATACCCCGCCGGTCATTTACAGCCGGGAGACGCGCAGCAAGCTGGTGTTCATGATCGAGGCGCAATTCACCACGGACAGGGCCGCCGGCCTGCACCCCGGCCAGCCGGTTGACGTCTTCCTGGAATAAGGACATGACTGAGACGCCGCTTGTCATCGACGTGCAGAACCTGACCAAGTCATTTGCCGGCAAAACCGTGGTCAACAAGCTGTCGCTCCAGGTGGCGCCCGGGGAGATATACGGCTTTCTCGGGCCGAACGGCAGCGGCAAGACCACCTTCATCCGCATGCTGTGCGGCCTGCTGCGCCCGGATGCGGGCAGCGGCTTCTGCCTGGGCTTTGATGTTCTTACCGAGTCGGAAAAGATCAAGGCAAACATCGGTTACATGGCCCAGCGCTTCAGCCTCTATGAAGACCTCAGCGTCCGGGAAAATCTCATCTTCATGGGCCAGATATACGGCATCAGGAATCTGGGCGCCGAGGTCAACACCATGCTTGAGCGCATGAAACTCACCCCTTTTGCCGGCCAGCTGGCCGGCACCCTGTCCGGCGGCTGGAAACAGCGGCTCGCCCTGTCCGCCTGCCTGCTGCACCGCCCCCGGCTGCTGCTGCTGGACGAGCCGACGGCCGGGGTCGACCCCAAGGCGCGGCGGGATTTCTGGGACGATATCTACACCCTGGCAGCCAGCGGGGTCACCTCGCTCATCAGCACCCACTACATGGACGAGGCGGAACGCTGCCACCGCCTGGCCTATCTCGCCTACGGCAACCTGCTCACCTCCGGCACCGCCGAAGAGGTGGTCAGCTCTTCCGGTCTGACCACCTGGGCCCTGTCGGGCAGAAACGTGCACGAACTGGCGCCACGGCTCAGATCACTGGCCGGGGTGGAGCAGGTCGTGCCCTTCGGCAACACCCTGCATATCAGCGGCCATGACGCGGAGCAGCTGGAGAGGAGCCTGCGGCCTTTCCTGCACGGAGAATTCACCAGCCAGCGGACCGCCGCCAACCTGGAGGAGGTTTTTATCAGCCTGATGCAGCAGCAGAAGGTGGCGTGACATGGCCGGCAACGGTTTTTTTTCACTCCGCCGCTTCCGGGCCATGGTGGGCAAGGAATTCGTGCAGATGCGCCGGGACCGCATCACCTTTGCCATGATGATCGGCATCCCCATTCTGCAGATGATCATCTTCGGCTTTGCCATCAATTCGGACCCGAAGCAGCTGCCCACCGTGGTCCTGGCCGCCGAACACAGCGTCTTTTCCCGTTCCATTATCGCCGCCATGCAGAACAGCGGATACTTCCGCGTCATCAAAACCGTGACCGGCGAAGCAGAGGCCGGCATGCTGGTAGAGAGGGGGGAGGTGCAGTTTGTGCTCAGCATCCCGGAGCAGTTCTCCCGCCGTCTCTTGCGGGGCGAAAGCCCGGCCCTGCTGCTCACCGCCGACGCCACCGATCCGGCGGCCACCAGCAATGCGGTATCGGCCTTCCGTCTGCTCACGGAATCGGCCCTGGCCAGGGATCTCGAGGGCCCGCTGCACCATCTGCGCCGCGGCAAGGCCCCGCTTGAGGTGATCATGCACCCCCGTTTCAATCCCGAGGCCATCACCCAGTACAACATCGTCCCCGGCCTGATGGGGGTGGTGCTGACCATGACCCTGGTGATCATCACGGCGCTGGCCATGACCAGAGAACGGGAAAGGGGCACCATGGAGAATCTGCTCTCCACGCCGGTCAAGCCCATGGAGGTGATGATCGGCAAAATCATCCCCTACATCATTGTCGGCTATGTGCAGGTGAGCGTCATCCTGCTGGCCGGCCGCTTCCTGTTCAAGGTGCCGATGATCGGCAACATCTTTCTGCTGCTGGCCGTCTCCCTGGTTTTCATCGCGGCCAATCTCGGCGTGGGGCTGACCTTTTCCACCATAGCGCGCAACCAGCTGCAGGCGGTGCAGATGGCCTTTTTCTTCTTCCTGCCCTCCATCCTGCTGTCCGGCTTCATGTTTCCCTTCCGCGGCATGCCGGTATGGGCCCAGTGCGTCGGCGAGATCCTGCCGCTCACCCATTATCTGCGCATTGTCCGCGGCATTCTGCTCAAGGGCAACGGCTTTGTCCACATCCTGCCCAATCTGTGGCCCATTGCCCTTTTCCTGCTGGTCGCCCTGACCATCGGCCTGAAACGTTACCGCCGCACCCTGGATTAGCGGCTTGCGCGCCCGCTCATAAGGCAAACATGATCGAAATGCCCACTGTGCAGCAGAACAGGGTCATCAGCGAGAAAAAGACGATGAGGAACCCTTTGCCGGAGCTCCCGTATCTCGCCACCTTTGGACTGTGCATGGTCACCGCCACCGCATTGACATAAAAGGTCAGCACGGAAAATATCCATAATGAGAGAAGAAGGATAATGGCATTTTCATGGCCCGGTTCATTCAGCCAGTCCTGGCAGAGATGGACCATGACCGCAAAAATGATGACCGTCACCAGGCAGATGAGCCAGAGGTAAACACGCTTCTCATAGAGCCAGAAAATCATTTGTTTCATCATAGCAGCAATTTGTTATCGGATGTCCGAAACGTACCCCTCTCCCGTTTTTAGCTGTCGCGCTGACGCGCCGGCACAATACAACCAATCAACACGTGCAGAGCGCCAACCCGTGGTCAAACAGCTTTGGAAAGACCGGCAAAGTCCGGCCAGTCAATGTTTTCCCACCACAACTTTTTCCCCTGCCAATACTGCAGAGACTGAATCGCCCCGTTGATCACCGAATGGATCGGATCAACCCCAACCCTGACATCGAGCTTGGTCCTGGCCGCGATCAACCGGTCGATCCCCTTGATGCAAGCCCCGCCCCCTGTCAGACAAATTCCCGATTCCACTATTTCACCGGCAAGCCGGGCCGGCAGTTTCCGCAGACCTGCATCGATCATTCGCAGAATTTTATCGGCCACCGGCTCCAGGGCGTTTAGTATTTCACTGTTATCGACTGCAACTCGCACTTCACAGCTTTTAATGATATCTACGCCAGCAACGGTTATTGGCTTGCCGGGCAGGGTCCGCGGCTGCGAGAACGAGACAATTTCATGGGTCAGCCGTTCAACCTCGGCCGGGTACAGGCAGACCTTGTGCCGGGCGATGACCGCGGTGCGCACTGCTTTCTGCAGGTCAGCGCAGGCCGTGCGCACCGCGGCGGCAAAGACAAGACGGCCATCCCGGATGACCGCCATGTCAGTAACCCCCTCGCCGATATCGATAAGCACCTGCGCGCAGGGCAGGTCAACGTCGATTCCAGCTCCGATGGCCGCGGCCCAGACCTCGGGAATAATGGCCACATGGGAGGCGCCGGCATGGAGAACCGCCTCGGCCAGCAGTTTACGTTCTTTTTCGGAACTATCGGTTGGCGCGCAGGCCAGGGATACCGGTTGCCGCAACCCTTTACGGGTGCGCTTCACCAGCGGTTTCAATAAGGAAATCGCGTTATTGATATCAACAATGACCCCGCCGCGCAGGGGCATGGACACCAGCTTGCTGTTGAGATAGGAGATGTATTTGTCCGGACCATGCGCACCTGTATCCTGCCGGATATGGCGAATCAATGACGGTTCTTCCGTGATTTGCCCAAGATCGGATGCATAGATGCGGGTATTGGCCGTGCCGAGATCAATGGCGATATTCGGCCTTAGCATTATTTTTTTCAACCCTGCAAACATCAATCACCCCTCCCCCTGGCCCCGGCAAACGCCCGGGCCTTTGCCGCCAGGGCCGGCGCCCACTGGGGCGTGCCGACGGCGTGCACATGGGTATAGAGGGCCAAGACGTTTTTATGGATCAATCCGTCCCGGCCGCCGGCAAAGCCTACGCCCCGCTTCATGTCAAAACCAAGCTCGTCCGCCTGGCCGGGCCAGGCAGCCACCCTGCTGTAGCGGAACTCATGGCCCTTGATCTGCGCCCCCGGCTCATAGAAAGGATTGCCCGGCCTTGCCTCAAGCACGGAATAGCCATGGGCCTGGGGCTTTTTTTCCAGGGTGAAATGGACCGGAAAAAGTCCGACCAGGGGATAATCCTCGCCTTCCAGGGTTATTTTCTCCCCCAGATAGATGAGGCCGCCGCACTCGGCGTAAATGGGCAGTCCGTCTTCGGCCCGCTGCCTTACCGACTGGCGGAACGACACATTGTCGGCCAGCAGCCGCGCGCTGGTTTCCGGAAATCCTCCGCCGATGTACAGGGCGTCAATATCAGGCAACTCCGCCGCCGCCATGGAATTGATTTCAACAAGCTCTGCTCCGCACCTCGCCAAGGCCAGCAGGTTTTCCGGATAATAAAACTGAAAGGCGGCGTCGCGGATGACGCCGATACGCACCGGCCTGCCCCCGGGGTTGCCGTTGCTGTCTTGCTGGCAAGGCACCATCACCGGGGTCGCCATCAACGGCTCCACATCCGCCAGACGGACGCTTTTGTCGATGGTTTCCGCCAGCAGCTGCAGGGCCTCCCCGGCACCGTCATACTCCTGGAAAGGCGTCACCCCCAGATGCCGCATGGGGAAGATGTCCTTTTTCATGCGGCGGATGGCGCCCACCACCGGAATGCCCGTATATTTTTCCACCGCTTCCCGAATGATCTTCTCATGGCGGGAGCTGCCTATGCGATTGAGCACGACGCCTGCGATGTTGACATTGGCATCAAGCAGTTTGCAGCCAAGCACCAGGGCGGCCACCGTGCGGGTGGTCTTGGTGCAGTCGACCACGAGCAGCACGGGCAGCCCGAGACGGCAGGCCAGTTCCGCCGTGCTGTAAGTGCCGCTGGCGTCAACCCCGTCATGGAGGCCGCGGTTGCCTTCGACAATGACAAAATCAGCAACAGCGCCATGCTCGGCAAAGGAGGCGAGCAGGGCATCCTCATCCATCAGATAGGGATCAAGATTATAGCAGGGGCTCCCGGCGGCAAGGCTGAGCCAGCCGGCATCTATATAGTCCGGCCCTTTTTTGAAGGGGACGACCTTATGCCCCATCCTGGCAAGCAGGGCCACTAGCCCCACTGCAACCACGCTCTTGCCTGATCCTCCTCCGAGGCCTGCAACGACCAGTCCCCGGGGAAGTCCTTTGTTATTGATCACTTTCAACTCCGATTTTCCATGGCAATGTTCTTAAGGAGCCGTTACGAAATAACTTGTACAATTCTAGCCGTTTCTTTACGGCTCCTTATGCCGTTTTGGTTATCAGCATGACCATGTTATTTTTTACAACGGCTTAGTAAAACGATCTCCGCTTTCGTTTCATGCCACTGAAGATACACAAAGTCAAGGACGCAATAAAATGGGCACAAATCTTTTCCCTTATATTTTGTCATTTACTTGAAATTCTATATATTCATGGTTAAATTCATCAGACGTGAAATTGACCACCCAGGCTACTCCTCTTGGCGCTCAATCGCTCCGGATCAATGCTTGCCCGTCCTGCCGGATGTTTTCCGGAGTGCGGTTTCGAACAAAAAAAATAATGATCATAAGGATTTTCCCATGGCCGACAAGCAACTGAAAGAAGACCTCTCCAAAGTGATAGCGGAGTTGGAGCAGAAATGCAAAGAACATCCCGACTCCATCATGGCCCACCATCATCTGGCCCTTGTTTACAGGAAAGCCGGCCGCCACAATGATGCCATCCGGGAACTGAAAAGATGCCTGGAAATCGATGAACAGTCGGCTGAAGCCTACATCAATCTCGGCGCTGTGTACTTTGAACTCGGCAAACTCGACGAGGCGCTGCAGGCCAACAAGATGGCCCTTGTCCATGCCCCAAACCCTGCCCAGGCCCATACCAACATCGGCCTTATCCTGCAGCAGAAGGGCGAGCAGGACAAGGCCATCGACGCCTACACCAAGGCAACGCACCACGATCCGAAGCTGGCCTTTGCCTGGGTGAATCTTGCCTCGGCGCAGATCATGGCCGGCAACTTTGCCGAAGCGCTGGCAGCCGCCAAAAAAGCGGTTGAACTGGAGCCGGACTTTCCCATGTCCCACAACAATCTTGCCGTCGCCTATTACTACACTAAAGATTTTCAGGCGGCCAAGAACTCCATTGCCGAGGCCACCAGACTCGGCTATCCGGTGGATCCCAATTTCATCAAAGCTGTTAATGAAGAACGCTGACCATGGCTAACAAACCTTTAATCAAAGTCAGGCCCTGGTGCCCGTTCTGCGGTCAGGATGTCAATGAGCCCCAGGAACCCGTGCAACGGAAAATGAACGAGTTCAAAGTCGGCACCTGCCAATGCGGTGCGGTCTACACCTCCGACCCCACCGGTTTTAATGTGGGATCTGCCATGGTGGAATGCCTGGTCTATGCCTGCGACGACAACTGGGATCTTGCCTGGGAACTCTCGGCGGATGAGGATTACCTCACCGGCCGCATCGATTATTACGATGAGCAGAGCCACCAGGTTTATGAATCACGGAGCGTTGACGGCCGCAAGGTAAAGGGTGTCCTCTACTTTGTCCGCCTGACCCGGGATTTTGCCGAACTGTCAAAGAAACTGAAAGACCACCGCCAGAAAACCGATGAACAGCTGCTCAAGCCGGCGTCAAAGTTTGTCATTCCGCCAATGGAACCGGCCAAGGACCCCAAACGCAAGAAGAAAAAGGCGGGCAAGGCTGAAATACGGGAACTGGTTTTTGCCGGTGACATTGATGCCCTGGTAGATTCCTGTTTTGATGACCCCAAAACCATCAGCTTCATGCAGCGTCTGCTCTATGATCCGGATGAAGAGAAACGCTGGTGGTGCGCCCATGTGATCGGCCAGGTCTGCGCCAGGCTGGCGACCAGGAAACCCGGCGCGGTCAGCGATCTGCTGCACAGGATGTATGAATCCTGCTCGGATTCGGCCTCAACCCACTGGGGGCTCCTGGAGACTATAGGCGCCATTATCGCCGCAAGGCCGGATATTTTCGGCGGCTTTGCCCGCCATCTGCTCATGTACCGAGGTGTCCCATCGAGCAGAACGCAGGTCCTCTGGGCCATGGGGACGATTGCTGACAAAAGCCCGGAAGTTGTACGCAGCACCCCCATCTACAGTGTCTTTCCCTATGTGACCAGCCCTGAACCGATCACCAGAGCCTATACGATACGGCTCTTGGGCCGCATCAAGGCCCAGGAACTCAAAGGGGAAATCGAAAAACAGGTAGATGATACGACGCAAGTTACCATTTATGAAAGCGGCCTGCCCGTCCGGACCACGGTCGGCGACCTGGCACGGGTAGCCCTGTCACTGATGGCAGACCCTGCTGGTGCTTAGAGCCGTTAGGAAATAACTTGTACAATTTTGCCTGTTTCTTTACGGTTCCCTACGCCGTCTCTGCTATCCAGACGACCATATTTTTATACATCGGTTTAATCGCCGCAGTGAGCTTATTTTGGAGAAGAAAATGAATGAATTACGAATGTACAACCCCGAACAGAAGCAGGAAGAGAAAAGCCAGGCCCGGCTTGACTATGAAGAGGGACTCGAGTTCTTGAAAAAAGAGGAAATGGCCCAGGCAGCCAACATGTTGCATAACGCCCTGGTCGGCTTTGAACAGAACCAGGACATCAACGGCATGGCCAACGCCATGGACAAGCTCGGCGACATCTGCGCCAAACGTCGCGAATTCGCTAAAGCCCTGCAGCACTATAACCGGGTTATCGACATCTGCCAGGAACAGGGGGACAGCATCAGCGTTTTCACCCTTGACAAAAAGAAGGCGAAACTCCATGCCGACTGCGGTAAGCATGAGGAGGCCATCAACATGTATCTCGACATCATAGACCAATACCAGGCCATGAGAAACCCGAAGGGCACCGTTGATACCCTGGAAACCCTCGCCGCTGTCTACCTTGCCGCCGGCAATCCGCAGAAGGCGGCTGACTGTTTTCGCACTGCGGCAGCAATCCACACCAATTTTCAACATAAGCGGCATGCCGAGGCTCTCAACAAAAAGGCCGAAGAAGCGCTGGCTCACGCCTGAGACAGGCGGCTGGCAAGCAGCCAAATAAAAAAAGCCGCCTTATTCAGGCGGCTTTTTTTATGCAAAACAAAACACAAAAAAACTATTTATTTTCTTCTGCTTTGTCTCTTGTTTCCTCGTTCTTGATTCTGGAGGGGAGAGCATACATTGTCGTGCTGCCACTTGACCAGAACATCAGCTTGCTTTCCTTCACCAGCTCATTGGCAACGTTTTTGATAACCCGCGGTGAAGATGCCGGGTCACATTCGTATAAATCTTTAATATAGAGCTGTGGTTTCGGAGCTTTCGTTGCCTTTTCAATAATTGCTGCCTTTAATTCATCTTTACTTAACGCCATGTCACTTACTCCTTTTGTCGTATGTGGTCCAGGTAAGCTTTCAATCTTCAACAGTCAGGGGGCAGCAGAGCCGTTAAGCCCTACTGCCCTCAAAATACCTGACCGCTGAATGGCAGTCAATTACTTAATGTGGCTGGTGAACTTGAACTGCGTAGAAGTTCTCCAGGTATCGTAAGCCAGACGGTAATCGTCAATTGACTTGATTGTAAAAGGAATACCTGTTTTTTCAAAGAATCTTTCCCAGCCGATTCTCTCTGCCCACTCGCCGACACGCTCATACTTGCGGGCGTCTTTGGCATAGGCCTCGAGAATGTGCTTAACTGCCGCAACGGTCTCGGGCCAGCGCGGCGGAGTGTTGGGCAGGAAGGGAATAACCAGTTTTGAGAATTTAGGCATTGCCCGGGAGTTGGATACCTTACCGCCGACCAGAATGGCGATACCGTCACCCTCGGGATCAGACAGCGGCATGGCCGGACACATGGTGTAGCAGTTACCGCAGAACATACAACGCTCGGCGTTAACCTTGACGGATTTTACTTCGTCACCGGCGCTGTTGGTAGCCTTGATCGGCTTTACAGCTCCCAGCGGACATGAGGCAATGGCCAGCGGCAGTTCGCACAGACCGGTGATCGCATCATGGTCGATCATCGGCGGTTTGCGGTGAATACCGAGGATAGCGATGTCGGAAGCATGTACGGCACCGCACATGTTCAGACAGCAGGCCAGAGCAACACGTACCTGGGCCGGCAGGGTCATGCTGGTAAAGTAGTCAAACAGCTCATCCATAACAGCCTTGACCACACCGGAAGCATCCGTGGCCGGGGTATGGCAGTGAACCCAACCCTGGGTATGAACGATGGCGGACATGCCAGCGCCAGTGCCGCCGACAGGAAATTTGTTGCCGCGGCTGGCCAGTTCGGCGAGCAGAGGCTGAACTTTCGCTTTGTCATCCACCATGAACTCGATATTATTCCTGGTGGTCCAGCGGACATAACCGCCGCAATGCTTATCAGCGATATCACAGATCTCACGGATATGATCAATACTCATCAGACGGGCACCGCCGACGCGAACGGTCCAGCACTCATCACCGGACTCAGCTTTATGCATCAATACACCGGGCTGGGTGATCTCATGGTAAAGCCATTGACCGAAATTCTTTTTAATAACCGGCGGTAATAAATCAACATACAGTGGCGGACCAAGGTCTGTAATTCTATCTTCCATCGGTTTATCTGGATTGTAACCCATATGTATACCTCCTTATATCTCAGTAAGTATAGAGCTTAAGTTATATTATTTCTGAGGAGCAGTAAATCACTGTGCGTGACGTTTACGGAACTCTCTAACATCACGTTCCCAGCCGCCTTCAACCTCATCTTCCTGCCAGAATACGTACGGGTTGGAACGAGGTTCTTTCACATGCTGCGGAATGGGCTCAACTTCCATAACCTTGAGGAAGGTGGGCAGACCGACGCGCTGAATGGTCTCACCGACACGCTCACGGTTCTTACCGACTTCCATCCACCAATCCCAGACCTTCTCGATGATTTCCGTGACCTCTTCGTATTCACTGTCAGCATCGACCTTGATGAAAGGAACAATCATGGTGGCGAACTGGGCACCTTCAAGGATCGGGGCTTTCGCGCCGATACAGACGGTAGCACCCTGCTCTGCACCGGGACGGAGGGCGCGGGGCATGACGTTGATGCAGTGCATGCAGCGGGTGCACTCTTTATTGTCGATTTTCAGCGTATCGCCTTCCATCCACATGCAACCGGTGGGGCACAGGGCGATAACTTCTTTCTGGATGTCGAATTTACCCCAGTCGCGGCCCGCATGGGCACCGGCGTTGGGTGCATATTTGCCATCGATGTAGCCTTTCACCTCAGCCTGATTGATGCGGATGTCATCACGCCAGGTGCCGATAACGGCAAAGTCTGAGCGGGCGATGGCGGCTACGCAGTCATTGGGGCAACCGGAAAATTTGAATTTGAATTTATATGGGAAAGCGGGGCGATGGAGCTCATCCTGGTATTTATTGGTCATGGCATGGCAGAGAGCCTGGGTGTCATAACATGCCCACTCGCAGCGTGATTTGCCAAGACAGCAGGCCGGGGTACGCAGGTTGGAACCTGAACCGCCGAGATCCTGATTCAGATTATGAGTCAGGTCATAGAACAGGGGCTCCAGGTTCGGGGTTGTGGTGCCGAGCAAAATCATGTCGCCGGTTGAACCATGCATGTTGGTCATACCGGAACCGTACTTCTGCCACAGATCACAGATGTCGCGCAGCTTCTTGGTGCTGTAATACAAACCTGAAGGCTGATTGACACGCACGGTATGGAAGTGCGCTACACCGGGGAATTGCTTGGGCACGTCGGAATAACGGCCGACGATACCACCGCCGTATCCGAATACACCTACGATACCACCATGTTTCCAGTGGGTGATCCTGTCTTTGTAAGACAGCTCCAACTGGCCCAGAATGTCCCAGCATTCCGGTTTTGTTTCGGCCTGACGCTTCAGATCAGTTACAAAGCTTGGCCATGGTCCTTTCTCGAGTTCGTCCAATAAGGGCGTATCATGCTTTGGCATTTTCTCGTTTCCTCCTAAGGATCTGTTAATATGTAAGCCTAACCTGCTCACCCTCAGCTAATCAGTTCATGACGCGCCTCATTACGCTCCACTTTTCTGCTGCAGAATGAACAAACACATTACTGAATAGTAATTCAGTTTTGACGAACTTATCCATCTCGCAACTTTTTGTCAACAAAAAATCTTTATCTTTAAATATGAATTTTTTGTCAGGTTGATTATTGAACATTATTATGTTTTTTTTAGACAAATTTTCCCTGTATGATGTAGTTATGAAACATATGGACCGCCACTCTTCTCACCTTAATTTTTAACCGTAATTACCACGTGACACGCCCAAAGAAAAAACGATTATGCGAAGGCAGATTGTGCGGCCGTTCTTTCAAGCCGGCCGGCATTCCCATGACCAAGCTGCGCAAGATTGATCTGCTGCGCGACGAGCTGGAAACATTGAAACTCTGTGATATGGAGGGGTTGACCCAGGAACAGGCCGGCCAGAAAATGGGAATTTCCCGAGGCACCGTTCAGCGGATACTCACCAGGGCCAGACAGAAGGTGGCGGAGACCCTGGTGACCGGAGCCGCCTTGGTTTTCCGGGAAGACTCTCCCGAGGTCCAGCAGCTCCTGGCCAGGGTCTCCGACCTGAGGCAGGAGGAAAAAACGGAGGACGAAATTTAACAGAAATCAGTGATGGCAGTTCTGCCCGCCTTTACAGGCCTGCTGTGGCTGCATGACCGGCAGCTTATTCCCCAGAAAACCTTCTATGACCGTCTGCACGTCCTGATAATCCTCGCGGGGGGCGAAATATACATCGATGCCCACCTCGTTGAAACCCTGCAGGGGGCGCATGCCTATGCCGCCGACCACCAGAGCGTCCACATTGCGCTCCTTAAGCAGTTTTACCGGCACCAGACAGCCGCCGGCCGCATGTTCCGCATTGGCAAAGGTCTCCACTCCGGCAATCCTGCCGTCCTGCACATCAATGAGGGTAAACAGGTCGCAGTGACCAAAATGATCGGAACGGGTGGCAGCCATGCCCCCCGGATTGTTGGTCGGTACGGCGATTTTTACATTTTTCATAACACTCTCCTTGTTGATTACGCTGTGGCCTCCTCTGGAGGCGGTCCAAAAATAGTATCGGTAAATTTGACATACCAGGCGGCGGACTGCACCTTAATGATATACGCGGCGGCGATCACCAGGGCGGCATTGGCACCTTGGGCGCCGAAGGCATTAATGGCAATGGCCAGGGCAATGGACAGATTGCGCATCACCGTGCCGTACACCAGGCCACGGCATCGTCCCGCTTGAACAAAATCCTGCCGGCCATTGTGCTGACCAGAAAATTCACTGAATAGATAATCAGTAACGGCGCGAAATCCCCCCGGGAATACCGGGATTTTCATAAATCTGTTGCGCCTTCAAAGCAACGGCCGCAAAGACAACCAGGACGCCGACGGTGGACAGGGCCGGAAAACCGGGGGACAGTGGTCTGCTTGAACTTGGGCATGCCATGTTTTTTCAGCAGGGATTGCCGGTGCCACCCAATCCCAAATCCACGATCCGCCATCAAGCCGGTCTGGCCGGCAATGGCCTGATTTTTTTCATAATCGCCCTTTTTCCCCTTTCATCTTCAAAATAACGCGCTATAGTTATGTGCATATGTTCATATATACGGCCAGGCGCCACTCTTGTCAAGCAGGAATTTAAGCATTTTCTAAAATTTTAAAATCATCAGATTGACACTGGCCGCATTTCGATATAAGTTGCGGAACTTACTGAAAGATAAACGACTGTTATATTTATGGATGTCTTAAAAATAAACTTGCCAGGGGAGATAACATCATGGGGAAAAAAATTATCATCATAGGCGGTGTTGCCGCAGGTCCGAAGACCGCCTGTCACTGCAAACGGCTCCTGCCCGAAGCCGATATCACGATTCTTGACCAGGACAGCCTCATATCCTATGGCGGCTGCGGCATTCCCTACTACGTGTCCGGGGATGTCAGCGATGAGGATGAGCTGCGCAAAACCAGTTTTCACATGACCCGCGACGCCACGTTCTTTCAGGACGCCAAGGGCGTCAAGGTGCGCACCCGAACCCGGGCACTGGCCATAGACCGGCAGAAAAAATGCGTGGAGGTTGAGGATGTGGCAAGCGGCGCCAGGGACTCGCTCGCCTATGACAAACTGGTCATCGCCACCGGCAGCCAGCCCTTTGTCCTGCCCATTCCCGGCGCGGATCTTGCCGGCGTATACACCATCAGCGACCTGCACAAGGCCATTGCCATCAAAAACGAGCTGGCTATGGGCAAGGTGGGCAAGGCGGTAATCATCGGCGGCGGCGCCATCGGCCTGGAGATGGCCGAGGCCTTTGCCGATCTGTGGGGGGCCGAAACATCGGTCATTGAATTCATGCCCCAGGTCCTGCCGCGCATCATCGATGCCCCCTTTGCCGCAATGCTGCAGCACCACATGCGCAATCACGGGGTGCATATCTACACCGGAGAAGGGGCCCTGGCCATTGAAGCCGACGGCAACGGCAAGGCCTGCCGGGTGGTGACCCCCAAGCGGACCATTGACACCGATATCGTGGTGATGGCCGCCGGCGTCCGTCCCAGGACCCAGCTGGCCAAAGAGGCGGGCCTGCTCGTTTCGCCGCTGGGTATCGTGGTCAACAACCGCCTGCAGACCTCGGATCCCGATATCTATGCCGCCGGAGACTGCATCGAGACCACCAATATCATCACCGGCAAAAAATTCTTCGCCCCCATGGGCTCCCTGGCCAATCGCCAAGGCCGGGTGGTGGGCGACAATCTGGCCGGCATCCACTCCACCTTCAACGGCGTGGTGGGAAGCTTTATCATGAAGGCCTTTGAGAGCTGCATCGGCGCCACCGGCCTCAGCCTGGAAACGGCCAGGGGCGAAGGATTTGCCGCCGATGCCTCCATTTCCGCCCCATCCGACCGGGCCCATTTTTTCCCAACCGAGTCAAAAATACCCATGCAGCTCGTTTTTGACCGCAAGAGCCGGCGGGTGCTGGGCGTCCAGGCCTTCGGCGCCGCCAATGACGCGGTGCTGGCCCGGATCAATGCCGCCGCCGCCCTGATCAGCAAGGGCGGCACCATCGACGACTTCAGCCTGCTGGAAATGGCCTATGCGCCGCCCTTTGCCACCGCTATCGACGCCCTCAACGCCGCGGCCAACGTGGCGGACAACATGGCCTGTGGCCGGCAGCGCAACGTGGCCATCAAGAATTTCCTTGACTGGATTGCCGCGCCAAGCTCCCGGCCGGACTGGCTGGCCCTGGATATCCGCCACCCCAAGGAGGTTGAGACTTTTGCCCGGAAATTCGGCGATCTGTGGATGGGCATCCCCTATAACGAGATACGCCGGCGCTATAACGAACTGCCCGCGGACAAAACCCTGATCATCATCTGCGATGCCGGCACGCGCTCCTATGAAATCCAAGTCTTCCTGGACAGCATCGGCCGGAAAAACACCCTGGTGCTGGGTGGCGGCTTTAACGTCATCTCCCGCCTCGGGGTGGACTGGTGGCCGCAAAAATAGTTTAGGAGCCGTTACGAAATAACTTGTTTCTTTAATAACTATTTCGTTACGGCTCCTTATGCCGTCTCTGACAACCAGGCGACGATATTATTTTATTACACTGGTTTGGCGTTTTGGGTTGAGAGTTTTGGCTGCCGGGTATAGGCTGATAATAGAAACCCGGAAATCAGAGAGCCTCGCAACCCAACATGAAAAACGCCATTGCCCGCAAGATCTGCCGCCTGCTGTTTGTTGTGCTGCTGCTGGCCATCCGGCCGGAGACCGCCCCAGGGCTGACCGGCCGGATTGACGTCAACACCGCATCGGTGGCGCAGCTGCAGGAGCTGCCCGCTATCGGGGAAAAGCGCGCCCAGGCCATTGTCGCCTACCGCCAGAGCCACGGCCCCTTCCACAGCCTTGATCAGCTCGCTCAGGTAGCCGATATCGGGGATAAATCCCTTGCGGCGATCAAACCCCATCTCACCCTTGATTCAGGCGCCCCCGGGGAGAACAGCCGGAACGCCGCGGCTCTGCATACAAAAATCCCCACCGCTCCCGGCGATATCACTGTCCTGCCGGACGGCAAATACTTCACCACCCTGGTTGATTACCTCAAAACCGCCGAACATTCCATTGATATGGCCATGTTTCTGTTCAAGACAACCACCTCGCCCGGCAACAAACCGGCATTACTGGTGCAGGAGCTTATCGCCGCCCGCAAAAAAGGGGTCAATGTCCGGGTTGTCCTGGAAAATTCCGGTTTTGATGAATCGCTCACCAGGGAAAACAAGAACGTTGCCGCCAAGCTGCGCAAGAACAACATCCTGGTTTTCTTTGACTCGCCCGACACCACCAGCCATGCCAAAATGGTGGTCATTGACCGGCGCTACACATTTCTCGGCAGCCACAACCTGAGCCATTCAGCCCTGGCATACAACCATGAAGTTTCTCTGCTGATCGACAACAGCGATCTGGCGGCCCAGCTTGTGGCCTATATGGATACGCTGCATTAGCATGGAGCTGAAATGTATGCCGCCCCTGGTCAGCACCGATGAAAACCGGGGAAATGACAAGCAGTATCCATTGCAGTTCGGCTGGCTTGCCCAGCAACAGGAGGAAGCAATGTCCGACCTTGACCGTTTCACCCACAACCCCTCACCTGAGCTGGCAAGCCATTATTACAACCTGGGTGTTCGCCATTACTCCCAGGGCAATTTTGCCCTGGCGGCCCTGTCCTACCTGGAGGCCGAGACAATCAATCCCGCAGATCCTGATATCTTTTTCAACCTAGCGCTGACCTTGAATAAAATGGGGCACCTGCAGGAGGCAAAAGAGTATTATGAAAAAGTGCTGACCCTCACGCCAGACGACACGGATACCCATTACAATCTCGGGGTCCTGCTCAAGGAGATGGGTGCCCCGGAGCAGGCCATCAGCTCCTTTGAAAAAACCGTCGCCCTTGACCCGCATTATCTGTCCGCCCACAAGCATCTGGCGGTGCTCTACCAGCAGATTGGACGCAATAACAGGGCCCTTGCCAGTTATCGCCAGGTAATGGAACTCAATCCGGCCAGTGAATCAACCCAGCATATGCTGGAGGCCCTTGAGGGCAAGACGACCGCCACCTGCCCTCTTGCCTACGCCAAGGAACTTTTCGACCACTTCGCCGACCATTTTGACGACGCCATGCTGACCAAACTGTCGTGCATGATCCCCGCCCAGCTGCGGCTGGTGATGGATGGTTACAGCGGCGATAAGGTTTTTGCAAGCGGCCTGGACATGGGATGCGGAACCGGACTGTCTGGACTTGCCTTCAGCGACTGCGTGACCCATTTTACCGGCATCGATCTGTCAGCGAAAATGCTGGCCATGGCCCGGGGCAAGGCAGTCTATGCAACCCTTGCCGAAAGCGATATTCTCTCGTTTTTAGAAAACACGACAGAGACATTCGACTTCTTTCTCGCTGCCGATGTCTTCATCTATCTTGCTGACCTCAGCCCGATTTTCGGCCTGATCAGAAAAAGGGCGCGCAGCCATGCCTCTTTTCTTTTTTCCACCGAGATATGCGCGGAAAATTACAGCCTGCAGACCTCCGGCCGTTATGCCCAGGCGGAAAGTTACATCAATGCCCTTGCCGACAACTGCGACTTTCAGGTGCATTGCCGCCACGGGGTCAATCTGCGCACGGAAAAAGGGGAATGGGTCAAGGGCAATCTCTTTCTGCTGACCGCTTGACCTAGCCTCTTTTCCGGCGGACCAGCACCTTTTTTTTACCGCTGCCGCCGCTCGTTCCCGCCGGACGGCGCACCAGGACCTTTTTCCTGGCCGGGACCGGAGCCCCCACGGCACCGCCCTCCGTCCGCTCACTGGGGAGGGCCTGCAGATAGCTGCAGCCGGCCCTGGGACAACGGAGCACCGCCTGGCCGCCTGCCGTCTTTTTCTCCACCAGAAAGGGGAAACCGCAGGACGGACAAACTACGGCATAGGGCCGGGACCAGGCCATGAATTCACACCCCTCTCCGGGGCAGACATAGAGCTTTTTGCCGGTGGGGGTCCGCTTGAAGACAAGGGACTCCTGCCCGCAGAGAGGACAGGGCAGATCCATTTTCTGCGTCCCGGTTTCAGATTCTTCGGCGTGACGGCAGGCCGGATAGCCCGAACAGGCCCAGTACGCGCCGAAACGATCATTTTTCAACAGCAGGGGCCGGCCGCAATCCGGACAGGCCCGCCCCTGCTGCGGCTCCGCCGGGGCCTGGGCAGCATCGTCCGTATCAGCGGGCACAACCCCGGCGGGCTTCTGCCCGTTCTCCTCAGCAGGCAGGAGCGGCGGCGCGGTAAAAACAGCCTCCGGCCCAAGCCCCTGAGCCTCTGCCAGCTCCATTGTCGCCGCTTCCGCAGCATGCCCGACAACCCCCTCCCCTTCACCAGTCAAGCGATCAGACGTTTCAGCGTTTGCCCGCGCAGCCATGTCAGCAGGCTCGGCCCCCGTTTCTTCGTCCGGGGCGTCTTCTTTGCCGGGCATCTCCTGCGGGGTGCTGATCGCCGCCAGGGAAACCCGCCCAGCATCGTCCATCTCCTGGGGCTGGTCTGCTGCCAGCGCCGCATCCGCCGTAATCGGCTCCGCCTGCCGGGTCGATGCGGCCAGCCTCTCCTCCGCTTCCATGGCTGCGGCCTCGGTCACTGCGGCAACTTCCGCCGTCCCCTCCGCTTCCCGGCTTGCATCGGATTTCTTCGCCGCCGGGGCCTGCTGCGGCCCTGCCTGTTCCGCCGCCGGCGCCGGCCTGAGGCTCTGCGGTTCCGGGCTTTTAATGATGTTTTTCGATTTTTTCTCCCGTACCGGGACAGCCCTGGGAACCTGCACTCTGACCAGGGGCACGCCATGCATGATAAAGTTCTGATCAAACTGCTTCAGGGCAAAGTCAAAGTTTTTGCGGCCGCTGATCACCTCGCTTACCGTCTGCTCAAAATAGGCCGAAAGGCTGATGCCCTTCATGGCCGGGAAGGCCCGGTTCAAGGTGGCGACCACCCTGCCGGCATTGCCCTCGATATGAAAGCCGCCCCCGGCATCAACGGCAAGATACCCCTTGTCAAGCATCTCCTGCAGCATAAGGATTAAAGCTGACTCCAGGGGCACGGAAAACTCGGCCATATCCCCGCAAAAAGAATCAAAGGTATAGTATTCCGCGGCAACCCCGGCGGCCTGTTCCGGGATGATCTGCGTCACGGTGAGTTGCTGGCCGGCCTGCAAATCCTGCAAAGAACAATCCGGCCTCAGGTAAAAATCGTAGCCTTTGGCAAATGCCTTGAGAAAACCCTTGGCAACCAGCAAGATACTCCGGCCCTGAAACAGGCAGCCGCCGGCAGTGCATTCCAGCAAGAGATTGCGGCCGGCTGCCTCGGGCATCTGACTGGCCAGGGCGCGGTCCCGGATCAGGTCATACAGCCCCCGCTCTTCGGCGGACAGGGCATCCGGCAGATGATCCCCGGCCAGACCGGGCAGCAGAGGAAGAATGACATGGCCGCCTGGCTGCCGGGCAACCACTTCCCCGCTGCCGTAAATGGTTGACACCTCTTTTCTGATACGGGACAAAGTGGCCTGCAGAGGAAAGGGGATCACGGCAAAAGGCGCGGTAATGAGGCCGGTGTGTCTGCCGTCAACGGCCACACCGGCCTGGAGCGTCCGCAGGGCATGCAGTACCCTGGCCGGCCCCATGGCTAAAAGGGTGTAAGCGTCATGCAGCAGCTCGGCAAGACGGTACGGCATGGGCGGTTCAATGGTCAGAGCCGACTCCGCCACCCCTTTAACCGTCAACGGCCGGCCCTCAAAAAGGGCCAGGGCCTTTTTCACCTCTCCGGGATCTCTGAAAAAACCATCATCCGTTATTCCATAGGCCTCCTGCAGCCGGACCATGCATGCCCCGGCCGGGGTGGACAGCCGGGCCGCAATCCGCCATTTGGTTGGAGCGGAAAAGGCATCGGCTGCCGCCTCCCTTTCTTCCAGCAGCGCAAGAGCGGTAAGCGCGGCAAAATCCAGCGGCAGACCACCGGGACCGTGCACCGTGCCGAGCAAGCGGCGCAAATGGCGCAGCAGGCAGCTGGTGAAAAGCGACCGGATATAAAATGATGCAGCGGCACTGTCCTGCACCGGTTCAACCCGCCGGAATGATTCCGCCAGCTCTTCCCCTGCAAAACCCGCGACATGAATCCGCCGGATGCCCTTCTGCCCCTTTGAGGCGGCAAAGGTGAATTTACTCAGCATCCAGCTCCAGTACTCTCCCTGCTGGTCACTCTCCAGGGCCACATAAATATCCTTATGCAGATTGGCCAGCAGGCCTTTGGCAAACTCCCTTTCCGTCTCCGCCGGCACAACCTGAAACCCTGTTTCACCGGTGTTTAATTTTGCGGCGTTGACATTATGGCTGACCTTCATGGGGGCAGACCGCAGCAGCAGCGTTTCATACGCGCCACCGGCCTGCCCGGCGAGAGCCTGGGCCTTTGCCTCTGATTCGACGATTACCAAAGATGTCATTGCATGTGGCTCCTGCAGGAAAAAGTAATAATAACAATGGGAACGCAATTTATTGTAGCGATTATCGGTTAGAAAAGCAAAATATAGATTTTTCCTCTGCCCTTCTGTATGCTGAAAGAAAAGAACCAAAAAAAATACCGCTTGGCAGGTCCGGCAGCTCCAAACCCGCAATGTGCGCCACCAACCGTTCCAGGCCGCAGGAAACATCATGGCATTAATCACCCACCAGGGCATGTCCGAGGCCATTGCCAACCTCCAGCCCAATCCGGCCACCCTCAAGGGCCGTCTCATCAGCCTGATCCACTCCTATTTCCCCGCCGAGGAAAGCCTGGAGAAGATTGACGCCATTGCCGCCGAGGATCTCATCCGACAACTTTGGGGAATTGCTGACCCCGAGGATATCCGCCAGAAAAAGAAGAACCTGAGCAGCCTCAAATCCGCCATCAACAAGGACCTGAAAAACCTGGCCCGGCAGGGAAAAAACCCGGAAGGCCTGGTCATCGGCCGCGACAACGTTTTCACCATCTCCGACGAGCATAAAAACGACCTGTTGCAGAAACTGGGGCTGAGCGGGGCCCTCGACCCCAAGGATCTCCTCACCCTGGTCCGCGGTATTCTTGCTGGGGTCATGCAGGGCTCTGGCGAAAGAGAAGATGCCTCCGCGCTGCTCAAGGAGCTCGACAAGACCAGAGAGATGCTGGTCAGGACCGCCGGCATAAATGATGAGCAGGCCCGCTTATCATCAGGGGAAAAAACAGCAGAGGCGGCCAGCGGCAATGAAGGCGAGGCGATTGCCGGTGAACTGCTGGCGACTGATGAGTTTGAAATCCTTGACGAGGCGGAGATCATCGATGAGCAAGCCGAGATTGTTGATGAGGAGGCGACAGGCCCTTCAGGAACCGGCCTGACCGGGGGCGCGCTGACCGGACCCGGACCGGGCCAGGGCGGTGAGGCTCGCGGCGAGGGTGCAGCCCAACCTCCGGCCGATGAACTGCTTGCAGCAGATGAGTTTGAGCTCCTTGACGAGGCGGAGATCATCGATGAGCAAGCCGAGATTGTTGATGAGGAGGCGACAGGCCTTTCAGGAACCGGCCTGACCGGGGGCGCGCTGACCGGACCCGGACCGGGCCAGGGCGGTGAGGGTGCAGCCCAACCTCCGGCCGATGAACTGCTTGCAGCAGATGAGTTTGAGCTCCTTGACGAGGCGGAGATCATCGATGAGCAAGCCGAGATTGTTGATGAGGAGGCGACAGGCCCTTCAGGAACCGGCCTGACCGGGGGCGCGCTGACCGGACCCGGACCGGGCCAAGGCGGTGAGGCTCGCGGCGAGGGTGCAGCCCAACCTGCGGCCGATGAACTGCTTGCAGCCGATGAGTTTGAAATCCTTGACGAGGCGGAGATCATCGATGAGCAAGCCGATATTATCGAGGAAGATGAAATCGCCCCGGCCGGCGCAATCGGGGCAACTGATGATGCGCAGCGAGATCAAGCCCGCCCGCTGGACCTCAGCCACTATATTGAACCGGATGAGGCACTTGCCTCACCGCCGGAGACCCTGACTGAAACCCATGATGATTATATCGCCCAGATCCTTGAGCGGTTCATGCCGAAATTTATCAAGATTCCCGCAGGCTACTATGTGACCGGACGTGATCAGCCTGCATATAATGAACGGCCGGCCCGCAAGATCTTTCTGCAAGATTTTTATATCGGTCAACTGCCGGTGACCAATGATCTTTTTGATTTTTTTGTCCGCGAGACCGGCTATGAAACCGATGCCGAGAAGGCCGGTTTCGGCAATGTCGTGGAAGGACGGCTCAGCAACAGGATCGATCCGGATACGGGCCGCACCATATTATCCATCAGCCGCGGCACCCGCTCGCAAAGGATGCAGGGGGCAAACTGGCGTCATCCGTCGGGGCCGGTCAGTTCCCTGGAAAACAAGGGAAATCATCCGGTGGTGCAGGTGAGCCGCCGGGACGCCCTGGCCTTTGCCGCCTGGGCGGGCAAGAGGCTGCCCAGCGAGGACGAATGGGAAGCCGCGACCCGTGGTCATGAGGGTCTTCTCTTTCCCTGGGGCAATGACTGGCATGGGGAACTGGCCAACACCGAAGCAGCGCTCACAGGGGACACAACCCCTGTTACCCGCCATGGCAAATCATCCATGAGTCCATTCGGCGTCTATGATCTGCTAGGCAACGTCTTTGAGTGGACGGCAACGGCCCATACCCCTTCCCGGCCGGCAAGCAACCGCACACCCCCTGTTTATGTGCTCAAGGGAGGCTGCTGGACCTCAAAAACAGGAATCACCGCGGCAACCAGACTGCTGGAGCCGGACACCTGGTCAAACACCATCGGTTTCCGCTGCGCGGTGTGAATAGAACTCATGGTTCATGGCTCTTGGCTGATTGTTGATTAATCATTGTTCAAAGCCTGATCAATCAACTCCTCCGCCACATCATCGGTAATTGTCACCTGGCCGATGCGGGTAGGCAGGACGAAAAAGGGACGGCCAGCCACCGCCTTCTTGTCGGTCTTTAAAAATGATTTCATCCGGTTATGGTCGAGATCCCGCGGAATTACCACCGGCAGCCCGAAGCCGGCAACAACCTGGCTGATCCGCTCCGCCTCCGAAGGCGCAAGCAGGGCCTTGCCCACCGCCAGTTTATTTGCGGCAACCATGCCCATTGCCACGGCCATGCCATGGGCAATGGCGAAATCAGACGCCCCCTCCACGGCATGTCCCAGGGTATGGCCGTAATTCAAAATACGCCGCAGGTCCGCCTCCTTTTCGTCCGCGGCAACCACGGCAGCCTTGATCCGGCAGCAGCGGACAATCACCTCTTCCACAACCGGCAGATGCAACCGGAGAATCTGCTCCCGGTTGGCGTCCAGAAAATCAAAAAAATCCCGGTCATAGATGACGCCGTACTTGATTACCTCAGCCAGGCCGTTTAACAGCTCCTCCGGCGGGAGCGAGGCGAGTACCCCGCTGTCGATATAAACGGCGCGGGGCTGATAAAATGCCCCGACCAGATTCTTGCCTTCAGGAATATCCACGCCGGTCTTGCCGCCCACCGAGCTGTCAACCTGGGCCAGCAAGGTGGTCGGCACCTGGACAAAAGGAATACCCCGCATGTAGATGGCGGCGACAAAACCCGTGATATCCCCGGTGACCCCGCCGCCCAGGGCAATCAGGCAATCCTTGCGGTCAACCCCAAGCTGGGCCAGGGAACTGACCAGCCGGGCAATGGTGGTCATGTTCTTACTGGCCTCCCCGTGGGGAAAGGTGAGCAGCTCGCAGCTGATTCCCTGGCCGGTTAAAGATGCGGCCAGCGTCTCACCATAGAGCGCGGCCACCCGGTCATCGGCAATCACCACATAACGCTTGGCCACGGCCCTTTGCCGCAAATCCTGGCCGATCGCCCTGAGCAAACCGGCCGCCACCATGATCGGATAAGATCTCCTACCCAACCCGACATCAATGATTTTCATCCGCAGATCCTCTGTCAACTTTCAGTTTTATCGCTGCACCATACAATCTTTAACCGCCATTGCAAGTCGCTTGACAATAAAATCAGTTCCGTTAGAGTATTACCATATAATTTGGAAGATCTGATGATTTTTTCTAGGCATGGAGGAGGCCAAATGAGCGACAAAAAAGAAACGAAAGGCGATGCATCTGCTGACGACAAATTAATTCATGCCGGCCAGGAGGTTGGCAGGGCTATTGCCCGTTCCACCTTCCAGGCGGAACAAACCGGCAAAAAAATAAAAAAGAAGGTGGAAGACACGGTTTCACGCCTGACCAGCAGCAAAAGCAGTAAAGGCGCCAAGGCGGCAAAATCTCCTTTCGCCGACAAGGGAACGATTGCCCTTGGCGACAAGATGGGCTTTGTGGCCGGCGAAATTTTCGAGCATCTCAGCCAGCATGGCGAGATGGCGACGGAAAAACTTGTCAGCGCCATCATGGGACGCAAAAACTCCAACGCCATGGTCTTCTGCGCCATCGGCTGGCTCGCCAGGGAAGGGAAAATCAATCTTTCCGAGGATGGGGCGCTGATTGCACTCCGGCCGGAATGAACGGAAGACAAAACAGCACGCAGCGCTTGCCAGTAAAAAAGCAATAAAAAAGGAGATGCCTCACAGCACCTCCTTTTTTATTGCTATGCAAAAAGATAAACTACTTCTTTATTTCATCGCGGAGCCGGAAGCGGCTTTCTGCATCTTAACCTCAACCTTCTCGGTGAGGCCTTCATAGTATGCACGCAGGATAACCAGAACTTCCTCGCGGCCGAAGTGATCAGGAATCGCAGCACCCTCGGACAGCGCTTTGCGCAGTTTGGTTCCGGAGAGGATAACGCGGCTTGCTTTGTCATGCGGGCAGGTACGCAGAGAAGCCATGCCGTCGCATTTGGAGCAGTAGAAGGTCCAGTCGATCTTCATCGGCACGCACTGCAGATCTTTACCTGCATCGCCGGTTGTCGGGATGGTATCAAAAATTTCCTGGGCCTCGAACAGACCGTAGAAGTCACCAACGCCGGCGTGGTCACGGCCGATCAGCATGTTGTTGACGCCGTAGTTCTGACGGAAGGTGGCATGCAGCAGACCCTCGCGGGGACCGGCATAACGCATATCCAGCGGGTAACCGGCCTGGATGACGTTGTCTTTGACAAAGTGATGCTCACACAGGGTATCGATGGCTTTAACGCGAACGTCGGCGGGAATATCACCGGGTTTCAGGTTGCCGATCAGTGAATGGATCAGCACGCCGTCACATACCTCGATGGCGATCTTGGCCAGGTACTCGTGGGAACGATGCATCGGATTGCGCAGCTGCAGAGCGGCAATCTTGGACCATCCTCTTTCCTCGAACATGGCACGGGTCTCGGCCGGGGTAAGATATACACCCTTGTACTCGACGGGATATTCACCCTGGGACATAACTTTAACAGGACCGGCGATGTTGACCTCTTTCTGAGCCATAACCATCTGAACGCCTGGATGATCTTCCATGGCAACTGTCCAGAATTTGTCATCAGCGCTGTCTGCGCCTTTGCCCTTGAATACTTTCTCGCTTTCAAATCTCTTGTCAGCGTCGGTCATCTCATATTTCTCGGTGACCTTCATGGTAGCCATGATCTCGCCTTTATGCTCAAGAGCGATCTCCTGACCAACCGCGATGCCATCGGCATCAGCCTTGGAGATATCAAGGGTGATCGGAACGGGCCAGAAGGTTCCGTCAGCCATCTGCATCTTCTCGCAAACGCCTTTCCAGTCGGCTTTGGTCATGAAACCTGAGAGAGGGCTGAAACCACCGATGCCCATCATGATCAAGTCGCCTTTGGCGCGGGCGCTGACTTGAATTTTTTTCAGACCAGCGGCTTTATCTTTCTCAGCAGCCAGCTCACTGCCATGCAGCAGTGCGCATACAAGACCTTTCCCACCATGCGGCGCAACTAATTTTGCCATTTGATTCCGTCTCCTTTAATAA
>JBFMAY010000027.1:0-53333 GCA_040755455.1 Thermodesulfobacteriota bacterium | reverse complement strand
AGCTACTCCGATCGGCCAAAAATGTCCTCAACGTAGCACTGCTATGCTTCCGGGGGCACAAACTCATCCTTGCACAGAAAATTTTTCTCTCGATCTCGCTACGACGTTCATTTTGCAAAAGGCTCAAGAGACAAGTTATTTCGTAACGGCTCCTTATGCCGTTCCGGGCATTATATGGCCATGTTATTTATTTACAACGGCTTGGAGCTTGTTCGTCAAGGCAGCCCCATTTCTCCCTGGTGTTAATAGCGCCACTATGCTATTTTATTGAGTTCTCTGCCGTATGGCGTAAAGAAAAAAATGGTTATCAAGTCAAGAGCAAGAAGGAGCAACACATGGCCAACGAACCAGATAAAATCATCTACTCCATGATCGGAGTCAGTAAATTCTATGATAAAAAACCGGTTTTAAAAAATATCAACCTTTCCTATTTCTATGGGGCAAAGATCGGCGTACTCGGCCTCAACGGCTCAGGCAAGAGCTCCCTGCTGCGGATTCTGGCCGGGGTGGACCGGGATTTCGAAGGCCGCACCTCCATTTCGCCGGGGCTGACCGTGGGCCTGCTGGAGCAGGAACCGGTTCTCGACCCCGGCAAAACGGTCAAGGAGGTGGTGGAAGAGGCGGTACAGGCCACCGTCGATCTTTTAGCGGAATTCAACCGCATCAACGAAAAGTTCGCCGAACCCATGACTGATGACGAGATGAACGATCTCATCACCCGCCAGGGCGAGGTGCAGGAAAAACTGGACGCACTCGAAGCCTGGGAGCTTGACTCGAAACTGGAGATGGCCATGGACGCCCTGCGCTGCCCGGCCGGCGACACCACGGTCAGCGTGCTGTCCGGCGGCGAAAAAAGGCGGGTCGCCCTGTGCCGCCTGCTGCTGCAGAAACCGGATATCCTGCTGCTCGACGAACCGACCAACCACCTGGATGCGGAATCCGTGGCCTGGCTGGAGCACCATCTGCAGCGCTACGAAGGGACCGTCATTGCCGTCACCCATGACCGCTATTTCCTCGACAATGTGGCCGGCTGGATTCTGGAGCTTGACCGCGGCCAGGGCATCCCCTGGAAGGGTAACTATTCCTCCTGGCTCGACCAGAAGGCGAAACGCCTGCAGACCGAAGAAAAACAGGAAACGGAGCGCCAGAAGACCCTGCAGCGCGAGCTCGAGTGGATCAACATGAGCCCCAAAGGACGGCGGGCCAAGGCCAAGGCCAGGATCAAATCCTATGAGGCGCTGCTCGGCCAGGAGAGCGAAAAGCGGACGAGGGATCTGGAGATCTATATTCCGCCGGGCCCCCGGCTGGGCAATGTGGTGATCGAGGCGGACAAGGTGAGCAAGGCCTACGACGGCAAGCTGTTGGTCGACGAGATGAGCTTCTCCCTGCCGCCCGGCGGCATAGTCGGCGTCATCGGCCCCAACGGCGCGGGCAAGACCACCCTGTTTCGCATGATCACCGGCCAGGAAAAGCCGGATTCCGGCGCCATCCGCCTGGGTGAAACCGTCAAGCTGGCCTATGTGGACCAGAGCAGGGAAGATCTGGCCCCGGACAAGAGCATATGGGAGGTCATCTCCGACGGCCTGGATGTGATCGCCCTGGGCAACCGGGAGGTGAACTCCAGGGCCTATGTGGCCCGCTTCAACTTTTCCGGCGCCGAGCAGCAGAAAAAGGTCGGTCAGCTTTCCGGCGGCCAGCGCAACCGGGTCCATCTGGCCAGGATGCTCAAGCAGGGGGCCAATGTCATCCTGCTTGACGAGCCGACCAATGATCTTGACGTCAACACCCTGCGCGCCTTGGAAGAGGCCCTGGAGAATTTCGGCGGCTGCGCGGTGGTCATCAGCCATGACCGCTGGTTTCTCGACCGCATTGCCACCCACATCCTCGCCTTTGAGGGCGACAGCAAGGTGACTTTTTTTGACGGCAACTATTCGGAATACGAGGCTGACCGCAAAAAACGGCTCGGCGCCGCGGCGGAACAGCCCCACCGCATCAAATACCGGCAGTTGACGAGAGGTTGATTTTGGCGGGAGGGCACTGATCTTGCGGGGCAGGAGCGGCCCATGCCCGCGACTTTGGCATTACGGAAACGCCGTTATCGCGGGCATGGGCCGCTCCTGCCACCCCCTCAACTCAGCACAGTAGCGAACCGATCTGGAAAACCAGGGTAGCCAGCAGGAAGGCAAAAAGGGTGTTGAAGATCATGGAAAAGGCCCCCCACTTCCAGGAGCCGGCCTCACGGCTGATACAGATCACCGTGACAAAACAGGGGGCATAGTAGGAAATAAAGAGCAGAACACTTAAGCCCTTTATCGGGTTCCAGGCGGGATCCGCCGCCAAAGTTTTGGCCAGGGAGCCGCTCTCCTCCTGGTTGCCGCTTCCCAGGGAATATGCGGTGCCCAGGGTGGACAGGATCACCTCTTTTGCCGCCACCCCGCCGATCAGGGCGATATTGGTGCGCCAGTCAAAACCAGCCAGGAAACTGACCCTTTCCAGGGCGGTGCCGACTCGGCCGGCAACTGAATAGCGCAATGTGCTGTTGGCCTCAGCCCGGTCAATGGCTGCCAGCAGGCGGTCCCGCTCCGCCGCCTCGGCCCCGGAGATCGCCATGTTGCTGCCGGCCACAATCATGGCCGGATGCGCCGCCTCCACCTCCTGCCGCTGCATGGCAAATTTCTCCTTTTCACTCCCGGGCAGACCTGGGTAGGTCATCATGGCCCAGATAATAATGGAAATGCCCAGTATCACCGTGCCGGCCTTTTTGATGTACTGCCATGTTTTTTCCCAGGTATGAATAAAGAGCCCTTTCAAGGTAGGGAAACGGTAAGGAGGAAGCTCCAGCACAAATGGGGTGCTCTCGCCTTTCAACACGGTGACCCGCAACAGCTTGGCCAGCATCAGGGCCACCAGCCAGGAAAGGATGGTGAAGAAAAACATGTATTGCGCCTTGTTCTCGGAAAAAAAGGCGCCAATGAAAAGGGCCAGCACCGGCAGCTTGGCCCCGCAGTTCATAAAGGGCGCGGTAAGCAGGGTCGCCATCCTCTCCTTGGGGGAGCGCAGGGTGCGGGTGGCCATCACGCCGGGCACGGCACACCCGCCGGCAATGCCGCCGGAAAGGATATAGGCCATCACCGAACTGCCGTTAAGCCCGAAAATTCTGAAAATCCGGTCAAGCATGAAGGCGACCCGGGCCAGGTAACCAGAATCCTCGAGAATGGCAATGCCGAAGAACATGAACATGATGAGCGGCACAAAGCCGAGCACTCCCCCCACTCCGTCGATAATGCCGGAGACGATGAGGGATTTCAGCTGGCCGTCAGGCAGCATGCTGTCCGCCAGCTGAGCAAGATGGTCGAACAGGATTTCCAACCAGGCGACCGGCAGTTCGCTGTAATTAAAGGTGAAGGTATACAGGCCGAACAGAACAAGGCCCATGAAGAGGGGGCCGAGGAAGCGGTTGGTCAACACCTTGTCGATCCGGTCGGAGGTATAGAGCCTGTCCTTGTCATACTTGTGGGAAATGACCCCCTTCTGCAGAATGCCTTTGATATAACCGTAGCGGTGATCCGCCACCATGGCCTCAGGGTAGGTCTCCATGGTTTCCAGGAGATGGCGGGAAACAGCCTCAACCTCTTTTTCGAGTTCGGCGGAGAGTGCGGCATTTTCCTTTCTGCCCCGGTCCATGATCTGCTGATCATTTTCCAGGTATTTGATGGCAACCCAGCGGCCGGGATAGGTATCGGTCAGAAAATTGCCCCTGATGATTTTTTCTTCCAGATCAAGCAGGGTGGAATCGATATCCTCACCGTAGGAAATGGGCTTGGGTCTCCATTCCTTTTTTTGGGCCGCCTGGCGGACGGTTTCCTCCATGAGTTTCTGGGTGCCGTATCCGCTGCGGGCGATGATCGGCACAACCGGCACCCCGAGGTATTCCGCCAGACGGTCTTCCTTGATCTCGATGCCCCGGTCACGGGCCGCGTCAATCATGTTGAGGGCAATGACGACAGGAATGCCCAGTTCAAAAAACTGGGTGGTCAGGTAGAGATTTCTTTCCAGATTGGCGGCATCAACGATATTGACGATGACCTGCGGCTTCTCAAAGATGAGAAAATCCCTGGCCACCACCTCCTCTTCCGAGTAGGCGGTGAGAGAATAGGTGCCGGGCAGATCGACAATATTGATTTTCTTGTCCTCCAGCCGGTAAATACCCTCTTTTTTTTCCACCGTTACCCCGGGATAATTACCCACATGCTGCCGGGAGCCGGTCAGGGCGTTGAAAAGGGTGGTCTTGCCGGAATTGGGATTGCCGGCCAGGGCTATTTTAAATTCTACAGTCATTTACGCTATCTTTATCATGGCAGGCATGGCCGCAGAGCAGACAAGGCCATCCGTCCCTCTTTGCATTGCCGCTTACGGCTGCACTTCCACTTCGATAAAATCAGCCTCGTTATTGCGCAGCGAAAGCACACTGCCCATCACCCGCAGGGCCACCGGATCATATAAGGGGGCCCGGCCCTGCACGGTAATTTCCGTGCCCGGCACCAGACCCATGTCACGGATACGCCTGCCGAGCTCGCCACCCTGCTTCACGGCCGTAATAACACCTTTCTGATTTCTTCGCATCTGCCGCAACATCATCCGAGACATACTCTCACTCTCCTGAACATTTACATCCCGAACAATTATATCGAGGCGCCTGCCCGCCGCTCTGCCCGCAGCAGGAAGAGTTTTCCCGCCCTGCAGGCAAATCAGCGGCACCCATGCTGACGTGCTTTGCCCCGCCATCCCGGCAGTCACCTGCGCAGCCCCCACATCGGGGACCAGCAAAAAGTCTTTTTATCAGAAAAACGGCGGCAACCCCCACAATAAACATGACAACCGCGGTATCAAAAAATTGCATATATTCACCCCCCGCCACGGAGTATTAAGAAACCAAAACAAAATTAGTTAACCCTAATTTTTACCATGTTTAAAAATTAATGAATACCTGCCCGCCTGTCAATGGTTTTTCATTATTTTTCTTCAATAGTATCCCTCTGCATCGAACCCGGCAAAGCAGCCTGGAAAACCGCACAGGCCCATCTCATTCCATTAGACGACCGGCGGAAATGAACGGCTCCGCCGGGTTGAGACCTCAGTTCCTTCGCCTGGCGCGGATGAACTGCACCACGCCCTGGGCATAAAAACAAAAAATCATGCCCAGCACCATGGCCCCGGTGGTGACCCAGAACAGAATGAGATGGAGAAGCTGATATTGATGAAAAAAGAGATCAAGGACAAAAAGAATAATACCAAGATGCACGAGCGACGAACCAAGCCGAAGCCAGTAGCCGCTTTTTTCAAAATAAAGCAGCTGACTGCCGCCCACGGCCAGGGCGAGCACGATAAGCTGCAGCATGAGCGAGGCGGCAAGCACCACCACCAGCCCTGTCTTGACCCCCAGCCACAGAGACACCCCGCCGGCAATTACCGCCAGCGCAACGGCAAAACGATTGAGCCAAAGGGCGGGCAGAAGCCGCTTGGGAACGCAGATCCCCAGCAGCAGAATCAGGGCGATGATAAAAGGAGCAATCACACTGTTCATCCGGTTCATATAGTCGAGCTTTGCAACCGGGGCAAGCTGCTGGATCTGGGCAAGCTTGAAATAAAACATGCCGTAAATGCAGATTGACGAAATCACAAAAAGCACGGCAACCGTTGCCAGCACAAGATAAAAATCCAGGGAGCCTTTTTTCTTCATAAGCTGCTCATCATCCGACAAAGGTATGCTCGCCCGGGAAAAAAAACGAGCTAAGGAAAGTAAAGACCATGGCCAGAAAACAGACAACGCCGAGAATGGAGGTGAAATACCACATGGCGGGCTTATTGGCGTACAGCCGCGTATGCAGATAAGTGCTGTAGATGGCCCACATCATGATTGAACTGCAGATTTTCGGGTCCCACCACCAGTTCGGCCCCCAGGCCTTGAGGGCCCAGGGGTAGCCCAGCAGCATGCCCAGGGTGAGAAAAAAATAGCCGAGTTTGGCAAAATCATACCCCAGCATTTCTATGTCAACATCCCGCTTGATCAGCATGAACAGCGAAGCGACGAAGGTCATGGTGATGCAGGCATAGGAGAGAAAGAGCAGCGGCGGATGAAACCACATGTACTGGGCGTTGTAATAAAAAACCATTTTGGGATACAGGCGCATGAAGAGCCCGAAGCGCTGGCCGTCCGGCATGTCGGCGGAAAACCAGGGGGCAACCTCGGCAAGGAATTTGGGCAGCGGCGCAAGAAAGGGATCCGTGTGCAAAAACAGGATGACAACCTGCACGGCCAGCAGAAGATGCAGCGCGGCGCGGAACCGGTGATTTTTTAGCCGCAGATGGCCGACCAGCGCCATGACCGCATAGCACATGAACCAGAAATAGTATTTCTCGTTTTCGAGCCAGAGGGGCAGCAGATAACGGGGCGGGGCATCCGACCGGTACAGGGGCAGCCCGTATTCCGCCCCCCGGTTCATGTCAACAAGCTGCTGATTGAGCATATCGGCAAAGGATGGGGGCAGCGTAAGCGATATCTGTTGAAATATCTGATAATGAAACCAGCAGATCCCCGAAAAACCGGCCACAAAAAGCAGGACAACCGTGGTCAGTAAAAAGAGGGTTGTCCGCGAAAGGAGCGGCGCGGAGCGGCATAAGTTGCTGGCTCCGGAAAGCCCGGTCAGCCCGGCAAAGATCAGCAGCACGATGAGCAGCCCATGGCCGGTCCGGCTGTAAAAGGCGATAGGTAGAAATATTTCCATATACGTTCCTGTCAGGGAGGTTTTAGCTTTCTCAATTTGTTGAGCATAGCCCAAGCGTAAATGAAAGTCCATCCCCTGCTTTGGCGGCCCCCCGGCTTCATCTCCCCTGCGGTTCCGAATACAACTTCCGGCGTGGTGCAAGGATCGATGGCAAGACATTGATTGCCGTTGTGAGTTTTGTCGACTTCCATTATTATCTATGCGATGATAAAGATGATATCCCTGCGGCAACGGAGACAGCATGAATTTACAAGGGGAGTTTGACGGCTCATTTCTGACCAGTATCCTGCAGCTGTTGTGTGATGACCAGAACACCGGCATTCTCCATGTCATCTGCGGCAGGAAAGAGTGTAAAGTCATCTTCAAGGAAGGAACAATTGTTTATGCCCAGAGCTCGCAGAAAAGGGTGCGATTGGGGGCCCTGCTGAGAAGGGATGGCATCATCTCCGCTCTGCAGCTGAAGGATGCGGTGCATGCCCTGGGTAACTGCGGCGACGCCATCGGCAAAATTTTGCTGGACAAGGGCTTCATTACCCTGGATGTGCTGCAGGAATACAACCGAAAACAGGTTGAGGAGATTCTCTACAGCATTCTTTTCTGGAAAAAAGGAAAATTTGAATACCAGGACAGCTCGCTGAAATTTGAGGGCATCGTTATCACCCAACTCAACCCGATGAAGCTGATACTTGAGGCCTCCCGCCGCATAGATGAAATGTCCCTGCTGACCGGGATGATCACCAGCGACCAGCTTGTCTATAAAATGGCTGACAAAAAGGGCAAGAGCCTGGAAGAATTCAGCTTCAGCAACAGTGAACGGCACATTCTCAGCCTGATCGATGAGGCACGAACTGTGCGCGACATCATCAGTCAAAGCAATTACGACGAATTTACCGTTTACAAAACTCTTTTTTCCTTAATTTCCTCCGGCCTGATAGAAAAATCCCAGGGGGAAAAGAGAGCGGTTGAGGGGATTGACTTCAATTTTATTCTTTCCATCTACACGGATATCCTGAAAATAATTACCATAACCCTTGCCGCGCGATCCGGGGAGCGGACCAACTTCCTGCTCCGTAAGGCAATAGAGCACCTTCCCCAGCCCCAGGCAAAGGTGCTGCAGGATTTTCACCTGAGCAGCGCGGCCGGGGTCAACCGCAAGGCGGTGACCGCATCCTGCCGGAAGGCAGGGGGCGACAGAGTCCAGCAGTGCCTGCTGCTCATCGACAGCTTTAACGGTCTCTGCCATCTCCTTCTCGCCAGGACCATCCCTCTGGTTGCCCATCATGAAGTCTATGATATTATTCAGGAGATTGATAAAGTTCTCGAGTATGTGCAGAAATATCCAAAAAATTCCGTGGAAAAGGATAAAATCATCAGCGATATGAAAAATGTGCTCAATGACACCATCAAACAGGTGCGTTTTGCCCCCGGCAAAACGAAGAACATGGGTTTTCTCGCCCTGTTCAAGAAAAAATAAAGGAAGTTCATCCGTATCCGCCGGCCGGGAAAGACGGCAAAAAAACCGGGAGTGCGATAGCGCACTGCCCGGTTCCTTTGATTTGCCATAAAAACGCCGTTCTTAGCGGCCTAAAATGGCGTCAACCTGCTCCTGGGTGAGAACCTGTGCCACGTAATTTCCTTCGCCGATGACATTCTCGATGTTCTTCACAAAAGCCCTGAGGTGATTTTCCGAACCGTCCACCAGATGACCATACATGGTCTTCAGCTGGGCCTCGTCCGTATAATCCATGCCGCATTCACCGGCATCGATGCCGTTATCCGTTTCCACAATGATTTTCGGGCAGCCGATGATATCGATCATGTCAAGCTCTTCGATGAAGGCCCCGACATACCAGGCATCAAGCTGGCTTTGTGACCCCCAGTTCACCAGCAATTCAAATTTTTCCGTAAAATACCAGCCATATTCCTCGCCGGTGAAAACGCCGATGCTGGCGGGCAGGATATTGGCATCCGGGTTCGGATCTGCGATGCCGTATATGGCAAGCATGTCCCGCACGGTATCGGTATGGGTCTGCTCGGAATCATCACCGATATTGGTGAAAGTTGCGTCGTCAGGATAGAGCTCGCCCAGAGTCATGTAGACATCTCGGGCCAGCTTTTCCTCCTCCCGCATGAATATGAGATGGGTTTCCTCACCGATGTCAAGCGTTCCGGCAACGCTGTAAAGGGGAGCGGCAAGTGCCATGGCGCCAAAAGCAATTGTTGTTACGAGTTTTTTCATTGGAATGTCTCCTTGTAAATTTGTTTTGAAGATAAATGGAAGCCACTGCATTTATTAATAACAGTTACTACTATCAGCTAATGACTCCATTTATACCTCAGGAATCCTACCAATTCAATGAGGCAAATTGTCGCACCCCCATTCCCCCCAACTGCGGCACTGACAAATGGAGAGTGGAACATGAAGCTTTCCCACGCTTTTTTCAAAATTGATTTGACAGATCAATGCTAAAAATGTGAATTATATATATGAGTTGTGTTAGTGCTCTTTGAGGCCGAAGGCGGGAAGCGCAGGTACGGCAAACACGCACCAGTGTGGCCGCGCCCAGAAAAAGCGCGTAATCCATCTTCATCAGCGGTAAACCTCCAGATAAGTTTGACAGGGCCCAGGCAGTGGGAAAAAAATATACTTTCTCCGGTATCTATCTTCTCGTGGTGCTTTTCATGGCCAACCTGAACGCGCTGGTCGATGCTGTTCTGCACCCGGACATCCCCTATTTCGACGAAGAGCATCTTCTCGTGGGCTTCACCACCGGTTCGGTTACCGCCATTCTCTTTGCCGCGGTTTTCATCTACACGAACAGGCTGCAGAACCAGATCGAGGCACGCCGCAGGGCCGAGATAAAGCTCCAGCGCATCAACGAAGAACTCGATCAGCGGGTCAAGGAACGAACCGCGGCCCTGGAAAGGACGCACCAGCAGCTGCTTCATTCTGAAAAACTGAGCGCCGTCGGCAAACTGTCCGCCTCCATTGCCCATGAATTCAACAATCCGCTGCAGGGCATCATGAATGTCATTTCCGGAGTTGCCGACCGGGAACAACACAAAGAGGATGCCCAGCTGCTTGACCTGGCCTTAAAGGAATGCCATCGGATCAGAGACCTGATCGTGCAGCTGCAGAGTTTTAATCGTCCCACCACCGGCAGGGTTTCCTTCATTGATCTGCATGAACTCATCGATTCCATGCTGCTCATGACCAGGGAAGATTTCAGGGTGAAAGGAATTACGGTTGAGAAAAAATATGCGGGAAACATGCCCCATATTCAGGGGGTGGATGATCTGCTCAAGCAGGTCATCCTGAATCTGCTCACCAACGCGGCTGATGCCTGTGAGGGAGGGGGAAAAATTCACATCAGCACGGCAGTGCTCGATAAACAGGTAGCCATCCGCATTCAGGACACAGGCAAGGGCATCAGCGCCGAAAACATGCCCCACATCTTCGAACCATTTTTCAGCACCAAACCGCAGGTAAAAGGGGTGGGGCTTGGTTTATCGGTGAGTTACGGAATCATCAAAAGTCACAATGGTAGGATTGAGGTAAGCTCCGAGGAAGGGAAAGGGGCTGTTTTCACCGTCACCTTGCCCGTTACCGGGTTGTCTGCTGACAAACCGCTCAAATTCACGGACACGGATAACCTGTGAGAAAAAAAGTCTCTTCCTGAACCACCTTTTCAGGGCAGGCAAAGCCGATCGCCTGCGGCCAGAAAATTCCGGTCAGCGTTACCGACAAGATCGGGACGGGCGGCAAGCAGAAGCCGAACCGCAATTTCCGTCCCGCCTCTGGTCAGCTCCAGGCAATTGGCCCGGTGGGCCTTTTCATCGTGCTTCACCTTTTTCGACAATACCCGGCAACAGGTGGCGCCGAACCGCGCCCGGAACCGGTCGTGCATTTCCTTGACCACTGCCCGGAATTTTTTCTTTGCGCAGCCATCCCTGCCATGGGGGCCGATGAACAGGCCCATGACCGCCACCGCCCCGCTGAGCGCCCCGCAGGCGCACCCCGCCCCGCCCATGCCGTGGCAGAAACCGGCGCCCAGCTGCAGGGCGGCCTCCGAAGAGAGACCGCCGCCAAACCCCTGGTTTATTGTCACGATTACCGCTTCGGAGCAGCACAGCCGGTGGGCGTCATAAAAATTTGCCGACCGCTCCATGGCAAGCTCCACCAGCTCTTCCGCTTGCCGCTCCTCTTCGCTTACTATCTCCGCCATCCGTTTCTCCTGCTTGTTCAACAACCCTGGGGTAAAAGGCAAAAAACCGCCTCGCTTATTTTTTCCAGAACGTCAGTCGGTCCTGGCCAGCTACCACATCAGCGACAATGGTATCACCCTCCTTGAATTTCCCCTCCAGGATCTCCATGGCAAGGCCATCCTGAATATGACGCTGCATGGCCCTTTTCAACGGCCGGGCGCCATAGGCGGGATGATAACCGACATCGATAATAAAATTGCGGGCCGCCCCGGTGAGCTCGATAGCAAATTTCTGTTCGCCGAGCCGCTTCTGCAGCAGGCCGAACTGGATATCAACAATCTGGGCCAGATCGGCTTTGGACAGGCCATGGAAGACGATGGTCTCGTCAATGCGGTTCAAAAATTCCGGCTTGAACTGCCGGTGCAGGATTTCATCAATCTGCCGCTTCATCTCCTCCCGCCTCTCCTCGCCAAGCTCCATGATGATCTGGCTGCCGAGGTTCGAGGTCATGATCAGGATGGTGTTCTTGAAATCCACCGTTCTGCCATGGCCGTCGGTCATGCGCCCGTCATCGAGAATCTGCAGCAGCACGTTGAAGACATCCGGATGGGCCTTTTCAATCTCGTCAAACAAAATGACCGAATAGGGTTTACGACGCACCGCCTCGGTCAGATGGCCACCCTCCTCATAGCCCACGTAGCCGGGCGGGGCGCCGATCAGCCGGGCCACCGAATGCTTTTCCATGAATTCGGACATGTCAAGGCGGATCATGGCCTGTTCGCTGTCAAAGAGAAACTCGGCCAGGCTGCGGGCCAGCTCCGTCTTGCCCACCCCGGTGGGGCCGAGAAAGATAAAGGAACCCAGAGGCCGGTTCGGGTCCTGCAGCCCGGCCCTGGCGCGGCGGATGGTGTTGGCAATGGCCGCGATGGCCTCTTTCTGTCCAACTACGCGCTGGGCCAGCTTTGCATCGGCATGCACCAGCTTTTCCTTTTCACCCTCCAGCATCCGCTCCACCGGAATGCCCGTCCACTTGGCGACCACGGCGGCAATATCGGCCTCGGACACCTCTTCCTTCAGCATCTGCCGGTCTTTCTGGATTTCCGCCAGATGGCCGTTTTCAAAGGTCAGCTGCTTTTCCAGCTCGGTGATCCGGCCATAGCGTATTTCCGCCACCCTGCTCAGATCACCCATGCGTTCCGCCTGCTTCTCCTCCTCGCGGGCCTGATCGATACCGGCCTTGATGCCGCGGATTTTCTGGATGACCTCCTTCTCCAGGGCCCAGTGCCCTTTCATGCCCTGCAATTGTTCATTGATATCGGCAAGTTTCGCCTCAAGCTTGGTGAGCCGCTCCCGGGAAGCGGCATCCTTTTCCTTTTTCAGAGCCTCGCGCTCAATCTCGAGTTTAATGCGGTGGCGCTCCACCTCGTCAATTTCCGTGGGCATGCTGTCAATCTCGATGCGCAGCCGGGAGGCCGCCTCGTCAATGAGGTCAATGGCCTTGTCCGGCAGAAAGCGGTCGGAGATATAGCGTTTGGACAGGGTCACCGCGGCAACGGTGGCCGCGTCCTTAATGCGCACCCCGTGGTGCACCTCGTATTTTTCCTTGATGCCGCGCAGGATGGCGATGGAATCCTCGATGGACGGCTCCTGCACCAGCACCTGCTGGAAACGCCGCTCCAGGGCCGGGTCCTTTTCGATCTTGCGGTACTCGTTTAAGGTGGTGGCGCCGACACAGTGCAGCTCGCCGCGGGCCAATGCCGGTTTGAGCATATTGGAGGCGTCCATGGCCCCTTCGGCCGCGCCCGCGCCCACCAGGGTATGGATCTCATCAATAAAGAGGATGATCTCGCCCTGCCGTTTTTCCACTTCCTTCAACACCGCCTTCAAGCGGTCCTCAAACTCGCCGCGGTATTTGGCGCCGGCCACCAGTGCCCCCATGTCCAGGGCCATGACCTGCTTGTTGCGCAGGGTCTCGGGGATATCGCCCATGACGATGCGCTGGGCCAAACCCTCGACAATGGCGGTCTTGCCCACGCCGGGCTCACCGATGAGCACCGGGTTGTTTTTCGTGCGCCGGCTCAGCACCTGCACCACCCGTCGCACCTCGTCATCCCGGCCGATAACCGGGTCCAGCTTGCCGCGCTTGGCCATATCGGTCAGATTGCGGGCGTATTTTTCCAGGGCCTGATATTTCTCTTCAGGATTCTGGTCGGTGACCCGCTGACTGCCCCTGATGCCGGCCAGGGCCTTGAGGAAACTGTCCTTGCTCACCCCGTTGGCCTTGAGCACCTCAGCCCCTTTGGCGCCGCTTTCACCCAGGATGCACAGAAAAAGATGCTCCTGGCTGACATACTCATCCTTCATGGCCGCCGCCTCTTTAAAGGCCTGATCAAGCAAAATCCTGATCCGCTGGGAGGCATAGACCTGCCCGAATCCCGAGCCGCTCACCTTGGGCAGCTTTTCCAGCAGGCTGTCAACCTCAGCAGCAATGCTGGCGGGATTGGCCCCGATCTTCTGCAGGGCCGGGATGATCACGCCGTCAGGCTGCTGCAGCAGCACTGCCAGCAGATGCTCCGGCAGCATCTCCTGCTGGCCCTTCTGGCCGGCCAGGGTCTGGGCCGCCTGCAGGGATTCCTGGGATTTCACCGTGAATTTATCAAATTGCATATCCGTATCTCCAAAAAACCGCATGAACGGTTCATCATATAATTAATTTTACCAAAAAACATGCAAAGGAGGTGCGCTGGGGGGCTGCGGTTCAGCAAACATCGGCAGACAGTCCGTGCGCGGTCCCGGACTGCCTTCGGCCGTTTTACTGCGGGACCGTCATGTACATGAGCAGAAAAAAGAGGAGGAAAAAAACATGTGAGGCTTAGGAAATATAATTAAGTACAGCTTGTTTGCCTGTCAAGCTGACCGGCTGATTTTGCCGTATTTTTTTGTGTCACTGCGGGGCCGGCGCCCATTCCAGCATTCCAGATCCAAATAAGCTGCTGCGCGGCTCGCTCATTGTTTTTTGCCGCAACCCCTGCAGTACTTGCCGTAAACCGGGGTGGACTCATTGCATGAGCCGCAGGGGGTGCATTGGAGAAATCCGCAGAACGGGCAGGCCGTTGAACCGGGAGGAAGGTGTTTGCCGCACTGTTGACAGAGGCCCCTGGCGATCCGCCGCTCCATCAGCTTGTCCCGCGAAAAGAGCTTCTTCTGGAAAATGTAGATGAGGCAAAGTGCCAGTGCCACCGCAACCGCGATGACCAGATAGTGCCATATGCCCACCAGCTTCAGTGACTCCAGCAGTTCGATGAGCCTTTTCAGCAGCTTTTTCGGGATGATAACGTAGACGGTTTCGATGATCTTGAAGAAAATCGGAATAAAGGACACCACCAGCAGGTGCGAGGAAACCAGCTTCTGCGTGCCGCGATTCTTGGCGATGCTGGCGTTGTTCCAGAGGGCGAAGATGGCAAGGAGCGGCAGCAGGAAGATCATCTGCATGGCCAATCGCTTGACCGGGTGCCAGAAGTTCATGGTGCGCAGATCAGCCTTCAGCCTTTCACGGTCAGTCGACTGCAGGGTCTCCAGTTTTTCCCAGAACTGCTTGACCTGGCTGTCCCCGTTGATCTGCTGTTCCAAGGCGCTAATCTGGCCGCGCAGGGCATTCAGGTTCTCTGATTTCCCCTGCACGTCCTGCTTGATCGCCTCGATATTGGCCTGCCCCGCCCGCTGATCCGCAATAGTCTCCAGCAGCGCCGTATCGTAGACCCCTTTCAGATTACCGATATCCCGTTGCAGAACCTGTGCCTCCCGATCAAATCTGCCCCGCTCCTCGACAAGGGCAAGCAATTCCCTGTTGTTTTTCATCCGGTAGAGCTGGTCCAGATAAGGCGCGCAGACCGGGTGACGCTCCTGTCTGTTCTCTTCGATGCGGTAATAGCTATTGCTGTATGAGAGGAGGATGGCGGACAGATTCTCCAGGCGACTGGCGGAGTTCCAGTCCCGGTTGATGACGATCTCCCGGCAGGAATCAGGGATAAAGTCATCAGGAGAGGCGAGCTGCCGGGTGTGCTTCTCCAGGCCGTCAAAAATCGAAATGAGGATGAAGATATCGAGAAAAAGGATGATGATCAGCGCGGCCTTGCTCAGCGGCTGGCTGTCCAGGCTGGTGAGGTTGGCTTTGATCGTGGTGAGTCTTTGTTTCATCGTTGCTGGCATGCTCGTGGTTTCCTCATATATAATGAAGGAGATGGATTTTCGGGTATCCTTGCCAGGTATGTTTTGTCGTTCCGGCTCAAGCACGACGGTCCTCAGCGTATTGCCAAGGCCGTAAACCATCACCGGTAACAGATCCTGCGGGTGCGGATCACGTCCGGATGGCCGGCGATAATGCCGAGCACCTCATCCGAAATAGAGTCTTCCAGATCGATGATGTTATAGCCGATCACGCCGTTGCTCTCATTGAGGTAACTTGCGATATTGATGCCGTGGGAACCGATGGTCTGCGAGGCAAAGCCGATCATGCCGGGGATGTCCCGGTTGATCATGATCAGCCGGGTATGCGTCGTATCGCCGGGAATGGATTCAACATTGGGAAAGTTCACGCTGTGGCTGACCGAGCCGTGCTCAAGATAGCTCATCAGCTCCCGCACCGCCATGGTGGCGCAGTGCTCTTCCGATTCCTCGGTGCTTGCCCCGAGATGGGGGGTGGTGATCACCCTGGGGTGGTCGATGAGGGCGGTAGAGGGGAAATCGGTGATATAGCAGCCGAGTTTGCCGGCATCGAGTGCGGCCCGCACGTCCTCATCCACAACCACGCCGCCCCGGGCATAGTTGATCAGCATGGCGCCATCCGGCATGCGGGCGAGCAGATCCCGGTTGACAAAGCCTTTGGTCTTGTCGTTATAGGGCATGTGCAGGGAGAGGATATGGGCATGCTCCACCACCTCGGAAAGCGACCGGGCGAGCATGACCCTGGCGGAGAGCATGTGGATATTGCCCAGGGTGGGATTAGGATCAAAACCGATGGTGCGCATCTCCCGCCGCGCCCCGCCATTGGCCACCCTGACGCCGATCTGGCCGAGCCCGAGAACGCCAAGGGTTTTGCCGGCCAGCTCAAAACCGCGGAAAACGGATTTCTTGCCCTCCACCTCGCGGCTGAGCTCATCATCGGTCAACGAGGCAAGCCCGCGGCAAAAGGCAATGCCGTGATGGATATTGCGGGCCCCGATGCCGGCCATGACAAAAACCAATTCCGCCACCGCGTTGGCGTTTGCCCCCGGGGTGTTGAACACGCAGATGCCTGTCCGGGTGGCCCGCTCAACCGTTATATTATTGACACCTGCCCCGGCCCTGGCCACTGCCAGCAGGGAGGGGAACTTGTCCGTATCTATTTTGCTGCTTCTGACAATAATGCCCTGCGGGTCCTTTTCGTCCGCCGAAACCTGATACCCCTCTCCCAGCAGGCCAAGACCGGCCCGATCGATTTTATTGACCAGCCTGATGCGCCACTTTTCCATTCCCGCCCCCCCTTTTCACCCTTCGCACGTCTGCTGAGGGCGGTTTGCGAACCGCCCCTGCTCCTCACTTCTGGCTTCTTGTATAAAAACAATAAGGGGAAATGTTCTCGAATTTCAACGAAAAACATTTCCCCTTATCATATGGGACACTATGGAGTAAAAAAAATCTCTTTAGCGCATCACAGGCAGACCTGACTCCGGCCATTGCCCTTGGCCTGATAAAGCAGCTCATCCGTATTCTGCAGCCATTGCTCGATGGTCATGCCCGGCTGCCATTGGCTCAGGCCGATGCTCACCCCGAGTTTCTGGTTTGGCGCCGAATAGATCGCCAGATCATCAATGGCCCGGCACAGCCTTTCGGCCAGCACCCTGGCGGAATCGAGAGCGGTTTCCGGCAGGACGAGAAAAAATTCATCACCACCCATGCGGACCAGCAGATCCGTGCTGCGCACCATGCTTTTGAAGGTGTCCGCCACCTTTTTTAAAACGCGGTCGCCTTCGGCATGGCCCAGATTGTCGTTGACCTGTTTGAAACGGTCCAGGTCCATGCAGGCAATGGTCAGCGGATGATGATGGCGCTTGCTGTTATCCATCATCCGCCCGATGCATTCCTCAAACACGCGCCGGTTGGCAAGCCCGGTCAAGACATCCCGCCGGGCGATGACAAAGAGATCCTCATAATCGAGCGCCCGCTGCAGGGGTTCCCGCAAGACCTCAAGACCCTGATTAATCAGGGCCGCCTCTTCGGCATCAATCCCCTTATTCTGCCGCAGGACAAGCACCAACCCGCTGGAATCCATTGATCCCAGATGCCAGTTCTGCACATAAAAATCTTCCTCATACCACCCCTGCTCACCATTTTCCGGCTGGGAATCGAATAGCTTCTCCGCCAGTTGAAATATCCGCTGACGGGCCGGGCCATGGCAGGAACTGTACATATAATTCCGCTTTCTGTCCTGATTATGATAGGCCACCAGGTCATGTTCCACCAGTGGCATGAGCCAGACCGAGAATGCCTCAATCATGCCCGGCAGATCAACCGCCACGGCAAGACGGGCATGCAGTTCATTAAGCAAAGACAGTTGCGCCGTTTTCTTCTTGAACTGATCAAGTTCCGCCATGAGGCTCGTCATGTCAATTTGACAGAAGCTCTGCGCCAGATTTTCCGATTGTGAGAAAGAGACCGATTCACTCATGTAGCTGACTCCTTTTTCAATGAAAACAATCCTTGCTCAGTCTCAAAAGCTATTTCCATGCCACAGAAAAGCATCTCAGTGCCAATCCCGCCTTTCAGTTCGCTAACCATTCGTTATTAAATATATTTTTTAAAAAAATCCCGGCTGCCCGCGCAACCTGGCCCGGCAAATTTTGCCTACTGCCTGCCGACTCGATGAAGACAAACAGGCGAAAATGACCGGCAACATGTCATTTTTCTAACATATTTATCGGCACTTTCTGCCGATACTTAAAATATTCGCATAGAAATAAGCAGGTTACAACACCTACTATCTGACAGTAGAAAGGGGGGAGGGGGGAAGGAAAACATGCCGCTCCCGGCAGAGACGCGGGAGCGGCAGACTGAGGAATTAATATTTCAGGCCTACTTTGTCCCGGACCAGTTCAAGGGTCCCCGTGGCCTTTTCCCTGGCCTTGCCGGCGCCCCTGGCCAGAATCTCGCGCAGATAGCCGGAATCAGCGGATAACCTTTCCCGTTTCTCCCGGGCCGGCCGGAAATATTCCCAGAGCAGATCAACAAGTTCGAGCTTCAGATAGCCATAGGCGGCGCCGCCGTTCACATACAGATCATGCACCTCCTGCAGCCGGTCTGCCGGGGCAAAGAGCTTGAAAATGTTATACAGGTTGCACTTGTCCGGGTCTTTCGGCGCTTCCACCGGCGCGGCATCGGTGACAATGGCCATGACTCTTTTTTTCAAGGCCTTGGCATCCAGAAAGATGCCGATGGTATTGCCGTAGGATTTAGACATTTTCTGCCCGTCAAGTCCCGGCACCGTTGCCACATCATCCTCAATGGCCGCCTCGGGCACCACAAAGGTCTCGCCGTAGTGATTATTGAATTTGATGGCAATGTCCCGGGCTACCTCGAGATGCTGCTTCTGATCCTTGCCCACCGGCACCAGATCAGCCTGATACAGCAGGATGTCCGCCGCCATGAGCACCGGGTAGGAAAACAGCCCGTGGCTTGCGGCAATACCCTTGGCCACCTTGTCCTTATAGGAATGGCAGCGCTCCAGCAGACCAATGGGCGTCAGCGTTGACAGAATCCAGGTCAGCTCGGTAACCTCCGGCACATCCGACTGCACCCAGAAAATGCATCTGTCCGGATCAAGCCCCAGGGCGAGGAAATCAGCCGCCGCCTCCAGGGTGTCCTGCGCCAGGGCCTTGCTGTCGCTGACCGAGGTCAAGGCATGCAGGTTGACGATAAAGGCATAGAGCTCGCCCCGGTCCATATTGTTAATCATTGGGCGCATCATGCCGAAATAATTGCCTATGTGAAGTTTGCCAGAGGGCTGGATACCTGAGAGAATTTTCATGGTCTGATTATCTATAATTAACAGTTAACATAAGGGCCGCAACAGTGACCCCTGTTTATACCCATCATATTGGAGAAGGACAATAAAAAAAGGGAGCAAACCCGCTCCCTTTTTCACATGCTGTGCCTGCCGGCTCGGTCAGAGGTTATTTCACCTCTTCAAAATCGGCGTCAACCACATCATCATCGTCTTTCTTTTTGGCGCCGGCTCCAGCCCCAGCCCCGGCGGCACCGCCGCCCGCCGCACCACCCGCATCACCGCCGGGATGGGCCTTGGAGGCCTGTGAGTACATGATCTCGGCAAGCTTGTGCGAGGCCTGGGTCAACTCTTCAGTGGCTGACTTGATGGTATCGGTGTCATTGCCTTCAAGGGCCTTCTTCACCTTGGCAATGGCACTCTCAACCTTGCCTTTTGTTTCGGCATCCACCTTGTCGCCAACCTCTTTCAGGCTCTTCTCCGTGGCATAAACCATTGAATCAGCGTTATTCTTCGCCTCAACCAGGGCCTTGCGCTTCTTGTCCTCCTCGGCATGGGCCTCCGCGTCACGCTTCATCTTCTCGATTTCCTGTTCGGAAAGACCGCTGGATGCCGTGATCCTGATGGACTGCTGCTTGCCGGTCCCCAGATCCTTGGCCGATACGTGCAGGATACCGTTGGCGTCAAGATCAAAGGTGACCTCGATCTGCGGCACCCCGCGGGGGGCGGGCGGAATATCCGTCAGCTCGAAACGGCCGATGCTCTTGTTGTCGCCGGCCATTTCCCGCTCGCCCTGCAGAACATGGATCGACACCGCCGGCTGGTTGTCAGCGGCAGTGGAGAAAACCTGACTCTTCTTGGTGGGCACCGTGGTATTTTTCTCGATCAGCCTGGTGGTAACCCCGCCCAGGGTTTCAATACCCAGGGAAAGAGGGGTTACATCAAGCAGCAGTACGTCCTTCACATCGCCCTTGAGCACCCCGCCCTGGATGGCGGCGCCGACGGCCACCACCTCGTCCGGATTCACGCCCTTATGCGGGTCCTTGCCGAAGATCTCCTTGACCTTCTGCTGCACCTTGGGCATCCTGGTCATGCCGCCGACCAGGATAACCTCATCAATGTCGGCCAGAGACAGTCCCGCATCTTTCAGCGCGGTCTTGCACGGCCCAACCGTCCGGTCAATCAGGTCGCCCACCAGGGATTCCAGCTTGGCGCGGCTCAGCTTGACATTGAGATGTTTCGGACCGGTGGCGTCGGCGGTGATGAAGGGCAGATTAATTTCCGTTTCCATGGTGGAGGAAAGCTCCTTTTTGGCCTTTTCCGCCTCCTCCTTCAAACGCTGCAGGGCCATTTTATCGACCCGCAGGTCAATACCCTGGTCTCGCTTGAACTCATCGGCCAGCCAGTTGACAATACGCATGTCAAAATCTTCACCACCCAGGAAGGTATCGCCGTTGGTGGATTTGACCTCGAAAACGCCGTCGCCGATTTCCAGAATGGAGATATCAAAGGTGCCGCCGCCAAGGTCGTATACCGCGATGGTCTCTTCCCCCTTTTTATCAAGGCCGTAGGCCAGGGAGGCGGCAGTTGGCTCATTGATGATCCGCTGCACATTGAGACCGGCGATGCGGCCGGCATCCTTGGTGGCCTGCCGCTGGCTGTCATTGAAATAGGCCGGTACGGTGATGACCGCATCCGTTACCTCCTCGCCCAGGTACTCCTCGGCGGTCTGCTTCATTTTACCCAGAACCATGGCGGAAAGTTCCGCCGGGGTATATTTCTTGCCGTCCACTTCAACAACCGGGCCGCCGTCCCTGCCTTCCGTTATCCTGAACGGACTGATCTCGATGGACTTCTTCACTTCGGGGTCACTGAACTTCCGGCCGATCAACCGTTTCATGGCAAAGATGGTTCTGATCGGATTGGTAACCGCCTGCCGCCTGGCCACCTGGCCCACCAGCCGTTCGCCGCTGTCTGAAAAGGCAACCACTGACGGCGTTGTTCTGTTTCCTTCCGCGTTGGTCAGCACCTTCGGCTCACCGCCTTCCATGACGGCCACGCATGAGTTAGTTGTCCCCAAGTCAATTCCTATAATTTTACCCATGATCAATCTCCAAAAATCTATTTTTCAACACCGGCGATCGCCTGCTGTTTAGTTCTTTTTCGCCACGACAACCTTTGCCGGACGGATTAACCTGTCTTTATACCTATATCCCTTCTCAAATTCCCGCAGGACGCAGTTGGCATCCACCTCACTACTCACCTCCATGGCCAGGGCCTCATGGATATTCGGATCAAAGGGGGAGCCGATGCTCTGCATGGGAACCAGCTCAAATTTTTCCAGGGCACTCATCAACCCCTTGTGCGTCAGCTCCACCCCGGCCAGCAGATCACCCGCATTGCCTGTTTTGCGGCCTTGCTCAATGGCCCGCTCCAGGTTATCAATGCACGGCAGCAGCTCCTTGAAAACCTGCTCTTCGGCATATTTCAAGGCCAGGGCTCGATCACGCTCCATCCGCTTTTTATAATTTTCAAACTCCGCGGCCAGCCTTAACAGTCTATCTGCTGTTTCGGCCGCTGCCAATCGGGCCTGCGCCAGCTCATCAATTTCCGTGGTATCAGTTTTTTCTGCAACCTCTTCCGCCGCAACCTCGACTTTCTCCAAATCCTGCTCATCCTGATCAAGAGCCCTGTCGACGACTTCCTCTTTTTCTGCCACCAGCTCCTCCTTTCCTATCCCGAAAACATGCCTCATCCCGGAAAAAATCCTCAGGAGTCGGCCAAGTTGACAATAAATATAGCAAATAGAAATTTATACCAGGCAAACGAGATCACTCCCCGGCCAAGAGCCCATGGCTTCTGGCAGGGCGCCTTCGTTTTGTGGAATAATAAGTATGCTCTTTTTCATTGTCAAGTAAACCGGGAATATAGTTGACTTTCCTGATTATTTACCGGCCACCCGCACTACTCCTTGATTTCCCGCGAAATAATCTGCTAGTCTGATGAGCAGAATACTCTTTGTTCCTCTTTATTGTCGATACCGGCAGGATGTTGCATCATGCGGCACAAAAAAAAATTCATTTTCTTTCTTCTCCTAACCGTCTTCTTCTGCAATCTGGCGGGCCACGCCGACATGCGGCCGGTGCTGAAAAACCGGGCGGGAATCCCGCCGTTTGATGTCCTCAGAGAAATTCTTGCCACCGGCAGCCAGCTGAAACGGGTAGGGGCGATCCCGCCAAGCAGTTCCGCCGCACCACACATCACCTGGCTGGCCGATACGGACGCCAGGGTGCAGCCGGAGTTCATTCTCTCCCAGCCCGCCGGAAAGATTTACACCGTGCGCAATCTGGCCAATCAGCTTGACACATCACTCGGCGCAATTGATTACGGCATCCTCTATCTGCACAGCCCCATTCTACTCATCACCGGCAATACCGACAACGAAGCCATCCGCCTTTTCAACGGCGGCCATGCTGACCTTGACCAGATCATTCGCCGGGAGCTTGACCATCTCAATTCGCCGCTGGGCCATCCAGGCAAAAATGCCAAAAAACAGGACAGGGAACAGGAACTGAAACTGGTGGAACAGAACGTTGACTACCAGGTGCAGCAGGCAATCGAGCGCTACCGGGAGAGAATCAACCGGAGCCGGCTGGTTGTGGTGGGGAGTGTGCTTGACATCGCCAATTACTATGGCAAAGGCGCCAATCAGCTGATCATCATCAACATCAACGGCGAGACGGACGGTGAAAAACTTAAAAAAAATGATTTGTTGCGGATGGTTGACCCGAAGCTGCTGACCAATATCGGCCGGCCGGCAGCTGCGGGCCTGAAAAGAAACTAAGAGGCGAGATATTTTTTGATATTTTCCCCAATGGTCTCAAAAATCATGCGGAAGGTGGCCTCGTCCCTTTCCAGCAGCGTGATCCTGAAACCCTGCATCGGCGTGGCAAATGAGGAGAGCGGCACCACGCATATGCCGGTGGCGCCAAGCAGATAATAGACAAACCGCTTGTCCAGGGACACATTGGCCGGGCTGACCAGCCGTTCAATTTCGGCGCGCACCTGGCTGTTGTCAATCTCCAGGGTCTGCCTGTGAGTCAGAGCGCCTTCCTGGAAGGCCACGCTCATATAAAAGGCGCCGTTGGTGCGATTGACGATGACCCCATCGATATCCTTCAGGGCCTCATAGGCAATGTTGGAGTATTTCTCATACCGTTCCACCCGTTCAGCCAGGTAGTTTCCATACTCCGGATGGCTGACGATGCGGGGATAGGCCCGCTGCGGCAACGTCGTCGAGCAGACCTCGACCATCTTTGAATTGAGAATCGACTGCACGTATTTTTCAAACATCGGGTCGTGGTGGCCGTTATACACCTCAATCCAGCCGCAGCGCGAACCGGGCCACGGCATCTCCTTGGAAATACCCCGCATGGCAATGGCCGGCACACCGCCGACGATATCGGAAATCGGCACGGTCCTTTTGCCGTTATAAACGATATTATGGTACACCTCGTCGCAAATGACGAAAAGGTCATAGCGGCGGGCCAGTTCAATCATGCCGCGCAGGATGGCTTCCGGGTAGACAGCACCGGTGGGGTTATCCGGGTTGATAATGAGAATCCCGGCAACCGCCGGATTATATTTGATCCTCTTTTCCAGATCGTCAAGATCGGGGTACCAGTTGTTTTCCGGATCAAGGATATAGGTGACCGGCCGGTCGCTGGCATGGGCCGCCTCCGCGGATGAGTGGGTTGTGTAACTCGGGGTTGGCACCACCACCCGGGCAGTTGAGCGCAGGAAGCCGAAAACTTTGGTGATGGCGTCGCCCAGGCCATTGAAGAAAAGAATGTCATTGGCGCTGATCTGGGCTCCGCCCCGCTTGTTGCGCCGCTCGGCGATAAACTGCCTGGTTTCCAGCATGCCCCTGGTGGGAGAATAACCATAGGTGGCGTCTTCCATGACCAGTTCCGCCACAATCTCCTTCATCCATGCGGGGATCTTCTCCCCCTTGGCCACAGGATCACCAATATTTTCCCAGTAAGTCTTAATGCCCAGTTCCTGTAATTTCTCGCCGACACTGACAATATTTCGAATCTCGTAGGTCAGCTCGCCTGCACCGATATGCACTATGTCCGTACGCATCTATCTGTTCCTCTGCCCCGAACGGGGGAAAAAAAGAGATTAAAAATTGAACAAACCCTCCTACTACCACAGCGCCAAAAGATAGTCAACTAACCGTTAATCTATTCTGACACGATGCCGATGAGATAAGTAAGACCAAGATTTTCCAGGGAGGGAAGATTATGGCTGACATCTGGAGATTTTCAGTAAAGAACAATATGGTCAGCAGCGGCAAAAAACAGCGGCTGCTGATTTCACGCAACGGCTGCAACGAACCCTTCAAAGACCGTTACTGGTGCCCGAAATGCCAGTGGTTCCAGAAAGAACCCTGCCCATTTATCAACCGCCGGGAATGCGACAATTACAAAACGATGTGCGGCAGCCTCTGATGCAGCCTGTGCTGGCCCTGAATTTTTTTCAGGGGCAACTCCTTTTTCCACGCGGCGCGCAGCCTGCCATGCTAAACGGCCAGATGAAAATCGCCCTGCCCTTTGGCAGTGGACTGATACAGAGAGACGGCGCGGGCTGCATGCGCGGAATTGCGCCTGTCGGCCGTGGTGGCGGAAGTGGTGCTTGCCGCCTCGCCTTCCACATTTTCAGCCGCCGCTCCTTCTGCAGTTGCCTCCTGCCGCTCTTCCGGCCGCAGCTCCTCCGTATTGAGCTCCAGCCTGGCCTCTGACATGGTCACGGCAGCCGCCTGGGCAACTTTCCTGTCCTGCGGCGAGGGATTGGCCGGGGCCAAGGCCGCGGCCCTGACCCGCATCATCTTGGCCACGGTTTCCTCAGGCGTTGCCCCCTTTGAGGTATCGATCTGCACCTCGCCCGCCACCGCATAGTTACGGCCATCAGGGCCCCGCTGATAGGCAAAGGAAGCCCCTCCCTTGGCCAACCCTCCTGCCGCGGCAAGGTGGGCCTGCTCATGGGCCCGCACCGCCGTATCCGCCTTTTTCAGTTCAGCGAGCTGGGCCACTTCAGCCAGATTCAGCGGCTCGCCATCAGGGCCTTTGACCTGAGAACGGCCTGGGCTCGTGGCAGCCGGCGTATTATCCGCCGCCTGCTCCTGATCGCCGGCAGCTGATTGCGGTCCCGCACCTGCAACCTCACTGCCCTCTGCCTGCATGCCTGCGGCGGCGCCCGAAGTCTGCACCTTTTCCTGGCTGCCGTACGCCCTGGCGGCGCAGGCGGCGCAGCTGCCGCAGCGGCAGCCTGCCCCGGCAAGAGATCCTTTTTCCCCGGCCGCCCGGTTTTGCCAATGCCGGCCAAGCAGCAACAGGTCCTTTTCTCCGGCGGCTGCATCCTGCTGCGGCACGGGCCGGGAAGTGCCGGCCACATCGCCACCCAGCGGCCCGGGAGGCGAATAAATTCTTGCAAGGATTGCGTTCAATCCAGCCATGTTACCTTTTCCGATGCATTGTCACGTAATAAAATTATGCTGCCAGCTGTATCCAGAAGATAACTCTGGTTATCATTTCCATTATCGGCACACCGCGAGCGTAACTTCAATCTTTTTTTTACTTCGCCCAGGCGTTGCGCACAGTTCCTGCTCCGGCGGACAGCTTGCCCGCCAATGGCCGCACCTTCCACATGACAAAAAAAATCCCTGGCAGCACCAAGGCTGGCAGGGATTTTCTTGGAGAGCTCGGCGCACCGCCGGCCAGGACTAGCCGCGCTCGCTGATGGGCACAAAGGGCCGCCGCTTGGGGCCGGTATAAATCTGCCGCGGCCTGCCGATGCGCCAGTTCGGATCATCCCACATCTCCTTCCAGTGCGCGATCCAGCCAGGCAGCCGGCCCAGGGCAAACATCACGGTAAACATATTATTCGGAATGCCGATGGCCCGATAAATAATGCCGCTGTAAAAATCCACATTGGGGTAGAGATTTCTCTCCACAAAATATTCGTCTTTCAGGACAACCTCTTCAATTTCCCTGGCAATATCAAGCAGGGGATCGGAACTAACCCCCAGGGAGGCGAGCACCTGATCGCAGGCATTCTTGATGATGCGGGAACGGGGGTCATGGCTCTTATACACCCGATGGCCGAACCCGACCAGGCGGAAAGGATCCTTGGGGTCTTTCGCCCGGTCAATATATTTCATGTAATCGCCGCCGCTTTCGAAAATCTCTTCCAGCATTTCAATGACGGCCTGGTTGGCCCCGCCATGCAGCGGCCCCCACAGGGCATTGATGCCGGCTGAAATGGAGGCATAGAGATTGACTCTGGCGCTGCCCACCAGCCGCACCGTGGAGGTTGAACAATTCTGCTCATGATCGGCATGGAGGATGAGCAGCTTGTTTAATGCGGCGACAACCGCATCGCTGACCGTATAGGGCTTCACCGGCGAATCAAACATCATGTTGAGAAAATTGGCGCAGTAGGAGTAGTCGTGCCGGGGATAGACCAGTGGCTGCCCCAGGGACTTCTTGTAAGAAAACGCGGCAATGGTGCGGATTTTTGAGATGAGCCGGGCCGCCATCATATCAATGTTCTCTCCGGGGTTGTCATTCATCTCCGGATAAAAATTACACAGAGAATTGACCATGGAGGAAAGAATGGACATGGGCGGGGCGTACGGCGGAAAATGATCAAAGAAATGAATCATATCCTCGTGAATGAGGGCAAAACCGCCGAGCAGCCGGCTGAAACCCGACAACTGTTGCTGGGTGGGAAGGCTGCCATGCACCAGCAGATACGCCACCTCGACAAAAGAACAGTTTTCCGCCAGATCATCGATGCCGTACCCCCGGTAATTGAGGATGCTCTGCTCGCCATCAAGGAAGGTGATGGAACTGGCGCAGGACCCGGTGTTCATATAGCCGGAATCGATGGTCACGTAGCTGGTCTTAGATCGCAATGTTCTGATATCTATGGCTCTTTCACCTTCAGTTCCTTCAATGATCGGGAAGAAATAGGATTTCCCATCAAGTATGAGTTCCGCTTTTTTATCGGAAACAAAGTCATCTAGCATAATTTCATCCTTTTATTTGCGTCCACGCCGGCTCACCTGCACGCCCGAATAACCAGTCTGCCGGAACAATGGCGGCAGAGGAAACATGACCAGCAACTTGCAGATGAGAGCTGTATTTTTTTGCCGAGTCAGCAGGCACGCGGCTGCAGGAGCCAAGAAAAATGCCCGGGCGTTGACAAGAGTGACCTCAACAGGGTCATCGATGATTGACGAACGGCTCTTTAATCATTATATAGAGGGCGATTATATGCAAATTCCACCCAACTTTCAATAAGTAACATTGCTGGCCTGCGCATTTCAACAATCCAAACACACTTAAACCTCATACCGGAAGAGCAAATGACACCCCCTGGCACCCTTTATCAGCAGAGGCTGATAAAATTCATCGAGCAGGTCACTCTCTATCCTGTTTCCTGCGAAAAGCTCGCCTGCGGCAGGAGTGACGAGGAATGGCTTGACGCCGTCCTGGCAGGAGGCGCCCGCATCGTGCAACTGCGGGACAAACTGTCAGACGACCGGACCCTTTTTGCCAAGGCCCAGGTATTCAGGCGCAAAACAACCGAGGCCGGCGCCCTGTTTATCGTCAACAACCGGCTGGACATCGCGCTGCTTGCCGATGCGGACGGCATCCATCTCGGCAACAGCGATCTGCCTGCCCGGGAGGTGCGCAACCTGGCCCCGGACCTGCTCATCGGCGTCTCGGCCAACACCAGAGAACATGCCGCATCAGCCAAAGCGCGGGGGGCAAGCTATTTCAACATCGGTCCGCTTTTCCCGACGGCAACGAAATCCGGGCTGAAGGCCTTCATCGGCGAAGAGGCCATCCCCGCCTTTTCCGCCGCATCGGACCTGCCCTTTACCGTGATGGGCGGCATTAAACTGGAGCATGTGCCGCGCCTCACCGCCTTGGGGGCCAGCCGCCTTGCCGTGGTCACCGCCCTGACCCAGGCCGAAAACATAGAGCAGGAAACCAGACGCTGGATTGCCGCCATCGGCAGGGGGAAAGACAGCAGGAGGAAACAGCAGTGATCAGCCGCCAACTCGAAGAAATCAAGGTGCTCATGGAATATGCCGTGCCTGCCGATGAACGGCAGCAGGCCCTCGCACTGCTGGAGGAATTCAGCGGCGACCGCATAGCGCTTAATCTCTTTCACGCCTTTTACAGCTTTTTACCGGAAGGACTTGACGACGCGATCAACGGCCTGCAGGTTATTGCCGTAAAACAGGGCATTTTCCTGCTCTGCGCCGCCACCGGCATAGACAACTATCTCTATGTGGTCAGCCAGCAGCAGGCGGAATTTCTCGGCAGCGCGGCAAACGGCATATGGGACAGCGAGGTGCTGGAATTTTTCGGCTATGCAACCCGGGAGGAAAGCATCCGCAGCCTTGAGGATATTTCCCGCTTCCCCGCTTACAGCCCCGCCACCGCGGACATCAATCTCTGCCCGGTCTGCTCGGCGGCAAACGGAGAATTTCACATCCTGGGCTGCCCGGTGGAAGTCTGCCCCTGGTGCGGCGGCCAGCTCACCAGCTGCCCCTGCCGCTTTACCATTACCGGCAAGGACAGACTGACGGACGAAGAGGACCTTGAATCTTTTCACGAACAACTGACCAACAAGGGACGCATCCCGTTTGACGCCAAGAGCCAGCGCCCCGCCTACCCTGCCGGCGGGGAGGAGTGACGGACGGCAATCTATTGCGGATTGGGGATGGCGGAGGGACATCCGGGGCCGGCAGGAAATTGGTCAACCACAAGGGTTGCCCAATTTCTTCTTGCCTTTGGGCAGGCACAAGGCCTGCCCCTACTTCACTACATGCAGATATTTGTAGAATTCCGAATCCGAGGAAAGAATCATCCTGGTATTGGGGCCGAATGAAGTCTGGTAGGCCTCCAGACTTTTCGAAAAGGCATAAAATCCCGGGTCTTTATTGTAAGCGGCGGCGTAAATCCCCGCCGCCTCGGCGTCAGCCTTGCCCTTGATCTCTTCCGACTCCCGGGTGGCCTGGGAGGTGATGAGTTTTAACTCCCGCTCCACCTTACCGAGGATCTCCGCCTTCTGGCCCTCGCCCAGCGACCGCTTTTCCGCGGCAATCCTCTTTCTTTCCGAAATCATCCGCTCATAGACCTTCTCGCGCACGGTATCGATATAGTTGACCCTTTTCAGCATGACATCCACCAGTTCAATGCCGTAATCAACGGTGAGCTTGGAAGCGGACTCGAAAATCATCTGGGAGATCTTGTCCCGGCCAAGCCTGATCGGCTCTGCCTTGGTCTCTTCCCCCACCCCGGCGTCAAACTGACCAGGCTCCCAGTCGGAGCTTCTGATGATCTCAACCAGATTATTCTTGTTGACCAGATCGCGGATTGAACTGTCGACGATATCGTCCAGCAGGGTCATCGCCCGCGGAACATTGTCAACCGCCTGGAGAAAACGCAGGGCATCGGCGATTCTCCACCGGGCGGTGGCATCGATATACACAAAGGTTTTATCATTGGTGGGAATCTGGTTCGGGTCGCCATCCCATATCAGGATGCGTTTTTCAAAAGGCCGCACCGCCTGGATAAAGGGGGTTTTAAAGTGCAGCCCGGCCTCGGTTACGGGTTTGCCCACAGGTGCGCCGAATTGGGTGACCACGGCCTGTGTTCCCTCCGGCAGAATGAAAAAACCGTCCCAGACAGTGACACCGCTGACAATCACCAGGGCAATTAATAAATAACGCACAAATATATTCACTGTGTTCTCCCTTTAGTTCGTATTCTGAGCCGGGGCTTTGCGGCTGCCGGAAAGATCCAGAAAAGGCAGGATTGACTGCTGATCTTTATCAATGACATAGATTTCGGCGACCGAGGGCAGCACCTTCTGCATGGTTTCCAGATACATCCTTTTCCTGGTCACCTCTTCCGCTTTTTTGTACTCCTCATTCACGGCCAGGAAACGGGCGGTTTCACCCTGGGCCAGGTTGGTCCGCTCAATGGCATAGCCATGCGCCTCTTCCAGCAGTTTTTTCGCGTCGCCGCGGGCCTTGGGGATCAACTTGTTATAGGTCTGCTCCGCCTCATTGACCAGACGCTTCATATCCTGATCAGCCTCATTTACCTCATTGAAGGCGGGTTTGACCTGTTCCGGCGGGTTCACATCCTGCAATTTCACCGTCAGCACCTTCACCCCGCTCTCATACCTGTTCAGGCTGTCCTGCAGCATCCGGGCAGTCCCAGCCTCAATAATCTCCCGATTGCCGAGAACAAAGTCAAAATCCCGATTGCCGACAATGCTGCGAATGGCCATTTCCGAGACGTCCCGCACCGCCTGATCCACGTCTCCCACCTTGAAGACAAACAGAAAGGGATCCTGCACCTTGTACTGGACAATCCATTCGACATCGATGACGTTTTTATCGCCGGTCAGCATGAGGGACTCCATATCATACCCCTGCTTGACAAAGACGGATTTCTCTCCCGGAATCTTGGTGCGGAAACCAAACTCCAGCTTGCGCACGGTTTCCACATCGATCTTCACAACCTCGTCCACCAGGGGGATCTTGAAGTTGAGACCGGAGGTGGTAAACTTGGTGAACTTGCCCAGCCGCAGCACAACCCCCTTCTCGCCAGGCTCAATGGTGTAAAAAGACGAGTAAATGATCTGGATGAAAAAAATGATGGCAACAACAGCCACCACCTTTATGACGCTGCCGCCGATATCCGGGGCAGGGCCAGCCGGCTCTTTTTCCCGGTCGTCCAGCCCCCCTCCCCTGCCGCCGCTGCCGCCGCTGCCTTCAAAGCTCTCTTTGATTTTTTTCAAAAGGGCCGCGATCATCTCTTCAGGCGAAGAGGGTCGTTTTTTCTGCCCCCATGGTGGTTGCTGATCATCAAATGGCATTTTTTCCGTTCCTGTGTAAAGTTCAAGTGTGCAAACGCTCAAGCGTTCATCAGCCATGAGTTAACCGTCATGGCCCGGGTTGGTCCGTGCATTACAACATTTTTTTCACGAAAAGGCAAGCCGCCAGCCTCCCAGGACAACCAGCATGGCGACAACCAGAAAAAAAAGCTGCCGCTGCCAGACATTGCACCATTTCAGGAAAACAGGGAAGCAGGCCGCCAGCACACCGATGGCGATGCCGGCGGCAAGTCCCCAGAAATGGGCGCCCAGATCCGTTCTTTCGCCGCCGCTGCCGAGCATGGCCAAAAGACTCAGTCCGGCCCCAAGCGGCAGCAGAATCCCCTGCAGCTTGAATTGCCTCTTGAGCTCCAGACCGGTCAGAATACCGATGGCTCCGAAAACCGCCGTGGAGAAGCCGACCGAAAGATGCTGGCCGGTCCGCAGCAGAATATTGAGCCCGTTGCCGGCAATGCCGGCAACCAGCACAAGAAACCAGCCAAGGCCGCTGCCGAGAATCTTGCAGAGAAAATGGATAATGGTGCCGCCGATGATGACATTGCCCAGCACATGCACCGGGTCGGCATGCAGGGTAAGTCCGGTAACCAGCCGCCACCACTGGCCATGATCGACGATCTGCCGGAGGTTCACGGCTCCTGCCTCAAACCAACGGCTGCCGTCCTGCCAGGGACCGGTCACCCAGTAGAAAATCAGCAGAACCCCCATCAGCAGCAAGGTGGGAGGCTGCCTGTCCCGAAAGGAAAACAGGCCCACCGGCTCCTCTTTTGGCGGCGGCCAGTTCTTGTTCTCCCTCTCAAACGAGGCGATATGCCCCACCGCCGCCGCCTTGAACTGCCCGGCAACCGTTATGAGCCAACAGCCCTGTTCTTTTTCCAGCATATGCGGGATATCGACGGATTGCAGCACAAGGGACCAGATATAGGCCTGCTGGTATTTTTTTATCCGGGCAACAGGTACCCAGCTTTCATTTTCTGTCACAGCATTTCAACGGAGATAAGGATTGCTCTTGCCGCGCCGCAATCACCGGAAGGAGAATCAGCACAACATGGAGGCTCCGGAAGCGGGGAGAAATGGAGGGGCACAGGCGCATCACCCCATCTTATTGAGGTTTTAATATAAGCACTCCCTCATCCGAATCAAGATGCATCTGAAATCTGTTAAGAAAATTAAGCCCCAGCAGGCCGAAATCAACTTGCTCCTGGCCATCGACAACCAGGGCACGGACATTATGGACCAGCCAGCCCTCAAGCTCGATTGAGGAGAGCGTCACCTCCCAGGCTTCTTTGACCCCGCCGGCGGTGGCCACCTTGTAGCGCGGGGTATTATGGTTGATTTCCAGGCCAAGGGCGGGCAGCAGGGACGCCGGAATGGACACCACAGACGCGCCGGTATCAATGAGAAACGGATAGGTCACCCGGCCGTTGACCGTGGCCTTGACATGGATCTGCTGCGATCCGGGGGTAAAGGGGATGATTATCTCGCCCTCCTGCATCTTCAGCTGGGAAATCTGCCGGGCCAGCCGCTCCACCCTCTCGGTCATGGTGTCCGGATAGACGCGCTGCCAGAGCAACTCCTCAGCCCCGGCCCAGTCCCCCCCGGCCAGGGACAGCTCGACGCCGTCCAGAAAAAGCCGGGGATCATCGGCAAAAAAAGATCTGCTCCGCGTCAGCACCGCACCCGCCTCGGCCAGATCGCCCTTGGCCAGTTCATCCTCCAGCCACAGCTGATAGAGCGGCAGATGGAGAGCCTGCAGGGCGGCATGATCAACATATTGCCAAAGGCTCGCCCTTGTTTTTTCGACAAAGTCCACCGCATCGGCAAATCCGCCGCGGGCAAGGCGGGCATCCACGGCGATTTTGAGCAGGCCCAAATCCCCGGTGCTCCGCATCACCTCGCCATCAAGCAGTTCGACCAGCTGCTCGAATCCGCCCTGCTGATACAGTTCCCTGGCCAGGGCGCGGGCGGCGCCAAGCAGATTTTCAGGCTGCAGGGCATCCGGCACATCCTGCAAATCGAGCTTCGGTTCGAGCAGAAAGCCGGCCAGCAGAGCCTGCAGCCGGGCAGCCGGGCCGGAGTTTTCCCCCATGGCCAGTGCTCGGACAAACTGCTCTTCCCGGCCGCCGGCAAAGGTGATGTCATAGAAATCCGCGACAGTCACCGTCATGTCGGTGGCGGGGCCCGGTATTCCGGCCCACAGATACCCGCCGGCAAGCCAGCCGCCGAAAGTCCAGCCCGTCACCCGGCCGTTCTGCAGCAAGACGCCCGGCTCCTCCGGGAAATCGGCATGCGCCGCATGCAGCCAGGAACCCTGCTGCCAGTCCGGCAGCAGCGACAGATCCGCGGTTTCCTGCTGCGAAAGCAATGAACGCCACACCGTTTTCCCCTGATACCGCCAGGGCTGAAGCAAGACTGGCTCAATATCCAGCGGCCGCTCAAGATGCCAGAGGACCACATCATCCCCCGCCCGCCACTGCCCGCCGTCAATTGCGGCGGCAAAACCTGACGGCGTGAAACGAAAAATCAATTGCACCCCGCCGAGACAGGCCCTTGCCGGCACTGCGGCCCAGCTTTGCTCAACAATCACGGTGGAAATGGCGGCAATCTCATTGCCCCACCCGTCATAAACGGCCACAACCCCCACCGGCAGGAGCCTGCTTTGCTTTGCCGCCGGCTGGGAAGAAGCAGTCTCTTGCTCCGCCGGCATGGCACCGGCAACGGGCGAAACAACCGCCTCCTCCCTCTTTTCCGGCGCCCGGCCAGGCGCAGGGCGCTCACTGCCTTGCGGCATGGGCGCGACCCCGTACCGGGTTTCCCGCTCAGCAGGGTGAAAGGGAAAGATGATCCCCTTGAAAAAATAAACGGCCAGGCCAATAAAGATAAACAGCAGCAGCAACGCCAGGGTCCATTTGAGGGCGTGCGGCTCCTTTCTTGGCAAGCCGAGACCGGCCCCGCAGTGCTGACAGAAATTTGCTCCCGGCGCCTGAACGCTGTTGCATTTCGAACACTTCATGCGGCGTTGTCAAAAAAAACAGAGAAGAGCATGCAGCACGACACCTATCACCCCTAAAAAAACATCGCAACAAAGACAACAGGGCAGACTCTCGGCAGACCTGCCCTGTTATCCCGTCTTGTATCCTTGATATCGATCAGTTATTTGCCCGCCGGCGCTTCAGCCCGAACAGGGCGGCAATGCCGGAGCCCAGAAAAACAACAGCGCCGGGCAGCGGCGTGGGCACCGAATCACGCACCAGATAGCTGGCATAGAGAAAACTGCAGGTATTAACTCCCGGCGCATAGGGGGTATCAGATATGGTAACCCAGGACTCCAAGGCATCTTCATTGAGATGAACGCTCGCCGCTTTCAGCTGGTAAAAATCCCCGTTGCCATCATAGAGAACATACATGCCCACCGCCTCCTGAAATGGGCCGATACTTATGGTCGAAGACATGAAATGCAGCAGATTTTTCACCCCTGCTTCATTGCGGGCATAATACCATGCGGCATATGTTGAATAATCGCCAGGCTTTCCTAGAAAATCAACACCCGCATGCTGATAAAACAGCCACAGGTCGTTGGCATCAGCATAACGAAAGCCGAAATCGGCAAGATACCCGCTGGAGGCCTTGCTGATGGCGGTGTAGGAAAGGCCTTGGGTGGCGGAAAGATCCAGCCATTCCAGACCGGTCAGAGGATCAAGAGTGATGAGCCCATCCCCGCTCCCGGGCACCAGATTCCGGGCAACAAAAGAGCCTCGGGCTGAGGCCCCTGCGCCAAAGATCACTACCGCAACAACCGTCAATAAAAGTGCTGTTTTTTTCATCTGTCTCTCCACCGCTGTCAAGGATGTCTATCCAGCCTATCACAAAAAACCTGATCGAACACAACATCGCGGCCATGGCCGATTATTGTCACCGCTTCCCTTTGGCATCCATAAAAAATACCTATTTAATCGCTTAAAATCCTTAGTTATTTTTTACGATAGCTTAATGAAATCATCAAGAGCAACAAGAAACGGCAAAAAAGACAAAAAAACCGGCAGGTGATTGGTAACGACTCCTAAAAAAACCTTAAGCGAAATCCCCGTGGCCTGGCCGGATTTGCTCGCATCCCATGACCAGCAAGGCTCCGGAGAAGATTATCCGATCCCGTCCGCCCTGGGCTTGCGGGTCGCCAATGCTGCTTCTACAGGTTATCACTTTACAATTGGTACTGAGTAGTATAGATTTTTTTAACTGAGCCGTTGTCATTTCCCTCAAAAGTCAACCGATAAAATAAAAACAAAAATGGACTGGCCCTGTAACAAGTTGCCAAGGCAAAACGCACTGAGCGACCCGCCTGAGGTCTCACTGCCGTGAGCAGCGGACGCTGGTTCCTGCTGCAATCCGGCATTCTCTTTGCCGCCTTGTTCGTTTTGCTGCTGCTCTGCGGCCAGCGGGTCCAGCGGGCCGAGCAGGAACTGCTGCCGGCCCGCCGACAGCTGGTCCGCACCCTGCATTTGACCGATTTTGCCCTGTGGAGTGAAGCGCGTTATACCCGGCATCCCTCCCAGGCCGACTGGTTTGCCCCTTTTCAGGACTTCCCCTCCTCTTTTGAACATTTTCCCGCCGGCTCGCTGATGGGTCCCCTGCCGGCCCGCCCGACAACGCGGATGGAAATTCACCGCCCGGCGGCCGGAAGATAGACATGATGCGCCAGCTGAAAATCCTTGATTTCGCCCTGGCCTCGCTGCGGCGCCGCAAAGGCAAGGGCCTGTCGATTGTGCTTGTTTTCGCCTTTACCGTGGCGGCGCTCAGCTCGGTGCTGCTGCTGAGCCACGCGCTGCGCAGCGAGGCCGCCAGGCTGCTCGCCGGCGCCCCGGACCTGGTCGTGCAACGGGTTATTGCCGGCCGGCATGACCTGACCCCCAGCCATTATCAGGCAAATATTGAAAAAATTCCCGGGGTCAGACGCGTAACCCCTCGCCTGTGGGGCTATTACTACGACTCGCTGACCGGCGCAAACTTCACCCTGCTCGGCGCTGGCAATGCACAGGACGGGTTGACCTTGCTCGCCGGCCGCCTTCCCGCTGGCCCCGGCGAGTGTGCCGTGGGCCGCGGTATCGCAACATCCCGGTCAGTGACCACGGGGGACGAACTGTATCTCATCAGTCACGACAACCTCGGCGTCGGTTTTACCGTGGTCGGCGTTTTCTCCGCCAACTCCGACCTGCTCACCCACGATCTGATCATCCTGGAGAAGGAAACCCTGCGCAAGTTCTTCGCCATTGCCCCCGACCTGACCACTGATCTGGCCGTTGAGGTTTACAACCCCCAGGAGGTGGAAATGGTGGCCCAGAAGATCAAACGCGAACTGCCGGATACAAGGCCGATTACCCACGGCGAGATCGTCCGGACCTACGATGCGGTTTTCAACTGGCGCAGCGGCATGCTGCTGTCGATCTTCAGTGTGGCGCTCGTCGCCTTCGCCATCCTGGCCTGGGACAAGGCGACCGGCCTCAGCGCCGAGGAACGGCGGGAGATTGGAGTGCTCAAGGCCCTTGGCTGGGACACCGGCGACATCCTGCTGCTCAAATTCTGGGAAGGAATGGTCATTGCTCTCACCGCCTTTCTGCTGGGCATAACCGCGGCCCTGATCCATGTCTTCTGGCTCGGCGCGCCGATGCTGGCCATAGTGGTCAAGGGCTGGTCAGTGCTCTTTCCCGAGTTCCGGCTGGTGCCCTACATCGACCTGCAGCAGATCTTCATCCTGGCCTTCATGACCATTGTGCCTTATCTGGTTAGCACTGTCATCCCCTGCTGGCGCGCCGCGGTCACCGACCCGGACAGCGTCATGCGGGGTTAGGGAGACGGCCATGATCAGACTCGAGCAGGTCGGCAAAACCTACCATCCGGGCAGACCCGATGAGGTGGTCGCCGTTGATGACGTATCGCTGGAGATATGCCGCGGCGGGGTGACCGTGCTGAAGGGGCCGAGCGGCTCGGGCAAGACCTCATTACTCGCCATGATTGGCTGCATGTCGCGGCCGACCCGCGGCCAGATCGTCCTCGACGGCCGGGAGATCTCCCGGCTGCCGGAACGGTTTCTCACCGACATCCGCCGCCGCACCTTTGGTTTTATCTTCCAGCAGTTTCATCTGCTGGAAGATCTCACGGTGGAGGAGAATGTGCTGCTGCCTCTTTATCCGCAGGAGGTAGGCTACGCTGAGATGAAACGGCGCGCCGAACAGGTCCTGGCGCCCCTTGGTCTGGCCGCCAAGCGGCGCCGCAAGGCAGGCCGGCTCTCCGGCGGCGAGCAGCAGCGGGTGGCGGTTGCCCGGGCCCTGATCGGCAACCCGGAGATCATCATTGCCGATGAACCCACCGCCCATCTTGACAGCACCCTGGCCGGGGAACTCCTGGAACTGCTTGCCGCACTGCTGCCCGCCGGCCGGACCCTGATCATCTCCACCCACGACCCGCTGGTGTTCAAGCACCGGATGGTCACCCGCCTGGTTTCGCTGCGCGACGGCCGGGTGCAGGAGGATGAGACTGCGTGATCCTGCATCCGGGCATTCTCGCCCTCCTGCTCGGGGCCCTGCTGGTGACCCTGCTGATGCTCTATGCCGGCAGCATCGGCCTGAGCGTACTGCGGCGCTGGGACCGTGCCAGTTACTCCCAAAAGCAGCTCGAACTTGAGCGCCGCACCTACCTGATCTCGACCCTGGTCAACTACGCCATGGGTTTCCAGGCCCTGTCACTGCTGCTGTTCATCTACACGGTGGACAGCCTGCACCCGTTGTTCATCGGGGCCATGTGCGCCACCGGCACACTCAATGCCAACCCGGCGGGCTGGAATATCCTGCGGGTCAAGATACCCGTCTTTTTCCTGGCCTGGCTGTGGGTGATCGTCAACCATTACGACCAGCAGGTGGAGGACTCCCCGCTGGTCAGGCCCAAGTATGCCGCCCTGTTTGTCCTGCTGCCGCTGGTGGTGCTCGATGGCTGGTGGCAGTTCCGCTACTTTACCGGCCTTGATCCCCAGATCATCACCTCCTGCTGCGGCTCCCTGTTCAGCAAGACGGATGGAGGAATTGCCAGCAGCCTGGCCGCTCTGCCGGTTGTCCCCATGATCTGGCTCTTCTATCTCTGGGCGCTGCTGCTGCTTCTGCTGCTTCTGCCCGCATTCAGGTTCAGGGCCGCCGTCCTGCGCTATCTGCTGGCCCTGGCCGCCCTCATCCTGTTGCCAGTGGGCCTGGCCGCCGTTATCTCCTTCATCTCGATTTACATCTATGAGATGCCGACCCACCACTGCCCCTTCGACCTGTTGCAGGCCGGTTATGACTTTATCGGCTACCCCCTCTATCTGGCCCTGTTCGGCACGATTCTCTGCGGCCTGCTCCCCGGCCTCATGCGCTTGCTGCAGGTTTTCGCCCCGAGCCTGGGCACGATTTTCGCCAGCAGGGAACGATTCTGGCTGCTCGGCACGCTGCTCTCCCTGCTGCTGTTGCTCGCCCTGGTCAGCTGGCCGCTGCTGTTTGGCCCCTTTACCCTGCAGACCTACCCGTAATCCACCTTTACCTCTGGTCGGCCTGCGCGGACAAAGCCGTTGCAATGCTCCAATGGCAACCATCATCTCTCGCCTTCTCGCCAAAGAGCTCTCGAGCGGCAAAAAACTCATTTCAACTCCTTGCATTTTTTCCTAGCGGCAAATTGTCGCAGATGCTACAATTTGTTAATCACGATTCTCTTATCTTTTTAAATAACGGCGCAAAGCCGTTGTAAAAATAACATGGTCATGCTGATAACCAAAACGGCAGAAGGAGCCGTAAAAAACGGGCAGAATTGACAAGTTATTGTCCTGCTCCTAATCAATTTTGCAACCAATTTCCCGCCGGAAATCAAAACGACCGGCAGACCTTCCCCTGTAAGCTGAAAAAATAAGGTGCCTCTAACTTTTGTCGACCCCCCGTGCTTGACAAAGGCCCATAAGATTAATAATAGTTACTAAAAATAAAAGTCTTTCTACCTCATCCTTCAGTCTTCGAAGAGATGGGCCAGGTAAAAGAAGGAGAGTGAACCGCACCCCCTGGGGTTTGACAAGATCACATAGCAGAGCATTTTATTCTTCTCCTTCTATGTCATTCTTCTTGCCAGCTTCCCTGCTTTCCCAACCGCAAATAAATTTTTTTCAACTGTTCGGAGGAGAATATGACAAATTTCCTTGGGTCTGTGACATTGCTGGTGCTTTTCACCGTGGGCCTTTGCTGCCCCGGACAGAGTGCGGCCGAGGCGAAATACCAGCGCAGCGAGGCGAACATCGCTGTCCCGGATGTGGTTCTGATCGACCAGAACAACGGCAAAGTGCCGCTCCGGTCACTGCTCCAGACAAAAGAACCGGTTGTCGTCGATTTCATTTACGCCTCCTGCACCACCATCTGCCCGATTCTCTCGGCCGGTTATGCCAATCTGCAGGAAAAACTCGGTCCGGAAAACAACAACATCCGCCTGGTGTCCATTACCATTGATCCGGAAAACGACTCGCCGGCGGTCATGAAGAAACACCTTGAGCGCTACCAGGCCAGGCCGGGATGGACTTTTCTGACCGGCAGCCGCGCGGACATCAACACCGTGATGGCCGCCTTTGACGCCTATTTCCCCAACAAAATGTCGCACCAGCCGCTGAATTTCATCCGGACCACTGAAGAGGGGAAATGGATCCGGATCAAAGGGATGATCGGCGGCCGCGATCTGCTTAATGAAATCGAGAAAGCGAGGATGCAATGAAAACATCAAAGGGAAAACGAGAAAAAGGGATGGTGCAGTGGGCAATACGGGTCATTCTTCTGCTGTCTTTACTGGCAACCGGGGCCATTGCCGTCCAGGCGGAGCCAGCCCCGGCCACCGCCGAGAGGCTGCGCTTGGGCCAGAGGATATACCAGGAAGGCATCCTGCCATCCGGCCAGCCGATGCAGGCCTATGTCAACGGCGACGTGCCGGTGCAGGGAACATCATTTACCTGCGTCAGCTGCCATCTGCGCAGCGGTATCGGCTCGTTTGAGGCGAACATTGCCGCCTCCCCCGTTAACGGACGGATCCTCTATCAGCCCCGCAAACCCTTTAAAGAGGGCTTTGAAAATATCCCCTCTTACCACAAATATGCCTCGTATTTTCCGGAGCGACCGGCCTACACCGACGATACCCTCGCCGAACTCATCACCGCCGGGGTGGACCCCACCGGCCGCTCGGTGGTCAAGGTCATGCCGCGCTACGATATTGGCGATCAGGACATGGCGATCCTTATCGATTATCTGAAGAGCCTGTCGGATCACCTGTCACCCGGGGTCAGCGATACGGAAATCAAATTCGCCACGGTGATCGCCGGGGAGGTTCCTGCCGCGGCGGTGGAGGCAATGATCACCCCCCTGCAGTTTCACATCAGCCGCAAGAACAGCCTTGCCCTGGCCTACAAGAACCATCCGCGCATGGCGCGGGTGGCATACAACATGATGGGACCCGAGATTGCCAGCAAGACCTTTACCCTGTCCCGCTGGGTCCTGAAGGGCTCGCCCGACACCTGGCGCGCCCAGCTGGAAGACTACTACCGGGTTGAGCCGGTCTTTGCCCTCCTGGGCGGTATTTCCGCCGGGGAATGGGAGCCGGTGCACCGGTTTTGCGAAGAGAACCGGATACCCGATCTCTTCCCCATGGTCGACTACCCCGTTATCTCCTCCTCCGACTGGTACACCCTCTATTTTTCCCGGGGCATACGCCAGGAAGGTGAAACGGCGGCCCGTTACCTGCACAGCATGTATGGACTTTTTGCCGACCGGCCCGTGGTCCAGATCATCCGCGACTCCAGGAGAGGGCAGGCCTTGGCGGGCGGCTTCCGCGAGAGCTGGGGCAACACCGGACACCCGGCGGCCATTGATATCATTCTGCAGGCGGGAGAACCACTCACCCCGAAGCAGTTGCAGCTCATTGTCGGGGAACACAAGCCCGCCGCGCTGCTCATCTGGGATGACGCCGCCCTTCTTGCCGCGGCGGAGGGACTGACCGGCAGCACGGACAGCCCCAAGCTCGTTCTCGCTTCCGGCACCTATCTGGGGGAGGCCCTGTGGCAAATCCCGGAACAGCTGCGGGACATGCTCTTCGCCACCTATCCCTACCGCCTGCCCCAGGAGGAGGTGCGGTACGATCCCAGCATCAAATCGGTGCTCCAGGGCAAACCGCTGGACACCTATGACCCGCGGATTGTCCGGCAGGCATGTATCATCGGCGAACTGCTGGGTGACGCGCTGGTGAAAATGCGCGGCGAATACTACCGTGACTACTTTTTCGACACCATCGGCATGATGGCGGACTCCTCATTTCCGCTCTATGAGCGGCTCAGTTTCGGGCATGGCCAGCGCTACGCCTCAAAAGGGTGCTATATCGTCCAGCTTGGCAAGGGTGAGTCGCCGCAGCTCGAGCGTCTCAGCGAATGGGTAACCCACTGATACGGGAGGATGTAACAATGAAGAAATTACCCCTGTTCCTGCTCATTGCCCTCCTGCTGCCGGCCCATGCCGTTCTTGCCGAAAGTGATGGGGGAAAGGTCTTTATCGTCCAGCAATACAGTTACGAGCCAGGCGACACCGGCGGCAACAGGGAGGTCGGCCAGTCACTGTGCGGCACCCGCTGCAATGCCCTGTCCGGCAGTCTGGCCAGCTATCTCAAACCAGGCGGCTGGCGGTTGATCAGGACCAAAAGCAACCAGGAAGTCAACCTCGAGCTTGATTACCCTTTTCTCAAGGGGCGATGCGTCTGTGTTGGCGATGAATACAGGGTGCAATGGTATGAACCGGCTTGTACGGACAACAAACCATAAAAAAAGAGCAATTTTTCCCCGGCGTCTTGCCTTGTGTTTGGGCCGCCGGACGGCAATCCATAGAGGCTTAGGAGCCGTTCTAGACATTCATATGGCATGTTGTTTATTTACAACAGCTTGAAACCGTCAACATCATAATTGACGAGGTAGTTCCAATACAACAGGAGGGAAACTGTTATGAAAAAATTATCATTACTGGCATCGGCAATTCTGCTGTCGTTGCTGCTGATTGCCCCGGCCATGGGGCAACAGCAGCCAACGACAACGACGACAACGGAAGAGCAGAACAATGCCGCCAGCGGCGAGGCCACGGTCAGCCCAACCCAGGTGGATATATACACCCAGCGGGAAGAGGCACGCATGCGGCGCGATGAAATGCTGAAGATGAGGTCCCAGACCATTGATGCGGCCGGGCAGCAGGACAGCACCGCCCAGCCGCTGGGCAGCAGCTCTCAGCCGCCGCCAGCCAATTAACCCTCTCATCAACAGGGAGAAAAGCTAGCGCACCGTTGCTGCGGCCACCCCGCTGACCATATTTTGCTGCAAAAAGCCGAAATCAAGGAGGCTATACTATGAATAGACTCACACCACTACGATCTTTTCTGGCCATGGTCATGGCCGCGGCAGCCCTTTGCTGGGGCGCCGGGACAGGACAGGCCTACCTGAAGCCTGATCAGACCCCCATTGGACCGGGGGACACCCCTGACTTCCTGACAACGCCCAACTGGGCCTACACCCCGCCCCTGCGAAAATTTGTCGATTCGCTTCCCGGGCTGAGTGCCGCCAATAAGAACAACCTGAACCAGTTTATCTCGGTCGCCCACCCGGATACCGTTACCTATCCAGGGTCCGATTATTACGAGATCGAACTGCGGCAGTATACGGAAAAGATGCATTCCGACCTTAACCCGACCACCCTGCGGGGATACGTGCAGGTCAACAACGGCACGGACATCGGCGCCTGCGGCAATGCCTGCACCGCCGCCGATAATACGGTGGCGCCTGATCCCGGCCCGCACTATCTCGGCCCCATGATCATCGCCCAGAAAGACCGGCCGGTGCGCATCAAGTTCATCAACAAACTGCCAACCGGAGCCGGCGGCGACCTGTTCGTGCCGGTGGATGTCTCCCAGATGGGGGCCGGACCTTTTGAAATTGATTACGATCCGGTAACCAAGGACCCCATGGGCCTGACCAGCGGTAATTTCACCCAGAACCGGGCCACCATCCATCTGCACGGCGGCGTCAGCCCATGGATCAGTGATGGGACCCCCCATCAGTGGATTACCCCAGCGGGTGAGAATACCGAATATCCCAAGGGCGTCAGCGTCAAGAATGTCCCCGACATGCCGGATCCCGGCCCAGGGGCACAGACCTTCTACTATACCAACCAGCAGAGCGCGCGGCTGATGTTCTTCCACGACCATGCCTGGGGCATCACCCGCTTAAACGTCTATGTTGGCGAAGCGGCCGGGTATCTGATCCGCGATGACACGGAGCAGGCCTTGATCGACGCAGGGATTATCCCCTCCGGCGCCTATGAGATCCCGCTGGTTCTGCAGGACAAGACCTTTGTTGACCCGAATACCATTACCAGCACGGATCCGACCTGGGCCTGGGGCACAAACCCCTGGACCGGGACACCGGGCGATCCGATGACGCCGGTGCAGGGCGATCTCTGGTGGCCGCACGTTTACATGCCGGCCCAGAACCCCTATGACATGAGCGGTATTGCCCCCATGGGCCGCTGGGCCTATGGGCCCTGGTTCTGGCCGCCTACCACCGGTGTGCCTTACGGTCCGGTGGCCAACCCGTACTACAGTGTGAACTGCGACCCGGCCGATGCCACCACCCCGGGCAGCTACGCCGGCTTCTGCCAGGCGCCGGAGATTCCCGGAACGCCCAACCCCTCCTGGGGTGCCGAGGCCTTCCTGGATACCCCGGTCATCAATGGCACGGCTTACCCTTACCTGGAGGTCGAACCTCGCCCGTACCGCTTGCGGATTCTCAACGCAGCCCATGACCGGTTCTTCAACCTGCAGCTCTATGAGGCTGACACCACGGTTCCGGCCGGATGCCCGACCTGCGCCGTTGACACGGAAGTGAAAATGGTGCCGGCCTATGATTATTCCGGGGATGCCACCTGGCCGGCCACTTGGCCGACGGACGGCAGACCCGGCGGTGCGCCGGACTGGAAAACAGCCGGACCAGATTTCATCCAGATCGGTACCGAGGGCGGCTTCCTGCCGCAGCCGGTGGTGCGCCAGAACCAGCCGGTCACCTGGAACAATGACGTGACCACCTTCAATGCCGGCAACGTCAACAATGGCACGGTGATTCTCGGCCCGGCGGAACGGGTGGATGTGATCGTAGACTTCTCCCAGTTTGCCGGCAAAACGCTGATTCTTTACAATGACGCCCCCGCGCCCTGGCCTGCCCTTGATCCGCATTACGATTATTTTACCGGTAATCCGGACATGACCGAAGCGGGCGGCGCCGCCCCGACTCTGGTGGGGATGGGGCCCAACACCCGGACCATCATGCAGATCAAGGTTGCGGCCGGGGCAGGTGTTCCCTTTGACCTGACCGCTCTGCAGCAGGCATTCGATCCTGCCGGTGGAGGCCCCGGCGTCTTTCAGCAGGGGCAGAATCCCATTATCGTGGGCCAGAGTGCCTACAATACAACCTACAACACCACTTTCCCGACAACGTACCCGAACTGGGGTATCTCCCGCATCCAGGACAACTCCCTCAGCTTCAGGGACGTTAATGGCATAGTCCAGACGGTTGCCATGCAGCCTAAGTCAATCCAGGATGAAATGGGGGAAGTTTTTGATGATTACGGCCGGATGAGCGCCAAAATCGGTCTTGAAATGGCGCAGACCTCCGCGGGTATCCAGACCTTTATCGTGCAGAACTACGTTGATCCGTCAACCGAGGTTCTCAATGATAACGAGGTACAGATCTGGAAGATTACCCACAATGGCGTTGACACCCATCCGCTGCACTTCCATCTTTATGATGTACAGGTCATCAACCGGGTCGGGTGGGATGGTTTCATCAGGCTGCCTGACCCCAATGAGCTGGGCTGGAAAGATACAGTGAGAATCAGCCCGCTGGAGGACACCATCGTCGCCATGCGCCCGGTCTCCCCAGACCTGCCATTCGGTGTTCCGGAAAGCATCCGCCCGTTAAATCCCATGGAGCCCATCGGCTCCAGCAACGGCTTCACCAACCTTGACCCGCTGACCGGCCAGCCAGTCAACCCCCCGACCACCAATGAAATGTTCAACTTTGACTGGGAGTACGTCATTCACTGCCATATTCTCAGCCATGAAGAGAACGACATGATGCGGCCGGTTATTTTCAACTTTTTAGAACTGCTGCCCGAAGCACCGACCAGCCTTCTTGCTTCAAGCGGCACCACCCAGGTGGATCTCACCTGGAACGACACCACTCCGGTTGATTACACTAACCTCAACACCTTCGGCAACAGTGCCAATGAGGTCGGCTTTATTGTCGAGCGTTCGCCGGCCGGGGGAAATTCCTTTACCCAAATAGGAACAGCCCTGGCCAATGCGACGAGCTACAGCGATGCCACTGCTGGCCCGAATACCAGTTACGATTACCGGGTCAGCGCCTATAACGCTGCCGGCAGTTCGCCATTCTCCAACACGGCGACCGGCAACGCCACTGCTCCTCCTCCGGCAACGGGGGCCACTCTGGCGGCCAATCCGCCCTCACCGCAGCTGTCCGGCACCCAGGTGACCTTTACCGCGGGCGGCGCAGGCGGCAGCGGCACCTATGAATACAGGTTTAGCATCAATGGCCCTGGAACAAATAACGTGCTGACTGTGGTGCGGGCTTATTCGGCCAGCAGCACCTTCCTGTGGACCCCGGCCCTCACCGATATCGGCAACACCACCGTGGTGGTCGATGTACGCAGCGCCGGTTCCACGGCTGGCTCCGAGGCCGCCGCAAGTCTGATTTACCGAGCCGTTCCCCCGCCGGCCACTGGCGCTACCCTGGGGGCAACTCCAGCCTCTCCCCAGGTGACCGGCACCCAGGTAACCTTTACCGCCGCCGGCGCAGGCGGCAGCGGCACCTATGAATACAGGTTCAGCATCAATGGCCCTGGAACAAATAACGTGCTGACTGTGGTCCAGCCTTACTCGGCCGGCAACTTACTGCTGTGGACCCCGACGATGGCTGATATCGGGGCCGACACCACCGTGGTGGTTGATGTGCGCAGCGCCGGTTCCCTGACTGACTCCGAGGCCGCCGCAAGTATGATTTACCGAGCCGTTCCCCCGCCGGCCACCGACGTTACCCTGGGGGCAACTCCAGCCTCACCTCGCAGGGCAGGTACTCAGGTTACCTTCACCGCGAACGGCTCAGGGGGTAGCGGCACCTACGAATATCTCTTCAGGATAAGGGGCCCACGGACAAACAACGCATGGGTAGTTGTCCAGGGTTACTCAACCAGCAGGAGATTCGTGTGGAGGACGAGGCAGGCGGATATCGGACTCACCACCATTAATGTCAGGGTTCGCAGCGTCGGCTCTGTGGCCGGCTTTGAGGCACAGAGAAGTATAAACTACCGAATCCAGTAATCGGAGGTAAAAACACATTGAAAAAGAAAACAGCAGCAGATTAGAAATACGCAGCTAGCAACAAACAGAAACGGCAGCCCCGCGATGCGGCAGGCTGCCGTTCCTGTTTCCGGCCTTTCTGCGCCGGGGTTTTTGGCAAAAAAAAAAGCCTGTCAAAAGACAGGCTGAAACTTCTCTGGTGCCGAAGGCGAGACTCGAACTCGCACAGGAATACTCCCACTAGACCCTGAACCTAGCGCGTCTACCAGTTCCGCCACTTCGGCATTGCGTGAAGAGCTTATTTACCGAATTTGCCTCTCTTTTGTCAAGCTTTTTCGTGAGGTATTTTTTGTCATCGGAAAATACCATTTTTTGCAATCGGCCAAATAGGCTTTCATCGGTTTCAGGCCCTTGACGCCACTGATTCAGCATGCAGTGCCGGCCAGCCCGGAGACTTTTTACGGGATTATCAATTTTCAATCTTGAGACATTGCGGCTTTGTGATTATCATTGTCACCATGAAAATATACACCGATCTCTCCGAAATCACCGAACCCATTGCCAACCCCTTTGTCACCATCGGCAACTTTGACGGTGTGCACCTGGGCCATCAGATGCTCTTCAGCGAAGTGATGAGCAAAGCCTACAAGAATCACGGCACCAGCGTGGCCATCACCTTCAATCCCCATCCCCTGAAGGTGGTGCGGCCCGATATCGGCATCAAGCTCATCTCCAACTGCGAACAGAAACGCGAACTCATTGAGCAGGCCGGTCTTGACGTGCTGATCATCATCCCCTTTACCAGGGATTTTGCCGCCACCTCCGCCGTCAATTTCGTCGACAAGGTCCTCATCGGCATCATCGGCCTGCAGGAACTGGTTGTCGGTTATGATTATGCCTTTGGCAAAGGCCGGGAAGGCGACATCAATTTTCTCAAAAAGCAGGGGGAGCAGAAAAATTTCCCGGTCACGGTGGTTGAGCCCTATTATGTGGATGGGGTGCTGGCCAGCAGCACCAAAGTTCGGGAGCTGGTCAGCGCCGGCAGCATGCGGGAGGTGAAAAACCTCCTGGGCCGCTTCTATCAGATCAGGGGCGAGGTGAAAAGGGGCAAGCAGCGGGGCGGGGTGGAACTCGGCTTTCCCACCGCCAATCTCCATATCTCAGAAGAAGACCTCTGCCCCAGGCACGGGGTCTATGTGACCCAGGTCATATACAACGGCAAATGTTACGGCGGCGTCCTCAACATCGGCTACAACCCCACCTTTGGCGATGAGCGGCTTTCGGCGGAGACGCACATTTTTGACTTCAATGAGGATATTTACGGCAAACCGATCAAGATCAACCTGCTCAAATTTCTGCGGGCCGAGAAAAAATTTTCCGGGCCCAAAGAGCTGGCCGGCCAGATCGCCGAGGATATCAAACAGGCCAAAGAGGCGCTGGCCGGCGCCCAAAAGGAAATTCTCCTCTCCTGCGAAGAAAAATATAACAGCTGACGCCCGGTTTGCCAGGGGAATCCGCTTCCCGCTGTTTAATTAAAAATTTTCAAATTCCGCCGCATCGGGGGTGTCCTGCGCAATGGCCTTCACCTCTTTTTTCCGGACTGCATGGCGCGGCATTGGTTGCGGTTCGCTCCCCTCTTCCTCCACCCTGTCTTTGCCCGGCGATTGCGCCAGATCGGCAGACACCTTGCTTGCGCCGATCAAGGACAGCAGATCTCCGACATATTTCTGCAGATTTTCCGCCTGCGCATGCAGACTGGTTGCCGAGCTTGCCGAATTTTCAGCATTCGCCGACGCATGCTGGGTCACCTTATCGATCTGGGCCATGGCCGTGCTGATGTGATCGATACCAACGTTCTGCTCATTTGAGGCCTCGGCAATCTCGCTGATCAGGGTTCCCACCTGGGCGATCTTTTCCGTCATGCTGGAAAATTCCGCATTCGTCTGGTGGACAAGCTCTGCACCCTGCCGGACCTGTTTGACAATGCCCTCAATCAGTTTTTCGGTGTCCTTGGCCGCTTCCGCGGCACGCATCGCCAGATTCCTCACCTCATCCGCCACCACGGCAAAACCGGCACCCGCCTCTCCGGCCCTTGCCGCCTCCACGGCAGCGTTCAAGGCAAGGAGATTGGTCTGAAAAGCGATCTCATCGATTGTTTTAATTATTTTTGATGTCTCTTCGCTTGAACGGGAAATGGCATCCATGGAGGCCGTCTGTCTGGCCATGGAGTGATTCGCCTTTTCCACCACAGCCTGGGCATCCTGCATGAAAACATCACCATGGTGAGCATTTTCCGAATTTTTTTTGGTCATCACCAGCAGCTCTTCCAGGGAGGCGGATGTCTCCTCCAGTGAGGCCGCCTGTTTGGCCGCCCCGTCAGCAAGCTGCTGGCTTGAGGTTTGCAGCTGAAGCGAGGCGCCAGTCACCTCGCTTGCCCCATGAATGAGCCCTGCCGCAACATGCTTGACCGGCTGCACCACATAGCGCCGCAGACTGACAAAAATTGCCGCACAGAGCGCGAGCACACCGGTGATTGCACTGACAAGCACGACATACATCAAATTCCGGTTTGCCCTCCGCAGATCCGCGTCGGTCTGGGCGGCGAGCTTGCTATTGCGCAAGGCCGCCTCCTCATCTTTCTGCCGGATCAGAGCCAGACTGAGGCCAAGATCAACTCGGCCGATCACCTTGCCCTCAAAGGAAATCTCCGCCTGCATGGTTTGCAGATCCCCTTCCGTCTTTTCCACCGCCTTGGTGAGGGCATTTCCCTCCGGGCCGTAAAAGGTCACATAGACAATGCTTTTATCCTTCATGGCATTGTCAGCCAATTTCTGCAGGGCATCAAAATCATAGCCGAGAATTAACGGAGCAGCGCTCAGGCCCAGCAGGTCCGTGATGGACTGGCCTTTTTTCCCCAGCTCGGCGCTCAATGCCTGTTTCTCCTGGGCAAGCAGCTCGCCAATCACGCCTTTGAACCCCTCGGCCTGTTGGGTCTGTGCCCGTGACGAGGTCTGAATGATCACCAGCGTCAGGGCCGAAAACAGAACCGTGCTGATGACAGAGACAATCACCATGAATTTTACGGCAATACCTTTTCTCTTTCGCATGACGCTCTCCAGGCCAGGGGGAAACAGGCACGTGCCTGTTTCCATCCGCAGATTCAAGGCGCCACCCACAAGGGCGGCTAATTGGCAAAGGCGCCAAATTTAATCGTTGTCAGACATTCCCGCACCGTGCTGTAATCAGCCGGATCTTTCCAGCCGAGAATCTCCCCGGCCTTGGCCTCGGGAGATCCGGGGGTGATTCCCTTCAGCGCCTCGGCAATCTTTGCGGCTGCGGCGTCAGGAGTCTTGGCCATGGCGGCCATGGGCCATTCCGGGTAGAGTATGGTGCTGTGCACATAGGGAAAATCGTCTTTGATCTGGTTGATGATGCGGAAATCAGACATCTTGATCTTGCCCTCGCTCTGCATGCGCTCCATGATGTCGGTACGGACCGACCCGACATCAGCCACCCCGTTCAGCACCGACAGAACCACATTGTCATGCTTTTTCCCTTCCAGAAAGGCGGCCAGATCCTTCTGCGGGTCTATCCCGGCATCGAGCAGAACCTTCCATGCCATCTGGCCGCCGCCGAATGAGGCAAAATCAACCACCATGAATTTTTTCCCCCGGATATCCTCCAGCTTCTGGACCGGGCTGTCGTTCTTGACAAAGATAACCCCGCCGAATCTGTCCATGGGTTTGCCATCCACGGAGTTGACCAGGGTCGCCACGGCACGGGCCTGGTATTTTTTCTCCATTTCCACAAACATGGCGGAATTGGCCAGCAGGAAATCGACCTGGCCATCCTTGACCACGGGATCAACGGCCTCAAACTTGAGAGGAACAATGACCACCTTTTCCCCGAGCTTGGCGCTCAGATATTCACCGGTCGGCCCCCATTGCTGCACGGCCTTTTCCGGACCACGCAGGGCCAGAACCCCTATTTTGATTTCAGCCGAGGAGATGCCGGCGAAAACAGTGGACAACGCAACAGCAAGACAGACAACAGCTAATGGTTTCAACAAGTTCATTTATTTCCCTCCCTGTTAAATGTACGATGCTGACCAGCACGGCCGCAAATACAATGGGACCCTTCCCAATAAAATGTTAGGGCAGATAAGAATTATTGTCAATTTTTTTGCAAGGCAGATTCCCGACAAAATAGTGCAACAAAAAGAAGATGGGGAAATGAGAAAAGCCGGCAGTAGATGGCAAGAAGCACCAGCCCACGAATGCTGCCTGGTCTGGTTGACCGGTTGAGAGATCTGTGCAGGAAAAGAGTGCTGCAAAAAAAATAAAAGGCGATCAGAGCCAAGCTGGCATATATAGAGTATTTCTCCTTCTACCCAGACAAATTGCATCAATACATCTATAAAATTTTATTTATAGGTCAAATTGTTAATTGCGATATAAATTATACCTTATATAAGATGATATCATAGGAAGGTTAGATATAAACTGCCATAGGATCGGCCGGCTTCAGGAAACTTTTCTTATCAATTCGGGAAGGGAGTTTGCAGACATTTTTTGTAACAACTGCCGATACTCTATGAATATTTTAATTGTCGATGATGAACAGGAGCTGCGCAATCAACTGCGCAGGGTGCTGGAGGGCCAGCATTACCGGGTGGAAGAGGCTGCTGATGGTGAAGAGGCGCTGGATAAGATATGGAATGACACCTATGATCTGGTCCTGCTTGACATCATGCTTCCGAAACTGAATGGTCTGGCGGTGCTTAAGGAGGTACGCCAGGCGGGATTGAAAATGCCTGTTCTCATGCTCACGGCAAGAGGTGATATAGACGACAGGGTCAGGGGGTTGAACCATGGAGCAGACGATTACCTGGCCAAACCCTTTTCCATGGCCGAGCTGCTAGCCCGCATACGGGCTATGCTGAGGCGGAGAGGAGAGCGGGACCCTGTCCTCACAGCCGGGCCGATAACACTCAATACCGTGAGCCGCACCGTTACCAGGCAGGGAGAGCCTGTTTCCCTGACGGCTAAAGAATTCGCCATTCTTGAATTTTTACTCTATAACCGAGGCAGGGCCGTCTCCCGCTTTAATCTGGCCGAGCATGTCTGGGGCGATGATTTCGATCCCTTTACCATGTCCAATTTCATTGATGTCCATATGAAAAATCTCCGACAGAAGCTTAAGGCTGCTGAAGGTTCCGCGAGTTCCATCATCCGGACCATCCGCGGCGTGGGCTTTATCATAGACGACTGACAAGCGAAAATGAAAATCCGACAGAAGATCACCTTGTGGATTTCCGGTACCGCGCTTCTGGCGGCAGTGTCTTTTTCCTCCCATATCTTTCTGGAGCTTCTGGAAGAGCCCATACGGCTGATTGACCGGGAACTGGCCCACATGGCTGAATCTCTTTTTGAACAGGGAAAAAGCAGTGGCAACGAAAGATGGACAATCAACGAAACCAAATTGCCCTATTCCCCGAATCGTTACTGGATTAAGGTCTTTGATGGGGAAAGTCATGTGCTTTACCAGTCTTCCCTTGCCTCCTTTACCGATATTGAGCCCGCTGGGGATAAAACACGGTATAACGTTGAAAAGACAATTTCGCGAAAGTTGATCAGGCTGGACCAGGATGCCCATGATAAAGTCGAGTTCCGAGTACGTGAGATCAAGGTGCAAGAGGGCGGACGCATCCTCATAATGCGCATTGCCAAACCCATCGAGGAACTGGAGGAAGAGCTCCTTGAACTGCTTCGTGAAGTGGGGGCAGGGCTGGCAGTCTGCACCCTGCTTATTGTTCTTGTCAGTTATCAGCTTGCCGGCCGGATCATGCAGCCCGTGGTTTCCATCAACCGACTGGTGGGGGAAATCAGGGAAAAATCTCTGGACAGGCGCATCCCGGTGGGTGAACACCGGGATGAGCTGGCGGCCCTGGCCATTTCCCTGAATCAGATGTTTGACCGCTTGCAGTATTCCTTTGAACAGCAGAAAGAATTTGTTGGTAATGCTTCCCATGAGTTGAAAAGCCCCATCACCCTTTTGCTGCTGACTCAGGAAGAGCTGCTGCTTAGGCCCGGCTTGCCTGAGGGCATGAGAAAAGATCTGCAGCGGCAGCTGGACACCATGCGCCGGATGAATAAGCTGATCAGGAACCTGCTGGATCTTTCCCGCCTGGAGCAGCAGGAATCCCTGCACCTGGAGACATTAGATCTCGCCGGCCTGATCAAAATGGTGCTCGAAGATTACCGGGATATGCTGGCCGTAACACAGATCAAGGTTTCCACGGATTTTCCCGGAAATCTGCCCCTGCAGGGCGATCCGGAAAAATTACAGCGTCTTCTGATCAATCTCATAGATAACGCAATCCGCTATAATAAAAGCAGGGATGGGCTGATAAAGATTTCAGTGCAGCATGCAAACGGCTTTCTTTGCCTGAAGCTGGCCAATACCGGCCAGGTAATTCCTCCAGAGGATATAGAACGGGTTTTTGATCAGTTTTACCGGGTGGAAAAATCCCGTTCCGCCGTCCATGGGGGTTCCGGACTGGGACTCACCATTGCCAGGAAAATCGTCGAGCTGCATAACGGGACGATCAGCATCAGCAGCAAAGATGGGTGGACTGAGGTAACCGTCGCGCTGCCGGAGGGGAATGGCGGAGTGCTGAAAACATGAACCACGGCGCACACTTGAGTTCACGGAGAAAGGATAAAAATCGTGCTCTCTGTTTGCTCCGATGTTTATATGAAACTCTCAGTTTGAAGGGGCTACAAACCCCTTGTTCCCATTTTGTCAGATGCAGCCACTGGCAAGTAATTTTTATATGCGTAGTTCCGAAAAACGGACTGACAATTCGTGGTGCAGAT
>JBFMAY010000026.1:0-55292 GCA_040755455.1 Thermodesulfobacteriota bacterium | reverse complement strand
AAAAAGTTTGAACGGCAAGGAAAAATATAAAAAAGCCCCAAGGAATAACTCCGGAAGGCGGAGGGAAATCTCCGTTTTCCTCTTGACTCTACTTATCATGGATGTCCACTATTTCATAGCAGGGTCATGGACAATCTGATGGCGGAGTATGGGTTTGGTAAGGAGGCGGTTCTCTCCAGTCAGAATCATTATGAGCGGAAGGCGTGGCTGCACGGCAATGGGGCCGCGCTTGATATTTGATGGGATCCCTGTGATTTTAACAAGCTTAAGATAATGAATTAACCGTCTGCAGCAGTGAAACTTCCATGGCACGAACCGGACAGGCGGTAACACACAAGCCGCAACCGGTACACTTATCAGGATCAAACAGTACAGCCATATCAGGGCGGCTAATGAAAAGGGCTTGGGTCGGGCAAATTCCTGTACAAGCCCCGCATTGAAAACATTTATCATCATCTCTTCTAATAATCGTCGATAATGATTCGATTTTCACTCCAAAACCTTTCAAGTAATCTAATGCCTCGCGGACGTGCTGTTTATGCCCAAGCAGTTCAAGAACCATTAACCCCTCATGCTGAGGCAGGATAGTTGCCTTGAGAATGTTAAACTCGACTCCATATTTCTGAACCAGCTTGCAAATAATAGGTTTATCGCTCGTCTCTTTAGGAAATTGTAAAACGTAAATTCGTGAATACATGCTCTACCTCGAAGAAAAAAAGTATGTTCAGCAAGATAAAATCAGAACCCCATTGAACTTGGAAACTAAATTGATTAAAAAAATCAGTAAGTAAATAAGCTGCAGCGTAGAATTTCATAACACTGCCCCATCGTCACTTCGGGGCGCATGATTTTCCGTTTGCCTTAAATGTTTTCGTCTGTTTTGGTTTTTTTCTCGCTCTGCGCGTCCCTGAACCTGCAGATTTTCCTTGAAAAAAAAATTATTCATGCTGGATGTAACGAATGAACGATACCGCTCATGCGAAAGAACTCATTAAAATAATAGCCGATTTTATCGAAATGGGCCACATAGAAAATATCGTTGCGATGTTCAAGCAAGAGAAAGAATATTATCAATACACGGGCGATCTTATCAGGGATGAACGATTCATGGTCCGCATGGGCATGGCCGTTCTCTTTGAGCAGCTTGCTGAAATACGCAAAAGCGATGTCTCATTGGCAATTCCCTCGCTCATACCCGTTCTCGATGAAAAAACACCTTATATGAGAGGGGATGCGGCAACTCTCCTGGGAATAATTGGTACTGGAGAGGCAAAGAAACACCTTTACAAATTAATTAACGACCCGGACCCACAGGTGGCGGAAATAGTGAGAGATATTTTAAACGCCTGAGTTGAGCGATTAATGGCCGCGGGTAATATGCTGCATTACTCTGATTTTCCAGCGCTTTTGCGCAGATACTCCTCCAGGGAAAAAATCGTGGCTTCCGATCGGCAGAGGTGGAGCCCCATGAGAACAAAGATGGTGTTTCTGATCACCGCTTTCATGTCGGCGGAATCGGGCAGCTTCAGGACATCAGCCATGAGTCCGAAACAGCCGCAGTCGATTTCCATACCGCGGATAAGTACCGAGAGGATTGCCAGGATAAAGAGAATATTGATTGCGGTAAGCAGCAATGCGCTGGTGCGGTAAAGCAGGCCAAGCAGCATGAAGAACCCCAGCACGAATTCCAGCCACGGGATGTACACCGCGATGAACCGTATACAGAACTCGGGGAAAAAGTCGAATTCCCGCAGGGTCTGAAGAAACTGGACAGGATCGGAGATCTTGGCAAGCCCTGCGGTGAGGAAAATACCGCCAAGCGCTATCCTGAAGGCAAACGAGAGCTTGGCATGCATCACGCTTCCCCCTGCGTGATGCTGGTGGAGTGGCTGGACAGCGCCTTTTCCGGGGTGCTGCGTGGCAAAATCCGTAACCCGGTGGAGGAAACAGCATTATAGAGGAGTGACAGGACCAGGGCGATAAGCAGTAACAGGAGGATCTCAAAGAATATTCGTCTGTTCTTGTTCATGGAATTTGCACCATCCCGGTTTGATCAGTTTATGAATGTGTTCCAGAAAAGCACCGTGATAAGCAGCAGGGCAAATTCCACGATGGAAATTTTTACCATGATAATAGCCATGTTTCTCTCAGGCAGGGTCAGCCTGAGCCATACTTTGTCCATGAATTTGCGGAACAATCGCCGGTACAGCGTCCTGCCATCGGCAAGCAAAAGATAGGCGCCGATGCTCCGCAGCCAGAAGATGAGTTCAGCCCTTGTCCCCCAGGCAACCCCCTCATTTTCTTCCGCGATCACCAACTGCTGGGTGAGTGCTATCCCCCTGTTGCCGGCCTTTTCCAGATGAAAATGAATCTCGCGCACCTTGCTCATCGCCACCATGAACGAAATCGTCCCGTCCGGCGTTGACCTCGGTCCCTCGATAGACATTTTCTCCGCAACGTCCCTACCGTAATATTCGAGGGTTACCTCAGATCGTTTATCCCCTTCGCAGGTCTTCAGTTCCTTGAGGGACCAGTGCGGCGAAAGCCTGAAGAGCAGTTCGATATTCGACAACACCGTACAGGCCGCATCTTTGCTTACCTCAAGGTGGAGAGTTTCTGAAATGGTCTGCATACCGTGTGAAATGAGGAGCCGGGTTGGGATGAGTGGGGGGTGCAAGGAGAAAAGGCTGCAGGGCAACAGCCGCGACCTGCAGCCAGACAAAACTGAAAAAATTGATCCGGGACGTAAATTATTTGCCGCCTTCCACGGTGGGATAGTCTTTCTTGATCCAGTCGGGAAGCCCGTTGCGATACCAGTAGAGGTTTTTGAAACCGAGTTCCTGGAGCAGCAGAATGGCAGCGGGAGAACGCCAGCACTTCACGCCATTGCAGTAATTGACGAGGATTGAATCCTTGCTGTATTTTTCAGCAAGTTTGGGGTCTGTGATGAGATCATCAACGGTCAGCAGCACCGCATCCTTGATATGTTCCTTGTCGTAATCCGCTTTCAGGCGGTTATCCATGATCACCAGGTCTTTTTTCTCATCTATCATCTTCATGATTTCATCGCCGGTTATTTCCTTGATGCCTGGCAGCGAGACGGGCATATCCTTCTTCTCTTTGGCATCCGCCTTCAGCTTTTCACATTCCTTGACCACGCCATCGGAATATGCAGAGGCCAGGGAATTGAATCCGGCCAGCAAGCAGGCAACAAGCAGCAGGGTTAGGATATTTTTTACCATTATCTTCTCCTCCTTTTGGTTATTTTCATTCCACATGCGACAGGGATAATGCTTCAGGGTTATCTGTGTCCTTCATGATTTGGCTGTTTGGCTGCAGCATCACCTCCTTTCCCGTGGTAATAATTTGTGAGGGGTGATTTGCTATCAGGACAGGACATGGCGCGTGTTTGAGGAGTTTCTTGAGAGAAACCCGCGCTTGGTATTCTTCTGATCTCACCCTGGCCGTCGGGCCGATGATGAGAAGGTCGGCTTGAATCGCCGTTGCCGTTTCCGCCATGGATTCACCGGGTTCTCCCACCGTGACATAGGTCATGGTGGAAAGAGCATGCGCCCTGGCAATAAAGGCGTCCAGCACCTCCTGTGCTCGCCGACGGAACTGTGCCTCCGCATAGTGATAAAATTCCATCCGCACGTGCGAGGCATGCAGCCATTCAATGCCGGCAATCGACCCCCAGCCCTTATGGATGACATACAGGGCATGAAGTTCCGCGTCCAATGCCCTGGCCAGTTTGACCCCATACTCTTCGGCAAGTCTGGCGCCTGCCGTCCCATGGGTGGCAACAAGTATTCTCCGAAACACGGCGTTACCTCATTTCAGGGTAATAATAACCAGGAGTGCCAGGGCAAAGGCAATGATCAGCGCCGTCAGGTCTTCCCTTCTTTCCGAGGCAAAAACGCTCAACGCGCGTTCTTCCATCTTTTTCTGCTCACTACTGCTTGCTTTGTCTTGAGCCATGACGCATCACCTCTTATGTATTTTGCACAATGAATATCCCGTTTTTTCTCTCTTAAATTGATCCCCTGATCAGTAAATAGCAGACCACAAAGGAAAGGGCGGCCTTGGTGAATCCAGTGATGACCCCGATAATCGCGGCCTTGCCGCCGGCCTGGCGGATCGTCTCCCAGGTGATCTGCATACCAAGCCCGATCAATCCGAAGGCAAAAAACCACATCATGTATTCGCGCATCATCTTGATCGTTTCAGGAGTGGCCTGCACCTTCTTGTCAGCGTCCTTGAAAACACCCTTCAGCTGTTTATCTTCGGTAAAGTCCGATGCCTTCAGGACAAGATCGGTCTGGGCGGTGCTGGTGATCTGCCGGTCGTTAATCAGTTTGACCAGTGCTGCCGCGACCTCCGGGGAGGTCACCTGCCCTGAGTCAATAAGGGCCTGGATCTTCTTGAGGTCCCTGGTCCGGACCTCCTTTTTCTCTTCAGCCTTGAAGTTATAGAAATGTTTGCCGTGCAGTTCATAACCCTTGGGGGTAAACACACCGGTGGAACTGAAGGCGAACATGAGGATAAAGCCCAGCACAAAGATCGGGAATTTTTCCACCAGAACTTGGCCGATATTGATCTTGCCTCCCCCTTCTGTTTCCTCTTCGCCTTTCGCGAACCAGATCGCGAGGACGATAACGATGATGGGCAGGAAAAGGATGCGGGTGATGTTGAATATTTCAGCGACCTTGAGCGTTTCTATGCTCTTGGAGTCGAAGATGAGGGCTGCTGCCGCGACCTGGGCGGAATTTAATATGCCGGTACCTGCCCATGCCCCGAATTGCAGCTCGTTAAGGCCAGCCATCTTGCCGATGGTCGGGAAGGTGAACAGGCCGACAACGCCGACCAGGAGAAGCATGCCGATTGAGTACGCCATATCGATGCCGCGTGCCTTTACCACCGGGGCCGCAGCAACCGCCGCGGACACCCCGCACACCCCCAGCCCTGCCGAAAGTACGCCAGTTAAAGGCCGCGGGGTTCTCATCACTTTGCCAAGCCAGAGTACAAAGAGCACGGTCCCCAGAACGAAAACCGCAACCATGGTGATGCTCAGGGACCCCATGTACTTTAATTCCGTCAGGCTGTACATCGCACCAAGAGATATTACCCCCATTTTCATCGCGAGCCGCGCGGTCTTCACACCCGCCTGCATCCAGCGCGGGACGCCGATGGTATTGACCCAGACAATACCCAGCAGAATGCCGAGGAGGATATAGTTGAGTCCAAACATGGCGGCAAAATCAAAACCAAGGGATGGCTCCGCCTTCTTGCCCCAGATCTTGAACAAGGGCTCGAGATAGTATCTCGTGACCACGGCCAGGATGATAATAACCCCTACGCCGGCCATGGGGGCACGGAGCAGGTTGTCGAATTTTGATTTCATGGCAGGTATAGCCAGGTTCCACAGGCCGAAAAAACTAATGATGGCGCCAGCCCAGATCGAGACGTTATACTGGGTTGAGACCTCTTTGGCGGTCCCGAGATAATTTGCCGCGTTCATGAGGAATCCAGGGCTGACCGCGGCATCCTGGCTTTTAAGCACGAGCCCATAGGCGAGCAGGATAAGCCCCACGATTATCGCCGCCGGTGACCTTTTTGCTTCATTCATTATCTTGCCTCCATTATTGATGGTACGCTGCCGATAACCCGCTTATTTCACAACCAGCACTTCACACGACGCATGTTTGACTACTTCTACCGAGACGCTGCCCAGGAAAAATTTTTTTGCGCCATGCCGGCCATGGGAACCCAGGACAATCATATCAATATTCTTTTCCTTGCTTACCGCGAGGATTGTCTCGGCGGCTTTCCCGGATTTGATCTCGATTTCCATGGGGATACTCTTGCCGGCGAGCTCCTCCTTGAGGTCTTCGAACCGTTTTTCCGGTTCGCTGGCCATAATTCCGATGAGTTTCCTGCAGTCGTCATCGCCAATTTCCATCGTGCAGAGATCCGGCAATACCGTAAGGACGGTTAACCTTCCTTTTTCAGCTGCCGCTATCTTCGCAGCCCTGTTCAAGGCCTTGTCAGCCAGCTCCGAACCGTCATGCGCAACCAGCACTTTCATCTTCATCCTCCTTTTCACCTTGGTGTTTGCAGCCGACCAGGTGAGATGATAAGAAATCGCTTTTCAGCATCCTGGCTGAAAGTGGGTGGGAATAATGACCAATCATGACATCTTTTAAGATCATTTCGATGAATAATGGGAACTTTTCAAAAAGTCAATAGCGTATTTTTCAAGTTGTCAAGTATTTTTTTTCGCTGTGAAAAGTAGTAGTTATTACCGTTTTGTGCGCATGGTGAGGAAATGGGACGGGGCAGTCGATAGCCAGTCTGGGCAGTCCCATTGCCACGCAATCAATCGCCGCTTTCTGCGGCAGAGTCTGGCGGAACCGTCAGGTGACTCTCGAGCGCATTGATCCTGCTGGAGACCTGCAGCAGGGTCAGAATAAGACCTGCCCAGCCTGTTCTTCCCTGCCGGATAACTGAACGCAATGTGGAGAGAAAAGCCGCGATAATCCGGCAGGTGGTGATAAAGGACGCCGATGTCTGCTCAACCCCGTCGATGAATTGGGCGATCTTTTCCAGGTCGCCCTGGCTATTGATGTACACCTTGAAATCAAGATCCCTGTCCTGTTGCATCATGATATGGCCGGGGTCTGATCCTTGCCACTGCCGCTGGTAAACCCCGTTGAGCTGGCGGGGAAAGTCCCGCAGGGCCTGGCGGGCGATGTCATATGCCGTCATGGCCTGATGATAAACGAGTCTCGCAATGTTTCTGCCGATCACCACCGCCTTGCCCCCCGGCTGCTGCGTCAGGTTGTGGAGCCAGCCGAACACCCGGCCCGTACCGTCCCACATCTGGCCGCCCAGCGCCAGTGTTGTCCGCCAGATGGCCTCCAGCTGTTCAGGCTGGGCGGCCACCATATGAGAGATCATGGCGGATTTTTCTGTGGCAGCAAGGCTTTTCTCGGCCAGGATGGCGGCGGAAATCATGCGGAAAAATGCCGGGAATTCGCAGGCAAAACGCTGGGCCAGCAGCGGGCTTTCCTCTTTTTTGCCATGGTCCTGCCAGTAAGCGGCCAGGGCGGTACACAGCCTGGCATCATTGCGCAACAGCAGGATTTGCGGGGTCGGTCGGAAGAATTCATTTCCCTCATAGCCAGCCGGTGTGACATCGTAACCGGCCAGCCACAGTTCCACCTTGGCTACGCAAAGGGCAAACGAAAAAAGAGGATGATCAAGATCATTGGGCAGCGGGGATTGCCAGGCGGCCAATCCTTCGACCAGTAGGTTCTGGTTAAAGAGCAGGGCAATGGTTGCCGGGCAGACCTCAGGCCGGATCTTCATTTTTCCAGGCAGATGCAGGAAGGCGGCGACGCGCTGAAAGTGCTGCAGACCCGCGGCCAGTTTGGCCGGCTCGTTGCAAGCCAGGGTATCGGCCAAGCCAAGCACATGCAGACGCAAGGCGATGGCCCGTTCCAGGGCGGGACATGGGTTATTGCCGGTAAACCAGCGGCCGATATCGCCTTGCCTTTCAAAGCTGACCAGCTCCTGCAGGGCATGCCATGTCTGCCGGCCCACCCAGCCGTCTGTGGTCAGTCCGGCGTCCTGTTGAAATTTTTTGATGGCATCAATAAGGAAGGGGTCAAGGATGGTCAGTCGGGAATCATGGCGCAAATAGCCAAGGCCGGTCAGCCGGCTGCGGATCGTGCGGAGCCGGGAGGCATCCTGTGCCTCCTTGGGCGCCTCTTCCGGAAGGGGATGGAAGAGGCCGCCGGACCTGGCGAGATCAAAATCCTGCATGAGGGCGCTCAGGTTGTTGAAGAGCATCTCGTCCGGCCCATGCAACCCGGCCGGGGGCCTGAGGAGCATCTGCCGGCAATGGTCCAGTCCCTCTGCAAAGTTGACAATCATTTCTTATGGGAAAAGGGTGCGGCCGCCTCCCCTTGGCTGGTGCGGCCGCCTCGTTGAGAGTTGATTATTAAACGCCGATGCCAATGACATTGGCAAAAAGTGACAGCAGGGCCGCCCTGGTCTCCATGCCGGCCTGAACCGCGGCATCATGGGCTCGCTGCACATGGAGCGGCAGATCGTTCTCCGAGGTCAGCAGAAAGGTGTCGCCGTCGATATTTACCTTGGTCATGGCGGCAAGCTTGAGCGTGCCGGACACCTTGACCTTTTTCAGGACGGTCTCGAAACTTGTAAGATTGACATCTGCATCCTTGTCAAAAAGCACCTCGAGGTTGCCGGTGTAGGTCTGGACCTCAAGCGACGTCAGGTCGCAGGTCGTTTCTCTTAAGGCCTCAAGCGCTGCTCGTAATCCTCGTCTTTCCTCTGGCATTGCATGTCTCCTTTTATCATTAGCGGGTTTTTTTTACGGTTTGTCGGGCATATCGTGATTTTTTTTATGCTGCGCAGATGCCGAATTTCGGCAGCAGATCATAAATCACATAAAAACGATGGGCCTGGGCCGCGTCGTGGAAGTATTTCCAGTTGCTCTTGAGAAAGGCCGGGTTCCATGGGTATTCCAGTTTATCATCATTAGTGCCCAGGGCCTGCTCTTTCCAGGAGCCCGGTCCCTTGGCCGGATAGGAGATCTTTTCCGAACCGAAACTGAACGGCTCGTGCTCGATGGCCTGCAGCCAGGCCTCATGCCGCTTGTCCCCGTTTTCTTCCTTGAGCCTGGTGAAAAGATCCTGAATTTTGTTCATGTCCTGCTCGTCGATGCCGCTCACCTCGGCACGGGGGTCCCTGGCGATATAGCGTTTCATGGCCCGGCACAGCTGATCCGCAGCCTGGCAGAATTGGTCGGTATTGTTACGTTCAATTGTTTCCTTGCGGCCGTTCATGTACTTCCAGGAAAGAAAGGGCATATCAGGAAAGACCGTCGCCCGGCCATGGCCCAGGGGAGGGACGGCGTCATCGAGAATTTTGGACAGGATGGAGGACAGTCCTGATGAAAAGACCCCTGATTTACTTGTCTCCTTGGCATCCTCCACCTCGTTGATCTCATGCAGGACACCGGCAAAGCCCTGATGGGCCCAGGTGTCGGCATAGACATGCATGGCCACACCCAGCCGATGCAGCCCGTAGGGGCGGTCCTGGTCAACAATGGTCTGCCGCACCATCTGCCGGGCGATGGGGCTGTCCGGCTTGCACACCAGCTTGTTGATGAACTTGCCGATGGGATTTTGCCCTTCGCCCAATCCGTCGTTGCCGGGCAGGAAATGAAAGGGGATCCATACCAGGTGGTTGGCCAGTTCATTGGCGTTGCGCGGATCCAGCATCTTATGGGCGGAACTGATGCGGCTATAGAGGGCCTCATTGTCAAAATTGACTGTGCCGCTGCTGGTGGCGTCGTCCACATACTGGGCGGCATGGGCGACGATCTCTGCCTTGTCCTGGGGGAAACCGGCCAGACGGGCGGCAACATAGGTGGTGGCGTGATGGAAATCAATCTGCATCTTCTCTCTCCTTTCTCATTTTTTTCGTGCTCTTCACTTGCTCAATTGATTTGTGCGGTTTTATGGTTCAATGATGGCGATTCCGGTAAAAAAACGCTGCCATTCTTGCAGCGTTTCGCGATCCATCGGTTTTTGCGGCAGCGAACTGTCCGGAGTGCCTCCGATTTTTTCCGCCTTGGCAAGCCCGTAAGGATGATAGGGCAGCAGCGAGCAGCGGCGCACCTGCAGTTCCGTAAACAGATTGGCAAGGCGGCTGATATTTTGCCTTTCCGCCGTGAATCCCGGTATCAGGGGGACACGGGGGATCACCGCCTCGGGTTTTGCGGCCAGCAGTCTTTGCAGGTTGGTCAGGATCACCCTGTTATCAACTCCGGTAATTTCCCGGTGCCTGGCCGGATCGGCGATCTTGACATCAAAGAGGATGAGATCCAGATGCGGCAGGCAGGCGGCGCAAAACTCGTCCCAGGCAAAAAAACCGTTGGTTTCCATGGCCGTATGGATCCCTTCCCGGTGTAATCTCTGCAGCAACTCGCCGCAGAAGGCGAGCTGGGCTGTGGGCTCGCCGCCCGACAGGGTGACCCCGCCCCCCGAGGTTGCATAGAACAGTCTGTCGCGGACGAGGATAGCAATGAGCTCGTCAATATCATATCTTCTGCCGACAAGTTCCAGGGCCTTGGTCGGACAGTATGCCACACAGAGCCCGCAGCCGGTGCAGCGGCTGCGGGCAAGACGGGCGACCTGGTCAACGGTCAGCGCCGCCTCGGGGCAGACATCCCGGCAGTCGCCGCAGCCGATGCACCGCGCAGGAACAAAGGCGATCTCCGGCTGGGAGGCAATGAACTCGGGGTTATGGCACCAGGGACAGCGCAGCGGGCAGCCCTTGAAAAACACGACTGTTCTGATGCCGGGGCCGTCATGCGCGGCATAACGGCCGATATCACCGATCAGTGCCCCGTTCACCGTGGCAGCTGCGGCATCATCAGCTGTAATTGTTTGGCCATATACCCGAATTTATACAGGTAATTGAGATTGCCCCCGGTCACCACATCATGCCGCAGCATGGAACCCAGGATGTCCTGCCGGGGTGCGATGATGAAATTGAGCAGGGTCTTGCCGTCGCGGAAGGTGATGGTGATATCTGGCCTGTCGATCTTTTTTTCCATCACCTCCATGCTGCCGTTATGAAAAACCGCGGCAATGGTCACCTCCCCGTCCTTGCTGCAGAACTGGTATCTTCCCTCGAAATTTTTTATATTGCGCCGGTAATCGTGATTCACCGCAAAGACCACCTTCATCAGGCTAAGCAGGGTCTGCAGGAATTCTTCCGCCGCCTCGGAGGTGAAACTGTTATTGAGTTGCTCCCACAGTTTTTTCTGGGCCTGCTCGGTTATCAGGTCAAGCATGTTCATTTCCCTCCTTTTTCCGCAGAATACGGCACAGCCCGGCCATTAGTCAGGTCATACATGGTGCGGGTGATCAGCTCATCTTTCATCAGTTCGTTGAGGTCCTTGAAATAGGCGGAGTAGCCGGACACCCGCACCATCAGCTCCGGATACTTTTCCGGGTGCTTTTTGGCATCCTGCAGCATCTCGTAGGTCATGATGTTGAACTGCACCTGCTGGCCGCCTGCCCGGAAATAGGCTTCAATGGTCTGGGCGAAGCGTTCGCTCATCTGCTCCACATCATTTTCCGGACTGTATTTGATGTTGAGGGCCCAGCAGCCCGGCACGCATTCTCCTCCGAGTTCCGCCACGGCATTGAGGCAGGCCGTCAGTTCCGGCGCAGCGCCGGAGACCGGGGTGATGCCGCTGGCAAAGAGTTCGCCGGACTTGCGGCCGTGGGGCAGGGCGCCGGTGATGCCGCCGAGGCCCGCGTGGTTGGTCATGGTCCAGTAGGCGGGGCGGTAAGGGCCGCCGCGGTAATTGGTGTGGGACTGATAGAGGTCAAAAAGGTGGCGGACGATATTGCGGGCGTTCTTGCGGGCAATGGCATGCTCCGTGCCGTATTTGGGCGCCCTGTTTTTCAGATAAAGCCGCATTTTCTCCCCTGCCGGCCCGGCGAAATTGCTTTTGACCATCTGCAGCAGCTCGGCAAAGCTGTATTTTTTATCAATGAACACCGTCTGTTCAATGGCATTCAGGGAATCGACCACATCGGCAAAGGCGATATGGGTAGCCCCGGAGGAATTGTAGAGCGAGCCGCCCTGGATGAGATCCTTGCCCTTGTCCATGGGACCTTCAAAGAAGGCGGACAGCAGCGGCGACGGCATCATCTGCTGGTGCACCGCGCCCATGTTTTCATTAAGCTCGATGGCCTGCTCAATCAGCCAGTCGAGCTGGGTCTTGAATACCTCCCAGAACTGTGCGAAACTGGTCAGCGTGCCCGGGTCCGGGGTGCTTGGGCCGATCTGCTCCTCGCCGGTGATCGGCCTTTTGCCTTGGAACAGGGCCATCTCCAGGGGCGCGGCCAGATTCAGCATGATGGAGCTGGAGGCCGGGTAGTCCCGGCCGCTGCTGGCCAGTTCCACACAGCCGATGACCGCATAGTCCCGGGCATGTTCGAGGCTTTCGCCCTGGCCGGTCAAGGCGGTGATGTTGGCGCGGTCGTTAAAAAAGGCCGGCACCGCCTTGGTGTTGAGAATGACCTCCGACACCCGGCGGCAGTACTCTTTGCTGTTTTTTTCATAATCATAGCGGGCATTGACATTGGGATCGCGGATGCGCAGCAGCTCGGTGACCCGCAGCATGATGTAGGTCAGGTCGTTCACCGCATCCTCGCCGTCTTCGTCCACCCCGCCCAGGGTGATGGCCGGCACCGTGCCCGCGCCGCCGAACATCTCCTCCGACGCCTCCGGCACCATGGTGACATTGTCGGCGATTTTCAGCCACAGGCAGCCGATCAGCTCGATGGCGCGGCCGACATCGAGGCGCCCCGCCTCCATGTCCCGCTTATAGTAGGGGTAAAGAAGCTGGTCCAGCCGGCCGGGGCTCATGGCCATGTTGATATTTTCGGCGTGTATCCCCACCTGGCAGATCCAGATGGCATTGACCGCCTCCCGGAAGGTGGCGGCTGGCCCCGCCGGCACCCGCCGGCAGACCTTGGCCATGTCGAGCAGTTCCTGGCGGGCTGTCGGGTCATGCTCGCCTGCGGCCCGCCTTTCCGCCTCGTCGGCCAGATGCGCGGCGTATTGGATGATGCCCTCCAGGGAAATCTGCACGGCCCGGTAAAAATCGGCCATCTTTTCTCCCTCGTCGCTGGCCTGCGCCACGGCGGCCGCTTCGCGCTCCGCCGCCATACTGATCAGGCCGGTCAGCCCATGTTCCAGCATGGGGGCGTACGTGGGCACGGCGTGGGAAATGCAGCCGGCCTTGGCGGCGATGAAGAACACCAGGCTTTCAAAGAGTTTCAGGCTCTCGGCATTGCCGATCCGCTTGCGGGTCAATTCCAGGACGTTGTTATCCATCCAGAAGGGGAAAATCTCAAGGTTCAGTTCCCTGGCTTCGTCGGCGGTCAGCTTCTGGGGATTTTTGGCCCGGGTGCTGACCGTATCAAGCTCCGGCCACAGGGTAAGGGCGAAGAACTCCGGGAAAAGCGGGGCGCCGAGAGCTTTGCTGGTGGTGCTGCCGGCCAGCAGATTGCGGTCATGAAATACCGGTTTCTTGCGTTGCAGGAAATAGCTGACCTTCTTGGCCTGCCGCACCTCCGGTGAGTCGGCGGGGTTGTCCTGGTCACGCAGGTAGCTGGTGACATAGCGGGCCCGCTCAATGCAGATTTCCGGTTTGCGGGCAAAAGAGAGGCTGCGCAGCTCCTGCAGCCGGGGCAGTTTTTCCAGGGTAAATTTTTTCAGTCCGATGTCATCGAATGTTATCTTCGTCATTGCATACCTCCGGCCCGGTGGTGGCTGTGTCCGGGGAAAAACATCTCTATTCTCGGTAATTGTAATATTGCTAAATAATAATCATTATCCTCTATTTCTGCCAGACATCGAGTTTGATGGCCCGGCGGTGATGCTCCCAGGCATCATCAAGCAGGAGAAAATAGCCGAATAGCTGGTATTTGTATTCTGCCGGATCAATGGAGGAGTGATAGGGCACATCGAGGGCCGTGGCATAGATGAGCTGCCCGAGAAAGAGGCCGTCGGCGATCTCCACCAGCTCATCGAGGCAGAAACCGATGGGCGTTGGTCCGCCGATCATCGGATAGCGGTAGTGAAACTGGAAGACCTTTTTCTTGCGGTCGCCATCGTTGTTCATCGCCAGGATCGATTCCCGGTCGTCTACCCCGAGAAAGATGTAGCCCTGCCGGGCAAAGGGCGAGGGGCCGGCTGCGGACACGGCCTGCAGCGAGGGGTCCGGCACCCGGTAATTCATGTCGATCACCCGCATCAGGGGATCAGCCGCCACAATGCGCTCATCCTGGATGTTGTTGCCGTCAACCCAATGCTCGGCCGCCTCTTTTTCCCAGAAGGCCTTGTCCTGCTCACTCATCCCTGCATCCCAGGGGCCTTTCGCGAGATGCGCCGCATAGGCACCGGGTTTTTGCCAGTAATGGCGGCTGGCTTTTTTCACCAGGGCATAGTGGGGGGCGCTGGCCAGATGGGTTTTCAGTTCTCTCACCCGCTCCGGGTAGCGTTTGGCCAGATCACTGCTTTCATCCAGGAACATGCTCAGCTTGCGGCCGCTGATTTTCTCAAAGGATTTGCCGGCCCAGGGGAAAATGTATTTGCCGATGCTGTGCCAGACCATGTCCAGCACATTTGGGCCGCTAAGGCCGTCGTCGGCAAGCAGGGTGGCCAGGGTGCCGGGAAACAGCTGGCTGTCGTTAAATTTTTTACCTATATCCCCCCGGAGGGTGTCGGCAAAGCCGAGATGCAGATTCAGGGTGGCACCGTGATAATAATCAAAACCGCGGGCCACCTCCGAAAGGCCGTACCAGTGACGTTGTTCCCTGCCGTCCACCCGACAGTTATAACCCTTTTTGCCGTGTCCTTGGAACAGGCCGTTTGCAACCCCTGGGGCCACGCCGCAGCGGAACAGGCGATGCAGCTTGTCAAAATGGCGGAGATGGTCGTCCATGCTGGTCTGGGCGGAAATCTCCTGACTGATGCGCTGCAGCATCTGCAGGATGGATTCCCCATCATGCCGCATCTCCCGCACATCGCTGCTGTCGGATTTTTTGGGGGACTCTTCCAGAATAAAGGTGGTGAATTTTTCCCGCAGGGCCTCGTTGTTCTGCCAGCCGTGCGCCCAATCCTTGATGCCGGGCCATTGCTCAGGGGCGCCGTCGGGAGGCGGCGCAGTTTTGCGGGCCGGGGTTATTTGGTCGTAACCCAGTTCAAGGTAGCCGCTTTCCCCCGGCCGGGGGCGCAGCTGGGGAAAGGCGCTGTCTTTATAGACCTCTTTGGCGGAGGCCGGGTCCATCATGAGGAAATAGCCGTTGTTCTGGTAGCCGTAATCCGCCTCCTTGTCACCGGAAAAGAGTTTGAAGAGCAGATCAAACGGTTTGTCGTGCTGACCGGCGTATGCTTCGCCCAGGGGAATGGCCGGCATATCGGGGCTGGAGAGCAGACGCAGGCTGCCCAGGCTGTAATGCCTGGTGGCAAAAACCAGCTGGCCCAGATAGATGCCGTCGGCAATCTGTACCAGCTCGTCGATGAGTCGGGTCATGGGGTAGGCGGGATTAAGCCTTGGCCAGCGGTAGTTGAGCAGATAGACTTGCTTACCGTTCATTGCCGGCACCACCGATGGGCCGGGCGCGGCCAGGAAGAGACCGCCGGTCATGCTGTAAGGGATGTTTGCTTCCCGGGCCAGGTTTGCCGCCAGCAGCTCCCCGTCAAACAATTTCTCCGCCGCGGATTGCGGCCGCGGCTTCAGATCCCACAGCGAGGTGAGCACAGGCAGGCCCAGCCCCTGGATGAGGTCGGGCTGGGGTGGTTGCCGGAAAAAGTTGCGGCCGAAGCGGGTTGTTTTCGGGTCATATTGGGCCAGCATGTCATCATCATTGCCCGTCCTGTCCGCCACCACCTCTTGGCTTACCGGTTCAAAGGTTTTGCCCATCCACAGACCGGTATCGGTGAAGGTCATGTTCCAGGCGGTGGCCATCCATTCAATGCTGGCAATCTTTGATCGTTCCTTGCCGAAATGCTGCACCGTGTCCTGGAAATAGTCGCTGTCCCGGATGGACACCGGGATGCCGATCATCGGGCCATCGACTGCGGCATAGCTGCCGCACTTGAAAAGGGTTTCCAGCTTGTTATGGACCGTGGACCACTGGTGACGCTGCCGGTTGTCGGCCAGAATCCGCTGATAGCCGGCCATCAGGGCATACATGTCACCGGTGTAGTCGCTGGTGAGGAGGGTGTCAAGTTCCGCTGCCAGCTTGTCGGCCGAGGCTGCAGAGGCAGTCGGGAAATTGTTGCTGCTGAGATATGCTGTTGTCATGTCTTCTTCTCATTTGTTCGTTTATCATTTTATTATTCCGGGGCGGAGCGTCCGGGCCACATTTCTTCGCCGGTTCCCGGCGGGCGGGAGCGGCGGGAAAATTATCGGCAGGAAGCAGGTCATCTTTCATTTTTTCATTGTTAAAGTATAGGCGTTTCCGGCCATGTTTTGTCAAGTTTTTCCTGCGTGGTTTGTCAGGTGGCGATATGCGGTAACGGAAACCTCAACTCATTAATCTTAAACATCTTTTGTGAGGTTTGCCAAGATATTCGGCAACTTTTTGTCGTCATTGCCGCCTATCCGGGCACTGAGACGGATATTCTAAATTATTTTTCATTGTTTGTTCGGCTTTTGTGCAAATTTTTTAATTCCTGTCGCCAAAAAAAGACACGGCTATCTTTTGGCAAGCGGCCCCTTGTGAACACCTGTTAATCCCACGCTGTGGCTGCGGCAAATTGTCGCACCATCACAACCCCTGTCTTCTTTTCCCGACACATTCCCTGGAGCACCTGAAATGGTAAATATTCTTATTCTTATTAATAAAACTAATGAAAACAATTAATTAATTAAAGTTTAGGAATTGTGGCATAATGATTGCTGTTCACCTCCTGCAAAATCATGCTGACAACGCATAAAAGCTTTTCACCAGAAAAAGGCGGGTTGTTGACGCAAAACGATCAGGGAGGGCTGAATGAAGAAATGCTTTTTCCCGCTTTGACCACCATGCGCAATGGTCAGGATTCCTACTGATATCTGCAAAATTTTAGCAAGTATTTACGACAACAAAAAATATATACCTGGAGGGATATATGAAAAAAATGATATTTACGGCAGCGGCTCTCGCCTTGCTTGCCGGCAGCGGCTACGCAGCTGACCGTGGTATAGACATGTCCACCAATCCAACTCCGGCACTGGTCGGCGGCACGCTACGCTTTGTGTGCACCGGCACCGGCGAGTGGCAACGGACACTTCGCTCTGCGCAGATCACCATCACTGATGCCTCGGATACGGTGCTGGTCGCCAAGCAAAAAATGCAGATCAATGGCCGGACCGCCACCTATGATTATACAATTCCTGCCGACGAGATGACCGGGGAATGGGATTTCAAGTGCAATCTTGCTGACCTGAAGAACCGGCAAGCGAAAATAAGTCCGTTCACCGTGACGGCAACGGTTGCAACCGATGCGGTGGGGGCTCATCAGGCCATTCAATCCTATGACGGCCCGGCAACCTGTATTGCCTGCCATGAGATGGAAGCCCAGGATATGCTGAACAGTCTGCACATGCAGTGGTCCGGCCCCACCCCGGATGTGACCAATAGTTCCGGCGATGACGGCAAAGGGGTTAACGGCATCAACACCTTCTGCACCTATGCCATGTCCTCGAAAGGGGCCTGTTTCACCTGTCACGTCCGGGCCGACGGCAATGCCCCCCATGCTCCGGATGTCAATGACATTGACTGCCTGATGTGCCACAACGATACATACCAGCGGACATTTGTAGCCGATCCGAATAACACCGAGACGGTGGTCAATATCAAAGGCGAAACCAAAACCTATGTCTTCGGTCTTGTTGACGGCAACGGTGATTACACCACCGTGCCTGATTATGCCAAGATGCCGGCCGGCACAACCATGGTTGATCTGGCCCGCACCGTTCATCTCCCGACCAGGCAGTCTTGTCTCCGCTGCCATGCCAAGGCAGGCGGGGGCGACTGGACCAAACGGGGCGACATGGGCGCAAACACCTTGGCCCCGGCTGTCACGGCCGACGTGCATATGTCTGCCGAGCCTGGCGGTGCCGACCTTACCTGTGCATCCTGCCATGCGGCTGAAGGCCATAAGATCGGCGGACGGGGCATTGACCTGCGGCAAACGGAAGCAGCCAACCCGAAATGCACGGACTGTCACGCCGCGGCTCCGCACAGCAACGCCACCTTGAACCGCCATGCCGCAGGCCAGGTCGCCTGCCAGGTCTGCCATATCCGTCAGTTCGCCAAGGGCGGAGCAACCGAGATGTCGCGGGACTGGCTGAAACCGGTGTGGAACCCGGCCTTCTGTTCCGGCCAGGGTGGCTTTGTCGGTGAAGAGGTCAAGGCGGCCAATGTGAAGCCCGAATACGTCTGGTTTGACGGCACATCGCAAGTTTACAGCATCGGCCAGACCATCAGCGCTGATGAACGGGGTGTCTATCCCATGGCCCAGGCCAACGGCGCGGCCTTTGACGGCAAGTCAAAGATTGTGCCGATTAAACGCCACTTTTCCCTCATGCCGCTGCACGAAAGCGGCAAGATCGTGCCCCCGGCCATCATGTGGATGTTCATGACCGGTGATTTCGATCTGGCGGTGCGGAAAGGCATGGAAGAACAGGGTATGACCGGCGGCTATCAACTGGTAGATGTTGATGCGGAAATGCTGATCACCCATGGCGTTGAACCGGCAGCCATGGCCCCCTCCTGCCGCGAATGTCATGATTACTCCGGGGAGACCCCGGACGGAGCCGGCATGGTGCCGTTCGGCGAGCTCGGTTATCATACCTGGCCGGCCAAAGTCAAGGACTGCACCCTGTGCCATGAACAGAAGTCTTTGTCGTGGGAGGCGTTGCATCAGCAACATGCGGCCGACGGTCAGGGAGACGGCAGCCTGTCATGTGTGAGCTGTCACACCGGTGAGCCGACCGGTCTGGTGAAACCCAAAAGCGATCTGTGCAATGACTGTCATAGTGCCAAATCCTGGACCGGCAGCGAGCTGCACAAGAAGCACCTTGAGAAGGGGTATCAATGCGTGAAATGTCATAACTTCTAAGTCGTCCGTTTTTGCGGCTGTCAGATAAAAAAGGGATGCCCGCCTGGCATCCCTTTTTTGTGGACAATTCGGCAGGGCTGGAATTAAATGCAGATTGACAGTTGCCGACAACAATGGCAAACAGCGCCGTTTTCCTCTCTGTTATGAGTTCCTGTTACCTTTTGAGCAAGAAATATGGTAAATCCCTGTATTGACTGTGGAGCCTGCTGTGCGTTTTTCCGCGCCTCTTTTTACTGGGCTGAATCGGACTTGGCCATTGCAGGCGGCGTCCCTGCGGAACTGACGGAAAAATTAAATGATTTCCGTATGGTTATGCAGGGGACCAATGATTCCTCGCCGCGCTGTATCGCGCTGATGGGGATTATCGGCAAACAAGTTTATTGCAGCATATATGAAAAGAGGGCATCGGTCTGCCGGGATTTCCAGCCCGCCTGGCTCAATGGTGAGCCGAACGAGCGGTGCGACAAGGCTCGGGCCCGCTGGGGCCTGCCGGCATTGACGCCGGAAATTTGGCATCTGCCGGACAACTTTCCGCAAGCGGCTTGATTTTTTTCCCCATCCCCTTCTCCCTTCTGCGCAACAGGCGCCTGCTGCTTTGTCTGCCGTTCAGCATACTGGCCTTGCAGGAAAGTGCAAGGCCTTGCCGCAGGGCCAGAGCAGCAGAGATGCCTGGCATAAGCGATCCTGGGCGGCATTTCATCCCCGGCCAATCTCGGATTTTATTAATTAATAGGAATTGTTTTTATTGCAGCGGTGTTTTAAGCTGAAAACGGTAGCACATTTTCCCCTTCCGCTTGTGAGGCGACAGAGATGAGTCCGGAAACGTATCGCGCTATTTTTTTCTTTGCCATCCTGGCTCTGGTGGCGCTCTGGGAGAGTGCAGCCCCCAAACGCCGGCTTACCGTTTCCAAGGCTGGCAGGTGGTTTAACAACCTGTCGATCATTTTTCTTGATACATTGCTTGCCCGCCTGCTCATGCCGGTGATGGCTGTCGGGGTGGCAGCCGCAGCCCAGCGGCAGGGCTGGGGACTCATGTCTTATCTGCAGCTTGGACTCTGGCCGGCCCTGCTCCTCGGGGTGCTGTTGCTTGATATGGTCATCTACCTGCAGCATCTGATGTTCCACTCCGTTCCCCTGCTCTGGCGGCTGCACATGGTGCATCATGCTGATCTTGACATTGATGTGACCACCGGGCTGCGCTTTCATCCCATTGAAATTCTCATTTCCGCGGCCATCAAGATGGCGGCGGTGGCCGCCCTTGGGCCGCCCGTGTTAGCGGTTATCGTGTTTGAGGTGGCTTTAAACGGCACTGCCATGTTTAATCATGGCAATATCCGCATGCCGGGCCGGCTTGACGCCATTCTCCGTCTGCTGGTTGTCACGCCGGACATGCACCGCGTCCATCATTCGGTAACCATTCGCGAAACAAACAGTAATTTCGGTTTTAATTTTCCCTGGTGGGATAGACTTTTCGGCACCTACCGGGCACAGCCGGTCATGGGACATGATGGCATGACCATCGGCCTGTCTCAGTTCCGGGATGCGGCACAGCTGACCCTGCCCCATCTGCTTGTCCTGCCGTTTACCGGCAATGCCGGCTCTTATGCCATCGACAGCATCGGCCGGGACCCGCAAACATTGAAAAAGTAGATTTTTTTCGCCCTCTCCAGCCAGCGCCTCATTCCACGACATTCTTGACAATATCCCCCTTTGTTGTTATATATGAACATATGCTCATATGTTAATGTTTAATAGGAGGAAGGGTGCATGGCGGATTATGCCGATCGCTGTCAGTGTCGGATCATTCATGAAGAGCGGGTTGATGGCGCACGCCGCCAGGCTCTTGCTCCCAGCGAGATTGACCGGGTTGTTGATTTTTTCAAGGCCCTGGCCGACACCACCCGGCTCAGGATCATTCTGGCGTTGGAGCAAGGTGAAATGTGTGTCTGCGATCTGGCGGCCTTTCTTGCCGTTTCCGAATCCGCGGTCAGCCATCAGCTGCGTCTGCTGCGGCAGCTGCAGCTGGTGACAAACCGCCGCCAGGGGCCGGTTCTCTATTATCGGCTTGTTGATGATCATGTGAGCAGGGTGGCCGGGCTGGCCTTGGAGCATATCCGGGAGTAATGGTAATGGTGCGCGGGGCGAAAAAGCCATCGCCGGTCTGCCGCCATTGCAAACGCCATCCGCAAGATGGCAGACAGGGAAAAAATTATGGAAATTTTATCATTTTTGCTGGCAGTCATGCAGGAATTGTGGGAGATGCTGACGGATGCCTCGGTATATGTCCTTTTTGGTCTGCTGATGGGCGGCATACTGAAAATGTTTCTCTCGCCAGCCTATGTCGCACGGCATCTTGGCAAGGGCCGCTTCAAACCGGTGTTAAAGGCCGCCCTGTTCGGCATTCCCCTCCCCCTCTGCTCCTGTGGCGTGCTGCCGGCCGCCGTCTCCCTGAAGAAACAGGGGGCAAATAATGGAGCAACCACCGCTTTTCTCATCTCCACTCCGGAATCAGGGGTGGACTCCATTTCCGTAACCTACGCCCTGCTTGACCCCGTCATGACCATCGTCCGGCCGCTGGCTGCCTTTATCACAGCCCTGGTGGCAGGATTCAGCGAAAACATCATGAATCCGCGCCAGACAGCCGCCTCGGAAGCTCCGGATTTGCGCTGCCAGATTGATAACTGCTGCAGCGGCGAGAATTGCCCTCCCGATGAGCATGCCGCGCATCATTCATTGCTGGAGAAGATGACCGCGGGAGTGCGCTACGCTAAAGACGAGATATGGGGGGACCTGGCCGGCTGGTTTTTTCTGGGGCTGCTGGCGGCAGGGGTTATCACAGTGCTGGTGCCGGCTGAACAGATAAGTATCTACCTCGGCGGCGGGTTGTCTGCCATGCTGCTCATGCTTGTTTTCGGCATGCCTCTTTACATCTGCGCCACGGCCTCCACCCCCATTGCCGCCGCCATGATTCTCAAAGGCGTCAGTCCGGGGGCGGCACTGGTTTTTCTGCTGGTGGGCCCTGCAACCAATATAACTTCGGTGTCGGTTGTTCTCGGCCTGCTCGGCAAACGGGCCACGGCTCTTTACCTGCTGGCGATTGCTGTGGTCAGTGTGGGTTGCGGTCTGCTGCTTGATTTCGTCTATCTGCAATTGGGCATTTCAGCAAAGGCTGTGGTCGGTCAGGCTGCCGAGCTGCTGCCGGTTGAAGTGCGGGTCGCAGGGGGGCTGATTCTGATTTTGCTTTCCGTCAAGCCTCTGGCAAAAGGGCTGAGCCGCCTGCTCTTCACCAAGAAGGAGGCAGGTTGCACCTGCGGGGGAAACTGTTCTCCAGCCTCGCCTGTGCCTTTTCCGGCTCCGTGCAAAACGGCTGCTGATAAGGGCAAAAGATTATAAAGCGGGTGGGCATAAAAAAAGCATGTCCGGCTTGCAAGAAGCCGGACATGCTTTTTTGTTACGGATAAAAAAATCTTATTCTTTTACATTGGTTGAGATGACAGCCACAACACGGCGGTTTTCCTGGCGTCCCTCATCTGTCTTATTGGTGGCAATGGGCCTTGAGAAACCATAGCCCTTGGTGGTGAGCCGTGAGGGTTCGATGCTGAATTTTTGCACCATATATTTTCTCACACTTTCCGCTCTGCGCAGTGACAGGGCATTGTTGTATGCTTCTGAACCATAATTGTCAGTGTGGCCTTCAAGAACGGCGGTTGTCTGCGGGTGTCCCTTCATAAAGGCGGCAAATTCGTCAAGCTCGTCTTGTTCACGGGGAAGGACATTGTCTTTGTCAAAATCAAACAGCACCTTCAGGTTCATGGTGATGGTTTTTTCCTGAACAGGAGCGGGGGCGACCTTCTGGGCAACCGGTTTGGCAACCTCTTTTTCAAGGAAGACCTGCTCTACAAAATCGGCCATGCCCTGGCTGGTGGCAACAGCGTTTTGCGTGGTGGCAAAGCCGCACTTGCCTGCTGCAGCGACATCCTCCAGCGTCTTTTTACCCACCGGGCTGTTGCCGATCAGAATCGTGTAGATACAGATTCTGTCGCCAAAGGCATTCTTCAGGGCTGTCGCAGCCTCAACCGGGGATTGGTTGTAGGTGTCCATGCCGTCGCTGACGATGATGACAGCAATTTGTCCCTTGCTGTTTTTCAGGTCGTCAATACTTTTCAGCAGAGGTTTGGCCAGCGGGGTCAAACCAGCAACCTGCACGGTTTTGACTGCTGCAGCGAGATCTGCGGCCTTATAGTCGGTCATGCCGTAGATAAGCTTGCTGTCTTGCATATTCTGCCCCAGGGTGGGTCCGAAGACATGCAGGCCGGCCTGCATTTTAAGGGGCGGCAGGGTGTCGTTCATGTGCAACACGACGTTCTTGGCCTCGACAATTTTCTGGTTGGCGTTTTCCTTGTCATACATGGATGACGAGGCATCCAGAATGATCAAGGCGTTGTCAACCTTTTGCTTGTAGCCCTGTCCCAGTTTGCCTGAAAGGTCAGTGGCCGTAAAAGGGGTTTCTGTCGCCATAGGCGCGCAGCTGGCAACAAACCCGATCATGACTAAAATCCATAGTGATTTCAAAATGTTCATTTTTTCAACTCCTCCTTTTCTCCTCTTATCTTTTTTTAACTGCCGGTATGTGAAGCTTTTGTCAGTTGCTCCAAGTTATTGATTTGTTTGATAGAGATGCACATCCCGCTGGGGGAATGGAATGGTTATGTCCTCCTTGTCGAATGTGGTTTTTACATTTTCGGTCATATCAAAAAAAACAGGCCAGTAATCAGCGGATTTCACCCAGGGCCGCACGATGAGATTGACGCTGTTGTCAGCGAGCTCGGCGACGGCTATGGCCGGGGCCGGATCTTTCAGAATGCGCGGGTCTGAAGCAATCAGTCTGTTTAAAATTTCCTTTGCCTTGCCAATGTCGTCGCCATAGCTGATGCCGAACACCAGATCAACACGGCGGGTCGGATTGGCAAATACATTGGTGATGACATTGGCGGTAATGCTGCTGTTGGGCACAATAATCTTCTGGTTATCCGGGGTGTTGATGGTGGTATAAAAGATGTTGAGCGTGGCAATCTGTCCGGTGACACCTGCCGTGGTTACCAGATCGCCGACCTTGAAAGGACGGAGAAAAATCAGCATGATACCCGAGGCGATGTTGGATAAAGAATCCTTTAATGCCAGGCCTACCGCCAGACCTGCAGCGCCGATAATGGTCAGGAAGGATGCGGTGTTGATGCCCAGCTGACTGGCTGCTGCAACCAACACAAGGACCAGCAGCGTATAATAGATTAAATTTTCCAGGAAGTGGATGAGGGTCAGTTCAACCTTGTTTTTTTCGAGGAGTTTGACCACAAGCCTGGAAATATGGCCGGACAACCATTTCCCGACGAAAAAGACAAGCAGGGCCGCCACCAGTTTCATGGAATAGGTGGTGACCCAGAATGAAACTGTTTCAAAAATATTGTCAATATTCACAGAAACCCTCTGCCAGACCCTTGCTTGGTAACTAATATCATTTAGTTTAGTGACCAACTTTATAATGGGGGGAGGGGTGTGTCAAGCAAAATGAAAAATACGGAGCCTGTGCTTGCCTATATTACATGTTAGTCGCGGAGATAGTGGCAGCTGTATCCAGAGGGATTTTTCCGCAGGTAATCCTGATGATACTCTTCAGCCGGATAAAACGGCTGGGCAGCGGTGATTTCCGTGACCAGCGGAGCAGGCCATTTTCCCGAACGGTCAACCTCCCCCCTTTTTTTGAGCGCCTGTCTTTGCTGTTCCTCACTCTGAAAGAAAATCACCGAACGGTACTGGCTGCCAGCATCATGCCCCTGGCGGTTCATGGTGGTGGGATCATGCAGCCGGAAGAAATAGTCGAGAATGGTTGCAAAGTTCACCATGGCCGGGTCAAACTCCACCTGCACCACTTCGGCATGGCCTGTTGCTCCAGTACTCACCTGGGCGTAGGTGGGGTTTGCCGTTGAACCGCCGGCATAACCGACCGTGGTGTTAATCACGCCGGGGATTTTTCGCAAAATTTCTTCCACGCCCCAGAAACAACCTGCGCCGAGAACAGCGGTCTCCGTCCGTCCGGCCGAGGATTGCTTTTCCCCGGCCTTTTTATTGAACAGGGAGAGATAGCGCCCATATCCCTCATTTTCAAGCTGGTCTACCGGGATGAAGCGCAGGGCAGCCGAGTTCATGCAGTAGCGTTTGCCGGCCGGGGGCGGGCCGTCATCAAAAACATGACCGAGATGGGAGCCTGCGCTGCGGCTGCGCACCTCGGTGCGCAGCATGAAAAGGCGGAAATCCTTGTGCAGGACAATGTTGTCCGCTTCCAGCGGGGCGCTGAAGCTGGGCCATCCCGTGCCGGAATCATATTTATCCAGGGAGCTGAAAAGGGGCTCCCCTGACACAATATCCACATAAATGCCCGCTATTTTGTTGTCCCAGTATTGATTGCGGAAAGGGGGTTCCGTCCCCTCCTCCTGGGTTACCTGGTACTGCAGAGGAGTCAGCTTTGCCTTCAGTTCATCTTTGTTGATAGCCTTTGCCTGCCAAGGTTCTTGCGCCATGAGGACACCTGTGATCAAGAGGGAAAAAAGAACTACAAAGGAGATAACGACCGCGTGTCTGTGCATAAAAAAGGCCTCCCTTGTTTTGCTGCTTGGGTTTTTGCATAAAAAGAGATATTCTCTGTTCATTGATAAGAGCGGGCGAGTTCGCGGAATGTTCAGCCGGGGGGCAAATTTATGGATCTGCAAAATGACAGTCACAGCAAAACAATCGGCTATATCCTCTGGATTTTCGGCTTTACCGGCTCCCACCGTTTTTATTACGGTAAACCCATTTCCGGCACCATTTATTTCTGTACCCTGGGATTGCTCGGCATAGGCTGGCTCATAGATCTGTTTCTGATCCCGGCAATGGACCGGCAGGCTGATCTGCGCTTTAAGAAGGGGAAAATCGATTACTCGGTTGCCTGGATTCTGCTCACATTTTTAGGCATATTGGGCATCCATCGGATGTATATGGGGAAATGGCTCACCGGTCTGATCTATTTTTTCACCGGGGCCATATTCGGCGCCGGCTATATCTATGACTTCTGGACCCTGAACAGCCAGGTGAGTTTTCTCAATATGCAGCACGACATGTTGTCATAAGCAAGTGCTTTTCGCATACGTCTCCCATGAATGAGCAGATAAGAGCCATCCATTATGGCTGGTTTGTTGTGGCGGCAGGAACACTCTGCATATTCGCCGGTCTCGGCTTCGGCCGCTTTGCCCTCGGCATGCTGTTGCCGTCCATGGGGGTGTCGCTTGGCCTCTCCTTTTCCCAGATGGGCCTTATCAGCACGGCGAATTTTGTCGGCTACCTGATCGCTGTGCTGCTGTGCGGCAAGCTGTCGGCCCGCTTCGGGGCACGAAGGCTGATCGCTTTTGCCCTTTTGTTGGTGGGGCTTTCCATGCTCTGTATTGGTGCCAGCGCCAAGCTTTTTGTGATCATTGTCTTTTATGCCCTGACCGGCATGGGCAGCGGCATGGCCAATGTGTCGATGATGGCCCTGGTCTCCGCCTGGTTCACCAGCCGTTCACGGGGCAAGGCAGCGGGATTTATCGTCATCGGCAGCGGCTTTGCCATCGTCATCGCCGGCCGGCTGGTGCCTTGGCTGAACGGGATAGGCGGCCAAGGCTGGCGGATGAGCTGGCTGGTCCTTGGTTCCATTGTTATAGCGGTTTCCGCCATCTGCTATCTGGTATTGCGTGACAGACCGCGGGATCTCGGCCTGGAGCCGGTGGGCGGCAGTCAAACCGCCAAGGCGGGTCACGGCAAAGACTTTTTTGAGACAGAAAAGGTGCGGCCCAGCCTCATTTATCACTGTGCCGCCATTTACTTTCTTTTCGGCTTTACCTACGTGATCTATGCGACCTTTGTTGTCACTGTCATGGTGCAGGAGCGCGGCTTTTCCGAAGCCGTGGCCGGCAATTTCTGGTCATGGGTCGGCTTGTTAAGCCTCTTTTCCGGGCCGGTCTTTGGCGTCATGTCCGATAAGCTCGGCAGAAAGGCGGCCCTGATCACGGTTTTTATCATTCAATCTCTGGCATACCTGCTCATTGCCGTCAATCTGCCGGGCCTCTTTTTATATCTCTCCATCGGCTTTTACGGCATCGTGGCCTGGAGTATTCCCTCCATCATGGCCGCTCTGATCGCTGACTACGTGGGCCCGCACAGGACGGTTTCCGTCTTTGGCTTCATAACCTTTATTTTTGGCATCGGTCAGATTGCCGGGCCCTCTCTGGCCGGAGTGCTTGCCGAGATGACAGGCAGCTTTTCGGGCAGTTTCTACCTTGCTTCCTGCATGGCGGTTCTGGCAGCCGTTCTTTCCGCCGCTTTACCCCGGCATGGTCGCGCCAAGGTTTCCGGGGCGAGCGCGCCTGCTAAAGGGTGAGCTGCACTCTTAATGGGTTGGTCAGCAATTACAGTCTGTTTTTCTGGTCAGGATGGCAGCGGTTGCAGCCGTTCATCGGGAAAGCGACGGTCATGTGGCAGGTGCCGCAATACATGCCGTACAGATTCTTTTCCTTGTCGAATTCCACGGTGCCCATCTGGGCGATGGAGAACAGGTCGGGATGACAGTTGGCGCAGTCCAGCCACAGGATATGTGACTCGTGGGAAAAGACCACCAGGGTTCTTGGAGAGCGGGTGGTCCAGCGCAGCGGCCTTTTCAGATGTATGGGCAACGGCATGGATGGCGAGGCGTTTTCCGCATTGAGTGCATTGCGGGGGGAGATTGCCCCGTTTTTGATCGCTTCCATCCAGTTGATACCATCGCCATACTCCTGGACGGGCAGATTCCTGCCGCCCAGCATGGCATCTTTCTTGGCCTGGTAATGGCCTTGCTTGTCAACTTTGACATGACACAGGTTGCAGGAGTATTTGACGGAAAAGGCGACCTGCCCGTTGTGGCAGGCCCCGCAATAGAGCCCCTCCAGATATTCCTCCCTGGTGATGCCTGTTCCCCCTTTTTTCATGCTGAATTCCAGCTCGACGTGGCAGACCCGGCAGGTGAATCTGCTGCGGTGGATGCGGTGGGAGAAAACAACCGGATCCATGCGGTGTTTTTCGCTGCGGTCACGCAGCACAATATCCCCATATTGTTCCGGTGGTCCTTTATAGAGGGCCATGTCCAGCAGCAGGTTCAGTTCGGAACGCGACAGGGACTCGGTGGAGTATTTTTTCTGGAAGACGGGGTTGCCCGGCTCTTCAAGCTCCTGCCGGGCAAGAAAGCGGTCAAAGTTGTCACCGCACCCGGCCAGCAGGAGACACAGCAAGGTGGTCAGCCCGACCACGCGGCGGGGCTTGTTTATGCCGGCCAAGCCGGTGCTTTTTTTCAGAAAGACCATACCGATCATGAGCCGGGATTTAATACAGGCTTCGAATGGCAGCGGGTGCAGTCGTTGAGTGCAAAGGCGATTGTTCCGTGGCAGCGTCCGCAGAATTTTCCTTCGGTTATCTCCTTCATGGTGATCGGGGTTTTGCCGCTTTCAATGGCAAAGCTGTCCGGATGGCACATGCCGCAGCCATTCCAGACCACATGTTTGGCGTGGGAGAAAATAATGTTTGGCAAACCGGGCAGGGCCGGAGTGCGGGGCTCTTCCCGCGTGTTGACCATTTTTTCGTTCCTGCGGAGACTGACCCCCTCCAGAACGTCCTTGGGCTTGATGATACCCTCTTCCTCGGCCTTCATCCAGTCAATCTTGTTGCCATAGGTGGCAGGCGGCATGTTTTTCTTTAATTCCTGAAATTCCCGCTTGGCCTGCTGTTCCAGTTCCTGTTCATGCTGTTTGTCCTTGGGATGGCATCTGGTGCAGGTTTCAAGGGCAAAAGCCTCTTTGCCGTTATGGCATGCGCCGCAGTACATGCCGTTGCGATTATCCTCTTCCGTGACGCCGGTGCCATTGGCCAGCTGGGAAAATTCAAGATCGACATGACAGAGGCGGCAGGTATATTTACCGCGATGGGACCAGTGCCGGAAGGTAACGGGAAGAGCGGTGTCCTCTTTGCCGGGCTGACGCATGAGCACGTTGCCATATTCATGGCTCTTGGCCCCGGCCACGGCAATTCCTGTTCCGCACAAAGAAATGCATAAGCCAAGAAACACTCCTGCTTGCAACGTGTTAGCCATCGCTCTTTTCATCCTTTTTCTCCTTTACGGCTTTATTTGGGGAAGATCAGTTTTCATTCTTATTCTTGTTGTAAGATGCGGTTTTGGTTCGGGTCAAGCAAAAGATTAAAAAAATAGGTATTATTCCTAGCCTGGCATGGGGAGAGAGTGTCCTGTTTGATAACAATTATTAATTTATTTGCGAGAATGCCTAAAAAAACATTTTCTTTTGCCGTGTTGTATGCTATAAACCTCTTTCATACTGAGCTGTGACTGTTTGAAGTATTAACAATACAAGAAAGTTAACCGCATAATCCTCCAGACGAGGCAGTGCGGTTTTTTTTTGTTTAATGACCAAAACGTCAGGCTTACCGGTCATTGTTGCCTATGTCGGCAAGACCGAATTTTTAATGGCTCCAGGTTGAGCCCGATTACAAGGAGTATGGCGACGTGATTGAAGGTAAAGTGAAGTGGTTTAACGCGGCAAAAGGTTTTGGTTTTATTGAGTCTGATAAAGGCGGTGACGTTTTCGTTCATCATTCCGCCATTAATAGCCAGGGTTATAAATCCCTCGATGAGGGGGCACGGGTCCAGTTTGAGATCGTAGACGGTCCCAAAGGTCCGGCTGCCGCTAATGTCACTCAGTTATAAAAACTATACGAATTAACGCTCCTGCCCCGCCTACCGCGGGGCTTTTTTGATTTTCACTCCAATACGGCCAATCCGGTAAACGGGTGGTAATCAGTTTTTCATGCAGTGCCGGAAACAACATCCTCTTGCCCTGCAACCATTTATTACACAGAAGAAAGATATGACGACATTTGCAGAATTAGGCGTTCAGGATACTATTCGCAGGGCAATTCATGAGTTGGGTTTCACTGATCCCACCTCGGTGCAGGAACAGGTCATTCCCATGGTGCTCAACCGACAGGCCGATCTGGTCGGCTTGGCCCAGACCGGCACAGGCAAGACGGCGGCTTTTGGCATTCCCCTCATTCAATTGACTGATATTCACCGCCGTCAGACCCAGGCTCTGATTTTATGCCCCACCAGGGAGCTTTGCGTTCAGGTGGCCAGAGATATCGGCGATCTTGCCCGATATGTTGCCGGTTTACATGTTGTGGCCGTATACGGCGGCGCCAGCATTGACGGGCAGATCAGAGCGCTGCGTCAGGGAGCACAGATTATTGTGGCAACCCCTGGACGGTTGCATGATCTGATCCGGCGGGGTGCGGTGGATATTTCCGCTATCCGCCACGTTGTGCTTGATGAGGCGGATGAAATGCTGCAGATGGGTTTTCAGGATGAACTGAATGCCATATTGGCCAGCACCCCTGCCGGCAAAAATACCCTGCTGTTTTCCGCGACCATGCCCAGGGGTGTGGCGGAAATCGCCAGCAAGTACATGAACAAACCGGTGGAGATCACCATCGGCCAGCGCAATGCCGGAGCAGAGAACATCCGGCATATCTATTATATGGTGCAGGCACGCGACAGATTCCTGGCCCTGCGCCGCATCGTCGACATGAATCCTGATATCTATGCCATTATTTTTTGCCGGACACGCCAGGAAACCAATGAGGTCGCAGAGCAGCTGAACCAGAACGGCTACGGGGCCGATGCCCTGCACGGCGAGCTTTCGCAGGCCCAGCGGGATCAGGTGATGAATAAATTCCGCAGCCGGAATCTGCAGCTGCTGGTGGCAACCGATGTGGCGGCCCGCGGCCTGGATGTGAATGATCTGACCCATGTCATCAACTATAACCTGCCGGATGAGATAGCAAATTACACCCACCGCAGCGGCCGCACCGGACGAGCCGGGAAAGCGGGTACGTCCATCGCCATCATCCACATGCGGGAAAGGTTTAAGATCAGGGAAATTGAAAAGATTCTCAAGCGGACTTTTGAGGAAGGACGCATACCGAGCGGCCATGAAATCTGCCGGAAACAGCTCTTTCGTCTGGTCGATACGGTAAAAAATGTCGACGTGGCCCATGAACAGCTGCAACCTTTTTTTGCCGCCATTGCTGACGAGCTGGCATCCCTGGACCGGGAAGAACTGATTAAGCGGTTTTTTTCCATTGAATTCAGCAGGTTTCTCGAGGTGTATCGGGATGCGCCGGATTTGAACATCTCTGACAGGGAGAAAAAGCAGGAGTCCCGGCAAAAAAAAGAGGGAAAAGCTTCCAGGCCGGCCAACGATGAAAAGTTCACCCGCTTCCTCATCAATGTGGGCAAAAAGGATGGGGTGCACCCGGCGCGGCTCATCGGCCAAATCAATGATAATACCGCCATTCCCCGCATCAGAATCGGCAAGATCGAGGTCATGAACTATTCTTCCATGCTGGAGGCGGAGAGCAGGTTTGCGCCGCACGTTCTCAAGGCCTTTGCCGGCCTGATGATTAACGGCAAGGATGTTTCGATAGAGATTGCCGCCGCCGCTGCCCGGCCAAAACGGCAAAAGGACAGTGCCGCAGCTGATGGGAAATCAGCCGGAAACACCAGGGCCAGGGCCGCCGGACACAAAAAGGAAAAGGGGAAAAAAGCCTCCCAAAAAAGGCTGTGGGAATCCAAGGATCCTTTTCTCCTTCTGCACTCATAGGAGAAAGGTGATGGCATCGCCATCTCTTGCATCCGGCTGAGGGGACAATTGCATATTGATTGTCCCATCCTGAGGCGCAGGGAAAATGATGGCGGAAAGGATTAATGCAGATGAAATGGGCGGGATAGGGACTTAGCCGTCGTGCCAAAATAAATTTTACATTGAAATGCCGCGGCCGGCATAAGGCTCCTAAATATTGTGATTGACCTGATATGCAACCCTCTGTGCTGAATAATCTCTACCGCCAAGGGCGTTCTGCAGAATGAAATTATTTAATTGATGAATCTGCTCCTCGGTTAATTTCTGGAATTTTAAATGGCATATCCTGGTAAATACATTAAATATTGATGCACCACTTGTTATTTCCGTTTCCAGAATATTAATACCAAGTTTCTCTAAATACATATTATTTTTCGGGCATCGTATATCTATTTTATTCTCTGATGCTGGGTCGAACTCTTCGTTTATGCATGAGCAGCATATTCCTCCCATGCTGATATCTTCAATCTTGCCAACATTTCTTGAATGTATAATAAAGTGGCCGTTGCCAACTTTAAATCTCTGACTCTTTCTTCTTTCCAGCATATTGTTTACCCTTGTCGATTGGCTGATTTTTTTGTAGTTATTAAAGTGTTTTCGGGAAAAAAGAAATGTGGCAAATTGTCACGCAAAAATTGTTGCTCTCCTTTAAAAAGAATTCTCTTTATTTATTCTTCACGTGCAGAACATGCGGATGGTTCCCTGGAATAGTACGGATTTTCAGCAAGAAATGGCCGGGGCCGTTCAGCGTTGCCTGTTCATGGCGTGACCAAGTCGTTTTTGCTTCCACTCTCCGGGAAACTTTGCCAAGGCTGGTTTTACATTTCTTAACCTTTGGCGCTTCCACGGTTGAATTATGCCGGGAAGGTGTGGCAAATTGAAATAATGATTCCTTGCCATCAAGGCTGACAGAGGAAAAGCCGGTACCATCCCACATGAAACGGTTCGAAAAGATGCGTCATATCATTTCAGGATTTTGCACCCTGCTTCCCGCTTTTCTGGGCGCCAAGACTAACATGTTGCCCATGCGGGTCTTGTTCCTGAAAATGGTTTTGACTGTTGTCTTGCTTCTGTCTCTTGGCTCCACTGTGCAGGCGGGCGGGGCAGTGGAGCGCACCCTGGAGGTGTTGAGTAAGGTGCCCGGTGTCACGGCAGAGCAGCTGGAAAACAGCAGGGGAATTATCGAAAAACTTGATTATACGAACATGAGGGTTTTCAGAGCCCTATGCAGTCTGCCCGATATGACCGCCGCCGAGGCCCTCAAACTGCTGCCTGCCCTCACCGGCGAGCCGATCAACTATGAGCATCTCCTGCTTTTTGAACAGTTCTGCATGCTGGCGGGAGTTGATCTGCCAGGCGCCCTGAACGCCCTCGAAGAAATAAAAAAGTTGGATTACGTGTCCGTGTGGGCCGGGGTGAGTCTGTGCCGCAATTCTTCACTTAGTCCTGCGCAGGCCTTGTCATCCATCCTGATGCTGCGTGAAATGAGTGACGCGGCCCGCTGGGCGGCCAAGGCCTTTTTTGAAATCAATGGCCATACGGATGACAGCGTGCTCCAGGGGCTCAAGATCATCAGGCCGCTTTCCCAGGCCCAGTGCTGGGCGGTGGAGGCGAACAGCAAGATTGCCTTGATCAAGGTGCAGGAAGCGCTGATGAATATGGCCGCGATCAGCATGATCAGCCCTGACAATATGTTGACCGTCAAGGCCTTGCTTGCCCTGCCGGAAATGACGGCCGCTGATGCCCACGCCTGGCTGACCGGCTATTTTACCAGACCGGAAATAGAGCACGATGCCGATTATCAAATGCTTCCTCCCAGGAAAAAAACGATTCTGCTGAAGGCGTACCTCGATGCCTCGGAGCATATTGTCCTGGCGATCAATAATCTCCATTCCGTCACCAACCGGGACGGCGATGAAATTTCCGATGGCCAGCTTGCCTCATTTTCTTTTCAGCAGCTGGGTGCTTTTTTTGCTCGCTTTCCCCCGGAGACCAGAAGCCGGTTTGATGCCAGGTTTGCCGGCCTGGCCAAAAAGGGAGATAAATATGGTGCTATCGCCTGCCTGCGAGAGGCAACCGCTTTCGCCCGCAAGGAGACGGCCAAAAGGCTCAGTACCGCCAATATTTATGCGGTGATGACCAAGGTTTCCATCCTCTATGACAGCTCGTTTCGTCTTATCCTGATTCCGGAGCTGCACAAGAGAATTGCCGCTGCCTATCAGGGCAGCCTGCTGCATTTTATGCAGGCGGTTGATCCGGAAAATGTCAATGTTGGCAACTTTGTTTCCAGTCTCTCCCTGAAGGCCCGGCTGGCCATGTTTTTCCCCCCGGATGTACAAGGCCAGGAAGATATTATTGCTCTGGCAACCGCCTCGGCATTCAAGGATGAAAACAGCCTGGTGCTTTTTGCCGCCACATTTGAAAAACTGCTGGATGGCATCCTGCCGGCTACACGTATTTTTCTCATTGATACGATGATTTCCCGCGCCCGGGATTCCAGTATTTTCGCCGAGCAGATCAGGACCATCCTGCAGTATTACCTGGAAGGTAAACCAAAAGTGCTGGGTGCTGAAAATGGGGCACGCATCAGAGAGCTGCTGGCACAATATGACGCCCCCCCTCTGACCAGTTACATCAGAACCCCTTTTGCCGAATGGTTACAGGACGGGATGCTGAGCGGACTGTCCGTTTTTCACGGCGATGATGATGGCCGCAGCTCATTTATTGCCAACTGCAACCTGCTGTTAAGCAAGGGATATCTCCCCCGGCCAAGCACCGGCTTCAGGACAAACGAGTCCGACAGTATTGTCAGAGATGAGCTGGCGGGGCTGCTCAGGCCGGTTAGCCGTAAGCAGCACGGTAGTCTGGAGCGGCTCTTCCGGTTTCTCAAGGAAACCCCCCTGGTGGTCGACTTCGTGAAAACCGTCAACAGGGTGCAGATCTCGCACAGCATTTGTGTTTTTTATAACAGCGATGCCCAGCAGAAGCTGTTGGAGCAGTTTCTGCTAGGCGAACACGAGATGTATGCCCCCCGCGGCCACAGCTATTGGCTTAATGACCATATTCTCGATCCCCTGCAGAACCTGCTCAAAGCAGAGAGGGTCAGCAATGAAAAGCTGACGGACAAACAGCGTTTTCTCAGCATAGGGGCGTGCGGAGGCATCAAGATTTACTCGGATCTCACCCAGGCATTCTGCAACAAGCTGGACATGCTGGGAAGTCTTGGGGCCGGGACAACGACAGTTAACAACCTGTATAACTGGTTTCTTTTTGAGACAATCGCCGTTGAGTCGCGGATTTCGACCTGGAAGGATATGGATCGCAAGACCGCCTTCATCTTTCGGGAGGACACGGATAAGGACTATCAGCTGCCCGGCGAACTACCGGCCATGCTGTATAAAATTCTTGGGAAACGAAAGTGCTGGGTCAGGCCGGTTGCGGGCAATCTCTAAATGGTCCATAACGAAATGGTTAGAGAGCCCTAATTGTAGATTTTGTTGGTTTTCCTCTGGTTGCCGGCGGTTTCCGTGTAGTCGGGTTGGCAGACATAGCGTTTCCCTATCACATTGATTTGCGGCGGCATTTTGGTCTGCTCGAAATAGTCATACCCTTCCTTCAGGTTTTGCCAGAAGCTGAACCATTTGGAATTCTGGTGTTTTCTCATGTTCCTCTCGGTCATTCTGAAGGGGAATATGTGGACCCGGAAAAATCGCTGGCCGTTGCGCAGGGCCTCTTGCGCCAGGGTATATATTTCTTCGATCCTGCTGTCCGTCATGGCGAAGCAGCCGACGGAAATGCAGTCGCCGTGAATCATCAGGGCGCTGCCGGTTCTGCCGTGCAGTTTGTCGTAGGTGTTGGGGTAACCGATGTCAAAGGAGAGATGATAATGGCTGTTGGGGTTTAATTGCCGATCACCGACAGAATAAAAACCTTCCGGGCTTTGCTCATCCCCTTCTTTGAGTTTGGGACCTAGCTGGCCGGAAAAATTGCATATTTCATAGGTCTTAAACAGTTTGTATTCCTCGTCCCGCTGCACCCACAATTCAAGTTCACGGGACTCCTTGAAGATCCTGATAAAGATCGGGTTGCCGACTTCAACCCCCAACTTGGCAAGCTCCATCTCAAGCATGGGGGCAACTTTCTTGCAGACGGCCATCGATGTCTGGCTGGTCAGGATTCCGGCCTGGGCAGGAAAGATTGAAAAGCAGACAAGAAATGTGGTGAGGACAGACAGAAGATGGGTTCGCTTGAGTATATTCATAATTTGCTCTTGCTCTGCGGGGGAAATTATTTACTCTCCAACTAAAGGCCGGCGCAGGATAAAACCACTATCAGGTAAATTATCATAAAATATGTTGGGAAAACAACTTATTCCAGCTGGAATAACGTAAAATTTTGTTTTTTTCTTCTTCGCAGTATGCAAAACGCTCAAGAGTCATCCCGGCATAGCGGAAATCCTGGTGTGTACTCTGCAGGACAGGTGACAGGGGAATTTTGTTCGCCATATTTTTTGTGAAAGCAGAGCGGTGCAAACTTTGTCCAGCCGGTGTTCAGCCGCTCACGTTAAAATCGGCTGGGCACCGCTGCGGGCGAAGAAAATGCCTGCCCGCTCCCGGGCCTCCTCAACGGAACTGCTGGTCTGCACCGCCGAGGCGAGCCGCAGTCCGAACGGATAGGTCTTGCTGAAGTAATGGGTGAATTCCTTCAGGCGGCCCAGTCGGCGCTCCGGCCGGAAACGTTCTTCAAGCTGATCGATAAAGAGAAAATAGATGGCCGGTCGATCAATGTCCAGCGGGGCCAGATCGATGCCGTACAGCTCCGCGGCGATTTCATGAAAGAGCCAGGGCCTGACCGCCGCGCCCCGGCCGAGCATCAGGCCGTCGGCCCCGGAAAGCTCCAGGCAGCGGCGGCCGTCTTCGACACTGAAGATGCCGCCATTGGCCACCACCGGGATGGACAGCCAGTTTTTCACCTTGCCCACCCATTCCCAGCGCGGTTTCCGGCTGAAAGGTTCTTTGCGCAGCCGGGCATGGACGGTGAGGAGATCAATGCCCTCCCCTTCCAGCATCCGGCAAAGATTTTCCAGGCGTGCTGCATCCAACTCCTCCCCCAGTCTGATCTTGGCGGTAAGGGGCAGTTCGGTGCGCGACCTGGCCTCGGCCACCAGCCGCCGCAGATGCTCGGTATCATCAACAAGTTTGCTGCCGCCGCCGAAATTCCGCACCTTTGGAGCAGGGCAGCCCAGATTCAGATCAATGGCATCACCGCCAAGCTGGTGCACCCGGTCAATGGCTGCGGCCAGATGGGCTTGGTCCGCCACCAGCAGCTGGTAGGAAAGCGGATGCTCCGCCTCGGTGCTGACCAGAAAGGGAGAGACGGCCGCATTTTCCATGGGCAGCCTTCTGGCGGACAGCATTTCCGTGGAGAGCAGCCCCACCCCACCCAAACGCAGCAGCAGGGATCTGAAACCGGAATGGGTGAGTCCGGCCATGGGAGCAAGCAACAGCGGGGGATTGATGCGCAGGTTGCGGATTTCAAGCATGGCTGGCTGTTGTCGGTAAACGATTTGGCAAATGGCGCATCCTAATCCATGATCTCCATATCGGAGTGATGGCATTCCGAGCAGCGCAGCATGGGCTCCCATTTCTCAAAGGCCACCCGCCACCCCTCTTCCTCGATTACCTTTTCGTATTGTTTCCGGCACTCATCACAGAGCCATCGGTCTCCCTCCGGCGTAACCCATAGTTTCATATTGTCACCTGTCTTGTTCCCGTTTTTTTGAGCAGAATGGCTGGCTTCATAGTATGTTCAGGGAAAAACGGGCCGCATTGTACACCATAACCGGGATTATTACGATGTTGCCAACGGGCTTTTTCCCGTCGGGCAGGAAAATTTTCAGCAAATCGCATGACAAGAGAACAATCTGATGAAATAGCCCACGGCAACTCTGCCTTAGGCCAACCTGCAGAAAAAACAATGGCTGAGGTTGGCCTGGTGAGGAAAACCGCCGTGGTCATCAAGCCTGAATATGCCGGCTGCCTGGTGCTGGATTTTGTTTCAGCCCGCTTCACCTATCGCAGCCGGGAAGAGTGGCGGCAGGAGCTCGATGCCGGCCGTTTTCTGCTGTGTGGCAAGCGCGCTGTTTCCCAGTCCCTGCTGGCCGCAGGTGACCGGCTCGTCTATCTGCTGCCGGAACTTCCGGAACCGCCGGTTGATCAAAATTTTGCCGTACTTTATGAGGATGATGATCTGCTGGTGGTGGATAAACCGGGCAGGCTGCCCTGCCATCCGGCCGGCAGTTTTTTCCGGCATACCCTGTGGGCCCTGCTGCGGGAGCGGCATGGCTTAGCCGGCCCGTCACTGATCAACCGGCTGGACCGGGAGACTTCCGGCATTGTCCTGGTCTCCAAGAACAAACAGGCGGCCCGCCTCTGTTATCAGCAGTTTGCCAGCCGTCAGGTGTATAAGCGTTACCTGGTAATGGTGGAAGGGGAGTTTCCGTTTCCGGCCCTGCAGGCCGACGGCTGCCTGGCCCCTGACCCGGCCAGCGCCATCCGCAAGAAGGTACGCTTTTACCCGAGTGGAGCGGCGGCAGAGCCCCCGGCCGGGGCCGTGCCATGCAGCACGGTCCTGCGGCGGCTGCGCAGTGACAACGGCATCAGTCTGCTTGCGGCCATACCGCTCACCGGCCGCTGCCATCAGATCCGGGCCACCCTCTGCAGTCTCGGTTTCCCGGTGGTGGGCGACAAGCTTTACGGGGTGGACGAACAGCTGTTTCTCCGTTTCCGGCAGGGCGTTTTGACCAAGGCCGACCAGCAACGGTTGCGGCTGGACCGGCAGGCCCTGCACGCGGCAACCTTACGCCTCCGCCATCCCTTCAGCGGCCGGGAGCTTGAGTTCAGTTCCACCCTGCCCGAGGCCATGCAGAACTTGCTTGGCCAGGGCGGGGATACCGCCCCCTTTATTTGATTTTTGGTCTTTTTCATTTTCAAACCAGGGGAAATGAGACTGCCGGCAAGGGAGAGAAAAACATGCGGGTTTAGCCAGAAATGCAAAACCTATAGGTATGGCGCCGTCCGACAAAATTGTGTGGCCATGAGTACCCCCTGTGGGATTTACAGTAGTAAGATTAACCTTGGACTTGTTGCGCTTATGATAATCTTCGATTTGGCAATCATAAGGGTTGAACGACCTGCATCACCAGCGGCTCACCCAAGCTTGCCGCGTCAGCGCCGCCGAGCTCCTTGCCGTCTGGTGAATGCAATGGGTACGCCCGGCATGGGCGTGATCTTATGGGGTGTAAGTCCCCTGTATGTAAACCCGTTACTGTCGTGAGACAGGAACAAAATACTAGCCGAAGGCAAGGGCGGAACCGCGAGGAACCGTCTGAAGGAAGCCGGAACCTGGAAGCCTCGCTCGACGCGGGCACTATGCTCACCTAATAGAAACGATCAATCAAAGGCCCGGCGCTCGCACGCGAGCAGCGCCGATATGTTCATCGTGGGGTTTCCAGCCGAGTGAAGCAGATGATCTCTATACGTGTCGGCTGGTACCACTTTCTGCGGGAATGCCGGAGATATGTCGCCCCATGGCCTAGCCTGATCGAGAAAGCAGCTCGTAGGCCTTCTGTAACCAAGGGACCACATGCCCGGCAGCAAGATCATACCCGTCTAACGGAGCCTTCGTTTTGTCTGCGATACCTCGATTGAATGCGGATCTAAGCCAATCAGCATCTTCTCGAGGAATACTGGCTCTATCCCCTAGTAACATAAGTGCAGCTGTCGCTTCATCGCCGTCGGACGATTCTCTCCATCTGCCAAGGGTATTTAGAGAACCGTCGGAACGAGCCCAGATGCGAAGAGCCTCGGCATCTTCCGGTTCCACATAGCCATGACGATACCGTTGCGAAATAACCTCGCGCGCTGCTGTCGATGCCTCATCCCAATAACCCCACACGGTTGTGCAGATGAGCCGATCAAGGGCCGACCAGCGCTTTCGGTCTTCCAGGCCGCTACCGCGAGCGGCGATCGCCAGATCGATTTGCGGCCATGAGCGAACCAAGTGCCCAAGGACCCCAGGCGAGCCTGACGCCAAGTCCGGGAGTTGTCCTACGGGAATGACATCTGCCAGTACCCCGACGTCTCCTCCAAAATGCTCACCAAGCAGTCGAACGGCCAAACACGCGTGTCGACCGCTAGGGAGAGTCGACGCTCGTCCGTCTAAGGTCTTGCATAGCGTCGAGCGCAACTCCGCACTGCGGGGATGGAGGCGCGACAGGATCTCGATCTGCTGTCCAGCGTGCCACTCCTTGCCCTTCGCATCTAAGCTCTCCTCAATCTGACTACGCACAGTTGACGCTCGCTCGAGAAACGGCCCGTAGCCAGCATTAAGTAGTTCGGCAACCGGTAACTTTATGCTCAACCCCCTCGTTGTCGCTGCCGCCTGGAGATCCGTCCAATGGTCGAGGAGTGCTCCAAGCGAGACAAAGTCCCGCTCCAACAGGTCGATCCAACGATGGGGTAGGCTGTGCTTGTCGTCAGCAAGGATCTGGGCCACTCGGTCAGCTTCGCCCATCTCAAGGAGGGCGGCAACTGCCGTTCTTCGGCGCCGATTCATCACCACGCCTATGGCTGTTGCCTCGACCGAAAGCAATTCAATCAACGAAGGAGCCCGGCTCGCGTCGTGGCGACAGGCGCGCGCACGGGCCATCAAGGCTGCTGCGCGAACTGCACCGGTTTCCTCTGTGAGGACACCAGGGGTTAACCGCTCGATTAGGTCGGGTGATCCACCGCGCTCCCTCAAGAAGGAAGCGATGCTAAGGCGCACGTCGACGGGCGCTGGGGCTGCGGCCGTCAGCAGTCGTGGCCGTATAGCGGGGTCGTTCTGGTATGCGGCGGCGAGAACACCAAGTGAAGGCCCATCAGCTTCCGTGAAGGCTCGTTCGACAGTGTGTCGACTTTGCTCGCACTCGGGATAAGCCGCGGCCAGTGTGGCTTCAAGGTTTATGCGGTGGTAGTACCAGATTCCGGGGTCCTTTAGTCGCTCCGAGACCAATGAGTGGGTGCGCTCATCGGGCCGCTCCTCTAGAAGTGCGTAGATGGGTCGCGAGACGATGCGGTCGTCCGCCTCGCTCACCAACCGTTCGAGCCAGATAAGTCGCTCTGCCTCCAAGGGCTTAACATACTTCGCGTACTCAGCTAACGGTGCTGCGAGCGCCACCGACTCGTTTGCCCAACGTTGTATCTGCTTTTGGACCACTGAGTCTTGTGACCATCCTTGAAAAAGCGTCGATACGATCCAATAGCGTCCCTGGAGGTCCGCATCACGGTAACCCGCAATCAACTCGTCGCGTGCCTGGTCGTCAGCTAGTACAAGGTAAGCTGGCACCGTGTGCGGATGCCACATAATGGCCGCAAACTTCTCTTGGTATTCGGCGAGAGCACTTCTAGTTGCTTGAACCACGATCTGGTGACCGGCATAGCCCGCGCGCAAGAGTTCCCAAAAGCGCCCAGGGTTGATGACCATGTGTATCCCGTAACAGCCAAGCAATCCCGCAATCGCACCTGCAATCTCGCTGTCGTTTTGGTAGCCGCTTACCAGATACTCAAGTGGGAACGGCAAATCTGCCGTCCCGTGTTCTTGTCGGATGAACCGAAGGCACCGTGAACGTAGTGCCGTGTCTCGCGGCCACCCGTCACAGATCAGCCTAGTGAGCTGCTCGCGCAAAGCGTAGTCGAGCGAGTCGGCCGACAGAATGGTGAGTAGCCTAGCTAGATCGTCTTTAGTGTGCAGCTGCGATCTGACTCGAGTAGCTATGCAGCTCAACTGGAGTTCGGGGGCGTGCGATCCGATGTTCCATTCTGCAGCTTCTGATGCGAAGTCACTCCACGCCGATATTTGCGTCAATGCGTGAAGAGCAGCTGCCCGAACTTCGGGCCGTGCATTCGACTTTGCGACACTCAAGAGATAAGGCGGTGCCATCGGATTCGCAGCGAAAGCCTCAGCGTACGACTCGGCGGCCGCCCGGCGACACTCGACCCTTTCGTCGCGCAATGCGCGCCTCAGGGTCTCTTCAAGGTCAGTCGAGGCGCTCCAGCCTCCGAAGGCCCTTAGCATTTGCGCACGGTCGAAGTAGGAGCGCGCCGGCGTCCAGCGAACGATCGCGGCTGCACACTCTTCCTTAATCGAGCCTCCGAGGGCGCCTACTGTGATACTGCGGGCGAGTTTGCTGCGAAAGTCAGGAAACGGCGATGTGTCCACTTCCTGAATGGCTTCCGCGATGACATTTCTGGCTTCGCCGACCGGTAGCCCCAGATCGGCGGTAGCTAGCACCGTGCGTAGGCTGAGGGTTTGCAGGCGTTCCCATTCACCTCTCCGGCCTATCTCTTCAAGTATCCGACTCGCATATACTGCCAACGTCCGGTGCCCAATCTCGCCCTGGATTGCGAACCAGCAGATGAGACACTCTCGCCACTTTTGCTGTAGAGCAACGGTTCGTACCCAGGTCAACTGCTCGGGCTCAGGCATTGCAGCCACTGCCTTTGCAGCCAAGAACTCTTGGAGACTAAGGTGAACGAAACTGAGCTCACCGGGTGACCTTTCAATCAGGATCCCGAAGTGATTGATTAAGAGTTCGATGATCTCTGGCGCTCGCCGCACCGCCCTGGGACGAGGTAGACCAAGGCCCATCAGGTCATCCTCAAGATACTGAGCACAGAGCTCAACGCATCGTTCTCGTAATGCTATGTCCCCGGTTTCGGTGGATTGAGTGTCGGAAGCAATCTTTATCAGGATGTCCTGCAAGTCTGCATCTCGAAGGTCCTCAAGCGCCGCCGGGGGGGTCGCAAAACCTGCATGCGCTCTTGCTTGCGGATGTCGGCGCAAGAACAAATCGATGATCTCCCCGTAGGCACGAATCCGCGCTTCCGGGAGTCGATGTGACAGCCGATACAACTCGATCAAGGCCTGGCACAGCAAGGGGTTGCGCGCCAGTTCGTGAGTACGTGCGCTGGCCTTGATCGCATTACAAAATCCTTCGCCCCGCGGTTTTGCGCGCGCCAATCTGGTTTCGTCGGACTCGTCAGTCGAGGCGCCTTCGGCGATGGCGAACCAACGCGTAGCCAGCTCTTCGATCTGGCCATCATCTAATGGTGCTAGCGTCGCGGAAGGCCACATCAGAGGCACGGGCAATGAGGCAAATGAACGCGGCCTACTTGTGCAAACTACTATCGCACGATGCGATCTGCTGAATGTGATCACCCGATCAAGGGCCTCGCATCCTTCCTTGGCCTCCGCGCCTTCGTCTAAGCCATCAACAAGAAGCACGAACGCCGAATCGCGGAGCGCCTTTCGGAATAGGTGCTGCGTATCTCCATATCCGTACTGGTGAAGCCAGGAGCAGAAGAAGTCCTCAACGCTTATCGATGAGTCTTTCGCTATAGCAGCAGCGAAGCGAGCAAACGATATCCAGACGGGAAGCCGTCGCGCGTGCGACGTTCCAAATGGCATTTCTTCGACAAAGTCTTTGGTATTGAGCACGATGGCGAGCTGTCGAAGTAGCACGCTCTTCCCATGACCAGGTTCGCCAAGAACAATGCAGTTCTCCTTATCTCGCAGCCACTCCCAGGTAGGACGACGCACGGAATACGTGCTAACGGCAGGTGCAGAAGTTTGCTGTGGCTCATGCTCCATTCGATCTGAAGTCGGTTGTGCTCTGCTCTCCACACTTTCCCGCCGCCCTGCACCAACCAGGCTGCCTTGTTCTACAACAGCGCTCTCTAGGATGTCGGCGCGCACATATCGTCGTGAATAGTCGTTAGGTTCGGACTGGCAAGGCCGGAGACCAGGGTCGTGTTGCGAGAAGATGACGCGATAGAGTTCCGACAGACGTTCTCGAAGTGCCGCGAAGTCGATACCGTCAAGGCGTTCACCCAGGTTATTTGCGGCTGCTTGGCCATTAAACGCCCGGACCCACTCTCTGCCGAAGAAGTCGTCAACGATCTGGGGAAGATCCTTCAAGAGAACATTTAGCTCTCCTGATGGCGATCCGTCCCAGACACGAAGCACAATGTTGCTCGCTGCAAGACGCGCACGCTCCTTGACTATCGCGTCCGTGAGATCGGTAGATTCGAGAGAAGAAGCGACACACAGCGTGAACTCGCGTGTTCGCGTCGTCCAGGGCCCCTCCTCAAACTTCTTTATTGCCGCATGTACATCAGCGACACGAAAGCCTTTGACCTTCTTGCACTGAAAGCAAGCTTGTTCGCCGGGCGAGGCAACTCGCGTTGCAAGAAGGTCAATGCCATGTTGCGCTTGGCCTGGCACGCCATAGACGCGGCAATCAAGTACCTCACGGTCAGCCGCTACAACTCGAAGAACAAGGCGTTCGAAGTCTGGCCAGGTCAGTTGGTCAAAGGGCAAACCTTGCTCCCGCTTGATGACGGGCGGACGGTCAAGCTGCACCGGAGGGGCAAAGAGCCAAGCTGGAATCGGAGTCCTTTTCATAGCGGCAACAACTTTCGTACCTGACTCTCCGGTAGCAGCGCAGCGGCGAGCGCCTAACCAAGTGAACCAAGTGTCAACTTCCGAAAAGACGCCGAGTCTTACGTCTTTATGGAAGCATAAAATTTTTTATGCCGCTATTCTAACGCATATTATCACTCAGAAAGTTTTTATCCAGCAATTTTGTAGGATAAAAATGTTTCTTTTAGCCCCCTTGGCAATTGAGATTTGTTCTGGCAAGGGTAATGAAGGGTAATAATAAAGCAAGCTGACATAATTCCTGACTCCACGTAACAAAATTCAGTGAAATCTGATGCCGAGGATTGCCAGACGCGTTTATATCTTTGCCCTTTTTTGATAGTTTTTATCTATTTCATAGAACCAAACAAAAAAGCCATTAACTCTATACGAGCTAATGGCTTCTTGATTGTATTTGTGGCGCGCCCGACAGGATTCGAACCTGTGACCTACGGCTTAGAAGGCCGGTGCTCTATCCTGCTGAGCTACGGGCGCCTGAAGGCATGCAAAATTGTAAAGGCGATTTTTAGCATGAGAAACCGTAATTTGCAACTCAATTTCTTTGCCCGGCTGCGGTGATGTTCCGCTTGACTTGCATGATTGCTGGCTGCTAATGTCCCGGTAGAGACGATGAAGGGCTGGCGGAAAGAATCCGGCAGCGCCTTCCGGCGCATAAACCCAATCTTACTTGAGCCGCGCAAAAAAGATCTTTTTTTACCCCCCATGTATTCTTCCAGACGTATACAAAGAGAGGCCGAAACCATTGAGGCCATGATCCGCATCTACTGCCGGAAGTTCCATCATGGCGGCCAGCCGCTGTGCGCCGAGTGCGGCGAGCTGCTGGACTATGCCCGCCGGCGTCTGCAGAAATGCCCTTTTCAGCAAGGCAAGACGACCTGCGGCAAATGCGCCGTCCACTGCTATAAGCCGGCTATGCGGGAAAAGATCCGCAAGGTGATGCGCTACGTCGGGCCGCGCATGATGCTCCATCATCCCTATCTCGGGTTCATGCACCTGGTGGACGGCTGGCGAAAAAAGCCGAAAAAACTCTGATTGCTGTTAATATTTCACCCTGACTTTGTAGGTCAGGGTGGTTGCGCCGAGCCCTGGCACCGGCACCTGCCAGACTGCCGTGTTGCTCGCCGCCTTGGCATGGGGCAGCGACTCTGCCAGCATCTCCCAGTCGCCGGGAATGGGTTCCACCACCTTGACGGTTGCCGCCTCCTTTTTGCCGTTTTTCAGTTCAATACTATAGGCGCCCTCGTACACATAGTCATAGCGGGAAGAGCCCGCCACCTTTTTGAAATCCGTCTGTTTCCGGTTTGCCGTGACGTCAAAGGAGTCGCCGAGTTTCAGGCGCAGGGTCTCGTTTTCCGGGGTGTGATCGATGCGATCCTCGCCGATAAACTGCAGCCTGTCCCGTGAATCCTTTTTATAGACCCGCACCACCCCTCTGGGCAGGGGAAGACCCAGATGGTTGTCCTTGCTGTTGGCCACCTCCACGAAAACGCCGATTTTCATTTTCTCGCCGAGCTCGCCGTACTGGCTGCGGTAGTAATAGTCGCCGCCCTGCAGGATCAGTTCCTTGCGGCAGGGCACCTGGCCGGCCTGCAGCAGGGCAACCTGCTTGGTCTGGTTGTCCCGGATGGTGGTCGGCCGCTCCAGGCTGTAGAGGTGGTATTCAAACATCTGCTCCTCGGCCATGGCATCCTGCATCTCCGCAGCCATGGTCATGACCTTGTCCTGGGCGAGCCTGCGGGCCGGCTGTTCGGGGGGCGCCTGATGGACATCGCCGGCCACCAGCTGCAGGCTGGCATTGTTGTATGTGGCCCCGCTCTGGTTGGTCAGGGTGACCCAGCCGTTGATATCCATGGCGTTGTCCGTGGGGTTGAGTTCCGCCACATAGTCCGCCTGCCAGCCCAGCCCCCCGGTCAGATAGCTCAACTCCACCTGCTGGGGCTTGTCCGTTGCGCTGTTGGCCAGCATGGTCAGGGTGGGCCGGTCCCGCAGGTTTTCCGGCACATGGTCAAACACCAGGCGGCCGGGGATGCCTGTTTCGATATGGTCGCCCAGCCTGAGCACCACCCCGTCGCTTGCGCTCAGCACTTTGGCCTTCTCCCGGCTTTCCTCGCCGGTGGTGGGATGGGTGCGGATCACCGTCACCTCCTGGCCCACATATTTTTCCAGCAGGGCCTGGGGGGTGAGCAGATCAAACTCAAAGTTCTGCTCCAGGATGGCAAGGCCGCCGCCGGTGAGCAAAGCGGTTTCCGCCTTGATCTGGGCGCTGACTTCCCGGAAGGAAAGGACATTTTCCCCGGCCGGCAGGCTGATGGTGCGCCGGTCTTTTACCAGGGCCAGGTTCTGGTTGTAGATGGTGATGGCAACTCCCTGCTGGTCGGCCAGGGTGGTGGTGTATTCCGCGCTCAGGGCGGGGATGCTGTGGGCCATGAACAGCACGGCGGTAAAGGTGGCAATGAGGGTCTTTTTCATTTTCTTCTCCATAAAATTACAGGTGGAGTTCGGCAGGGAAGTTTGCTCGTTCTTTTTCTCTAATTATAACCATGTTGACTGTTAAAAGTCCCTCTGTTATTTTCTGGAGAGGTTTCCGGGCGGCTCGCCCGCCCTTTTTCCTCTCTGCCAAAGGAATAATCCGATGACATCACTCCGTCTTGCTCCCTCCATTGCCGGCATCTACCGCTTTGAAAAAAAAGGCCAGGTGCTGCGCCCGCTTTTTTCCAGCGGCGTTTCCGCCGGCTTCCCCTCCCCGGCCGATGATTATATTGACCGGGAGCTGGATCTGAACGAATATCTGATTACCAATCCCGCGGCCACCTTTTTTGTCCGGGTGGCCGGCGATTCCATGACCGGCGCCGGCATCAATCATGATGACATCCTCATTGTCGATCGCTCCCTTGAGCCGGTGTCCGGCAGGATTGTCATCGCCATTGTTGACGGCGAGCTGACCGTGAAACGGCTGGTAAAGACAGGAGATTGCTGCCGGCTGGTGGCGGAGAATCCGCTTTACCCCCACACGGAGATCGAAAAGGAAATGGAGCTTGAGGTGTGGGGGGTGGTGACCTGCGCCATTCACCGCCTGTAACCGGCGCTTGCCATACTGCCGCAGCGCCGCCTGCCGCCGCCCGAGGTCTTGCCCCATGAGCAAACTGTTCGCCCTGGTTGACTGCAATAATTTCTATGCCTCCTGTGAGCGGCTCTTTAATCCGCAGCTCATCGGCAAACCGGTGGTGGTGCTGTCCAACAATGACGGCTGCATCATTGCCCGCTCCAACGAGGCCAAGACCCTGGGCATTGCCATGGGCGCCCCGTATTTCAAGTACGAGCAACTGCTCAAGGCCCAGGGAGTGGAGGTTTTTTCCTCCAACTACGCCCTGTACGGCGATATCTCCAGCCGGGTGATGTCGCTGCTGGGGCGGCTTGAGCCGGAGGTGGAGGTCTATTCCATTGATGAGGCCTTTCTCCATCTCGCGGCCATTGCCGGCAGGTCGCTCACCGACTATGGCAGGGAGCTGCGCCGGACGGTGCGGCGCTGGACCGGCATTCCGGTTTCCATCGGCATCGGGCCGACCAAGACCCTGGCCAAGGTGGCCGGCCATCTGGCCAAAAAGAATGAGGCGCTGCAGGGGGTGTTTGACATCACCAGCGCCGATGTCGATGCAATTCTCGGCCGCTTTCCCGTGGCCGAGGTGTGGGGCATTGGCCGTCGCCTGGCGGAAAGGCTGGCCCTTTGCGGCGTCACCACCGCCCTGGATCTGAAGAACTGCGGGGACGACTGGCTGCGTAAAAAGCTGAGCATCACCGGCCTGCGCACCGCCATGGAGCTGCGGGGCATCGCCTGCCTCGGCCTGGATAATTGCCCGCTCAGCCGCAAATCCATCGCCAGTTCGAAATCCTTCGGCTACCAGGTGGAGTCCCTGGCCGAACTCAACGAGGCCCTGGCCACCTATATCGAGCAGGCGGCGATGCGGCTGCGCGGCCAGCATCTCCTGGCCAACAGCCTGGAGATCTCGCTTGCCACCAACCGTTTCAGCAAAACGGCTGTCCATTACAGTGCCCGCAGGGTTATTACCCTGCCTGAAGCAACGGCCAGCACCACCGTCTTGATCCGTCACGCCCTACCCGCCCTCGCCCGCCTGTATAAGCCCGGACTGCGCTACCAGAAGGCCGGGGTGGTGCTCTTCGGCCTGGTGCCGGAATCCTTTTACCAGGCCAATCTCTTTCGTACGCGGGACCAGAAAGGCAGCTCCCTCATGACAGCCCTGGACCATATCAACGCCAAGTGGGGACGCTCTACCATCCAGCATGCCGTGGCAGGCTTTGCCAAGCCATGGAAAAACCGGCAGCTGAAAAAATCCCAGGCCTATACCACCAGCTGGCGGGAGCTGCCGGTGGTCAAGGCGTCTTTGCCGGTGCTCTGACCATGAAGCCCCGGGGACGCCTGAGCGATATCTTTTATCCTCTGCTGATCGCCGTGCTGATCGGTGCCCTGGCCGGGCTTGGAGCAGTCTTTCTGCGCTGGCTTATTCATGCCTTGATCTCCCTGTTGCAGCTGGCCGGCAATTTCTTCTGCGACGTGAGCGGCGAGCCGCACTGGCTGTGGCGTGTGTTGCTGCCTGCCCTGGGCGGGCTGGTGATCGGCCCGGTTATTGCCTTCTGGGCGCCGGAGATCAGGGGGCCGGGGGTGCCCGAGGTGATGGAGGCCCTGGCTCTCAAAGGCGGGCATATCCGCCATCGGGTCACCCTGATCAAGACCGGGGCCACGGCCATGCTGATCGCGGCCGGGGCTTCCGTGGGCCGCGAGGGACCCATTGTGCAGATCGGGGCGTCCATCGGTTCAACTGTCATGCAGCTGCTCAAACTTGACCGCGACAAGCGGCGCATGGCCGTGGCCTGCGGCGCTGCCGCCGGCATTGCCGCCACCTTTCAAGCCCCCATGGCCGGCACCCTTTTTGCCGTGGAAATCCTGCTGCTGGAGCTGGAGGCTACCAATCTGAGCAAAATCGTCATTGCGGCAGTGACGGGTACCCTGGTATCCCGCTACTGCTGGCAGGGGGCTGCCGTCTTTCATATCCCCCACTTTGTCATGCAGCAGCCGACAGAACTCTTGCTTTATCTGGCTATGGGTCTGGCCTGCGGATTTTTCAGTCTGGTGCTCATGGCGGTGGTCTTCGGGCTGCCGCGATTGTATGAGAGATATAATGTACCGGTCTGGCTGACGCCGGCCCTGGGCGGACTGCTGGTGGGTTGTCTTGGCCTTGTGTGGCCGCAGGTTCTGGGGCTTGGTTATGGGACCATCAATGACGCGCTGGGCAGCAATATCCCCCTGGTTTTGGCGGCAGCGTTGGTGCTGGGGAAGATTCTTGCCACCGGACTTTCCATCGGCAGCGGCATGAGCGGCGGCATCTTTGCCCCGTCTCTTTTTATTGGCGCCATGACCGGTGCTGTTTTCGGCCATATTGCCCAGCTCATCTGGCCGGAGACCATTAATTCCACCGCCTACTTCAGTCTGATCGGCATGGGGGCCATGGTGAGCGGCACAACGCTTGCGCCGATTACGGCCATTATGACCATTTTCGAGCTGACCTATAACTATGAGGTTATCCTGCCGCTGATGGTGGCCTGCACTCCCAGCCTGCTGGTGGTCAAGATTCTGCACGGCTATTCGGTGTATGAGACCAATCTGCTGCGCCGGGGCATCAATATTGTCCGCGGCCATGATGTCAACCGCTTGCGCAATATGGTGGTGAGAAACTACATGTGCCGGGAGCTGCAGCTGTTAACGGTGGACACCCCGCTGTGCCGCATCGGCGAGCTGATGGAGCAGAGCAGCTTTCCCCATTTTGTGGTGGTGGATAGCAACAATGAGTTGGCCGGAGTGCTGACCTTGCGTGATCTGCGCAGCAGGCTGACCCACCCGGAGCAGTTTTCCGATGCGACCCCGGCCGCGGCCCTGATGCAGAGAGAGGTGGTGACCGTGGTGGAAGAGGATGATCTGGAAACGGCCTTCCACATCTTTGCCGGCAATGAATTTTCCTTTCTGCCGGTGGTGGCGCGCGGTGCGCCCCGCAAGGTGGTGGGGTATCTGAAGAAATCGGATCTGGTGGCCGCCTATGACCAGCAGATCCTCAAGGAGCGCATTCTCCAGCCGCTGTCCTGGGTCTGCCCGATCAAAAAACGGTAATCCGGCCCGCAAAGTTTCTTCTAGCTTTTTACCAGACCCAAAGATGGGGAGTGCAAGGTACTCCTTGTGGCTGTCCTGGTGCTCGTTGCCCGCCGCTACCTGATAATTTATGCTGAAAGGGCAACCACAAGGGTTGCCCCTACACATGGGCAGGGGAGGTTGACTATCAGTTTTTCTCGTTTTCCTTCCACACCGGCCCTTTGGCCGTGTCGATCACCGTGATGCCCTGTTCGGCAAGCCGGATGCGCACATCGTCCGCCTTGGCCCAGTCCTTCTGTTTGCGCGCCTTTTCCCGCTCCTGGATCAGCTTGTCGATCTCCGGCGCCAGCGGGCACTCCTCCAGTTTCAGGACATGGAGAACCGAGTCGATTCTGGCCAGGGTTTCCTTGATGTACTGTTTTTGATCGCGGTCAAGCTGGCCGTCATTGATGATGGGGTTCACCTTCTTGATGAAATCGAACAGGCTGCCAAAGGCCTTGGACACATTCATGTCGTCATCCATGGCGGCCTGGAAGCTCTCTTCCATTTCGGTGACATAGGCTGCCACCTTCGGGTGCGGCAGGTCCGGCGGCAGGCACTGGATTTTGCGGGTGAATTCATCCAGGCGTCTGAGGCTGGCCCTGGCCGCCTCGAGTTTCTTGAGTGAAAAGTTGATGGGTTTGCGGTAATGGTTGCGGATCATGAAAAAGCGGATTTCCCGGGGGGTATATCCCTGTTCGATGAGCTGGCGCAAGGTGACGACATTATTATTGTCCAGGCTCATTTTTTTGCCGTCAACCAGCAGCAGTTCGCTGTGGATCCAGAACCGTGCCAGGGGCTTGCCGGTCAGGCTTTCGGCGATGGCATTTTCATTTTCATGGTGCGGGAAGATGAGATCGCGGCCGCTGGTGTGGATATCCATGGTGTCGCCCAGATAGTGCAGGGTCATGGCGGCGCATTCGATGTGCCAGCCCGGCCGCATGTTGCCCCGGTCGGTCTGGTAGAAGATACCGCTTTTCAGCTCGGCCAAGGTTGACCTCTTCATCAGGGTGAAGTCCAGCGGGTTGTTTTTTTCGTAATCATCCAGGTCAACGGTCTTGCCCACCAGGATTTTGTCCAGCGGCACCCTGGAAAGCTTGCCGTAATTCTTGAATTTGCTGATGTCGAAATAGACCGAGCCGTGCTGCTCATAGGCACTTCCTTTATGGACCAGCTCATGGGCAATGTTGATCATTTCATTAACATGGTCCGAGGCGCGGGGATAGCCTGTGGCCTTCTGCACCCCCAGGGCCTCGATTTCCTGCATGAACTCGCTGATATAGTGTTCGGTGAATTCTTTCAGCGGTATGCCCGCCTTGGCCGCGCCGGTGATGGTGTTGTCGTCAAGGTCGGTGAAATTCATGTAAAAGTGGACATTGTATCCCTTGTTGAGCAGGATCCGGTGGATAAGATCCGCCACAATGAAGCGCCGGCAGTGGGCCAGGTTGGTATGCTCATGGGCGGTGGGGCCGCAGGCATAAAACGTGACTCGGTTGGGTGAAAGGGGCTGGAAGATCTCCTTTTTATGGTTCAGCGAGTTGAAAAAGCGCAGGCCCGTTGTTCTGGCCTTCTTTTCTTTCTTGCGGGTGAACAGCTCGGTGCTCAGATATTTGTCGCCGCTGTCCGGCAGGATGACGACAATCACCCCCTCTTCGAGCTGTTCCGCCACCGTCAGGGCGGCATAGAGGGCCGCCCCGGAACTCATGCCGGCAAAGATCCCTTCCTTTCTGGCCAGCAGCCTGGCGTGGCGGAAGGCCTCTTCGTCCGGAATATTGATGATCTGGTATGGTTTGTTTTTGTTGAAAATCCCCGGCTTGTAGGACTCTTTCATGTTCTTGAGTCCCTGGATTTTATGGCCGAGAAACGGCTCCACCGCCGTTATCCGCACCTCCGGATGATTTTCGGTAAAGTAGCGGCACAGGCCCATCACCGTGCCTGAAGTGCCCAGGGTGGCCACCACGTCCGTGACCCGCCCGCCGGTCTGCTCCCATATTTCCGGGCCGGTGGTTCTGAAGTGGGCCATCCAGTTGGCATCATTGTTAAACTGGTCGGTGAGAAAGTACTGATCCGGATGTTCCCTGGCCATGGCATAGGCCTTTTCAATGGCTCCGTCCGTGCCCCTTTTGCCCGGCGTCAGGAGGATTTCCGCCCCATAGGCCTCCATGATCTTGCGGCGTTCAATGCTGGCGGACTCAGGCATGATCAGCTGGCAGCGGTAGCCCTTTACCGCGCAAACCATGGCCAGGCCGATGCCGGTGTTGCCGCTGGTTGCTTCCAGCACTGTTTTATCTGGGGTCAGTTCCCCGGTTTTTTCCGCTGTCTCGATCATGGACAGGGCAACACGATCCTTTACCGAGCCGCCTGGATTGCCGGCCTCGATTTTGGCGTAGATGATGACTTTCTTATGGGGGTTCAACCGGTTGATCGGCACGATTTTCGTGTTGCCGATCAGGTCAAGAATATTTTTATATTCCATATGCAGTAAACAGGCGCCCGTTTTAGTTAACCGTAAAATTTCCGGAGAATGATCCAACAAATATACAGTCTGATTATAATGGAGGGCACATATTGTCAAGAGGAAAGCCGGTCAGGCACGGACGGGCTTATTGGGGCCGGCGGGGAGAAATCGTTTTATCATGAGGCGAAGGCACGGAGTTCGTACTCCGTGCCTTCAGGAGAGAGAGGAGTGAGAGTAATAAATGAAGCTTGCCGGCAGTCTTTGCGGTGCCGGACAGCGAGGTCATGCTGCACCTGAGCCACGCGACCGGGCCGCCGGGTGCGGTATGGTTTCTTACATCTTGTTAAAGTACTCTTTTTCCGCGCCGCACTTGGGGCACACCCAGTTATCAGGCAGGTCTTCGAAAGCTGTGCCGGGTTCAACACCGTGTTCCATATCCCCTTCCGCCGGGTCATACACATAACCACATGGGCATTCATATTTCGCTTTGGCCATCTTGTCCTCCATTTTTCATTGCTCTATTGATTAATCCATAAATTCCATAATTTTGCCGCAGCACATGGGCAGCTCATCCCCGGCCTTGACATTCATATACTTGTTGCAGATCGCGCAGTAGTAGGCGGCGTCAGCTTCGGCATGCTTGTCGCTGCTTCTTTTGGTGATGCCGCCGGGAATCCCTTCTATGACAAACCGGGCTAGATTATTCTTTTCCGGGATGTATTCGCCAATGGGGTTCAGCATCTTGTTGTCACCCAGGCAGTCAATCAGAATACGCCACAATACCGTGAGGGACGACGTCTCATCCTTATTTTCAGGAACAAGCTCAACAACGTTGTTATCTATCGTGATTTTCATGGTCATTCCCACCCATACTGGCAAAATTTAAATAGCTGCTTTACCGTCTGAGGTTATTTCGTATTTGCATCTTGCCGGACTGCCGATATAACCTTTTGTCTTTAATGTTTTTAAGTGCGTGCCAACCGTTTTGCCGTCAATGCCGGTTGCGGCCGCAATGTCTTTGGAGCCGCAGGCAGTTTCCATTCCAGCCATTGCTGACAGAATTTTTTTCTGTTCATCCGAGATTTCACTTTTGCAGGAGCATTTACAACCCATCATCATACCTCATTTCAGTTTGTTATTGATTGCTTAATCTTTTTGATAATAATTATCAGTTGTCCTCCCGTTGTCAAGTCATTTTTTTTATTATGGAGAAATTAAGCTGACATTATAATAACGAAATGGGTTTTCGCCACACAAAAAAAAAGAGCAGAACCCTGAGGTTCTGCTCTTTTTTGTAACTATGAAAAAAGATAATTAGGCGGTTTTTTCATTCTCCAGTTTTACGGAGATGGCTATTTTGTACAGCACGGTAATGATAAAGAAGCCGGTTGCCCAGACACCTGCGGTAATACCTATTTCAGCAAATGTCGGGATGTACTCGGTGATCTGCTCAAGTCCGTTCGGTACAAAACCGCCGAGGACCAGACCAAGACCCTTGTCAATCCAGAAGGAAACAAAGATCAGGAGGCAGGACAGGGCCAGCAGGGGGTCAGACTTCAAGTAGCGTGATACAAAAATGAGTCCGATGCCGCCAAAGCCCATGACAACCGAGGCAATCATAAACGGCTGCAGGTTGTTATGTACCACGCCTGTGATGTGGTCGGTCAGTCCGAAGTACAGGTAGTCCAAAGTATGCATATGACCGGGGATGGTGCTGTAGTATGCGACAAAGATCTCACAACCCAGGAAAAAGAAGTTGAGCAGGGCTGCATAACCGATGATGGTTACCAGCTTGTCCTGGGCCACCCGGCCGATGTCAAATTTGGTGGTTCGCTTCATGATCAGAGCGATGACCATCAGCAGGCACGGTCCGGCGGCAAAGGCGGAGGCGAGAAAGCGGGGAGCCAGAATGGCGGTGAGCCAGAAATGGCGGCCCGGCAGACCGCAGTACAGAAAAGCGGTTACGGTGTGAATACTAACAGCCCAGGGGATCGAGATATAGATAAACGGTTTGACCCAGCTGGGGTATTTGATGCCCTTGTACTCGGAGTGCAGCACAACCCAGCCGCAAACCACGTTGAGGAACAGATAGCCGCTCAGAACGATCATGTCATAGAACAGCATGGAGTTTGGGGTTGGATGTAAGACAACATTCAATGCACGCATCGGCTGGCCAAGGTCAGCCATGATAAACAGCATACACATGGCAACTGAGGCAATGGCCATGAATTCACCCAGGATGGTGATCCGGGCGAAATCCTTGTAATGGTGAAGATAATAGGGCAGGACCAGCATCAAACCACCGGCAGCGACACCGACCAGAAAGGTAAACTGGGAAATATAAATTCCCCATGTTACGTCGCGGCTCATGCCCGTGGCGCCAAGACCGTAGTTGTACTGGTAAATATAACAGATGACGCCCACCCCGATGATACTGAGCAGAAACAGTACCCATGCCCAGTATCCTAAGTTACCTTTGAGCGATTTTTCTAACATAGTTGATCACCTTAGATTATATAAAATACTGAGGGCATGGTGCCCAAAGAGGGTTTACGTTGAATGG
>JBFMAY010000025.1:0-62750 GCA_040755455.1 Thermodesulfobacteriota bacterium | reverse complement strand
CAGCTACTCCGATCGGCCAAAAATGTCCTCAACGTAGCACTGCTATGCTTCCGGGGGCACAAACTCATCCTTGCACAGAAAATTTTTCTCTCGATCTCGCTACGACGTTCATTTTGCAAAAGGCTCAGTATGTTTCTGACAAAGCCACGATTTTTTTGAAATAGTTTGGATTAAATGATAATCACCGATTACCAGAGCAAATATATTGCTTATGAACTGACTCGGCGTTGCCCCTCGGATAGCGTTGAGAAGCTGGCAGCGGCCCTGGTCGATGCCCAGGTTGATCTTAATCCGCATCAGGTCGACGCTGCACTTTTTGCCTTTCATTCTCCTTTTTCGTCCGGTGCCCTTTTGGCCGATGAGGTTGGTCTTGGCAAGACCATCGAAGCCGGCCTGGTTCTCTCCCAGAAGTGGGCCGAGCGGCAGCGCCGCATTCTGATCATCACCCCGTCCAACCTTCGCAAGCAGTGGTACCAGGAACTGACCGAAAAGTTTTTTCTTCCCTGCCGGCTGCTGGAGGCCAAGTCGTATAACGCCGCCATCAAGCATGGATTTTTCCGTCCCTTCGAGGGAGAGGAAATTGTCATCTGCTCATATCAATTTGCCCGGAACAAGGCGGCTGATGTCCACGCTATTTCCTGGGATCTGGTGGTGATCGACGAGGCGCATCGTCTCCGTAACGTCTACAAGCCCTCGAATGTCATCGCCAATACCCTGAAGATGGCCCTGGCGGGAAAAGACAAGCTTCTCCTGACCGCAACGCCTTTACAGAACTCTCTGCTGGAGTTGTATGGCCTGGTCAGTTTCATCGACGAGCATACCTTCGGTGACCTGAAAAGCTTCCGGGAACAATTTGCGAACCTCAATCAGGAACTGGTTTTCGAGACCCTTAAGGCGCGGTTGCGGCCGATCTGTCATCGTACCTTGCGCAGGCAGGTCACGGCCTACATCCCCTACACCAGACGCCTGCCAATTGTTGAGGAGTTCACCCCTGAGGAAAGCGAGGACCGGCTCTATCATCTGGTTTCCGAGTATCTCCAGCGCGATAATCTTCAGGCCCTGCCGTCCAGTCAGCGCTCCCTGATGACCCTGGTCCTGCGCAAACTCCTGGCCTCCTCCACCTTTGCCATAGCCGGGGCGCTTACTTCACTCTCCGAGCGGCTTAAGGCCAAGCTTCGCCGGCAGCAACTGCTTAAACCCCTTGAAGAGGAGTTGGACGAGGACTATGAGGCGCTGGATGAAACCGCCGAGGAGTGGAACAACGAAGAGCCGCCCGAACCCCTTACCGAGGCGGATCGCGCCGCCATTGCCCAGGAGATCAACGATCTCGATTCCTTCACCGCGCTGGCCACCTCCATCGACCATAACGCCAAAGGCAAGGCCCTGCTCAAGGCCCTGTATGTCGCCTTTGCCAAAGCCCGCGAAATCGGCGCGGCTGAGAAGGCCATCATCTTCACCGAATCCCGCCGTACCCAGAATTACCTGCTGCGGCTGTTATCCGACAGCCCCTTTGCCGAAGGGATTGTGCTGTTCAACGGTTCAAACAATGATAAAGTATCCAGGATCATTAACTCCCGCTGGCTGGAGCGCCACCGGGACAGTGACCGGGTCACCGGTTCCCGTACCGCAGACATGCGCTCGGCCCTGGTCGATTACTTCCGGGAAGAGGGGCGGATCATGATCGCCACCGAGGCCGGAGCCGAGGGGATTAACCTCCAGTTCTGCTCCTTGGTGGTCAATTACGACCTGCCCTGGAACCCGCAACGGATCGAGCAGCGCATCGGCCGCTGCCACCGTTACGGCCAGAAGCATGACGTGGTGGTGGTCAACTTCCTCAACCGCAAAAACGCCGCCGATCAACGTGTATTCCAATTGCTCTCCGAAAAATTCCAGCTTTTTGAGGGTGTTTTCGGGGCCAGCGACGAGGTGTTGGGTTCCATCGAGAGCGGGGTGGATTTCGAGAAACGCATCGCCGCCATCTACCAGCAATGCCGCAGAACTGAGGATATCCAGCAGGCCTTTGATCAGCTTCAGCTCGAACTGAGCATGGAGATCAACGAATCGATGACCCGGACCCGCCAAAAACTGCTGGAACATTTTGACGACGAGGTTCGCGAGAAACTGCGAATTCGCGATGAGGCGACCCGAGGCTATCTCAACCGCTATGAACGGCTGTTGATGCAGCTTACCCGGCATGAACTGGGAGATCTGGCCGAGTTCGTAAGCGATGCCTCATTCCGCCTGAACAACCACCCTTTTCCGCCCCTGGCCAATGCCATCCCCTTGGGGCTTTATGAATTGCCCCGCCGGTCGGGTGAGGCGCATCTCTACCGCCTGAACCACCCGCTGGCTGGGGCCTTGCTGACCCAGGCCAAGGCACGGGATCTGCCGCCTGCCGAAATCCGTTTCGATTACGGCCGCCACGACGGCAAGGTCACCATCCTTGAACCATTGCGCGGACAATCCGGTTGGCTCACCGCCTGCCTCTTCACCATCGAATCCCTTGACCAGGCGGAAGACCATCTCATCCTGGCGGCGGTTACCGATGATGGACAATCTCTGGAGGAGGAAACCGCCCGCCGTCTCCTCAGTCTGCCGGGGGAAGTCGCCGATGCCGTCTCCATACCCCCACCAGCCGAACCGTTGAGCACCTTTACCAGCCAGCGTCAAACCGCCATTCAGCGGGAAATCTCGGAACGGAATGCCCGTTTCTTCGAGGCCGAGGCCGATAAATTGGACGGTTGGGCCGATGACCTGAAGGTCGGCCTGGAACGGGAAATCAAGGAGCTTGACCGTCAGATCAAGGAAGCCCGCCGGGCAGCCACCGCCGCCCTTACCCTGGAGGAAAAGCTGGCTGGACAAAAACAGATTAAAACTTTGGAAGGACAGCGGAACCAGAAACGGCGTTCGTTGTTCGATGCCCAGGATGAGATAGACCGGCAACGGGACGAGTTGATCGCCCAGATCGAAGGGAAACTGCAGCAGAAGGCCGCATTGAATCGAATCTTGGTGATCAGGTGGAGTCTTGAGGCTTAATAGGAATGAAGCTGGCTGATGGGTAGGACGTTTTTTTACTTCACTCAAAAACGGAAAAAACGGTTTTATTAAGTTTAAACAATAAGTTGTTACGTATCACAATGAAAAAGCAAAAACTCGAACTGACCTGGATCGGCAAGGAGGAGCGGCCGCGGCTGGAGCCGCGCATCCTGCTGGAAGATCCGGAGTTGTCCTATCATGCGGTGCACCGGGTGACGGAAAACGATATCTTCGACAACCGGCTGATTTTCGGCGACAACCTGCTGGCCCTGAAGGCCCTGGAGCAGGAGTTCTCCGGCAAGGTGAAGTGCATTTTCATCGATCCGCCGTACAATACCGGTTCGGCCTTTACCCATTATGACGACGGGCTGGAGCATTCCATCTGGCTGTCGCTGATGCGGGACCGGCTGGAGATTCTCCGGCGGCTGCTTTCTGAGGACGGGTCGCTGTGGATCACGATTGACGACAACGAGTGCCATTATTTGAAGGTGTTGTGCGACGAGGTGTTCGGGCGGGGGAATTTTATTGCATCCGTGATTTGGCGAAAAAATTACGCCCCAAAATCAAGCGCAAAGCATTTATCCGTAGATCACGATTATATATTGATCTACGCTAAGGGCGAATCCACCTGGAAACCTAACCCTATGCCACGTTCCGAAAAACAGGACAAGGCTTACAAGAATCCAGATAACGACCAAAGAGGTTTATGGAAAACCAGTGACCTATCTGCACGGAACCCGTATTCACTTGGAATTTATCCAATCACTTGCCCTTCTGGCAGGGTTATAGAAGGACCGCCTAAAGGAAGATATTGGTCGATCTCAAAAGATAAACTCACAGAATTGGACGAAGACAGAAGAATTTGGTGGGGAAAAACTGGTGACTCGATCCCACAATTAAAACGATTTCTATCTGAAGTTAAGCAAGGCGTGGTTCCGCAAACTATCTGGCCTTACGAGGAGGTAGGACATACACAAGATGCCAAAAAGGAGATTGTTGCCTTGTTCGGCGCTGATGTTTTTGGAACACCAAAGCCAGAACGCCTTTTGGGGCGCGTCCTTGAAATCTCCACCAACCCCGGCGACCTCGTCCTCGACTCCTTCGCCGGTTCCGGCACCACCGGCGCGGTGGCCCATAAGATGGGCCGGCGTTGGATCATGGTGGAACTGGGCGAGCACTGCCGCACCCATATCATTCCCCGCCTGAAAAAGGTCATCGATAACGAGGACCCCGGCGGCATCACCAAAGCGGTCAACTGGCAGGGCGGCGGCGGCTTTCGCTACTACCGCCTGGCCCCTTCGCTTCTGGCAAAGGACAAATGGGGCAACTGGGTCATCAACCAGACTTACAACGCCGCCATGCTGGCCGAGGCCCTCTGCAAGCTGGAGGGATTTAGTTACGCGCCATCCGATTCCATCTACTGGCAGCACGGCCATTCCACCGAACAGGATTTCATCTACGTCACCACCGCCGCCCTCACCCACGAGCAGTTGCAGGAACTCTCGGACGAGGTGGGGGCGGAGCGGTCGCTGCTGGTGCTCTGCACCGCTTTCCGGGGCCAGGGCGATTATGCCAGTCTCACGGTCAAGAAAATCCCGCGCCAGGTGCTGGCCCGCTGCGAATGGGGCCATGACGACTACAGCCTGAACGTCGAAAACCTGCCGCAAAAACCGGTGGAGCCGGTTCAGCTTCCCCTGTTCGGCAGGGAGGGCAAGCCATGAGCGCCAAGAAATCCCCGGCCCGAGGTGACGACGCACTCCTGCACGACCTGCGCGGCCTGATCGAGGAAACCCGCGCCACGGTCGCCACCACGGTCAACGCCGCCCTGACCATGCTCTACTGGCGGGTCGGCAAGCGGATCAACGAGGAGATCCTCAAGGACGAACGGGCCGAATATGGCAAGGAAATCTTGCCGACGCTGTCTGCAAAATTGACCGGCACCTATGGCCGTGGCTGGAGCGAACGGAATCTCGCCTACATGGTGCGGTTGGCGGAGGTATTTCCTGATCTGGAAATTTTGCAGGCGCTGTCTGCAAAATTGAGCTGGAGTCATTTCAAGGAGATTGTTTATCTCGATGATCCCCTGAAACGGGACTTTTACGCCGAGATGTGCCGGATCGAGGGCTGGAGTACCCGAACCCTGCAAAAAAAGATCGGTTCCATGCTCTTCGAGCGCACCGCCCTGTCCCGGAAGCCCGACGAACTGATCCGGCTGGAGCTTGACGCCCTGCGCGATGAGGACAGGCTCACGCCCGATCTGATCTTCCGCGACCCCTACTTCCTCGATTTTCTCGGCCTCAACGACCGTTATCTGGAAAAAGACCTGGAAGACGCCATCCTGCGGGAACTGGAGCAGTTTCTCCTGGAGCTTGGGGCGGGTTTTACCTTTGTCGCCCGCCAGAAGCGCATTCAGGTGGACAATGACGACTACTACCTCGATCTGCTCTTCTTTCACCGCAAACTTAAACGGTTGGTGGCCATAGAACTCAAGCTTGACAGATTCAAACCGGCGGACAAGGGACAGATGGAACTCTATCTGCGTTGGCTGGATCGCTACGAACGCCAGCCTGGGGAAGAGCCGCCCATAGGCCTCATCCTCTGCGCCGGCAAGAAACATGAGACCGTGGAGCTGCTGGAACTTGAGCAAAGCGGCATCAGGGTTGCGGAGTACCTGACGGAACTTCCTCCCCGTGAGATACTGGAACAGGAACTTCATAAGGCAATGGTCCAGGCCCGGCAACGATTTGCGTTGCAAAAGGAACAGAAAAAGGAGCTGAAGCCATGAACCGCCATGTCAACGCCATCTCCGGCCGGCTTTCCCTGCGGCCGCCCCAGCGGCAATCGCTGGAGATCCTGCATCGGGTGACCGGAATCGTGCCGCCGGGCAAGAACATCGATCTTGCCGCGGCCCTGGAAGCGGTCAAGCGCGAGTACCCGCAGGTACAGGATTTCGAGCGGGAGTTTCCCTCACTCTGCTTCGCCCTGGCCACCGGGGTCGGCAAGACCCGGCTGATGGGGGCCTTTGTCAGCTATCTCCATCTGGCCCATGGCATCAACAATTTCTTTGTGCTGGCGCCGAATCTCACCATCTACAACAAGCTGACTACCGACTTTACCCCCAACACGCCCAAGTACGTATTCAAAGGCATCGCCGAATTCGCCACCGAGCCGCCCGTGGTCATCACCGGGGATACCTATGAAAGCGGGATTGGCATCCGATCCGGTTGGCTTCCCGGCATGTATGGGGGAGTCCACATCAATATCTTCAACATCTCCAAGATCAACTCCGAGGTGCGGGGCGGCAAATCGCCGCGCATCAAGCGTCTTTCCGAGTACATCGGCGAGAGCTACTTCGATTACCTGGCCGGCCTTCACGATCTGGTGCTGCTGATGGACGAGTCGCACCGCTACCGGGCCAGCGCCGGGGTCAGGGCCATTAACGAATTGCAGCCGGTCCTGGGGCTGGAGTTGACCGCCACGCCTTTTGTGGAAACGGGCAAGGGGCAGGTTCCTTTCAAAAACGTCATTTATGATTACGCCCTGGGCCGGGCCATGGCCGATGGCTTTGTCAAGGAACCGGCGGTGGTGACCCGCAAGGATTTCAAACCGGCAGGCATGTCGGTTGCGGAGATCGAGCGGCTGAAGCTGGAAGACGGCATTCGGCTGCACGAGGCCACCAAGGTGGAGTTGGAAACGTATGCCAGGGAGAATCTCCAGCCCATCATCAAGCCCTTCCTGCTGGTGATCGCCCGTGATACAACCCATGCCGGGCAGTTGCTTTCAACCATCCAAGCCGACTCCTTCTTCGAGGGACGTTACAAGGACAAGGTTATCCAGGTTGATTCCAGCAAGACCGGCAGGGATGAGGAAGAAATGATCGAGCGCCTTCTCAAGGTTGAGCTGACCTCCGAGCCCACGGAGATTGTTATCCATGTCAATATGCTGAAAGAGGGTTGGGATGTAACCAACCTCCATACCATCGTACCGCTGCGGGCGGCCAATGCCCGTATCCTGATCGAGCAATCCATTGGGCGGGGGCTGCGGCTGCCCTACGGCAAACGCACGGGAGTGGCCCCGGTGGACCGGCTCAATATCGTGGCCCACGACAGGTTTCAGGAGATCATCGATGAGGCCAACCGGCCCGGATCCGCCATCCGCCTGCAGACCCTGGTGCTCGATCCGGAGGATCTGTCCAGAAAGCCGACAACCGTGGTGTCGCAATCGAAATTGGCGAACATGCTTGGCCTGCAACCTCCCCAGATGACGGCCAGCACCACCCTGGCCGGGCAGGACGAAAAGAAGGCGTTCGCCACGCCGCAGGAACAGGCAATCGCCCGGATTGCCTGGGAGGTGATCAAGGGGTTCGAGAACCAGCCCCGGACCCTGCCCACGGTCAATCATCTGAAGAAGCCGGAGATTCAGGCCGCCATCGTCAGGGAGGTTGCAGCCCGGCAGGCCCCGCAACCGTGGCTTGAGGGATTCGGCGAAAAACCGGATATCGCCGCCGTGGTTGCGAAGACGGTGGAGCTGGTAACCGAGCAAACCATCGATATCCCGCGGATTCTGGTGGTGCCACAGGGCGAAGTGAAGTCCGGCTACAAACCCTTTACCCTCAAGCTGGACGGGCTCAACTATCAGGCGGTATCGGAGGATCTCTGGGTGCAGTATCTGCGCACCGGTGAAGGGATGGCGGTGACCCCGGCCCGGGGCCACAGTACCGAACCGAGGCTTGAGAACTACATTGTCCGTTGCCTGATGGACTATCCGGATATTTCCTACGACGACCATGCCGACCTGCTCTATGAACTAGCCGGCCAGACCATCCGCCACTTCGAGAGCTACATGCGGGCTGAGGAAGTAGTCGATGTGGTCCGCTGCTATCAACGCGATATCGCCCGATTCATCCACGCCCAAATGCAGGAACACTACTGGGAGGAGGTGATGGGCTACGAGGTCAAGGTGAGCAAGGGGTTCACCGAACTGAAACCAAGTGCCTACACGACTTCGGAACCCAATGCCGATTACCGGATTTCTCCGCCTGATAAGAGCAACATGGCCCGCTACCTTTTCGGGGGCTTCAGCAGATGCCTCTATCCTGTGCAGAAGTTCGAATCTGAGGGAGAGCGGGTGCTGGCCATGATCCTGGAGCGCGACGCTTTACGGTGGTTCAGGCCCAACAAGGGCCAGTTCCAGATTTACTACCGGCAAGGGGCGGATCATCGGGAATATCAGCCCGACTTTGTGGCCGAGACAGACGCGGCGCTCTACATGCTGGAACCCAAGGCCAGGAACCAGTTGACTGATCCGATTGTCCGCGCCAAGAAAGAGGCGGCGGTCAAGTGGTGCGCCAATGCCTCAGGGTACGCCCAGGGCCATGGCGGCAAACCCTGGCGTTATGTTTTGATTCCCCATGACGAAATTGCCGCGAATATGACACTTGAGGCTTTGGCCAAGCGATATGGAAAAGATTGATATACGGCGGCTTGATTAATAAACAAAAATTAGGGCCAGTGTGAGCGATTACGGATAAGCTGGTTAAAACAAGCTTGTTCTCTTTCGCAGGTTACAGGTCTGCCCCGGCAATCTCCCCCTGCCATCAATTGCCAGCCTGATGTTGCTGCCGAACCTGTCACCTTCCCGCCAAATCACGGAAAGTGATTGATTTTTATCAGGGGCTCGGCTATTGATTTACAATCATTGGAGACTGTGGCTGACGCTCTGGAAGGTTGAGCATCGATGGTTCGGGGGGCGCTCCTGTTCCTCGTGCCTTTCCACCTTTCACCTCACCTTAACACCCCATATAAATTTGCAATCAAGATGACTTCGCCAGGCCGCCTCGCCGGATTAGCAGTCACGGACGAGGCTCCCACCTCCCCCCTGCGCAAGGGAGAATTGGTCTTATTTTGATTGCCAAGGAAAATTATCACTATCACCGATAGCCTGCGGTAGTGGATAGCAAGGAGGAAATATGAAGCGGAAAATAAATCGTGCTGCCCTGTGGTCACTTGTTGCCTTCGGAGGTCTGGTCCTGGCCTCCTCCTGCTGGTCGTCCGTCGCGTTCGCCGCAGCACCCGCCAAGGCGGTGATCAAAATCGCCACCCAAAGTCCCTTGTCCGGCGGCCAGTCGGCCTTGGGCGTCGATATCAAAAACGGCGCGGAGTTGGCCCTGGAACGGCTCAAGGGGCCTTTGGAGAAAATGGGATTTACGGTGCAGCTTGCGGCTTATGACGACCAGGCCAACCCGGACACGGGGGTGAACAATGCCAAGCAGATCGTGGCCGATCCGGCCATCCTCTGCGTGGTCGGCCATTACAACTCCGGGGTCCAGATCCCTTCGTCGGAGGAGTACCATAACGCCGGGATCGCCAATGTCTCGCCCGGCAACACCAACCCCAAGGTCACCGACCGTGGCTACAAGGAGATAAGCCGGATCGTCGGCCGCGACGACGTCCAGGGAGTGGTGGCGGCCCGGTTTGCCCACTCCAAGGGGATGAAGAGCGTCTATGTAATCCACGACAAGACCGCTTATGGCCAGGGCATTGCCGAGTTCTTCAAACGGGAGGCCACCAAACTTGGCATGCTGGTACAGGGCTTTGACGGCACCGAGGAGAAGGCCAATTTCGACTCCATGCTCATGCCGATCATCGCCGGCAAGCCGGACGTGATCTTCTGCGGCGGCATCTATGACCAGGCCTCGGTATTCTTCAAGCAGGCCAGGGAGAAGGGGTATATGGGCATGTTTCTGACCGATGATGGCTACGACTCACCCGAGGCGATCAACATCGGCGGGCCGGCCCTGCTGGAAGGCGGCGGTCTGTATTACACCACGGTTGCCGGTCCGGCCAAACTCTATCCCGGCACCGCAAATTCCAGGCCGAGTTCAAGACCAAGTACGGCGCTGATCCAAAACCATTCGCCGCCCAGGGCTATGACTCGATGGCCATCTGCCTCAAAGGCATCGAGGAATCCGCCCACAAGGCCGGCGACAAGCCGCCGACCCGCCAGGCGGTGGCGGAGGCGGTCCGCTCCCTCAAGGACTTTCCGGGCATCACCGGCACCATCAACTTCAATGGCAAGGGTGACCTGACCATGGCCAAGTACTTCATCATCCAGGTCACCTCCGCTGATCCGGCCAAGTGGAACGACAACACCATCACCCAGACCCTGGATATCGCGCCACCCCAGTAAGCAAAAGAGCGTGCGCATGGATTTCACGGGCAAGTCGGCCGCTCGGGGCCTTGGCAACTCTTTGGTCGTTCTGCGCGAACTGCTCCGGCCCCTGGGGCAGATCGTCTCCTGTGTCCTGGCCAGCAGTCTGGTTCTGTCGCTGCTGATGCTCGCCATCGCCTATGCCCTCTCCGATTCGGCCGTGGATCAGGCCTGCGTCAAACGCCTGGGTATCAATCTCTTCTCCTTCACCCTCGCCAACCTGCCCCAGGTGCTCGTGGACGGGATGACCATCGGCTTTGTTTACGCTACCATCGCCCTTGGCTATACCATGGTCTACGGCGTGCTCGAGTTCATCAACTTCGCCCACAGCGAGATCTTTGCCATCGGCGCCTTTGTCGGCGTAGAGATCCTTATTGCCTTAAGCGGAGCCAAGTACCTGACCGGCATCTCGGCCCTCGCCGCCTGCGGCTACCTGGCCCTGGCGATGCTGGCCGCCATGGTTGCCGCCGGTTTTACCGCGGTGGCGGTCGAGGTGATCGCCTACCGGCCGCTCCGGCGCGCCCCGCGTCTGGTGCCGCTCATCTCCGCCATCGGCGTCTCCTTTTTCCTGCAGGATTTGATCCGGCTGGTCGAGAGCCTGACCACGGGCCAGTTCCACCGGATCATCCCCACCTTCGGCAACTTTGACCAGCGTCTGTCGCTGGCCAGCCTGTCGCTGCTGGACGTGAAGATGGATATCTCCATCCAGGTCAAGTCGATTGTCGTGATCGTAGCCGCGGTCTGCATGCTGGTCGGCCTCAACTACCTGGTGAACGCCACCAGGATGGGCAAGGCCATCCGCTCGGTGGCTCAGGACCAGCAGAGCGCAAGCCTTATGGGGATCAACATCAACCGCTATATCTCCCTTACCTTTCTGATCGGCGGCGCCCTTGGTGGCGCGGCGGGGGTGCTCTACGCCCTCAAGTTCACCCGGATCGATCCATTTGTCGGCTTTTTCCCCGGTCTCAAGGCCTTTACCGCGGCAGTGCTCGGCGGCATCGGCAACCTGCCCGGCGCCCTCCTGGGCGGCATCGTCCTCGGCATGCTGGAGACCTTTGCCGGGGCCTACCTCTCGACCTTCACCATGGGCGCTGCCGGCGCCGAGTATAAGGATATTCTGGCCTTTGCCATCCTGATCCTGGTTCTCGTCTTCCGTCCTTCCGGGCTGCTGGGCGAACAGGTTGGGCAGAAGGCTTAAAGGACAAGGAGTGACCATGACCGCCCCACCACCCGCGCACCGTTTTACCCGACTTGGCCGGCTGGTAATGGACCGGCTCAACGCCGGCATCACGCCCTATGTGGTGAGCATGCTCTATCTGGGACTGGGGACTGCCCTGGTCTACGCCAACCCCAGAAGCCTCCTCGCCTTTCTGTGCTTTCTCTCCTCGGCCCTGCTCATCTACAGTCTCGACATGGACCGCCGGGCGAAGATCGGCCTGGGGGTGGTGATCACTGTCGTGCTCATGCCGGTGATCGGCATCCGCAACATCTCCTATCTTGAGGTGATCTTCCAGATCAGCGTCTTCGCGGCCCTCGGCCTGGGCCTCAACATCGTGGTGGGCTTTGCCGGTCTGCTCGACCTGGGCTACGTCGCCTTCTATGCCGTGGGCGCCTATCTCTGGGCTTTTTTTGGTTCGCAGCAGATGTTTCTCCTCCACGAGATACCCGGCACGGCGCCGGCGGGAACCCCGTTTTTCCTGCCGCCGGACACCTTTTATCTCTTCGTCATCGCCGCGGTGATCGTGGCCGCCCTGGCTGGCATCCTCCTGGGCTTGCCTGTCCTGCGGCTCCGGGGCGACTACCTGGCCATCGTCACCCTGGGGTTCGGCGAGGTCATCCGGGTCCTGGCCAACAACCTCGACAAGCCCCTCAACCTGACCAACGGCCCCCAGGGCATCTCCCCCATCCAGCGACCGACCCTGCCCGGCCCGCTCCTCGATATGCTCCGTGGCATCCTGGACCCCCTGGTCGGCCACCCTGTCTCCGATGCCGAGTTTTACAATCTTTTCTTCTATCTCGTGGCGCTGGTGTTCGTCGTGCTGGTTATCGTGGTGGTCCGCCGCCTGGACGACTCCAAGATCGGCCGGGCCTGGACCGCCATCCGCGAGGACGAACTCGCCGCCGTGGCCATGGGCGTGCCCCTGGTACGGATGAAGCTCGGGGCCTTTGCCGCCGGCGCCTCCTTTGCCGGGGCCATGGGCGTTCTTTTTGCCGCCAGCCGTACCTTTGTCAGCCCCGAGTCCTTCTCCTTCATGCAGTCAATCGGGGTCCTGACCATTGTCATCCTGGGGGGCTTAGGCAGCATCCCCGGGGTGATCCTGGGCGCCGCGGTGGTGACTATCCTGAACCTCCAGGTCCTGCAGGGGCTCTCTCTTTATCTCAGTGAACTCAGGCAGAGCGATGCCGTTATCCCGCTCATCAATTTCCCCTGGCGCAATCTCTCCAACCAGCTCGACCCGGCCAAATATCAACGCATGCTCTTCGGCCTCATCCTCATCATCATGATGATCTACCGGCCGGCGGGGCTGATCCCGGCCGCACGCCGCAAAAGGGAGCTGCAGAAGCATCCGGAAGACGAGGTTGGCGCCGCAGCCGGCGGCGACACCGGCGCAAGCAGCGCCGAGAGGGGGGCGTCCCATGGCGGGAAGTAACGGCTCTCTTCTCCGGATTCAGGGGCTCACCAAGCGCTTCGGCGGACTGGTGGCGGTGAACGGCATGGAGTATCAGCAGGAGGAGGGCTCCATCTGCAGCATCATCGGCCCCAACGGCGCCGGCAAAACCACCTTCTTCAATACCCTGACCGGTCTCTACCGGCCCGAGGCCGGGGAGATCCGTTTCCACGGCCGCAACCTGGTTGGTCTGCGGCCTGATCAGATTGCGGCCCGGCAGGTCGCCCGCACCTTTCAGAATATCCGTCTCTTCGGGAGCATGACGGTCCTGGAGAATATCATGGTCGGCATGCACACCAGGCTCCGCCAGAACCCCCTGGCCGTCCTCCTGCGCAGCGCGCATTTCAGGAGTGAGGAGGAGGAGGCGCATCAGCGGGCGATGGAACTTATGGAATACGTGGGGCTCAAGGGCGTCGGCAACGAACTTGCCAACAATCTGCCATACGGCGATCAGCGTCGAGTGGAGATCGCCCGGGCCCTGGCGGCGCAACCCCGGCTCTTGCTGCTCGACGAGCCCACGGCCGGGATGAATCCCCGGGAGACCGACGAGGCGATTGCCCTCTTCCGCCGGTTGCGTGATGAGTTAGGGGTCACCCTCCTCCTCATTGAGCATGACATGCGGGTGGTGATGTCCATCTCGGATAGAATCACGGTCATGGATTACGGCCAGAAGATCGCCGAGGGGGTGGCGGACGAAATTCGCGCCAACCCCCAGGTCATCGAGGCCTATCTGGGCCGGGAGGGAGCCGGAGCAGCATGAGCCTCCTCAAACTTGACAATCTCCACGCCTATTACGGCCACATCCACGCGCTGAAGTCCATCTCCCTTGCGGTCGAGCAGGGGGAGATCGTGACCCTGATCGGCGCAAACGGGGCGGGCAAGAGCACGACCCTGCGGGCCATCTCGGGGCTTCTCCCTGTTCGGCAGGGGGGCGTATGGTTAGGGGAAAGGGAGATCACCAACCTGCCGCCCCACGAGATCGTCATGGCCGGGGTCGGGCATGTGCCGGAAGGGCGGGGGATCTTTCCCCGCCTCACTGTCCGCGAGAATCTGGAAATGGGGGCGTTTATCGTCCGGGATCAGGCGGAGGTGCGGCGGCGGATGGATTTTGTCTTCCAGCTCTTCCCCCGCCTTGCCGAGCGGCTCGACCAGAAGGGCGGCACCCTTTCCGGCGGCGAGCAGCAGATGCTGGCCATCGGCCGGGGGGTGATGCCGCGGCCGCGGGTCCTGCTCCTAGACGAGCCGTCCATGGGGCTTGCGCCGGTCCTGGTCGAGACCATCTTCTCCATGATCCACAAGCTCAACCAGCAGGAGGGGATGACGATCCTCCTGGTGGAACAGAATGCCAACATGGCCCTCCGCTACGCGGCCCGGGCCTATGTCCTTGAAACAGGCCGGATCGTCCTGGCCGGACCTGCCCGGGAGATCGCCGCCAATCCCCAGGTGAAGGAGGCCTATCTCGGCGGCTGAGTGCAATGCCGTTCGCGTAAGCTGTTGCAGGCCCATGGAATGAATTCCCGCTTTCGCGGGAATGACGTTGGAATCGACATTCAAATGCCGTCACCCCCGCGAAAGCAGGGGACCAGCTCTATTAAATGAACGGTATTGAGGCTAGGCGCATTTGAGATCGACCTGCTCAACAATAGTGAAGGATGATACTCGGATCTGGCGGTGGACATCACAGAGCAACGCCGATGTCTTTAAGGAAATGAGGCATTCAATAAACTCGCTCAAACCTTGCAACCATAGCAGTTTTATTGAGGTGACGCCTCGTGTTCAGTGACAAAATAACTATGAAGCTAACACGACTATTGTTTTTCGAAGCGGCGGTCTTTATTTGGATATTGCTCCATCCCTATTCCTCATGGGCTTTGAGATGCTTCATATTGTCGCCTGACGCGACCTTATACGGCACTACGCGCTGGGTACAAGTGACTGAAGAGGACACGTTCCTCGATATCGCACGTGACTTTGACCTTGGATATAATCAGATTATTGCCGCGAACCCGGACATCGACCCTTGGGTGCCGGCCAAGGGGAGCCATGTACTTGTCCCATTGGCCTTTGTGCTCCCTCAAGTGCGCATAAGCCCCGGCATAGTCGTAAATCTGGCGGAGATGCGGCTTTACTACTTCTTTTCGAATGGTGGCCACGACTATTTTCTCACTGCCCCCATAGGCATCGGTACAGAGGGATTTCTCACTAAATTGGGCACCTATAAAGTAAAAAGCAAGACCGCCAACCCAACCTGGGTCGTGCCGGAGTCAATCAAGAAAGAGGAACCAGACCTCCCGGCTGAGGTACCACCTGGACCCGACAACCCGCTTGGCGACTATGCATTCCGTCTTTCCCAAATGGAATACGCAATACATGGGACAAACAAACCATGGGGCATTGGACGAAGAGTGAGCCATGGCTGTATCCGCCTGTACCCAGAAGACGTAGCGGAACTCTATTCAATGGTACCTGTGGGGACGATAGTTCAGGTAATCTATGAACCGATCAAGATCGGATGGGGAGACGGGAAGTGCTGGATACAGGTATTTGATGACTTTGACAACCGAATCGGCAATCCGCTTTCGAAGGTTGTAGGCGAAATCTCTTTCTATGTAACAGCCTTAGGCCCCCTTGACATCGATCTCAAGGCCCTTTTCAGGGCCTTGAAGGACAAAACCGGGGTGCCTACGGCTGTCGCATGGCCAAAAAAACCATAACGGCGGATGACTATTTCTTAAGGGATTTCTCGAAGATGCGCTCTGTCTTTTGGGCTGCGGCCTCTGCTTGTTCGGAGGCTTTCATCGCCTTTGTAGCGGCCGCGTCGGCCCTGTTTGCAGCCTGCTCAGCGCGGGATGCTGCGTTTTCGAGGCGTGCGCCCATGTCCTCAAGTTTCTTGTCAATAGCCTCGGCCCTGGTGCTGGCGGCCTTGGCCTCTTCGGCCGCCTGCTTCGCACTCTCCAAAAAAGCCCTGTCTTCTTTGCTGAGGGTTGCTGCGCAACCTTCAAGTCCTGAAAGGCATAGAAGTGCGACAAAAATATACGTCATCGTCCGGGTTGGATTTGTTTTTTGCTTCATCATTTTCTTTTCTCCTTTCAGGTAAGTTGTTAAAATTTATCATTTTTTTGTTATGTTATCATATCGCTATTTAAAAAGTCAATTTATAATATTTTTCATCTTGACTTTTTCAGCCTCACATGCACTGACGGCAGGACCGCCCCCCCAGGCAGGGAGAATCGTAGTTATAGACAAGACCAAAAAGGATTTGGTCTTGTTTATGGATGGCAAACAGGTGGCCAAATTCCCCGCCACGTTCGGGATTGACCCTGATTCAGACAAATACAAGGCATTTGATTGCGCAACTCCTGAAGGGCTCTATTTTATTACGGATAAAAAAATCAAAAGTCGCTTTCACCGACTTTTGGGCATATCATACCCAAATCTTATGAACGCCGAGAAGGGCCTGACTGAGGGGATGATATCTCTAATGGAATATAAAAGGATATATGAGGCCATCCAAAAATCGAGACGCACCCCCTGTGATACCGGTTTAGGTTGCGGCATCGCGATACATGGCGGAGGGGTGTACAGATATTTCGGCAAGACCAAGGAGAGAGACTGGACCGAGGGTTGCATTGCATTAAACAACGCAGATATGGAAAAGCTATTCAATTTCTGCAGGTCGGGAGACCCCGTCATCATATTCAACAGCCGCAGAAACCTCTACGGCATCATCAGACCATTTACCCATATAAAAGATATTGACGAGAAAGGGGTGCCAATCTGCCCGGACGGGGTCTGCACCTATCAGACCGAGCTTCCTACTTTTCTGGGGCGAATGGTGTTAACCATCAAGGAAGGAAAGGACTATGGCATGTCCATTCAAGTCATGGTTTATAAAGACGACACCCAGGAGAAACCGCTCCTTGTCCTTGTCGACCGTAACGGGGATGGTAATATATCATCTCCCATGGACAGCATCAGCGGCCTTGGCGTTGACGAGAACACCCCCGATGCAACATATGGAATGGTGAGAGAAGCGGTGATCGCTACCCTTTCCAGCGGGGGCATATCAGATGCTGGCGGACGATAGCACCCCGGCACCACATGAAAATTCGCATATCTCTATTGACTCTGTCAAGAAGAAGTATAAATCCGAACTTTTTCGGATCAGCTGAGGGTAGCGGCAGATCTCACCTGATACGTTTCCCGATCTGCCAGAAAGCGTGGCCAGGGTCCCGGCATCATCCCCCCCGTTTGTCACGCATTCCACACGGTGACGATGTCCGGCGCATAGTTGCTGAGGCTTCTTTCATTGGCCCAAATGATCATTTCCGGGGTTCTGGCCAGATCCGTGCAGAGGTATTGCGGGTCAGGCATGGTGCCGACCCGGGCCAGATCGAGACGGTCGGCATCGAAACAGGTGCGGACGGTGAGGTCCGCATGGGTCTTGGCCACGGTGTGCTGCCTGCAGGCGATGAGCAACAGCTCAAAATCGCCGTCGGGCAGATCAAAATATGTGCCGCGGAACTCTTCCGCCAGCCTGGCCCCGCGCGGGCCGTGGCCATCGTCCCGGTCATTATTCAGCCGCCCGGCATCGTGGAAAACGGCGAACAGCTTGACCACACTGAGCCTGGCCCCGGTTCCCTCGGCCAGCCGCAAGCCGTTCGCATAGACCCGGCCCCAGTGGCGGATGCCGTGGACACCCTCCCAGTTGAGGGCATATTGCTCTTTTATTGCCTGGATCAGTTTTCTGGTAATCACCACAGTCACTCCGTCCGTCGCAGACTCTCTCTCACAGCAGGATCACCAGAGCGATCCCGCCGCCAATGACCGCCAGGTTACCGGCGGCCGATATCCCATGTAATTTCCTGAACTTGGCTCGCAGCGGATCATCCGGCGGGGTGGTCGCAAAGGAGGGGATCTCCTTCTTCAGGGCCGCGGCCCTTGGTTCAATCACAAAGGCCTGCCCAGCGGTAATGGCCAGCATGATGGCGATGATGATGGCGGCCGCGGTCCTGCGCCTGGCGGTTGAAAAAAACAGGGCCACAAGGGCGATCACGCCGCAGGCCAGTCCCCATTTGAAATAGCCGGGAAAGAGGACCCCGACAATCCCGCCGGCCATGTCCCGGTTATACGATTTGAAGATGACGGGGGTGAGGACGAAGGTGAACAGGGTTGCCCCGCCCAGCCAAAAGGCCACGGCCAGACGGTAGAGGATTGCGGGTATCTGCATGGGTTTCAGGCCTCATCCGAACTGATAGTGCTTTTTAATCGGCTTCACTACCTTCCAGCGGCATGACATCCCGGCAGGAAAGACGACCAGGTCTCCCGCCTTGATGGTGACCCCTTTTCCCCCGTCGGGAGTGACGGTAACCTCCCCCTCCAGGATGTAACAGGTTTCCTTGCTGTCGTAGGTCCAGGGGAATTCGGAAACCTCGCAGGTCCAGATGGGCCATGACCTGGCGTCAAGGGCTTTGATGCGTGATTCTTGCGGATTATGCTCAACCTCTATCATGCTTTGCACCTCCATGCGGTTGTGATCCTCCAGCCGGATCCTTCATGCCATAGCCCCGTCACCTTGCCTTGATGACTTCAACGGGCCGCGGCAAAATCATCTCCATCATAAACACTGTGCTGGTCATTGTCACCAGGATTGCGGGTTTCTTTGCCCTTTCGCCACCAACAAAATTCTCTTTGCGCAAAGGCAAGTGCAAGCGCTTAAGGGCCGCAGCACTTCTTAAATTTCCTGCCGCTGCCGCACGGACAGGGCTCGTTTCTGCCGACCTGCGGCCCCTTGCGCGGGGCAGATCGGGTGTCATCAATAATGTCGCCATCCACATAGAGCCACCGGCCGTCTTCCTGGACAAACCGGCTGACTTCGTGCAGGTGCCGGGTCTCTTGCCGGGTAAGAAATGCGGCCTTGAATTCGACCACGCCGGCGCTGTCGTGCTCCATTCCCCTTTCCGCGCGGACAATATGCAGGCCAACCCAGACGGGGATGGTCGACGGGTCGATATCCGCGGGCCTGGTCGATGGATGCCAGGTCCTGCGCAGGTAATCGACATTCCGCTCCGCATAGGCGGTATAGCGTGAGCGCATCAAGGAGAGGGCGGTTGCGGCGGTGCGCGCACCGGCAAGCAAAGGGCCGCAGCATGCCGCGTAGGGAGCGCCGGAGTTGCAGGGGCATATATTGGTTTCGGTCATGGTCAAAATTGGCAAGGGATGAATAGTTTTCACGCAATTACACATCCGCCGCAGATGGTTCAGCCATCATGCCGCTGACAGCGAAGAAATAACCCTTTCTTTCCCGGGTGGCAAGAAATGTCGGCAGTGGCAATAAAAAATGCCGACAACCATGGCAGGAGATCAACCCGGCTACCGCCATTGCGGTCCGCATTTGCCATTATCCCATCGATTTTAAAAAAATAGTGATTACAGATCATGAAAAGCAATATAAAATACGTATTTGTGCCTACTTTGCACTTGCCATATTTCTATTTCCCATAAGGAGTAGCATCACATGACTGAACGCGGTTCCGGCAGATGGTGGCTGGCATTGGCAGTTCTGCTCGTTGTTGCCGGCATGACGACATACGGCTGGCTGAGCCTGCGCAGCGCGCCTATCCCCCCGGGGATTGCTTCAGGCAACGGGCGGCTGGAGGCGACCCAGGTTGACATCGCCACCAAGCTACCGGGCCGTGTTGCCGAGATACTGGTGCAGGAAGGTGATTTTCTTGAAGCCGGCCAGGTGGTGGCGCGCATGGACACCCAATCCCTGCAGGCCGAGCTGAAACAGGCCAGGGCCGAAATCCAGAAGGCCCGCAATGAAAGGATTTCCGCCACCGCCCTTATTGAACAGCGCAAGAGCGAGCATCAGCTGGCCAGGAAGGATTATGAACGGTCACGGAATCTATTCGCCGATGACGCCATCGCCTCGAAGCAGGTTGATGCCGACCGGACCAGGATGGAAACCACCAGGGCCATACTGGCCGAGGCTGAGGCAAAAAGGCAGGAATCAGATGCGGCGATAGAGACCTGCGTGGCAAAAGCCGAAAAAATTCAAGTTGATATTGCGGACAGCATTCTTGCCACCCCGTTGGCCGGCCGGGTTCTTTACCGGCTGGCGGAACCGGGGGAGGTGCTGGCCGCGGGCGGCAAGATCCTCACCGTGCTTGACCTGACCGACGTGTATATGACCATTTTCCTGCCCACGGCCCAGTCCGTCAGGCTGCGGATCGGCGCCGAGGCCCGGCTTGTTTTTGACGCCTTGCCCGATCTGGCGGTGCCGGCCAGGGTTTCCTTTGTGGCGCCGGAGGCCCAGTTTACCCCGAAAGAGGTGGAAACCATAACAGAGCGGGAAAAGCTGATGTTCCGCATCAAGGTCAAGATCGATCCCGAACTGCTGATGAAGCATCTGGCTGCGGTGAAAACAGGGGTACCGGGCGTCGCCTATGTGCGGCTGGACCCGCAGGCCGAATGGCCGGAGGACATCAAGCGCCGGAAAGTGCCATGAATGAGAGAGCGGATTCCATCGCCAGGGTTGCCGGGCTCAGCCACCGCTACGGCAAGGCGGTTGCCCTTGACGCAGTGGATCTGCGTATCCCCGCCGGCTGCATGGCGGGGCTGATCGGCCCGGACGGGGTCGGCAAGTCGAGCCTGCTGGCGCTGATTGCCGGGGTGCGCCGGATTCAGCGGGGCAGCGTCGAGGTGTTCGGCAACGACATGCGCAACCCCCGGCACCGCAGGCAGAGCTGCCCACGCATCGCCTATATGCCCCAGGGCCTGGGCCGCAACCTCTACATGAGCTTGTCGGTATTCGAGAATGTCGACTTTTTCGGCCGCCTTTTCGGCCAGTCGCGCCAGGAGCGGCAATGGCGCATCAACGAACTCCTTGTCGCCACCGGTCTGGCCCCCTTCAAGGACCGGCAGGCAGGCAGGCTCTCCGGCGGCATGAAGCAGAAACTCGGCCTGTGCTGCGCCCTCATCCACGACCCGGATTTGCTGATCCTGGATGAACCCACCACCGGCGTTGACCCGCTTTCCCGCCGCCACTTCTGGAAGCTCATCCACCGCATCCGCGGCCGCCGGCCGGGGATGAGCGTTCTCATCGCCACAGCCTACATGGACGAGGCGGAAGGCTTTGACTGGCTGGTGGCCATGGACGGGGGCCAGGTGCTCGCCACCGGCAGCCCGGCGGAACTGAAAGCCCGCACCGGCGCAAATGACCTGGACGCTGCCTTTATCCGGCTGCTGCCCGAAAAAAAGCGCCGGGGCCACCAGACCCTGGTTGTGCCGCCCCGCGCCGGAGATGGCGACGGCCCGCCGGCCATCGCCGCCGCAGGCCTGACCAAACGCTTCGGCAAGTTCACCGCCGTTGACCAGGTCAGCTTCACCATCGAGCGGGGCGAGATCTTCGGCTTTCTCGGCTCCAACGGTTGCGGCAAGACCACCACCATGAAAATGCTCACCGGCCTGCTGCCGGCCTCGGCAGGTTCGGCCAGCCTGTTCGGCCAGGCCGTTGACGCGCACAATCTGGAGACCCGCAAGCGGGTCGGCTTCATGTCCCAGGCCTTTTCCCTGTACACGGAACTTTCCGTGCATCAGAACCTGCTGCTCCATGCCCGCCTGTTTCATTTAGCCCCGGAGAAGATTGCCGGCCGCATCGATGAACTGGTGGGCCGCTTTGCCCTCAAGGACTACCTGGACGTATCGACCGAAAGCCTGCCGCTGGGCATCCGCCAGCGTCTGTCCCTGGCCGTGGCGGTGATCCATTCACCCGACATGCTGATCCTGGACGAACCCACCTCGGGCGTCGACCCGGTGGCCCGTGACCAGTTCTGGGAACTGCTGATCGATCTCTCCCGCCAGCAGGGCGTCACCATCTTTGTTTCCACCCATTTCATGAACGAGGCGAGCCGCTGTGACCGCATCTCGCTGATGCATGCCGGCCGGGTGCTGGCCAGCGGTGCCCCGGCGGCGTTGATCCGGGCCAGAAATTGCCGGACACTGGAAGAGGCCTTCATCGCCCACCTGCAGGATGCCGAACGGGATGACATGGCCGACTGCGTCCCCGATGCCTCCCTCGCCGGACCGGCGCCGGGTCGCTTTGGCGGCCATGGCGGCCCGGCACCTTCGTTTTTCAACCCCCTCCGGCTGCTGGCCTATGCCCGCCGAGAGACCCAGGAACTGAGCCGCGACCCGATCCGGCTGGTTTTCGCCCTGCTGGGCACCGCCATCCTCATGCTTATTTTCGGCTTCGGCATCACCCTGGATGTGGACAAACTCTCCTACGCAGTGCTCGACCGGGATCAGACCCCGGAAAGCCGCGTTTATCTTGAAAATTATGCCAGCTCCCGTTATTTCCGCGAAAGGCCCCGGCTCACCGGCTATGACAGCCTGGAGCAGCGCATGATGAGCGGCGAACTGCAGCTGGCCATCGAGATCCCGCCCGGCTTCGGCAAGGACCTCAAGCGGGGCCGCCAGCCGGAGGTGTCGGTCTTGCTGGACGGGGCCATGCCCTTCCGGGGCGAGACCATGAAAGGCTATGTGCAGGGCCTGCATCTTGACTATCTCTCCCAGCTTGCCCTGAGCACCTCAGGGGTCAAACCGCAGCTCCTGCCCGCCGGCATCGAGACCCGTTACCGCTACAATCAGGATTTTAAAAGCGTCAACGCCATGGTGCCGGCGGCCATCGCACTGCTGCTGGTCTTTGTCCCGGCCATCCTCATGGCCGTGGCGGTTGTCCGGGAAAAGGAGCTGGGCTCCATCGCCAACCTGTACGCCACGCCGGTTACCCGGCTGGAATTTCTCCTGGGCAAACAGCTGCCCTATATCGGTATCAGCATGTTCAACTTTCTCGTGCTGGTTGCCATGTCGACGCTCATCTTCCGGGTCCCGCTGAAAGGCAGTTTCCCGGCCCTGGCCTGCGGGGCATTGCTCTACGTCACGGTTACCACCGCTCTCGGCCTGCTGGTATCGGTCTTTACCCGCACGCAGATCGCCGCCCTCATCGCCGCCTTTGTCCTGACCCTGGTGCCGGCCACCCAGTTTTCCGGGCTGATCACCCCGGTCTCCTCCCTCAGCGGCTCTGCGGCGGTCATCGGCAACAACTTTCCGACCGGCTATTTCATGAAAATCAGCGTCGGCACCTTTACCAAGGCCCTGGGCTTCCATGACCTGACCGCGCAGTATACGACCCTGGCATGTTTTATCCCGGTGCTGCTCGTGCTGAGCCTGGTGTTGCTGCGCAAACAGGAGTCTTGAGCATGAAAAAGCTGGCCAACATCTATCAACTGGGGGTCAAGGAACTGCGCAGCCTCTTTCATGACATGGTGCTGCTCATCGCCGTTGTCTACTCCTTTTCCTTCGGCATTTACAGCGCGGCCACCGGCATCTCCCATGAACTGCATAACACGGCCATCGCCATTGTCGATGCGGATCGCTCGCCTCTTTCCCGGCGGATTGCCGATGCCTTCATGCCCCCCTATTTCCGCACACCGCAGCTGATCCCCCTGGAGGCGGTTGACGCGGCCATGGACTCGGGCCTGTATACCTTTGTCATCGACATCCCGCCTGATTTTGAAAAAAATGTCGTGGCCGGTAGAAATCCCGAGCTCCAGGTCAATGTTGACGCCACGGCCATGAACCAGGCCGGCATCGGCGACGGCTATATCCAGAACATCATCAGCGGGGAAATCAGGGAGTTCGTGCAGGGCTATCGCGAGCCTGCCGCTTTACCCGTCGGCCTTGCGGTGCGGGTCAAATTCAACCCGAACCTGACCACCTCCTGGTTTACCAGCGTCATGGAGCTGATAAACAACATCACCTTGCTCAGCATGGTCCTCACCGGGGCGGCACTCATGCGGGAACGGGAGCGGGGCACCATTGAACATCTGCTGGTCATGCCGCTTACCCCCTTCGAGATCATGACGGCCAAGGTCTGGGCCAACGGCCTCATTGTGCTGGTGGCCGCCGGCCTGTCCCTGTGGCTGCTGATCAAGGGGGTGCTGCAGGTGCAGATCACCGGCTCCATCCCCCTCTTCCTGGGCGGCACGGCCCTCTATCTCTTCTCCTCCACGGCCATGGGCATCTTTTTCGCCACGGTGGCCCGCTCCATGCCCCAGCTCGGCCTGCTGTTCATTCTCATCGTGCTGCCGATGAACATCCTCTCCGGCGGCAGCTCGCCGCGGGAGAGCATGCCGGAGGTCCTGCAGGCCATCATGCAGTTTGCCCCCTCCACCCATTTCGTCACCTTCGCCCAGGCCATCCTTTACCGCGGCGCAGGCTTTGACGTGGTGTGGCCCAATTATGCGGCAGTCAGCCTTATCGGCGGAATCTTCTTTGCAGCCGCGCTGGCCCGTTTGCGCAAGAGCATCACCCTGGCCATGTAGTACGGTCAGCTCTGGGTGAGATTTTACCGGAAAACAAAAAAAGGGCGCTCCGCAGAGAACGCCCCTTTTGCTTTGTATCATGAATAACCGCTGGCTGCGCGGCTGCTTACTGACTACTTGGTCCCATTCATGGTCACCGTCTTTTCCACCATATCCACCACCGGCAGGTCCGGCATGGCGGTCAGGCCATAGGTGGCGGCCAGATCGATGTCGCTCGGCACGGCGGCCAGCAGGGCATGAGCAATCTTCTGTTCCGCCTGCCGGTAGCGCAGCTTGACTTCAACGGACAGCGGCCCTTTGGCCTGGGGTGCGGCGACCCCGTAATAGACATCCTTATAACCCTTGGGCGGAATGGTGTCATGGCGGGAGAAGGCGATCACCTTCCACGGGTCCACCTGGAAATGGAACGCATCCCCCATGCCGTCGGAATTAAACAGCCGCGCCTCGGCGGGCAGCTCGCCGTCCTTGCCCACCGTGCCGGTTGTCATGATCACCTTGCCGCTCTGGTCCTTGACCGTCATTTCCAGCCAGATCTGGCGGATGTTGGTCAGCGAGGTCGGCAGATTATGCCCGGCCCGTTTGTTGTGCACCCGCACCTTGATCTCGGCCAGACTGTTGTCCCGGTAAATGGGCGTGACCTCCACGTCGGCGGCGGCCTTGAGGCGACTGACCGCCATTTCAAACTTATTGTGGGCATTGGCGGCCAAAACCTCGTCACCGCCCTTTTTGGCCGCCTGCTCAAGCAGATAATAGACCAGAAAATTGGCGCCGTTGAAATAATGCCGGAACTCACCCCGCTCAGGTTTCTTGAAATCATCCGCTGACCGGACAAAGGTGTCATAATCAACCATATGGCAGTCTTGGCAGGCGATGTTTTTCACCGAATAGGGGCCATCCTTCCATTCCCGGTAGGTTGACTCCAGGGGTGTATGGGTTTCATAATGATGCACCTGGTGGCAGTTGGCGCAAAGCTCCGTGGTTTTGTGCAACGGCTGCTCCACGCATTCATGAAACCCCTCGCCGCACCCCTCCTCAGGCGCGTAGGGGCCGTATTTGGTCAACACCACGCCGTCCGCCGTCTCCTTGCCGGGGGACATGACGAATGAGCCGTTTTCCGGCTGATGATACGGCGTCTGCCAGCCGGTATGGCTTTTGACCGAGTGACAGATATCACAGGAAACCCCGTTGATGGCCACGGCCGAGAGCCCGGTCACGCCCGGGCCTTTGACCTCCCCGGTCACCACGCCGGCCGGGGAATGACACCCTTCGCACTGCCTGGCGATATCATGTCCCACCGCCTTGACCGCCTTGTTCAGCTCGCCCTGGTAAACCGGATCCTTGAAGGCCAGGGCATGCATTGATCCGGTCCATTCCTCAAACTGCTGCGGATGACACTCGGCGCATGTCTCGGGCGGGGTGAATCCGGCCTTGGTTTTGTCCCAGTTCACCAGGGACGGCGCATAGGGATAAAGCTGCTTGTCCACCTTATCGATGGCGCCGGCCTCCCCCGGCATCATCATGGGCACAGCCAGCATTGCCAACAGTAAAAACTTTCCTCTCAAAATTTTCTTCATGTCTCCTCCTTTTTCGCTTTACAATTTAATCAATTAAGATATATTTAGTAAAAATTACTTATCTTGATAACCGATTTTTATCGGTTTGTACAGATGGAAATAATTTTTTCTAATTTATTTTTTAAACGCCCAGAATTCTCAGCGGGAAAATGAGGTTGCTGTTTGCCTGGCACCAAGAAATGCCTGATTACAACGGTAAGCGGCGCACCCTTAACTATTAGTTCATAGCAATTATGGCCGTTAAAAACGAAATCTGAAAACAAATAAAAAAGGAGACTAACAATGGAGGAAAATAAAATGCACATGCCGCTTTTAGGAGATCTGTTCCCGGCAATGACCGTCCAGACAACCCACGGCCCCATGAGTATTCCCGGTGATCTGGCGGGAAAATGGTTTGTTCTTTTCAGTCATCCCGCCGATTTTACCCCGGTTTGCACCACGGAATTTGTCGGCTTCCAGAAAAGATTCGACCAATTTAAGGCGATGAACTGCGAGTTGATCGGTCTGTCCATTGATCAGGTTTTCTCCCACATCAAATGGATTGAATGGATCAAGGAAAAGCTCAATGTTGAAATCCAGTTTCCGATTATTGCCGCCAATGACCATATTGCCATGAAACTGGGGCTTCTCCATCCGGGCAAGGGAACCAACACCGTGCGTGCCGTTTTTATCGTCGATCCTTTCGGCAAGGTACGCCTGGTTATCTATTATCCCCAGGAGATCGGCCGCAACATGGATGAGATCGTGCGCGCCGTCAAGGCCCTGCAGACCTCGGACAAACAGGGAGCCATGCCCGCCGACTGGCCCAACAATGAAATGCTTGGCGACCGCGTCATCGTGCCGCCCGCCGGCGATGTCTTCCTGGCCAAAGACCGGCTCAAACAGTACGACTGTTATGACTGGTGGTTCTGCCACAAACCCCTGGAAAAATAACATTGCCTTTTTTATCCTGGGGGTGTCCTTCGGGGCACCCTTTTTTTTGCGCAAATGGCATTTCCCCGCCTTATCCCCCGCTAAACACCATTACAGGCAAAAAATAAGCCGGTATGGGCTCGCCCTAGCCTGCTGCTGTGCGTTGCCCAGCCGGTCGCCACAGCCTTTCTGCTACATTTTCCTTTTGATCCAGCAAGTTATCGTCCGCGCCTTGCTCGGTATCCTCCCATGAACCATACCACAACACTGTAGCATGGCCATGCCACACATTGTGTTGCATCCACACTTCCTGCCACACTGCATCACCTGCTCGCCAACTGTAGCGTTATATTTTTTTTATTTTAATTCCAAGAAGTTATACTATTTTAAGCTGTGGCGCGTCCCCTTGGCACGACTGGTGCTTTTACTATTAAACAAAGACAATCACTGACCAAAGAACAGGCAAGAGGAGAAACACCATGAACGCAATAGCCAAGACCACCACAACCGTACAGGCACATGAACAAGAATCAGTTTCCCAGATCGGCATCGGTTTGATCGGCATCCTGAGCGCCATGATCGGCACCTGGGGCGTTGCTTGCCTCATCAGCGGTATCTGCCAGTACGGCATCGCCGGCATGATCAAGGGTTGGGTTTCCGCAGTAATGGGCGGCTAAGACATTCACTAAAATTCTAAATCATATCGCAGGATAACAGGGAGGCACACCATGAAAGCTACCACGATCGCAAAAACCACCACCGTTGATAGCACCAGCCAGAAGGCGATTGATCAACAGGCCGCTGAAGTCGGCCTGGGAGTTATCGTAGCATTCACCGCCCTGAGCGGATTATGGGGTGCAACCTGTCTGCTCAGCGCTCTTGCCCAGAACGGCTTTGCCCGCTTGGCCGCAGGATGGCTTGAAGCGGTCCTCGGCGGCTGATAAGATTCATAAACCGCACTCCCCCGCAAGGGCGGGCGGGAAAGCGGGCATCATCTTCACCAATTGATAATGTACAGGGAGAATATCATGGAATCACAGGAAAAAACAACCAAGGGCTCAGGAGTATTTTTCGGCATTGTGGCAGCAATCGGCGGCGTCATCGGCCTCTGGTCCATAACCATGTTGATGACCGGTCTTGCCTCGGTGAACTGGCAGGTTTCAGAAATGTGCCGCCAGTTTCTGGTCGCAACCGGCAACCTCGGCGAATACGAAACCATGGTTGATTACTATACCCACATCAAGGGGGTGGAATACCTCATCGCCGTCGCCTTCTTTGTCGCCTTCCCGGTTTACTACAAATCCCTCAAACCCACAGAGGCTGAAGCACCGAGCAAATAACGACCCTTTTTAGCTTCTGCTGGCACGCGGCGCAGGCCTTCACCCTGCGCCGCTTCTTTTTTGCTCGCCGCTGCCATACGAGATACATTCACCAGGTATCGTTTATTGCCCATGCGGCCTCTTCAATGCCGATAGCCGATATTGCTCAGCAAGCGTTGACTGACCGTGGCCAGCCCCGGTAGTGCGAAGTCTTCTTGCGCAAGCCCTAGCCCGCAATTCACGGCCGCTCGTTTCATCCCCGCTATTGATTTTCTCCCATTGTCCATACCACAACACCGTGGCATGACCGCGCCACACATTGTGTTGCATCCACACTTCCCGCCACACCCATAAATCTGGCAACTGGCTGTCGCGCTATAAATCTTTTTCTTTAATTTCGATTAGTTATGCTATTTCTTCCTGTTGCGCGACCCTTTGGCACGGCTGGTGCTAATATTAATATACAAAGACAATCACTGATCATAAGGACAGGCAAGAGGAGAAACACCATGAAAGCAATAGCCAAGACCACAACAACAGTACAGGCCCATGAACAAGAATCAGTTTCCAAGATCGGCATCGGTTTGATCGGCCTCCTGAGTGCCATGATCGGCACCTGGGGCGTTGCCTGCCTCATCAGCGGCATCTGCCAGTACGGCATCGCCGGCATGATCAAGGGTTGGGTTTCCGCGGTAATGGGCGGCTGATAAGGTTCTTAAACCGCACTCCCCCGCAAGGGCGGGCGGGAGAGCGGCCACACTCTTCAACAACTGATAAAGCAGAGGAGAATATCATGGATTCACAGGAAAAAACAACCAAGGGCTCAGGAGTATTTTTCGGCATTGTGGCAGCAATCGGCGGCGTCATCGGTCTCTGGTCCATAACCATGCTGATGACCGGTCTTGCCTCGGTGAACTGGCAGGTTTCAGAAATGTGCCGCCAGTTTCTGGTCGCAACCGGCAACCTCGGCGAATACGAAACCATGGTGGATTACTACACCCACATCAAGGGCGTGGAATACCTCATCGCCGTCGCCTTCTTTGTCGCCTTCCCGGTTTACTACAAATCCCTCAAACCGACAGAGGCTGAAGCACCGAGCAAATAACGACCCTTTTTAGCTTCTGCTGGCACGCGGCGCAGGCCTTCACCCTGCGCCGCTTCTTTTTTGCTCGCCGCAAACTCTGCCCCGGCAATGAATCAACGATGAAAACAAATCCCTTCAACAACCATGCTTAATAAGAAAATCCTCAACCATCTCCTGCATGACGTCAAGCTGGCTGCGTCCCGTTTCATGGATGATAATCCAGCTGCAGCGCTGGTAAGCCCGGTAAAGGTCCGGCCGAATCTTGATGGTCAGCGCTTCGAGGCCATCACCCGCCGGATGGGTGCTGTTATCCTCCGGGCCAGTTGCTTTATTTTCACCTGAATTCACGCCAATAATTCCTTAATGCGGATAAATTCCTCTTTTCGTTTGAAAAACGCCTCAACGACCCCGGGATCGAAATGGCGTCCTTTTTCTGCCAGAATGATCCTTTCCGCCTCGGAGACGGGAAAGGCTTCCTTATATACCCGCACCGTGGTCAGGGCGTCAAAGACATCCGCCAGGGCAACGATGCGGGCTTCCAGGGGAATGGCCTCGCCGCTCAAACCGTTGACATAGCCGCTGCCGTCCCACTTTTCGTGATGGAAATAGGCGATGTTACGGGCCATGGGGTCAATCTCCGCATTATCGAGCATGCGGTGGCCGATAACCACATGCTGCTTCATTGCCTCGAATTCCTCCGGCGTATAGCTGCCCGGCTTTTTTAAAATGGCATCGGCAATGCCGACCTTGCCGACATCGTGCAGCGAAGCATACAGCCTGATACGTTTGACAAAAGTCCTGTCCGCCCCATAGGTATCGGCCAGCAGGGTGGCATATTCACTCACCCGGCGGATATGATTGCCTGTTTCACCATCATTGGCCAGGTTGGCATTCTCCAGCACTGTCACCAGGCCCAAGGTCATTTTTTCAATGGTCAGGGTCTTCTCATCCACCAGATGGGTGAGATGTACTTCCCGGTCGGCCAGCATCCTGTTCTTCTGGCGCAGCTCATCCTGCAGATTTTTCAGGCGGAGCTGGGCCTTGACCCTTGCCAGCAGCTCGTCCTTGTTAAAGGGTTTGGTCACATAGTCGACCCCGCCGTTGCGGAAGGCTTCCACCTTGCTTTCCACATCCGTTTTGGCGGTGATAAAGATAATGGGAATTTCCCGGGCCTTCTGCTTATCCTGCAGCAGCCGGGAAACATGAAAGCCGTCCATCCCCGGCATCATGATATCAAGCAGAATCAGATCCGGCAGATCATGTTCGATCATGTCGAGCACGGCAGCGCCATTTGCCGCCATGCGAATCTGACAATCCAGGCTCTGCACCAGAAGTTCGGCAAGGAGCCTGCGGTTCTGGGCGATATCATCAACGATCAGAATTTTGTTCTTTACCTTGTCTGTTGCTACCATCGAGAGAGAGCGCCTCCAGTTTTCTGATGAGCTGAGGCAGGGCCTCATCATCAAAAGTTGCGGCAATCTGCAGCAGTTCCTGCTGCAGATTGCGGATTTCCTTAATAGAGATAAAGTCGGCAAAAGAGGCGGCCAGATTACGGATCTGGTCCGGATTGAAAATTTTCAGGTTCTTCTGCAACACATCAATGGCCTGGGCGATATGAAAACACAATTCCCGGCTGGGCACAAAACCCGCGCTCGCGACAAAGGCTCTGGCCCCCAGGTTTTCCCCGGTCGCCAGGGAAAACCTGCCAGCCACCAGAAAATAAATCTTCCGGTAAAACACCCCCAGCTCCAACGGCTTGGCCAGATAATCATTACAGCCGAGCTGGAGAAATTTTTCCTTATCGCCCGGCATGGCCTCACCGGTCAGGGCGATGACGTAGAGTTGCTGCCATCTGTCGTTTTTGCGGATGCGCTCGATGGTCTGCATACCGTCAAGCACGGGCATCTGCATATCGAGAATCAGCAGATCAAAATCAGCTTCCGCCAGCCTGTCCAAGGCCTCCTGCCCGTTGGCGGCAACAACTGTATTGAGCCCGAGATTGCGGAGCATCTCCCGGATGAGGTTCTGGTTCATTTCATCGTCTTCAGCCAGTAAGACCCGCAATTTCACCCCGGCGTCCGCCAGGGCGGAGGTCAGCATTTCCCCGGATATCTGCACATCCTGTTCAGGAGCTGCGCCCGTGTCAGGCGAGGACGATTGCTGAAATGGCAAACGCACGGTAAAAACCGCGCCCTGGCCGATATCGCTCTCAAGGCGAATCGAACCGTTCATCAACGAGACCAGGCGGCTGGTAATGCTCAGACCAAGGCCTGTCCCGCCATACTTGCGGGTGGAGGCGGCATCGCCCTGCTGAAACTCGGCAAAAATAACATTCTGCTGTTCCCTGGAAATTCCGATACCAGTATCAGCCACGGTAAAAATTGCCGTGTCGCCCGCGTAGCTGCAATGGAGGGTAATGGACCCCTTTTCCGTGAATTTAAAGCTATTGCTGAGCAGATTGATCAGGATCTGGTTAAGGCGGATGCTGTCGCCAATGACCCTGTCCGGCATGTCGCCGTGGCCGGAAATACGAAAATCAATTCCCTTTTCCGCCGCCTGGGGGGTAAACATCTGCCCAAGATCGTGCAGGGCCTGGCGCAGGGAAAACTCATGGTAAACGATTTCCAGCTTGCCTGCCTCAATATTGGCAAAATCCAGAATGTCATTAATAAGGGCCAGAAGATTTTTGCCGGCCCTGCTGATGATGCCAAGCCGCTTTTTATCCACCGGCGTTGCTGCATCCATCAGCATCAGATCGGCATAGCCGAGAATGGCGTTTAGCGGGGTCCTGATCTCATGGCCCATGTTGGCCAGAAAAAAGCTCTTCATCCGGCGGGCCTCCACCGCCTCCTGTTTCGCCCATTGCAGGGAGCGCTCGATCTCCTTCATCGAGGTCGTTTCAAAACCATAGATGTGGATCAAGCTGTTTCCTCGGATAAATTTCACCCGCCGGTCAAAATGACTACCTTCGATAGCGAGCTCATCGGAAAAATCCTCCCACCGTTTTTCATCAAAATGCAGCAACCGGGACTCGAGCCCCTGGAGCAGCGGATGATCGAGGTCATGCCCGGCACCAGGAAAGCGATACCGACATGCCGGATTGGCATAGGTGATCTGGCCATGCAGATTGATTTCGATGATCATATGAGCATCATCCTCCGGGAACGAGGCCAGACGGCGCAACTCCTGCTCAACCATCCTCTGCCCGGATATATCCTCCTTGATCACGACAAAATGGCTGATGGCGCCGCTCTTGTCCCTGAGAGGCGCAATGGAGACATGCCCCCAGAACTGCTCCCCGTCTTTCTTGCTGAGTTGGACTTCTCCATGCCACTCCTGTCCCGACCGGAGACTTTCCCACATGGCCAATACCGATCCCTCTGCCGATTCGCCGCTGATCTCGCGCAAATTCTTCCCAATGGCCTCATCCGCCGGGTATCCAAATAGCATGCTGAACGCCTTGTTTACATACTCAATATCACCCAGCCGGTCGATAATAACCAGCGGGGCGCTGCTCTGCTGCAAGGCCTGGAAGACAAGTGATTCCTCATCAGCTCCCCGCGACGAACGGTTTCTCAGGCCGATCGCCACGCCCACCGCCAACAGCAGGGCAAGGCCCGCCCCGGCAAGGAAAAGTTGCCTGAGAAAAACAAAATCGGCCGCGCGCACGGAACCGGGCGACAACTTATTGATTATTTTCCAGTAAAAATCGTTCCCCTGGCCAGCGGCAATGTTTGCCGCCGCTTCCTGGACCGCGCCGGCCGGCCCTCTGGTCTTTACCGGATGATAGGTGGCAAAGGTGACGGTTTCCTGCCCGTCCTGCAATTGCCCATGGTCGGCGGTGGCGATTTTTCCCCAGCTCTCAGGGTGCCGGATGGCAAATGAGTCGTTGCGGCTCTCCGGCACATTGGCATCACTTCGGTCTCCCAGCCGGATGAACTCGCCTCCCCACCTGTTTATCAGAGAAATCCTGCCGGGAAATGCGTCGGCAATCTCCTGCAGGTCCTTGATAAAAAGCTGGGGCCGGCATTCGACCACCACCATGCCCCGCATTCGACCGTTGCCGTCAAAAACCGGGGTCGCCGCAATAACCACCGATCCAGCATCACTATCAGCATCAGCCAGATACATCTCCCCCTGGCCCTGCAATTTGGCTTGCTGGAAAAAGGCGGCTTGGGAATTATCCGCCAACTTTTCGCCCGGGGTCATTGCTGCAGACGGCGCCGAGGAACCTACCCTGACCAGAACAACCCCGCTGTCCGACAAATAGCTTATGCGGGCATAGCCAGCCCTTGTGCCGGCAAAGCCGGCGTATTGTTCCGTCAGCCTCTGCCGCGCCGCATCATCCCCGACAGACAGGAAGGAATTCAATACAGGAAGGGTGGAAAGATACTGCAGATCGGAGGCGAGCAGGGAGATGACATGGTCAATGGCGGTATGCACCATCCTAACACAGGCCGTGGCCTTTTGCTGCTGCTGCCGCTTGCATTCACGGATATTGGCGACAGAGCCGGCAAGCACGATGGCGAAAAGAAACAGAAAAAGCGGAAGGTAGAGTTTCAGGAAGCGTTTGCCGGCAGTGATAAATTGTTTTTTGTCCGGCATCATCAGACCTTGAAAATGAATGGGCAAATCTGCAATCTACACAAATTTAAAGAAATATTCATAGTTATGGTAATCCGGCCCTCGGCATATTGCGAGAAAAAATCATTTTACCACTTGCAACCCTAGATGTACATCAACTCATGCCAGGGGACACTGCCGACGATTTCCGGAATGACCGCCACATCTAAGCCGATTCGCCCCAGTCTTTCCCCAAGATTTGCCGTGTTTATTATTTCAATTTCAACCCCGGCCATAAACCACGAAGCAAGAAGGTCGGCGATATAGACAGCGTGCACCAGTTCCGGATTGATCATCGCCCTTTCAGGATAATGATGGAGGCTCGCCGCTTCACCCAGATTTTCCGGCAGATTCCATATGGCGGCCAGTTCTCCGCCAATCTTCTGATGGTCGGTGGCAAATGCCTCCCGCTCGATACTGATCAAGTCAGCCACGCCCTCCCGTTGGCTGCAGTAAAACATCGGCCTGGTCTCGGCCACATACTGGTCCAGCACGATTTTGCCGATGTCATGCAGCAGGCCCGCCGTATAGGCGGTCTGGACATCCAACCGCGGTATTTTCCGGGCAATAACCTTGGTTAAATGGGCAACGGCGAGCGAATGCTTGAAAAGTCCTCCCCTGATCAGGGAATAGCCGCCCCCCTGTTTTTCAAAAAAATCACGCAGTGAAGTGGAAATCACGATCTCCAGCAGCCGGATTTCCCCGAGCACCAGAGTGGCTCTTTCAATGGAATCGATCTTCCTCTGCGGGCTGACCAACGCTGAATTGCAATAACTGATGACCTTGGCGCTCAACACCTGGTCAAGGCATACCTCTTCGGCAATTTCATGCATGTCGTAATTGCCGGTATGCATGAGACGTATCAACTTGATCGTGATCTGGGGAATCGGTTTGGCGTTGATGATAGCCTCTCTGATCTGCGGCGGTGAAGGTTTGCTGATCGGTTTTAAACAATCCTCGGACCGGAAAAACTGCATTATCCTGACATGCCAGGTTGCGGTGTTGACACAAATCTTCATGCCGAAGCAGCCGCCTGTTTCCGATATTTTTACCGGGATGGCGTGACGTTTCAAAAAACGGTACACGCATTCACAGGTCCGCCCTCCGATATCAAGCTGCAAATCATATTGTGAAAAGGGGATTCCCAAAGCACCCCCGGCGACCACCGCCTCAAGCCTGCTGAGCTTCGCCCCGCTTTTAAGCAGATCGTCGATAAAGAGGGCCAGACATGATGAGGCATAGCTCTTCGGCTGCCAGGAGTTCTCCTGTTCCGGGGGATCAGGCAGAAGAATATGACACAGGCCACCAACGCCGGCAGTCTTATCATAAACGGCGACACCGACGCAGGTCAGCAGCAAGGCCTCAAAAATCCGATACCGGCCGGAATGCTCGATCAAATAATCGCCGGCGCTGATCAGTGTATGCTCCATTGCCCTCCTTGTTCACCCGGTTTTACAGACAAAAATGAAGAGGTGTACTGCAATTATATCATGAAAGAAGCGGCAATATTTGTCAATCAACCTGAATGATCCGCCGAAAACACCTTTATCGGCAAACAGATAGCAGAATCCGCAACGGGCAGGATGGAACAACCCGAAGAGGCACCACCTGTCGCTGCCATGCGCTTGTTAGCGCCGCCAGGTTGCCAGACGGATGCCGCACACGGCAAGAACAATACCGGCAGTCTGCCAGGAGGAGAGGGTCTGCTGCAGAAAAATATGGCCCCAGATGCTGGTCAGCAGCGGCTGCAGAAGAAGCAGGGTTGAGGACACAGCCACGGGAACATGGGGCAGGGCGGTGATAATAAGCCACCAGCCGACCACCGAGGAGAGAAAGGCATGCAGGGCCAGCAAGCCCAGGGCCTCCCTGCCGGGGATCAGCACATTGCCCTCGCCCGCCATGGGGAAAAAGAGAAAAAAAGAGGAGATGACCGCCACCCAGAAGAGCACCTGTTGCGGGGTGGTCTGATAATTTCTGAGAAAACGCAAAATAATGAGAAAAAAGGAATAGGTGAAGGAAGTCACCAGTCCATACATGACACCGGGCAGCACCCCATGGCCGACACCTCTGGTCAAGGTCAGCAGAGCAATACCGAGCAGGGCAAGAAAACAGCCGGGCCAGAACCATTTCTGCAGAGCCTCCCTGAAAAAGAAAACCGCCAGCAGGGAAACAATCAAAACCTGGAGATTACCCAGCAGGGTGGCCGGGCCAGCGCCGAGAAAAATGATGCTCCGGTGCCAGGCCCACAGGTCAACGGCAAAGAAAAACCCCAGCAAAATCAGGAGCAATGTGGCACGGGGCGCGCGAACGAGAAAACCAAATCGGGGATTTGCCGCCTCAAGGACCGCCCCATGGCCTGTTTTCAGGATTGCCGCACGAAACGGGCGGGTAAAAGGATAAAGCAACAACCAGATGAGGGCGGCAAAAAAATTACGATAAAAGGCGGAAACCGTGGGATGCACCCCGGCAAGGGTAACCAGGATGGCCGAGGTGCTGATGCAGCAGATGCCCGCGAGCAGCAGAACGTACCATCTGCTCATGGCAGTTTACTGCTGAACGGGTCAGCCCGCAGCATTTATGACAGCCCGCAGGCACGGCGATGAAAGGCCACGGCCTCGGCATAGGTGATACCGGTGCCGCCGAAGATGTCCAGGGCGCTGCCGATGGTGGCGTCAAGCCGGTTTTTTCCAAGAACCTGCAGCTTTTCCAGATCAGCCAGATTCTTCACCCCCCCGGCATAGGTGGTGGGAATCGGCGTCCATCTGCCGAGTTTTTCGGCCAGTTCCTCTTCAATGCCCGCGCATTTGCCTTCCACATCCACGGCGTGGATCAAAAATTCGTGGCAAAAGGAGGCAAAATAGTTCAGCGACTCTTCCGTTACCGCCACCGAGGTAAACTTCTGCCAGCGGTCGGTGACGATGAAATAATCATTGCCTTTTTTCCGGCAGCTCAGATCAAGCACCAGATGTTCCCGGCCCACGGCAGCCATCATGCCGCCCAGCCGCTCCTCATGGATCAGCCCGTCCTGAAAAACATAGGAAGTGACGATGACCGCCGAGGCCCCTTTGTCCAGCCAGTCGGCGGCGTTGAGGACATTGATGCCGCCGCCGATCTGCAGACCGCCGGGCCAGACGGCCAAAGCCTCTTCAGCCGCCGCTTCATTGCCCGGGCCGAGCATGATCACATGGCCGCCGGTCAGATTATCGGCCTTATACATGTGCGCGTAATAGGCGGATGAGTGGGGGGATAAAAAATTGGTCGTGAGCGACGCAGAAGGGGAATCAGAAAGGGTGGAACCGACAATCTGCTTGACGCAGCCGTTATGCAGGTCAATACAGGGACGAAATCTCATAATATTGCGGATTCGGACAGGGATTCCGGAGATGCTGGGTAAAAGAACGAAATAATCAACCAGAGATCCGGAATCCACTCTCCAAAATCAAATGATCATTTTTCCAGAATCAGCAAGGTGGACGGATCAAGGGTCAGATTCGTTCGACTCTCACCTACTTTACCATCACGCTTGATGATATTCAAGGCGACACATTTTTTTTCCGCGTCAGGCTGCAGCAGAATAATGGTGTCAAACAAATCGTCGGCCTCATGGCACGGGGCCGGGACACCCGATTTGCTGACCCGATCGTCGCCACGGTGGCACACTGCGGAAAACCACATATTGATATTCATGTCTTTGGCCAGATCCCGCATCTGGCCGAGAACCTTCTCCGGCGAGATGGAACAGTCAAAACCATCCACCAGCAGACAGTCCGGCTGGAATATATTCTGATCGATGAGATCCTTCAGCCGCTCACGCAGTTTGGCGACGCCGAAACTCTCTTCGTTAAAGGTCATGATCATCCGCTGACTCATGAGCTCTTCCTGTATATCGGCGGCACGCTCCAGATTACCAGCCCTGGCGATATCCTGAAAAATATCATTATACCAGATTTTTGTTTTTTCCAGACTCTGGCCAATGCTCACATGCAGCACCTTGTTGCCTCGCAGCATGCTGTCCAGGGCAATCTGCACCAGGATAGCGGTCTTTCCCAAGCCGGCGCGGGACATAACCAGTCCCAACTTGGGGGCTTCCGACTTGCCCTGATCGGCCGGACTCAGGACACGAAGCGGATTCTTTTTAATCAGATCCTCTTTCAACATAGTGTCACCCTATTTCCCCTGCTCTTTCTTTTTCTTGCGCAACTCTTCAATCAAATTTTCCGCCACATTTCTGGGCACCTGCTTATAGTCGCTGAACTCCATGGTGAATTCCGCCTTGCCCTGGGTAAGGGAACGCAGCACCGTGGAGTAACCGAACATCTCTGAAAGGGGCACCTCGGCTTCAACAACCGTATATTCCCCTTCCTCCAGTGTACCGATGATGATGCCGCGGCGCTGATTCAGACTGCCCATGATCGAACCCTGAAACTCGGTGGGTCCTTCAACGGCAACCTTCATGATCGGTTCCATCAGCACGGGATTGGCCTTCCGGTAACCCTCCTTGAAGGCACCTATGGCCGCCAGCTGGAAGGCAATGTCGGAGGAATCCACGGCATGGGCCGCGCCGTCATTGATGACGCAGCGCACCCCGCTGACCGGGAACTCCGCCAGGGCACCTTTCTCCAGGCTCTTCCGAAAGCCTTTATCGCAGGAGGCGATGAATTCCCGGGGAATGGAGCCGCCGACGATATTATCGACAAATTCGTATTCACCCTCTTCCAGGGGCTCCATATAGCCGGCCACCCGGCCGAACTGACCGGAACCGCCGGTCTGCTTCTTATGGGAGTAGTTGAACTCCGCCCGCTGGGTAATGGTTTCGCGGTAGGCCACCTGGGGCGCGCCAACCTTGACTTCAGCGCCGTATTCCCGTTTCATGCGCTCAATGTAGACATCCAGATGCAGCTCACCCATGCCGGAGACGATGGTTTCATTGGTTTCATGATCCACATAGGTCCTGAAGGTGGGATCTTCCTTGGTAAAGCGGTTGAGCGCCTTGGACATATTGCTCTGGGCCTTGTTGTCCACCGGGATAATGGCGAGCGAGATTACCGGGTTCGGCACATGCATGGAACTCATGGAGTAACTGACATCACTGGAGGTGAAGGTATCACCCGAGGCACAGTCAACGCCGAACAGGGCCACGATATCACCGGCGCCGGACTCTTCGATCTCTTCCATCTCATCGGCGTGCATGCGCACCAGGCGGCCGATCTTCACCTTTTTGCCGGTACGGCTGTTGATGATGGTGTCACCTTTTTTCAAAAATCCCTGATAATTGCGGATATAGGTCAGCTGGCCGTACCGGCCGTCCTCAAGCTTGAAGGCCAGACAGACCAGCGGGTCCTCAGGTTTGGAGGACAGGACAATCTCCTGCTCATTATTCTTGAGATCGAGTGCGACGTTTCTGATATCCATGGGGTTGGGCATATACATGGTAATGGCGTCCAGCAGACACTGCACACCCTTGTTCTTGTAGGCAGAACCCATGAAAACCGGCGCCAGTTCCAGGGCGAGAGTGCCCTTGCGCACCGCATCCTTGATCATCTTCTCGGTGGGCTCGCCTTCGAGGACCGCTTCCATCAGCTCATCGGAAAACATGGAGACGGCATCAAGCATCTCTTCCCGTTTTCCCGTGGCCTCATCAAGCAGGTGCGCCGGAATTTCCTCCTCCCGGATCTTCTCACCGTTGTCGCCGTCAAAATAGATGGCCTTCATCTTGACCAGATCGATCACGCCTTCCAGGTCGCCTTCCAGGCCAATGGGCATCTGCAGCATGACCGCGTTAAGCCCCAGCTTGTCCCTGACCTGTTTGGTCACCCGCTCGGGATTGGCGCCGGTCCGGTCGCATTTGTTGATGAAAACCACCCGCGGTACCTTGTAACGGGACATCTGCCGATTGACCGTGATGCTCTGGGACTGAACGCCGCCAACGGAGCAGAGAATCAGCACCGCGCCGTCCAGCACCCTAAGCGCGCGCTCAACCTCGATGGTGAAATCCACATGGCCGGGGGTATCGATGATGTTGATGGAATGATCCTTCCAGTTACAGTAGGTGGCCGCAGACTGGATGGTAATGCCCCTTTCCTTTTCCAGCTCCATGGAGTCCATCTTGGCGCCAACGCCATCCTTGCCCCTTACCTCGTGAATCGCGTGGATACGGTCCGTATAATAAAGAATCCTTTCCGTCAGGGTCGTTTTACCGGAATCAATATGGGCGCTGATTCCGATATTGCGAACTTTCGACAAATCTTTCTGCATCTCTTTTTCCTCAAACTTTTTAGCTCTGTTACTACATGTCCCCGCCCGCGGGAAAAAAATTACGTTGGGTCCATTACAATTAAAAAAAACGGCCCGCTGATCGGGGCCGTTTCAAAATACTCATAAGAATCGAGTTACATAAACCATCGGCCAACAGCATGTCAAGAAAATTTATCGGCTTGGCCCGAATGACCTGGCAAAGAGCTCATCGATGGCCGCTCTGCCGTCATCGGTCAGATTTCTGGTGCCGGAGCCGGCAAAGGTGTCAAAGGTAATGGTGGGGGTGTCCGGCTTCCAGGCACCCTCCTGCCAGGTGAACCAGCCCTTCCGTTCCTGATCATAGACACTCACGGGGCGATTGAAAAGCCTTGCCAGCTCAACCGCCCAGCCGGTCCCGCCTTTGACGGTATCATCCTCAAGAATTTTGCCCACGGCAAAAACCTGGTGCCCCTTATTGACCATATGAAAAATCGACTGCAGCACCGTCCTGATCTTCTTTTTTTCATAATAGGTCCGATTCATCATCTTCGAGGCGATTTCCATGCTGATATCGCCCCTGGCAAGCTCATCCGCCGAAAGCATCACCACATGCTTATCCCGGGCCATGACATGGCCTGCATAGGAAAAATTCACCTCCTGCAGCCCCCATCTTTCGGCTGCCTCGCCGAATGCAGCTTCCGCGCCTTTCATCCCGCCACTGTACAACGTACACTTAGTCTTCTCTACCATAACGCCCCACCCCACTCTCCATAACGGGTTTTCACCTGGCCGGCCCGCCAAATACCAGGGTCAGTCCAGGCATAAAATTACCCCCATTGCCGGGGTATAGATTGCATATTAACCTGTCACGCCGCATCGAGCCGGCGTCCATTTTATTTGCTTATCGATTGATTTACATTAGCGCAGACCGCAGTTGCCATTTCCGGGCGATGCCGGAATCCGCCTGCGGCTGAACAATAGGAAAAAGGGGCTGCGCGGTTACACAACCCCTTTCATATCTCTGGCGCCGAACCAGGACTCGCATCAGGGTAACACGGATTTACGCGCCGTTTTCCCCCACCAACAAATCCCCTTCTGCTGACTTATTTTTTTCCTTTTACAACCCGCAGAATCATCAGCACTTTTCGTTTTCAGTCACGCAATTTAAACGTTTATATATAGCAGAACACTTCACCCTTGGCAAGAAAATCATACACCGTCCGCAAAAAACAGACACTCTTTATTTTTGTTAGCGCTATCAAATTGATCCCCGCCGAACCCTTTGCGCCACTGCCCAACCCACCAGCCAGCTCACCTTGCAGGAACTCACCGGCAAAGGCGCCCGCTTCCCGGTGCACTTTGCTGTTATGGCAAAGCACACCCCGGGATTCCCCTGACGGTTTGCCCTTAGTGCTTATCTATAAATAAACATGACTTTGCTCAACACAATCATAGCAGCAGCCAAAGCATTCAGGGCATTATACGAGAGGTCTGTCTTCTCATATCGCGGAATCAGCTTGCGGAATCTGTTGAACCAGGAATGGGCGAGCTCAACCACCCATCTGCGTGGCTTGAAAGTCGGCTCCCTCTCGATCAATTGCTTTTCCTCTCCCCTTGAGCGTATGTGGGGAACGAAGCCGTTGGCTTTTACAACATCTTCTTTCCCCACATATGCAGCGTCAAGACATAGATTATGGGGGGGTAGCTTCATCAGTCGACTTCATAATGCGCGCTTTCAATAGTGGACGAGGGGCACGCTGTCATGCCGGTTGGCTCCGGTTACGATGAGCGACAAGGGGACGCCATATTCGTCGACGAGCAGACTTCGTTTTGTACCATTTTTTTCCCCGATCAATTGGGTTTGGGCCAACAGACTCTTTCGCGAGGGGTGCTTCAATATTCGACCCACCTGCCGCCTCCCAAAGCCAGGCAACCCCCGCCATCTCGTCATATTCAGCCAATCCGCGTCGCCAAAGTTTATAAAAAACACCTGCTGTGGCCCACTGCTGAAATTTACGATGAACTGCCGCCGATCCCAAACCTTCGAATTTTTCCCGTGGCAAAGCATTCCAGATGATACCTGTGCGGAGCACATACACAATAGCAGCAAAGTACAATCGATCCGAATACTTCCGCTTTCTGCCGCCTCCTGGCTTGCGCACATAAGATTTCTGTTCAACTCGTGGGCTCTGCGGGATCAACGGTTCGACCAGGGACCAAAACTCATCGGAGATTTCCCATGTTTTAATTCTTGCCATGCTACGCCTCCGTCATTTAAGTTGTATTTGACGGATTATCAACTTCTTGTAGCAAAATGGCAAGAGAATTATTTATATATAAGCACTAAGTTTGATCGCAATTCCTACCATACCATCGACTTCAGACGATTCATATTGAAAATTATGGCGTTGGCATAATGACTTTAGGCCTAATTCGAACGTTGCGGATAGTAGCATTGCCGCCTGATCAATCTCCTTCTGTTGAGGCTTGATATTACGAACCTGGATATCAGTTAGGGGCACTGTCCGCTTAGGCATTGGGGCTTCTCCGTTTTGAGGACCTTTATTTTGGGGGCCTGCGATTTAAAGGGCTAAAAAAAGCCCCCTCAAAGGCCCCTAAACTTGCTGGCTTACAGCATATCAAAACGGATTTAACGGACAACAGAAAAAGAAAAAGCCCTTATTTCTAAGGGCGTTAGGGACTAAACCGAACGTTGTCGGATTATATACTGGTGCCGGGACCAGGAATCGAACCAGGGACACACGGATTTTCAGTCCGTTGCTCTACCGACTGAGCTATCCCGGCGTAAAGGGGGAAAGTATCGAAAACCCGTGTCCTTGTCAAGAATTTTTTTCTTGCGTTACAGATAAATGACCCGGCTGCAGGCCAGTTTGTCGTGCCAGGCGGCATGCTGCCGGTCCACGGCGACCCACAGAAAACCCGCCCCCAGCGGCACGATTGACAGGAGATAGCCGACCAGCCGCAGAAACGAAGCGCCGAGGGAAAGCATCCGGCCCTCGTCAGACACGACCATGATGCCCATGAAAACCTTGCCCAGGGTCTGACCGCCGAAACTGTGCAGCACGATAAAGTAAAACGCCGACAGTAAGAGAGGCCACACCAGCAGTGAAACGATGGAAAAAATCAGCAGAAAGACAAGACTGTGCCAGCCTGCCGGGGGCAGAACCATGGCCGTCCTGAGTAAAAGAAGAAGAGTGCAGCCGACAAGACCGGCCAGGAAAACACCATCAATCACCATGGCCATGCACCGCGTGCTGAAATCCACCGCCGCCCCGCTTAGTTCATCCTGATCCTCTCCGGCCAAGCCGGACGAAGACAATTCGTTCTCTGTCATTTCTTCAGCACCTACAGCTTACCTGCCGACGGCCCGGGGGACTATTTCCCCTGCCCATCCTGCTCGTCATCGCCCAGATCAATATCTTCCATGGTCAGGTCCATGGGTATGCCGGCATCGCTGCCCTTGTCCATACTGAGAAAGTCTTCCAGATCAAGGGCCGTATCTTCCGGCCGCCCGGCTTCCTCCTCCGCCCCGCCCGCTCCCTCGATGACAAGATCAGACATGTCGATGTCTTCCAGATTAAAGATCATCTCTTCTTCCGAAGGCTCATCTTCTTCCAGATCGACATCAATATCAAGATCCAGGCTGGAAACCGTCTCAGCCGCAACGGGCTCTTCGGCCGTGACCTGTTCCCCGGTATCAGCCTGCAGGCCGGCATCAAGCTCCGGAGCTTGCCCGCCCTCACCGGGCAGCTCAAGCTCCAGGTCCGGCAGGGCCTCCTCAGTTTCCGGGGCCACGGCCTCTGCTTCCTCCTCCAGCTCAAGATCAAGCCCGCCCAACTCTTCCAAGACCTCTTCGCCGCCGGCCTCCTCCAGGGAAAGATCAAGACCCGCGGCTTCCTCGGGGGCAGGCCGCAGCTCGTCTTCCCGGGCTGGCTCCTGGCCAAAGGTAAAATCTATGGTGCCCAGCTCGGCCGGCTGCTCTTCCTCAGCCTCAGCCTCAACCCCAGCCTCCTGCACCTCTGCCGCTTGCTCCTCGGGCAGGGTGAAACTGATGCCGGACTCTTCCTCCGCCTCAGCCTCAGCCTGCTCCTCCTGCTGTGCAAACGGCGACAGATCCACCATGGGAATGCCTTCGTCCTCGTCCCCGGCGGCCACATCGATTTCCACAGCGGATTCAGGCACCTCCTCCGCCTCCGCCAGATCGAATTCCACCTCTTCGGCAGCTGCCTGCTGCCCCGCCTGCCCTAATATGGAAGCCAGGAAAAAAGGCTCCTGCACCCGGACCGCTGTTCCGGCAAGAACCCTGCTTATTTCAGCCAGATTCGCGTCACATTTTGCACAGGCTTCTTCTTGGTCAAAAGAGATATATCCGCATTTTGGGCAGCGCATTACAATTGTCCCTCATAAAATTTATATGAACAGATTTTCCTTGTCCAAATCCCCAATCCTCAGGGCGGTGCACAGCTTAGGAGCCGTTGAGGCTGTAGAAAAACCCTTTTCGAGGCTGAAAATAGCGAAAACAAACTTTAGCAGTTTCAATAATATCAAGTGGTTGCAAAATAGCGAATTTGAGCTTTTATGCCATTTTTACCTTTTTCTACAGACTCGTTACCAAATAACTTGTCTCTTTATAACTATTTCGTTACGGCTCCTTTTGTGCCGTTCTGGCCATTCAGATGGCCATGTTATTTATTTCCACCGGCTTACCAGTGAAAACAGATGATTTTTTTCCAAAATATATAATAAATTATTATAATCCTCTCCTTAAGGTCAAGACATTCCCGGTAAGACGCCTCCATTTTTTTTCAGGGTTCCCCATGATTAACCATGCACCGTGCTTTGAAATCTTGCAAAAATCACCCCTTCAGGATATTTATAGAGAATCATGCACTCCTTATAAAACTTTTACCACGCAAACAAAATGATACAGAGAATCCTTTCAGCATCGCTGCTCATCTTCTGCCTGTTTTTCCTGTCCGGCTGTTTTTTCAAAGGGCCGGTCCGCCATCTGTCGTCCGATGTCTGCCTGATGAGTCAAGGCACCACCCGGCAGGAGGTCATGCGCTACATGGGCCCGCCCGATGACCAGCAGGTTGACCAGTACGGAGAAATGTGGATCTATTATCAGGTGAACAAAAGCCTGCTGCGCAAGACCCCCTTTATCGGCGATAGATTAGGAACGGAAGATGTTGATGTGGTGACCGTCCGCTTTGAGGGGGACCGGGTTATCGCCTGCGCATACCGGTCGCTCACCGCTGACGAGTTCAAAAAATCCGGGATTGCCCGGCAGAATATTGAGCCTGATGTCGAGTAACTACGAACTGGCCAGGGCCAGAATGGTGCGGGAGCAGCTCATGCCCAGGGACATCACGGACCCGCGCGTTCTGCACGCCATGGGCACGGTCCCCAGGCATGCCTTTGTCGAGGATGCCCTGCAGAGCCAGGCATATGGCGATTTTCCGCTGCCCATCGGTGAGGGACAGACCATTTCCCAGCCGTATATCGTCGCCCTCATGACCCAGGCACTGGGGCTGCAGGGCGGCGAAAAGGTCCTTGAGATCGGCACCGGCTGCGGTTATCAGAGTGCCATTCTGGCCAGCCTCTGCGAGCGGGTCTATACGGTGGAGAGGATCAAAAACCTGCACATCAAGGCCCGCCGCATCTTTGACCGGCTGAAACTGCTCAACATTGTCTGCAAAATCGATGACGGCACCCTGGGATGGCCGGAACACGGCCCTTTTGATGCCATCATCGTCACCGCCGCCGGGCCGCAGATCCCCGCCCCTCTCCTGGAACAGCTGGCTGATCCGGGCCGGCTGGTGATCCCGGTTGGCGACCGCTCCAGCCAGGATCTGCTCGCGGTCACCAAAACAGACGGGGTCATCACCGAAAAATGCATAGAAAAGGTCCGTTTCGTCAGCCTGATCGGCAGCGCGGGCTGGGCCGCGTAACCCCTTGCCCTTTGTGGTCACGACGGGCCGCAAGCTTGCCGCAGCTGGCTGATCCCGGCGGCCATCCCGGCCACCATCGCCATTGCCTCCGCCACGTCAAAAGTCAATATCTTCCTGTCGGCCATGACGAGCCGGCCATTGATGATGACGCTTTTCACATCCGCGCCACCTGCGGCATAAACAAGATTATCCACTGAATAAAACGGGGTGAGGTGGGGCTGGTCCAGATCAAACAGGATGACATCGGCCGGCCGGCCCACGGCCAGCGTGCCGCCATCGGCAAATCCCAGCAGACGGGCGCCATGGGCGGTGGCCATGCGCAACACCTCCCTGGCCTTGACCGCGGCCGGGTCCAACGCACGCACCTTGTGCAGTTTGGCGCAGGTGTCCATTTCACTGAAGAGATCAAGATCGTTATTGCTGGCGCAGCCATCGGTCCCCAGGCCGACCGGCACCCCGGCGGAGAGCAGCTCGGCAACCGGCGCGATGCCCGAGGCCAGTTTCATGTTGCTCTGCGGGCAGGTAACCACAGCGGCCCCGCTTGTCGCAAACAGCGAGATGTCGTGCCGGTCAAGCCAGACCGCATGGATACAGACGGTCTGCCGGTCAAGCAGGTCAAGGGAATGCAGATAGGCGGCGGGGGAACCCTGCCATTTTTCAGAGAGCAGCGCGCGCTCCGCCCCTGTTTCGGCAAGATGGATAAAAAAGGGGACATTCTTGGCCCGGGCGAGCTCCTTGGCCCGCACCAGGGTGCTGCTTGAGCAGGTGTAGGGCGAATGGGCGAAAACCGCCGGTGTAAGCAGTTCATGACCCTGCCATTGCTCAATGAAACGGGCCGCCGCCGCCACATTTTCCGCGGGGTCGGGCACGCCGGGCGCCGGGAAATCAATGACGCCCTGGGCGGCAACCGCGCGTATGCCCGCCTCGACAAAGGCCCTGGCCGCCTCGGCCTCATAAAAATAGGCATCGGCCACGGTGGTGGTGCCGGACATGATCATCTCGGCCGCGGCAAGCTTGCTGCACCAATAAACCATCGCCGGGGTGACGAAACGGGCCTCAGCCGGAAAAATATGCTGCTCAAGCCAGGCCATGAGGGGCAGATCATCTGCCAGGCCGCGGAAAAGGGTCATGGCCGCATGATTATGGCCGTTGACCAGGCCGGGCATGACCAGCGAACCCTGGGCATCGATCAGGCGGGCAGACTGGGACGGCACATAACTGGCCATAGAACCAAGCGCCGTGATGCGGCCGGCGCCGATGGCGACAAACCCGTCCGCCACCCACCCGGCAGGCGTGTCGGGGGCAAAAAGTTTTGCATTGATGATGACAATTTCTGGCTGCATGCCGGGAAAATACCGCAAAGGGGAATATTAGGCAAACAACTTAAGGCCCGCGCCGAAATAACCATTCCAACTATTCGCTGCAGCCCCTGACGCCGGTCACCGTATCGGGATGTTACCTTTTTTGCAACGGCTTCTTGTAAAACAAAGCAGGGCTGCCTGCTTTTCCAGTTGCCGGGGACAAAACATGATGAGGTATTGACATCGGCACCATGCTTCAGTACATTTTAGCCGGTTGCATGCTACGCCGTTGTAAAAAAATAACATGGTCATGCTGATAACCAAAACGGCGTAAGGAGCCGTAAAGAAACGGCTAGAATTGAACAAGTATTTCGTAACGGCTCGTAAATATCCCTCTGCCCCCCAACCGAGGAGTTTCATATGGACCCAAACTGCCTGTTCTGCAAAATTATCAACGGCGACATCCCGGCCAACAAACTCTATGAGGACGATGACGTCGTGGCCTTCTGGGACATCGCCCCCCAGGCGCCGAAGCATTTTCTCGTCATCCCCAGAAAACATATTGCCGGCCCCGGGGCCATGGGCGGTGAAGACGAGCAGCTCATCGGCAAAGTCTTACGGACCGGGGCCAGACTGGCAAAGGAAAACGGCATCGGCGATGGCTTCCGGGTGGTGTTTAACAACGGCGCCGATGCAGGCCAGACCGTGTTCCACATCCACATGCATGTGCTGGGCGGCCGCAAAATGACCTGGCCGCCGGGCTGATATGCCGGCCGGGACAACCGTAAACACGGAAACCACCGGCGTTATTCTGGCCGGCGGCGCCAGCTCAAGGTTCGGCAGCAACAAGGCCCTGGCCCTGCTGCACGGCACCCCCATCATCCAGCATGTGGCAACGGCCCTGGAAAAGCTCTTCCCCCGGCATCTGCTGGTGACCAATGCGCCGGACACCTACCGCTTTCTCGGCTGGCGGATGATCGGCGACATCCATGCCGACTGCGGGCCGCTGGCCGGCATCCATGCCGCCCTGCGCCATATGACAACACCCCAGGCCTTTGTTGCCGGCTGCGACATGCCAAACATTGACAGCCGGCTGATTGCCTATCTGTGCACTCTTCGCGGCGACTGGGACGTTGCCCTGCCATGGCTTGACACCGGACCCGAACCGCTCCATGCCGTTTACCGCAAAAACTGTCTCGCGGTGATTGACAGGCAGCTGGAAGAAAAACAGGGGAAAATCCGCCTGGCCCTGGAACAGCTGAACCTGCGCAAAGTAAGCCAGCAGGAGGTGCTGGCCATCACCGGCGACCTCCTGCCCTTTCACAACATCAACCGCGTGGGAGATCTGCAGCTTCTCCTCGAAAAAAAGCACGACCGTGGCTGAATCCCTTTCCCTGGAAAATGCCAGAAAACTCATTACCGCCCATATCGTCCAGGTCGGCGACGAATACGTCCCGCTGCAGGATTCCTTGCACAGAAGGCCTTCCCGCAACCTGCTGACCACCATAGCGGTCCCGCACTTCCGCCAGGCCACCATGGATGGCTACGCGGTCAACGGCAAAAGCCTGGCTGGAGTCAAACCGCCCCTGGAACTGCCCATAGTCGGTGAAATCGCGGCAGGCTGCACGACAATCGACGCCGTGGCAGAGGGGGAAGCGGTCCGCATCATGACCGGTGGTTCCGTGCCGGCCGGGGCTGACCGGGTTATTCCCTTTGAATGGTGCCGGGAAGCCCTCGGCCGGGTCGTCATCTCCAAATTCGGCTCAAAGGGCAGGTACATCAGGCAGGTTGGGACGGATCTGCACAAGGGCCAGCTCATTATCCGCAAAGGCGAAACGATTACCCCCTTCCATCTGCATCTGCTGGCCACCTCGGGTATGCCCTTGGTCCGGGTATTTGCCAGACCGCAAGTTTCCTTTCTCTGCACCGGCAGCGAACTCGTCGAGCAGAGCCCCCTGCCCGGCCAGATCATCAGCGGCAACCGCGCCCTGCTTGATGGCCTGATCAGACAGGCGGGCGGGATTCCCCGGGATTTGGGGGCCGTGGTTGATGACACGGATCACATCGCCAGGAAATTAGCTGAGGCAGGACAACCCCACATTACCATCACCACCGGCGGCATGGGGCCGGGCAAATATGATCTGATGGGGGAGGCGCTGGAGAAGACAGGGGTGAAAATCCTTTACCGTGCCCTGCAGGTAAGACCTGGCCGCGCCACCATTTTCGGCGTCCGGGACCAGACCCTGTTTTTCAGTCTGCCCGGGCCGCCGCCCGCGGTGTATATCCTGTTCAACGAGCTTGTGCGTCCGGCGATTTTCGCCCTGCTGGGCAAACGGGGGGCACCCGAGCAAGTGCGGGCCATACTGGAAGAGGACATTGTCATCAGAAAAAAAGGGGTGCTGAAGCTGAAAAACGGCATCACCGCCGTGCGCTCAGGTCTTTTCACCGTGCGGCCGGCCGGCTTGACGGAACCGGCCACCGCCACCATTGTCATTCCGGCCCACCGTCGCCTGATCCGCGCCGGCGAGAAGGTGACCATTCATCTGCATTAGCAGAATACCACAACGGCCGTAATATTATCCTTACCGCCGGCCGCATTGGCCTGCCGGACGAGATTGTCGCAGGCCTCCTCGGGGGAGCCGGCGCTGGCAAGTATCTGCTGCATTTCCTCATCACTCAGCATGCCCCACAGGCCATCCGAGCAGAGAAGAATTTTATTGCCCGCGGCAAGAGGCACCCGGTGAAACTCCGGGTCTTCCGCAAAAGGAAAACCTATTCCCCGGGTGATGATATTGCGGCCCACGCCTTTTCCCCCATCCGTCAGGCCCACCGTCTGGTCCGCCACCAGGGAATGGTCGGTGGTGAGCTGCTTTAAGATGTAGCCATCGTCAAGATAGGCGCGGACATCGCCGACATGGCAGAGATAGGCGGCCCCGGCATCGATCAGGCAGGCCACCAGGGTGCAGCCCATGCCGCGCAGATCTGGGTTTTCCGCCGCCATGCCCATCACCTTGTCATTGGTTTTATAAAAGCTGGCGATGAGTCCATGCTGAATGGCCGCGGGATTGCCCTGAATTTCCCGGATCTTCTCCGCGGGAAAAAAGTTGATGAGATACTCCGTTGCCACCCGGCTGGCGATTTCTCCCGCCTGGTGGCCTCCCATCCCGTCGGCAACCACAAAAAGGTTGCGCTCAACCAGAATGGCGAAATTATCCTCATTATTTTTCCGCACCATGCCGGTATCCGTGCGGCCGAAACAGGCAAGGCTACTCTGCGGAGCGCCAAAGAATTTTTTAAGAAACTGCAGCATGCCGCCTCCATGGTAAGGGCAGATGGACACAGGTTGCCAGATATCCACAGTCCGGGTCCTTACGGAGTAAAATTTTCCACATCTCATTCCAAATCGCCTTCAAAACAATACCTTTGTCCCCCTCCAGGGAGGATTGGACAGAATCGGCTGCGCTGTGTGGCTCCTCGCCGTACTCCATGTACTGTCTCGTCACTGCTCGCTTGCCCTTGTACCCCCCTGTGGGGTGTTCGCGGTCTTGGTCTGAATGCAACTTGGCATTATAAGCTGCGCAATGCCGAGGGCAGCCCGTCATCAAACTCCAGGTGATAGATTACGCTCCACAGCACGACAGCACCGTCCTGGCGGCCGGAAAGAAAGGTATGCGGTTTCGGCCCCGCCGCCAGACTGCACACCCCGTCGCCCCGGGCGTCAAGAATCTGGTTGCACTTGCCGGACTGCCAGTTCCACAGCCTGATGATGTCATCTTCACAGCCGGAAATCACCGTCTGCCCGTCATCAAGAAATAACACCGCGGTCACCGCGTCTTCATGGCCGTCGATGGTCAGCGCACAGCGGCCGGTCGTGCAATCCCAGATCCTGACCAGCCGGTCGGCGCTGCCGGTCGCAATTCTCGTCCCATCAGCACTCACCGCCAGGGAGCCCACCGGCAGGGCATGGGCCTCGATCTCCCGCCGGCACTCCCCGGTGCGGCCATCGTAAAACCGCAGAGAGCCGTCCTCGCAGGCGGCGGTAAAGTGGCCATCCTTTAACCAGGCAAGACAGCGGACCCCTCCTCCGGCAAGGGCAATTTTCTTCATCCTGCCGTCTGCCGTCTCGTACAGCATGATGTTGCCGTCCGCCATTCCAGCCAGCAGCTGCCTGCCGTCGGGGCTGAAGGCCAGGGCCTGGACGGCGCTTTTGCCCAATGCCACCTCCTGCTGTTCCCCGCTTTTGAAAGAGCGGAACCTGACCCCGCCATTGTCCTGGCCGACGGCCAGGGAGGACGGACCGGCGGCCAGGGCGGTAATGCCGGTTGCCGTCTCGGTAAAAAGCACACTCGCCTTTTTCTCTCCCACGCTCCGCACTCGCACCTTTGTCCCGGGAGTTGCGGAAAAGATGAGCTTGCGGGCCGGCAGACTGGCCAGCAGGGAAACAGGGCCGGCATCCGCGCCCGGATGGGCTATCATCCGCTGCACAGCGGCCAAGGTCCGCTTGCGTCCTTCGGGCAGCAGCTGCTCGTAGATCTTGTAATAAAACTTGTCTTTCTTAAACCGTTCATTGCCCCAGCTGACCAGCAGGGTGTCGTAACATTCGGTGAGCCGCCTGTTCTGCAGCAGAGTGAGAATATTATTGTGCACCGAGCTGCGCAGCTGGGCATCACGGAATATTTCCATGGGTGCCTTGGGGAAGCAGAGAAGCAACTGGGGTTCCCTGTTGCGCTCTCTTCTCTGCACCTCACCCTCGGTGTCAATATAATCGGTGATCTCCTTTTCAAGTCTGTCAAAGATGGAGAGCTTGGGAAATCTTTTTTTGCTCGCCTCAATGCGGCGCAGCAGGCGCTCCGGGGTTTCCGCGCTTTTGCACCAATCCAGCATGTACGAATTGTAGAGGGCTTCGGTCAGCGAGTCATTGATCTCAAGGGTGCGGGCAAGATAGCCGGCAGCCTCCTGGTATTTTCCCAGTTCAGCCAGGGAAACCGCCCGGTTATTCATGTTTTCGGCGCGCAGATCGATTTTCCCCACAATGGCATACGGGCAGGCCACCTGAAAAAGTTCAAGATAAACCTGGTTCAAGGCCTCCTTCAGTTCGGTAAAATCGTCAAACCGCTCATCCGGCTGGAAGGCCACGCACTTTTTCAGAATATCCTTCAGCCGCTCAGGCAGGACAATTTCCGGCTTTGCCGGCTCAGGTTCGGGGCACTTGCCCTGGGTATTGTTTTTATAGGGCCTTTTGCCGCAGAACATCATCCACAGACAGAGGCCGAAGGAAAAAATATCCGTCCGCCTGTCCACCCGATGGGCATTGCGCAACTGTTCCGGGGAGGCATAGTTGGGGGTGCCGCGGAAACCGACGGTGTCGTTGTCGCCCTGCCCTTTTTTCGGCGGGGCGCCAACATCCTTGCTTTTATCATCAATAAGACGCAGAATGCCGAAATCGGTAATCTTTACCAGACCGTCCTTGGAGAGCAAGATATTCTGGGGTTTGATGTCTCGGTGGATGAACCCCTTGGAATGGGTGTACTCCATGCCGTTACAAAACTGGATGGCAATGGACAGGGCGGTGCGCATGTCCTGGCATCGCCCCCTGTTGATCCATTCCTCAAGCGTCCCGCCGGCCACAAATTCAATGAAAATATGGGGTATCCTGGCAATTGACCTGACGTAATAGCAGGAGGCGATATTGGGGTGCAGGCCCAGACGGATCCAGCTGTTGGCCTCCCGCAGGATGCGCTGCAAACCTTCCCGGTCCGCCCACACCTCCGGCTTGGGCGCCTTGATGGCCATCCAGATGCCCCAGGTCAGATGCTCGGCAATATAGACCTTGCCCATGGCGCCGCTGAAGATGCGATCGATGCGGTAACGGTCCTCGACCACTTCGCCCGGCAGCCAATTCAGGTGGTTGACCTGGTTGGCGGGCGGCGGCTCGGACAGCATCTCGGTGGCATCGGCCGGCGGGGATGCCTCCGCGGCCTCCTGGCCTTTGAAACCTTTGCTCACTCTTTTCAAAAAACGGGTCAGCATAATTTCACAAGCCCATATTCATGACAGTCAAGGAAAAGAAGAAAACCTTCAGTGGATTTTCCGGCATAATAGGGAAATACTGCACCGGAAGTGCGCAAGCGGCATCGCCTGGGAGCAGGGCGGGGGTGGAGCTCTGCGGCCGCTTATTCAAAACGTATCTGCACCCCGCGGATTTCAATAATATCGCCCTTGTGCAGCTCCCGCTCCTCCCGCACCGCCGTGCCGTTGACCATGGTCTTTACCCAGCTGCGCTGCGGCACGAGATAGAACTTCTTGTCCCGGTTGATGACGTAACACTGGGCCTGGGCCACAAACCAGCCGGCCACCCGCAGGTCGCAGTTGATGTCCTTGCCGATCTTGACGCTGCTGCGGCCAAGCAGGGGGACCTCCGCCGGGCTGCCATTGCCCTTGATCACCGTCAGATGATGGGGGGCTTTGCCTTTTTCCTTGGTCTTGGCAGCAGCAGCCGGGCGATTGCCCCGGTTGACGAAAACCGTTTCATCGCCATAATCCAGCGGTGCGCTCTGGGAGGCGAATTTGGCATCCTTCAACGCCTCGGCAGGCAGCAGCAGAAATTTGCCGATTTCAATGACATCCTCATCAAAAAGCTGGACGCAGGAGTCGATCTTCTTGCCATTGACCATGGTGCCGTTCAGGCTGCCGAGATCCTCCAGGAAATAGACGCCGTTTCTTCTTTCAAGAGCCGAATGTTTGCGGGAAATAGCCGTATTATCAACAACCACATCCGCTTCAGAACTCCTGCCGATTACCAGACGTTCACCATCCTCAATGGCAAACTGCTTAACAACCTTGTCATGAAGCTTAATTGCCCATACAGCCATAACACACTCCTCTGCCAGCCGCTGCGCCGAAATTAAAATTTGACATCCCTTCCTGCTTCCCTTCCGACAGGTAAAAACAGACAAGTTTCCATGGGCCGGATATCTTCCGGATTAATCGTCCATATCCCAACTATGTCACACAATTTGACAAATGTCATTTCCAGAGCTTATTTTTTCAGCAAAGATTTCCACTTGGACAGATATTGCCGAACTTGGGCAAAGGAGGCACTATAGGTCTGCAGGGATTCCGCCTTGCCTCTGACCGTATATGCCTGGTTGGTAAAATATGGCGAGGCATCCTTAAGCTCACGATAGGTCTTTTCCCCGAGAATCACATCTATTTTCTGCCGGGAGGTGATTTCCTGCAGCCTGAAGGCCACATTGACCACATCGCCGACAATGGTGAAATCCCGTTGCCCGTCAACGCCGATATTGCCCATCACCGCTTCACCGCTGTTCAAGGCGGCGCCGATTTTCAACTCCCGGTTGATGCCCGGCACACTCTGCCCGAGTTTGCCGGTCAGGATACTGATTTCCAGGGCGGAAAGCAAAGCCATGGCCACGGCGGCGAAATCCGCTCCCTCTGGCCATACGGCCAGCACCGCGTCACCGATGAACTTGTCCACCTGGCCGCCGTTTTTCCGCACAACCCCATCCACCTTCCTGGTCCACAGGGCCAGCAATTGCGAAACTGGGCCTGCGCCGACCTCTTCCGACAGCGGGGTAAACTGCCGGATATCGCAGACGAGAATGGTCACCTGGTTTTTCTGCAGAAAGGCGACTGTTTCATCGCCGGTTGCGTTTGTATCATCGCCGGACTGCGCGGCAGTGAGGTTCTCCTGCCGGAAAACCAGTTCCGATTTCCCTATCTTGACATGATCATTGGAGCTCAATCTGGTGGGGGTATAGACCCGCCGGCCATTGACAAAGGTGCCGTTGGCGCTGCCGAGATCAACGATATTATGACTGAAATTCGCCTCCACCTGGATCATGGCATGCTGGCGGGACACCCAGGGATAGGGCAGGAGAATGTCACTGCCTTCACCCCGCCCCACGCGGTATGTACTCTTCCCGGCCAAAGGCCAGGTATGTTCTTCTCCACCGGCAACAAGTTTTAAAAAAGCCTTGGGCGAATCGCTCATTGTCCTCTTTTCATGATAGAATGCATGTACCCTTGCCCATCAGGGCAAAAATAATGTGGTTGTTATTGCCGCCCCGGCTCCCGCCGATCCTGACACGCCGGCACCAGGCGGCCCCGGCATGCCAGGGAACCTCCTCCGGCAAACGCCCACCTGACACCTGCAAGGTATTGCAGCACCATTGCCCCTTGCTGCTCCGGCTTAGGCGGAGGATGCTTACCGGCTGAGATTGATGAACCTATAGGTGGCAATTCTTTTTTTTTTCCCGTATAATACCATTTTATCGGGGCAGGGTATAATTATTTAACCAGCATATCAGCACAAAATGACAGAATCGAAAAGGAATCCATCCGGGAAATTAGCGGAAATTTTTGCCAAGATGAACATGAGCGAATTACCCGCCATGTCAACCCATGTGCAGGAGCTCATCTCACTGGTGCACAGCAGCCGAAGCGCCGCCTACGACCTGTCACGGGTTATCCTGAAAGACTACTCCCTGACCAACAAGGTATTGCAGGTTGTCAATTCAGCCTATTACTCCCTGGGCCAATCGGTCAGCTCCATCTCCAAGGCCGTCACCATTCTCGGCTTTGACGCGGTGCGCGATCTTGCCACGGCCATCGCAATCTTTGAAGATTTTATCAAGTCCGGGGTCGAAAAAGAGGGGATCACCAAACTGATGACCCGCTCCTTTCTCAGCGCCCTGCACTGCCGGGACCTGGCCGGCGAAAAAAAACTCAATGTTCTGCCGGAAGAGGCTTTCATCTGCGGCCTGCTCCACAATCTCGGCAAGATTATTACCTGCATATACCTGCCGGAGATCTATAAAAAAATCGAGAGCAATGTCGCCCTGGGTATCCCAGAGGAAACCGCGACCAAGGAACTGCTCGAAGATCTTACCTTTGCCGACCTGGGCCAGGAGATTGCAAAATTCTGGAATCTCTCCCATAAGGTTGTCATCTCCATGGCGATCCATCCAGGCAAACCGCGAAGCAGTTCCGACGCCGAAGGCTACCTGCAGAATCTCGCCGATTTCAGCAACCGCTTCGTCGATCTGGTGTGCAACGAAGAAGACACCAGCGAACTGCTGAACCACTATAGCGACGTCATTTCCATCAATCATGAGCAAGCCCTGGAACTGCTCAATAAAGGCGTGGAGGCGTCCCAGGACATCTCCGACTCCATCCGCTACGGCCTGGCGAAACTGAAAATCCACAGCAGACTGGAAAAGGCCGCCAGGCGCGAACCCGCCTCGCCGGAACAAGAAGAACCAAACCAGAAGGGGAAAAAAGCCGGGCAACAGATTGAGGAACTTGACGAACTACCGTCCACCGATAAGTCCATCAACGAATTTATTAAGGAAATGACCGAGACGCTGATGGGCCCCTTTCAACTCAATGAATTTTATGCAAACCTGCTGGAAGCCATATACCGGGGAGTGGGCTTTGACCGGGTGATCCTCTGCGTGATGAATATTCAGGCAACCAAAATCGTGCTGGCCGGGCGCTTTGGCTTAGGCGACATAGACGCCAAGGATATCGCCAATTTCGAACAGCCTCTGGCCAATGTGGACCAGGTCATCCCGAGGGCCATGAAGCAATGCAAGGACATTGCCGTAGAAGTTGATGCGCTGGGAGCCTTTCCCGAAAACATGCATTACCTGGTCAAAGACAGGACCGTTTACCTTTTCCCCATCGTTGTCAATAACAAGGCCATAGCCCTGCTGTATATGGATCGCAAGGCGGGCCGCCCCAAACTGAATAAAGAACGCATCAAGGCCCTCAGGCTGTTTCGTGATTTCGCCGCCATGGCCATCAAGAAAAGCAGCAAAAAAGGATAAGAAAACATGCTGGAACTCCGTTTCATCCGGGAACATATCGACCTGGTTAAAGAGAAAATCAAACTCCGCGGCATTACCAACAGCCGTATTGATGAATTTGTCGACATTGACCGCCGGCGCCGGGAACTCCTCGGCGAGGTTGAAGACCTGCGCAACCGCCGCAAAACCGTGTCTCAGGACATCGCCGAACTGAAAAAGCAGCAGGCCGACGCGGAAACGCTTATCGTGGAAATGCGCCGGGTAAACGACAGAATCAAGGAGATCGAAGAGAATCTGGCGGGCATCGAGGAAAACCTGCAGAAAATTGTCATGGACATCCCCAACATCTGCCACGATTCCCTCCCCGTCGGCAAGGATGACAGTGATAACGTTGAGGTGAAAAAATGGGGAGAGCCCACTCGTTTCGCCTTTCCGCCAAAGGCTCACTGGGAGCTTGGCGAAGCGGACGGCACCATGGACTTCAAAAGGGCCGCTAAAATTGCCGGCGCCCGCTTTACCCTGCTGAAAGGCTTTGCCTCCCGGCTTGAGCGGGCCCTGATCAACTTCATGCTGGACCTCCATACCCAGAAGCATGGTTACCAGGAGGTCCTGCCGCCATTCCTGGTCAACAGCGCCACCATGACCGCCACCGGCCAGCTGCCGAAATTCGAGGAGGATCTATTCAACGCCAAGGGCTGGGATCTTTATCTCATCCCCACGGCCGAGGTGCCGGTAACCAACATCCACCGTGACGAAACCCTGGCAGCCGATGATCTGCCCATCAAATACTGCGCCTATACCCCCTGTTTCCGTTCCGAAGCCGGGTCCTACGGCAAGGACACGAAAGGCCTCATCCGCCAGCATCAGTTCGACAAGGTGGAACTGGTCAAATTCACCACGCCCGAGACATCCGACGACGAACTTGAATCCCTGCGGGCCGACGCTGAAGAAGTGCTGCAGCTCTTACAGCTCCCATACCGAGTGGTCGTGTTATGCACGGGCGATCTCGGTTTTTCCGCCACCAAGACCTATGACATCGAAGTGTGGATGCCTGCCCAGAACAAGTACCGGGAAATCTCTTCCTGCAGCAATTTTCTCGATTTTCAGGCAAGAAGAGGCGGCATCCGTTACCGGCCCAAGGGCGAGAAAAAAAGCGCCCTCATCCATACCTTAAACGGCAGCGGCCTGGCCGTGGGCCGCACCCTGGCCGCCATCTACGAGAATTATCAGCAGGAAGACGGCAGCATCAAACTCCCGGCAGTGCTTGCCCCCTATTTTGCAAATCGCTTTTGATTAGCGAAACAACATCGCGTTCCCGCTTGCCCTGCCAACTCTGGATAAACGGGAACGCCTTTTTCTCCTCTTTGCTCCTCCCCCGCCACTCCTGCCCCCTTTTCCGATTTCCTGGAATCCGAACTCCACAAACATGGAAACCTTACAATTTCTCGGCTACAGCGCAGATTGACCAACAACGGCAACGTGTCGGAAATGTGGCAAAATGTCCCAGCAGCAATATTTGGCACGAATAATGCTTTTATTAATGGCCAATGAGGGCTGCAAAGAAAAAACCATCGCTTCAATCGGGCAACTGAGGATAAGGAGAAAAAATGAAAAGATACACAACCACCATGGCCTTGGGCCTCGCCGGCATACTGCTGCTGGCAGGCAATGCATTCGCCTTGAACTATTCCAACAACATCACCATCTATGACGGCTCATCCACCGCGACCACCGGCTGGTACGGCCAGCAGGAGGACCAGGAAACGGAGCCGGGCATGGTTGCCACCCAGGCGTGGGACCTTGAGGCCTTTTACCAGAAGGGCAACTCTCTGACCATGGTCGGCGGCTATAACTTCAAAACCGGCAAAGACGGATTCTACTCCGGCGACATTTTCATTGATATTGACGGCCTCTATGGCAAAACCCAGGCCCCTGACGGCTTCACTCCATCCACAGGCAACAAAACCGTCACCGGCAATTTCGGTTATGAGTATGTACTGGACTTGGATTTCAGCAACTTGACCTACCTGGTCTACAAGCTTGATACTGCCGACGTAAAGACAATCACCGTTTATTACCCGCAGAATGAGTTGACTGATCCGTCATCCAACCCTTGGCGTTACGCTTCAGGCGGCACCCTGATCGGCAACGGCACGATTGACTATGCAGCTGGACTTGCCGATGCGGCAGTCGGCGGACTTCTCGGCGGCAGCCACTATGCCGCAGGCGTTGACCTCTCCTTTCTGGATCCCTCCCTGCAGTTTATCGCCCATTTCACCATGGGATGCGGCAACGATAATCTGCTGGGAAAAGGGACCACCGCCCCGGTGCCCGAACCGGCGACCATGCTGCTCTTCGGCAGCGGCATCACCGGCCTGGCTGCCTGGCAGCGCCGCAAATTCAGAAAAAAATAAACCTCTTCCCCTCTCCTCTCTTACCCCAGGCGGAGCCTTTCGGCTCCGCCTTCTTTTTTCCCCTCCTGCCCCGGAAAGACGGCAGCCATTGCCCCAAAAACATCAGCCAAATTCCCCACGACCACCCTTTCGCATTGGCTAAATCCGCACTATTTTTTGGGCATTTCACCCAATAATCCCTGGGCCCTGGGGTGAACAGCCGCGGAGAAACTTCGGGAAATAAACAATTCTAATACAAACATATCAACAAGTTAGACTTGCAATAATCAGCAGGAAACACCGCAAAACAAAAAAGTGGCACTTTTATTGCTGATACCTCACTGCAAGATGCAAAAAAACCATGCAGAGAGGAGCATGCGATGTTTACCCGAGAAAACGGCCAGATATGGGTGAAAAGCCCGGATGCGGAAGGGACAACGGCAAAAGGCGTCTGGGTCTACCCCAGTGAAGACGTCGAATGGCATTACGTCTGCACCCCATTAGGTACGCTGGTGACAGGCTACACCATCAAACCCTCACGCATTGACAGCAAAGCCCTTAACGAGGTGCAGTGATTTTATTTTTGCTCCAGCGCCAGCCCGATCAGCAGGTCAAGGAGCTGCGGAAAGCTGTAACCAATGGCCTGCGCGGCCTGGGGCAGGAGGCTGGTTGGCGTCATGCCGGGGATCGTATTGGTTTCAATAACAAAAATCTCCCCCTGCTCGGCAACGATCATATCCGTCCGGCTGTAACCCCTTAAATGCAGGGCGCGATGGGCGCGCAGGGCATAATCCTGGGCCTGGCGGGTTATCTCCCCGGGAAAATCAGCGGGACAGACCTCCCTGGTTGCGCCGGCCTTGTATTTGGCCTCATAATCAAAAAACTGGTATTCCTTACCGGGAATGATCTCAACCAGCGGCAACGCCTGCAAATCATCATTACCGAGCACCCCGCCCGTTATTTCCCGCCCAAGGACAAACTCCTCCGCCATGACCTCGCTGTCATAACCAAAGGCCCGCTTGAGACCTGCGGCAAGCTCATCATTATCATGGGCGATGCTCATGCCAAGACTGGAACCTTGACCGACAGGTTTTACCACGACAGGGAAGCGCAGGTGCGCTGAAAGATTTTCCGGATGGTCGATATCCCGGCGGGAGGCCATCTGCCAGTCCGCAACCCGCAACCCAGCCTGCTTGTAGAGAATTTTGGCCAGATTTTTATTCATGGCCAGGGCGCTGCCCAGAACCCCTGATCCCTGGTAAGGCAGGCCCAGCAGATCAAGAAAGCCCTGCATGGAGCCATCCTCGCCCAGCGGGCCATGCAGCAGGATGAAGGCCACGTCGAGACCGGCCGCATCTGCCGCCAGCCTGGCCAGATCACCGGCCGGGTCATACTGGCGCACATCATATTTCCCCTTATCAAGAGCAGCCAGCACCCCTCGCGCCCCGGCCAGCGATACCTCACGTTCACCGGATTTGCCGCCAGCCAGCAGGGCAACCCGTAATTTATTCGTCATATTCGTCCTCATTTCTTATTATTAATCCTGTTTCGGCTTGCATATTACATTTTCCACTATACATTAGCAAGGTTATGAAACGTGAAATTATCACCAAGCTGCAAAGCATTGTCGGCAAGGACCGGCTGACAACTGCACCGGAAGAGCTGCTCTGCTACTCTTACGACGGCACCGGCCGGGAATACCCCCCGGAAGCCGTAGTCTTTCCCGCAGGCACCGGGGAAATAAGCGCCATCATGCAGCTGGCCAATGCCGCGCCGTTTCCCGTGGTGCCAAGAGGCGCCGGCAGCGGTATGACAGGGGGGGCCTTGCCGGTTGCCGGTGGAGTGGTTATGGCCCTGAGCCGGCTTAACCGCATCCTGGAAATCGATGAGTCAAACCAGGTGGCGGTGGTTGAGCCCGGGGTCATTACCGGCGACCTGCGGAAAACACTGGCCAAGAGAGGACTCTTTTATCCGCCCGATCCGGCCAGCCTGAAATTCTGCACCATGGGGGGCAATGTGGCCGAATGCGCCGGCGGCCCAAGTGCGGTGAAATACGGCGTGACCCGCGATTACATACTTGGCCTAGAGGTTGTCCTGCCCGATGGCCGGGTCATTCAAACTGGGGTCAGAACCGCCAAAGGGGTGGTGGGTTACGACCTCACTCGGCTGTTCATCGGCTCGGAAGGCACCTTGGGCATCATCACTAAAATAACGGTCAGACTCATCCCCTGTCCCAGCGCCAAAAAAACCTTTCTCATCCTGTGCCAAAGCATCATGCAGGCAACCTCACTGGTCACCGAGGTCCTGGCAAAACATCGCCCCTGCACCCTCGAATACATGGATCACACCGCGATGCAAATCGTCAGGGACAAGCTGCCTTTCGCCCTTGCCAAGGAAACGCAGGCCCTACTGCTGCTCGAGGTGGATGGCGATGCACCTTCCGTGGCCATCCAGGCGGCTGCTCTGCAGAAATTTCTGGCAGCCAAAGGGGACCTCCTCGCGGTCATGCAGGCCGACAAGGCCGATGACATTGAGGCCCTGTGGACTGCCCGCCGCGCAGTCTCACCAGCCGCCTTCACGTTAAAACCACACAAGATCAGCGAAGATGTGGTGGTGCCCCGCAGCAGGATCCCGGAACTGGTCTTGTTTGTGGAAAGCCTGGCAACAGAGAACAATCTGACCATTTTCACCTTCGGCCACGCCGGAGACGGCAACATCCACGTCAACATCATGCTGGATAAAAATGAACCCCAGGAAGTCGCTAGGGCTGAAATCGCCACCAAGGCCCTGTTTGCCCAGGTCATCAAGCTTGGCGGCACCCTCTCCGGCGAACACGGCATCGGCATTACCAAGGCCGCGTTTCTCCCGCTGGAACTTGACGCGGTAAGCCTTGAGGTCATGCGCGGCATCAAAAAATTCTTTGACCCGAACAACATCCTCAATCCGGGAAAGATATTCCCCAGCTTATGATAAGCAAAAAACAATTGACAAAATAACGGATGGTAGATTATAAATTTTGGTTTACGGAATTTAAAAATAAACCTTTTGCACCAGGTTGCACAACTTAACATAATTAATTATTTCGGAGTTACCATGATCGAGGTTGAGGTACGAGGAGACATCGAATACGCCATTCGTCAGCTGAAGAAAAAACTGCAGCTTGACGGCATCAAAAAAGAGCTGAAACGCCGCGAGCATTACGAAAAA
>JBFMAY010000024.1:0-63452 GCA_040755455.1 Thermodesulfobacteriota bacterium | reverse complement strand
CTGGCGGTGGATATCGGCACCACCACGGTGAGCGGTATCCTGATGGATCTCAATACCGGCAAGGTGCTGGCCGAGGCCTCGGCCTACAACGGCCAGATCCGTTACGGCGAGGACGTCATTTCCCGTATCATTTATTCCCAGCGGCCCGGCGGTCTGCGCACCCTGCAGGAGAGGGTGGTGCACACCATCAACGAGATCATCGAGTCGGTCTGCAAGAGTGTGATGATCAGCCCCAGCGACATCAGTTATATCATGGCGGCCGGCAACACAGTGATGTCCCACCTGCTGCTCGGCATTGATCCGAAATTCGTGCGCGAGGCCCCCTATGTGCCGGCCTGCAGCCAGTTCCCCTTGACCCGCGCCGCCTCACTGGGGGTCATGGCCCACCCCTCGGTCCGTCTTTTCCTTTACCCGTCCATTGCCAGCTATGTGGGCGGCGATATTGTTTCCGGGGTGCATGCCTGCCAGATGCACAAGAGCCCGGAGCTGACCCTGTTCATTGATATCGGCACCAACGGCGAGATCGTGGTGGGCAACATGGACTGGATGATGTGCACCGCCTGTTCCGCCGGTCCGGCCTTTGAGGGCGGCGGCATCAGGCACGGCATGCGGGCCAGCAGCGGGGCCATTGAGAATTTCCAGATTCACCCGGCCACCTATGATCCGATGATCGTCACCATTGACCGCACCAAACCGCGCGGCATCTGCGGCTCGGGCCTCATCAGCATTGTCGCCGAACTGCTGGAGGCGGGGGTGGTGGACCAGCAGGGCAAATTCAACCGGAGCATTGAGCATCCCCGCATCAGGAAAGGCCATGACGGCTACGAGTATGTGCTTGCCTGGTCAAAGGATTCGCTGATCGGCGAGGATATCGTCATCACCGAGGTGGATATCGACAACCTGATCCGGGCCAAGGGCGCCATGTATGCCGGCTACCAGACCCTGCTCGAATCCGTCGGCATGACCTTTACCGATCTCGATCGCATCATCCTGGCGGGGAATTTCGGCGCCTATCTCGACCTGGAAAGGGCCATCAGCATCGGCCTGCTGCCTGATCTCGACCGGGACAAGTTTTTCTATCTGGGCAACGGCTCCCTGCTGGGGGCCCAGATCAGCCTGGATGATCACAAGCGTTTCCGGCAGCGCGGCGAGGTGAGCCGGCTCATCACCAACATGGAACTCAGCGAGAATCCCCAGTTCATGCACCATTACGTGGCCGCCCTTTTCCTGCCGCACACCGATCTGAATCTTTTCCCCTCGGTGAGGAGCAAGCTGGCGGAGATTTAACGTGGTTGAGCCGCTCCCTGACCTCTCCGTCTGCGTGGCGGCCTTGGGCCCCCCGGAAAACATGGGCCGTTTTCTGCGCGCCGTGCATGACACGGCGGACCATGTCTCTCTGGAGGTTTTTGTCCTCTGCCGTGGTGAGCGGCGGGACTTATCCGCCCTGCAGGCCGAATTTCCCGATCTTGCCATTGCGGCCCTGCATCCCGGCAGCGCGGTGAGCCCTGCCATCAACCGGGCCATTGCCGCCTCCCGCGGTCGTTATTTTTCCATCTGGGATGATGCAACCGTGGTATCCGCCGGTTGCCTGCAAAGACTTGTCGAGTTTCTCGACGAGGTGCCGGAGGCGGGGGTGGCCGGCCCGAAAATACGGGATGACCGGGGCGAGATCCAGCCGGTGGCCAGAACCTTCCCCTCCTTTGTCTCCCTGCTTGCCGCAACAGGCCCGCAGCCCCCCGGCCGGCCTGCTATCGGCTGGAATGAGTTTGCCGGCGGCGAGGCGGACTGGTATGCCGGTCCGGGCCTCACCGCAAGCCGTCTGCTGCTCGATGACATCGGCGGCATTCATCCGGGCCTGGCCCTTTACTGGCCGGTTGACTTCTGTCTTCGCGCCCGGCGGGCCGGCTGGCATGTCCATTACCTGAGTGACGCCCAGGCCACCGGCTCGCTTACCGCCTGGCAGCGGACCATGGGCCATGGGACATTTGCCCGCCGCCTGTGGGAGGCCTGCCTGCTTGCCGCCACCTGGCGTTTCCGGTGATCGGCTTCTCCGCACGCCCCTCAGTGCTCTGGGCCAGGAGTTGCGCGGCGAGGCCGCACAACTCTCTGATGGAACAAATATGCCGTTTCTGGAATTACGACGTGGAATTACACGGGGTATAGTTTAGTGGTGTGTGCATTCGCTGGTCTGGTATTTGTCAAGGATAAATATTGACCCAGGCGCCAGCGGCCCAAGGCTTAAGGCTACGCGGCAAAGCGGAGGATTTCCACCTCAACCCCCTTTGGCGATCGCTTCCTCGGCGCGGGTTAAAAGGTGTTCCGTGATGCTGTCGGACAGATAATATTCGCCGCATGTATCACAGATATCGGCCGGCACATTTTTTGATTCGGCATTATAACTCGTTTATAACTTTTTTTCTTCCACCTTGAGGGCCTGATCGGGCGGCGGACCGGCACTCGTATAAGTTTCTTCAGTCACTGGTAATGGGGTGCCTATGGGTGCGGTTGCGGCATCCATGAGTACCTTGGCTGCCTCTCCGCTCACCACTCCGGCGGTGGCGCTAAGCGCCAGGGGAGTCGCGGAAACCGCCGAGGCGACTTGCCCGCTGGCGATGAGCCCAGAGAAGACGGCCTGGGCAGAATGTGCCGATGCCTGGCCGGAGTGCAGAACCGCCTGGGTGCTGGCGGCTTCTCCGGCAAAGGAGCGAACGGATATTCCCAACAAAATAATTAAGCAAATCAAAAAGATATATTTTCTCATGGTTGACTGCCCCTCCTATTCTATGGATATTGAGGTTTCTTTGCCAGGTTTTGCTAATTTGTCGGTGTAACTGTAAAAGATTCGCTTACCGCTCCGAATTTTTGCAGAAAACGGCTGATCGTTTCAAAGGTCGTGGTGACCGGCTGACTTGGATGGTCGCTGACCGTGACATCGGCGGCAAAGAGTGAACCGAGAGCGAGCTTGATCGGGCTGACATTCACCGGTTGGGCCTCGAAATATGCCTTTTCGTTTGCCTTGATCTGTTTGATATCGTTGGTTTGATAGATGGCGGCGAAAACCACATCCAGGGTATGTTCCGTGCAATTCTGGTAATCGAGGGTGTAGGGATTGGCTATGACCGAATAGTGGGGATTGTGGATCTTTTTGTAGGTTTCCGAGCTTATTATCTCGAGAATCCGCTTCTGCAGTTCCGGAGTAGGAATCACAATGCCTGCCTCCAGCACCTCAACACCGCCGAAAAAATCCACCGGATAATCCATGATCAAGTCGCTCACATCAGGTTCCTTGTTGCGCTGGTAGAGGTTGTACATGGCATAGCCTGGGAGTTGACGGCCATCTGCGGTTGTAATCAGGGAGTAGACGGCAATGCCGGTATGGGTCCAGGAGATGCCTTCGGGGAGTTTTTCCCGCGGGCGGCCTACCCTGGCGACCAAGGCCACTCGCGCCCCCTTGGCAGCCATGGCCTTTTCCACCTTTTTTGCGAACCCGATAATGGTTTCCGGAGAAAAGCGAATCTCACCACCGCTCTGACTGGCAACTGATAGCGATGGCAAGAGGAATATCGCACAAAGAACTGCGATTAAAAAACGTCGGCCATGTTTCATAGTCTTTCCCTCTCGGAACAGTTATTGTTTTGCGGGCTTATGTTGTTCGTCCTGCTTAAGGGCCTGATCGGGCGGCGGACCGGCGGTGATGGCTTCCTCAGCCACGGGCAGCGGCTGTCCCGAAACCATGCCGGCGCCTTCCGAAAGTGCTCCGGCTGCGGCGGTGCTTGCGGCTCCAGCAGCGCCGCTTGCAAGTCCGGCAGCACCACTGGCCGCTAAAGGCACGGCTGCGGCGCCGGAAACGACCTGTCCGCTCGCAGCGGCACCATGCACCGCCGCCTGGGATGCCTGGGATGAAGCCTGTCCGGAATGCTGAACCGCTTTGCCACTCTCCGTTTCGCCGGCTATAAGGACGGATGCGCTCCCAAGCAACATACAGAAAGCCAATAGTCCAACGTTGATGGTTTTTTTCATGGGGTTCTCCTTGCTGAATTGAGTTTTATTTTTTTGAATCAGTCTGTCTGGGAGACCATCAAGATTCCTTGTTTTATCCGTCAGGGTGCTATCCCCGTCTTGCTGTCCCGTGCGGTCCTCAGATGGAGATGCGGACACGGTTCCCTGTTACCTGGCGGTAACTTGGGCCGCAGGAGGCAAGATACGATTTGAACAGGGTCGGTTGCTGGCCCGGCGCGACCCGTAGATGAAACGCCTTGCCGGGTACGAGAAATGAAGCACGCGAGTCCGTCCGACTGATGAATTCAGTCATGGCAACTCCATATATTTCCAATAATTTATGGAATAATGCCCCATATATTCTGATTTCGCAAGTCCTATCTTGCAAATTGCCCTATCTGGCAAATTGCTGAGAACAAGGAAATTGATTGGAGGTTGAGCCTCATGGAGCTGATAAGCCCCGTAGGGCGCAATAGCGGAGCATATTGCGCCCTACGGGGCGGTGAATGAAGCCCCGCGCATGCGCGGGATCAGGGTCTTGAAAAATAAGATAATGATATAGCCCGTTGCTCACCTCACCATCACGGCAGGGTGACCCGCAGATCCGCATCCTCGCTGAAGGTGTAATCCACCATCTTGTGGGCCGCGTCAATGGTCTGCACCCGGATGTTGTAGCTTTTGCGGCCAACGGCATAGGTATGGCTCATGACGTCAGCGGCCGGTCTGGTGTACACGGAGCGGCTGCGGTCGCCCCAGTAGACATAGACCCTTTGCACATCCGCGGGAAAGGCGGCGTGCAGGGTGACTGCCGTGCCGGTTACCGCGGTGGTGAAATCGATGGCCGGGGCCGGTGACTCGACAAGGGAGGCGGTGGCGCTCACCGTAGCGGTGGCGGTTTTGCCGCTGGTTGCTTCGGTCATGGTCAGCGTCGCGGTATAGGCGCCCGGGGCGTCATAGCGGTAAATGATGACATCCTGGCCGTTGCCGCCAATGACGCCGCCGCTGCCGCCGAAGTCCCAGGTGAAGGTGCAGATGCGGTCTTCCGGCAGGCCGTCCACGCTCTCGTAGCAGGAGGAGCGGCTGGCGTCCAGGGTTACCACCCGGTCCGTATCAAGGGAGGAAAGGGCGGAGATCTGCGGCACGACGTGCATCTCGATGTTCTGGGTCCATGTGGCCGGGTTGGAATAGCCCCAGTAGGCGTGGCAGGAGTTGGCGGAGCAGCTGCCGCCGCCCTCGGCCGGGGTATAGGTGAATGACAGGGCCTGCGGGCCGTCTGCGGGCCGCCCCGGGAAAGTGGGCGCCGGCGAGACATTGACTGTGCCGTTGTTATGGGTTGCACCGACGCGCACGCCATTGGTGGTGGTCTGGTAATGGCAGGTCTGGCAGCCGTAGCCGAGCTGGGTGTGGCGGCCGTGCCGGTCATTGGACCCGATTGCCGGCGGATAGTCATGACAGGAATTGCAGCTGGGCAGAAAACCGGTTTTGTGCTCATGGCAGCCCAGGCAGTCCAGTCCGTTATTGTGCTCCGTGCCGGAACCGTCGGCCCGCCAGTAATTGGTGGTGGTATGGCAGACCTGGCAGATGCCGTACGGGGTCGAATCCCCGCCGGCAGCCCCTAATCCGTCGCTGTTGGCCGCGTCCCGGGGGCCGAGGAAGCGCACGGCGGCACTCGGCCAGGATGATGACGACCCCACGGTGGTATCGGTATAGATGCGGGATAAAACCTCCTGGCCATAAAAAATCCGTAGAATTCCCGGAGGATAAGGCACGAAAACGTCATTGCGCAATTGTCCCTTGATGACAATGGTGCTGGTGCCGTCGGCATTGGCAGCGGCATCCTGAATTTCGCCGTACCAGACCCGGGGGCGATAGTCGGGGTCCCTGATCACTTCCAGCATCAGACCGCGCTCGGGTCCGGTTTTTTTATTCCAGGTGCCGGGATCGTTCCACTGGGAATCATTCACGGTCAGCTGCACCCCTGAAAACGTTGTCGTATCCGTCGCCGGGTCCCAGACCCCGGCAGTGGTATAGGTTCCTTCGGCGAGGGCCGGAGTAAGGAGCGGGTTGGTGTGGTCAATCTGCGGCGGATGGGCCCAGTCGTTCTGGGTGGGCCCGTGATGGCAGGAGCCGCAGCCCCGCACCAGGGTGCCCTTGGGATCGCCGGCCATGGCGGCAGCGGAATGGACTTCCATGGCCGGCGCGGAATTCAGGGTGTAGGGCGGGCCGCTCTCGTTGATATGACAATTGGCGCAGAGAAAGCGGTTGCTGTAAAAAGCCCAGCTTCCCGTGACGCCATCACCCGTATGACAGTTCCCGCAGTCGCTGAAGCTGAAATTGTCCGAGTTCATATAGCTGGTGGCGTTATGAGGCGACTGCTCATAGAAGCTGTAGCTCAACTGGGCCGAGGCCATGCCGGGCGTGGCCAGCAGGACAAACAGGGGCAGACTCTTTATCATTTTCTTCTTCATTTTTTTCCCTTTTCTTCATGGGGGTCGGGTCAGCGCAGCCTGACCCGGTATTGATCTGACTTGATTTGCCAGGTTACGCTGCGCTGACCCGGCTTGCCTTCCTTTACTTGACAGCAAAAATGGCACCACAATGTCACACAGTAGGTGGATTTTTTTTATCACATGATCTCAATAAGTTGCACGAAAACACCCAGCAAAAATAGTCTCCGCGCCGCCCAATGACGCCATATACCCCGCAGGCGATGGAGTAAATGCGCCATTTGGCCCAATACGGGAGTGAAGAATTGAAAAATTACGGGGAGGGAGGAGGGGCAGGCTTGCGGCATGGCATTATTGCCTGCGGCAGTGAGGAGTTTATTGGCCGTGTTGGATCGAGTTTTTATGCAGCAAAAATGCACGGCAGCTCAGCCGCTCCGGGCAACTAGTTGCCCGGAGCGGCTGAGCTGGGAAGCGTCCGGCCTTAGAGGGTAAGCCTGAACAGCGGACGGGTTGCCCTGCGGTATGGACGCCGCATATTATTTCTTCGCCATGGGGGCGGAGGGAACATCCTCGGCATGGCATTCCATGCAGTTCATCTGGGCGGTGATGCCGTAATCCTTGACCGGCGTATGCGTGCTTGTGGGTTCGTACTTGCCGTCTTTCCAGGCGTTGAGCAGTTCAACAAGATGGTAGGCGTTGCTGGCCGCCACCCGTGCGCACCTGTCTTTCCGCTCCGGGCTGCCGATGGGAAAACCTGACGCCTTCATCCATTTGCCGACAGAGACGTGGCAGAGGGGTGATTCGGCTGTGGTCTTGACCAGTTCGGTGGTGACCTTGGGATTTTTCGGGACAAAAATCGGCATGGATGCCTCGGAATACCACTCGAACATATCCTCACTGATCTGATGTCCTTGGTTGGCGCCGGCGATTCTCGGCCCGATGATGAGATTGGCGACGATGGCCGCGCCGGTATTGGAGCCGCAGGTCATGCCCCAGCCCACCATGCCGCCTTCAAGAAAGACAAAGGAATCCACGGGGAAAGATGTATAGGGCTCGCCGACCTTTTCCCGTAATTGGCTGAAGACGCTGTTGATTACCGCGGCGCCGCAGAAAACCCGGTACCATTCCTCGTAAGCAATCTCCGCCGTCTTGGTCGGATCAAGTTTTTCATAGGGCCATGGCCATTTCTCCGTCGGGCCTCCCTTGGCCTGAGCGGATTTCAGCAGGCCGCCGAAATGGGCCATGGTGGCGCTTGCGGCCAGAACGCCGGTGCCAATCATCATCTGCCGCCGTGAGACGCCTTTGCCTTCCATGTTTTCATCTGACTTCATCAATTTCTCCTCCTTGTTTTCAGGTTACGGTTTCTTCCTGTATTGTTTCGCTGGCAGATTCACCCTGGTCAGTCGCTTCCATCACGACGGACCCGGCTGAACAACCGACAGGAAGATGTCACAATAATGCACCGCGCATACGGTGCCTTGGCATGATGCCAAAAAAATACCTTTGCCGATGCGGCGAAAAGTTGCTTGCCGGTGACGTAGCCTTTAATTAAGATTGGCAAAAATAAAGCCGGCTACGGCAAGAGGCCCGGCCTGCGGGCAAAGCGTATTGCAAAATCAGATGCTAATGGCTGCGAAGGTTCATACCACATTGTGTATTTTTATTAACAAATGATATACGCCATGTCAATAGGTGATATTGATTTTGTGAAAAACAAGGAAGCTGCCCGCAAAAACAGGGGCAAGATGATGTGTGTGCCATGGCAGCGGCATCACCGGTTTTTAAAACCCTTGACGCCCCGTTCCCCGGCAATTACCGTGAGAATATGGACACGGTGACAAGGCATGAATGGCATTGCATACACAAGGAAGTTGCGGCTCCTTATACCCCTCAAGGGGGTACTGAAAAGAGTGCCGTTCTTGGCATTTATATGGCCATGTTATTTATTTACAACGACTTATTCTGATTTTTAATAAGGGAAGGGCACGGGGATGAGGCTTCGGAGTGGACAGTGCGGCGATGCAGGGCGATGACTGATGCCCAAGCTTCTTCTTGTTCAGCCGCCGGTGCAGGATTTTTATGACACCGATATCCGCCTGCAGCCCATCGGCCTCTATTATCTCAAGGCCGCGGTGCAGAAATATCTGCCGGAATTCACGGTCACGGTGCGGGATTTCCACCACGGCCGGGGCAGAAGGACCATCCCCCTGCCCAAGGAGCTTCGCTATCTCAAGCCGTTTTATCAATTTGCCGACCCCGGCCCCTTCAGCACCTTTCATCAGTACTATCATTTCGGCGCGCCATTTGAAAAGATCGTCGATGAAGTGCGGCAGGAAAAGCCTGACATCATCGGCATCTCCTCTCTTTTTTCACCCTATTATCGCGAAGTCCTCTTTCTGGCCGCCAAGCTGAAACAGGCAATGGACTGTCCCATTGTGCTCGGGGGCTCCCATGTTTCCTGCGCCCCGGAGATGATGCTGGCCGATGCCAATGTGGATTTCATTATCCGCGGCGAGGGGGAGCGGCCGCTGGTGGAATTTCTGCAGGCATGGCGGCAGGGGCATGGCTTTGCCGAGGTGCCGAACCTTGGTTACAAAAAAGGGGGGGAGCTGCTTTTCAATCCCGTGCAACCCAATTATCCCATGCATGAGCTGCCCATCCCTGATCTGCCGGACCAGGAGACAGGCCGCTATCTCTTCAACAACAGGCCGATCGCCTTTGTTCTCACCTCCCGTGGCTGCCCGCTGCAATGCGCCTTCTGTTCGGTGCGCCTGACCTTTGGCAAAAGCTACCGGCCCAGAAGGGCGGAAGATGTCCTGGCCGAGATCAGCCATCGCTATGATCAGGGCTTCCGCGTTTTTGACTTTGAGGACGACAACCTCACCTTTGACAAGAAGGAGATGAAACACCTCTGCCGTCTGCTGCTGGAGCGGTTTCACGGCCGGGACATCCAGCTCCTGGCCATGAACGGCGTCTCCTACGCCAGCCTGGACAGGGAGACCATGGCTCTCATGAAACAGGCGGGGTTCACCCATCTCAATCTGGCCCTGGTGAGCTGCCGGCAGGAGATTCTTGCCGCCGTGGGCCGTTCCCATCGGGCGGAACAGTTTGCGGAAATCGTCGGCCATGCCGCGGATATGGGCTTTGCCATGGTCGCCTACCTGATCCTCGGACTGCCGGGGGACACCCTGGAAAACATGATTGCCTCTCTGTTGACCCTGGCCCGTCTTCCCGTGCTGATCGGGGTGTCGATCTTTTATCTCACCCCCGGCACAGCCATTGCCGAGAAATTTCCGCCCATGACGCCAGCAGATATCTTTCTCTCCCGCGCAACCGCCATGGCCATCGAGACGAAAGGCGTCAGGCGCCGGGACCTGTACACCCTTTTTATTGCCGCGCGGATCATCAACTTTTTCAAGGGACTGGAGCTTACGGCACAAAATCAACGCCTGGATGAATTGCTGCAGGCCCCGCCGGAGAAAGAGCAAAAAACCCGCCATGGGCTGGAAATTTTCCGCAGGCTTCTTGCCGAGGGGAAGCTCTATGCCGGGGCAGGTGATGGGTTGCAGGCGGTCCCGGAATTTGACCCGCAACTCTTCCTGCGGCTGTGGAGCGAACTCGACTGGCTGACCACCCAGGCCGGTAAGCGGATCACCGTGCGGGACACATAGCCGGGCGGGACAAGACGACAAACTCCATCTCATCTTTTAACTGCGATACAAAGACGTTTTGGGTAAAGCCGGAAGTTTGGTCCGGGGATAATCACGGCAAGCCGCGCTATGGGGTGGCTTGCCCCTCGCCTGTTTGCTGTTGCAACTTTTGCTGCATGTATTCCTGGCAGGGGGACTTTTTATTGCCGATATTTATGGCGTCAGCCAGCCAGTCAGCGGCGACCATGCCGGCAAAGACGTAGGGAGCAAAGAACAGACCGCCGTAAGTCGTGGCGGCGGATTTCCATGGGATCACTTTCACGGCAGGGTCACGCAGCGGGCCTTGCACATTCACCGGGTCGGCCCGGTGGATCAGCCGCGATTTTTTCTTGGGCAGGAAAACATAATCGAGTTTTTCCTCGCCAAGGTCAATGGTCCCCTGGCCGACGATGGCGATATTCTTGCTGTCGATGAACAAGGCGTTGGTGGAGAGGATGCCATCCTTGGCACTGTAATCGGCCACCCCGCATTCAATATCCGTATATTTTTCGCCCATCACCTTGCTGGCCGTCCAGCCTATGAGATCAACAAAAACCAGATCAAGCAGCTGTTTGCGCATCTTGCCGTTGGTGATGGTCAGAAAGAAGTTCCCTGCCAGGTTGGCCGCCAATTCATGGGCGTTTGCCCCGGATGAGGTGAGATTGACATCAACATCGAGATCCCCATCAAAGTCGCGGCTGCTTTTAGCGCCCCGCAGGTCAAGCGTCTTCCAGGGATTGATATCCTTGCCGGACACCGTTAAATGCACCTGCGGAATCCCCTGGGTATCCAGCCGCAAATCGAAACTGAGCTCTCCCATGGGATAGACAAGCCTGGCCGGGCTGATGGTCAGTTTGCCGGCTTGGTTGCTGAGGGTCAACTTGGCGGATTCCATCTTGAACCGTTCCCGGTCGAAGGACAAAATATCAACAGTGAGATTGCCATCAGCTCGTTGCAGCCAGTGGAGATCAAGCGGATCACGGGAAAAAATGGGCGTTGCCGCCGGTTTCTTCTTTTTGGCACTGTCAGGGGCCTTGTCAGGCGGATAGGGCAGGAACAGATTCCGTACCGTGATCGCGCCGCTCAGCTGGGGCGGCTTGCTGGCAAAGAGGACGCTGATTGCGCTGTGCAGCGTGGTTTGCCCTGCCGTGAGTTCCGTGTCAAAGACAGTGCTTGCCCCGTTTCTCTGTAACCGGCTGGACAAGGCAACAGGTCCGACCGGCGGCCATTCCCGATCAAACAGGGCGCCGAGCAACTGCAGGTCCTGCGCGGTCAACCGGGCATCAAGGGACAGGGTGTCGGGCTTTTTAAAATCAGTGAATTGGCCGTCGATCTGCAGGCTCATCAGATTCGAGTCGTTGCTGGTGAGATGGAGAGAATCAATGCCCAGGGTCCCGTCGCTGTTGGTCATCACCAGGTCGCCGACCAGGGGTTGCAGGTCGGGCAGCGGCCGATTGTCCGCAAAGGACGCCAGGGTGTGGCCGTCGATATGCAGTTTTGCTTCCAGGCGAAGGTCGGCCGCGGCGAAGAGGTCATTGACGAAACCATTGGCATCGATGGTCGGCATTGCCCTGTCACCCGCCACGATGCGAAAGGATTCGAGCCCGGCTTTGCCGTTATTATCCCGCAGATTGGCTTCGGCGGCAAGAGGTCCGAGTTCCGGCACCCGGTATCCCAGGGCCTGGGCCAGGGCCCTGCTTTTGCCGGCCTGGGCGGTAACATGGAGGTCGGTGTCCCGGGGATGCCAGTTGTCTGCCGCGCTCAAGGTGCCCAGCCGGCCTGTGGCGTTTACCAGCATGATGTCTTGCCGGCCGGCGGTGATGGACAGCTCGCTGACAACGATTTGTGTGTTGCTGCCGGTGATCTGCCCGGCTGCCTTGAATGGGCCGAGGGAGGGAATCATCTTCTCCCGGGGTGCGAGGGTGTTGAGCTTTGCCGTATCATCCGCGGTTGCGCTGAGAGCGAGTTGAATGCCGTTGGCCGCAAGTTCCGGCATGAAGGTGAACTGGTGGACTGCGCCGGCAAGGGAGGCCTGCAGGGCCGCGTTTTTTTCGGTTGTGACCAGCAAGTCATCGATGCGGTGGTTGCCGTCGACCGTGTGCAGTCTGCCGCGGGCGCTGAGCCCGCCAACATCGGGCAGCTCTTTGCCCATGACCGCGGCCAGCGATTTGCTGTCCCGGCTCACAATTGCCAGTTGCAGGTCGAGACCCGCCAGTGGATCGGGGAGATCCCAATTGCCGAACCTCACCTGGCCCTGGGCCTTCACCTGCACGGCATTGCCGTCGCCCGCGGTCAGCTCGATGCGGTTCAGCTGCAGGGCCCGGGTGTCACCCTCGATTCGGTATCGTATGGCCAGGGGGCCGGATAAGGGCAAAGTCACCCCCAGTCTATCACCCATGACCGGTGTTTCGGCGGCCTGCATGGTCACATCCAGGTCATAGCCGGTATTGGGCCGGTGCGGATCAAGGGGAAAGCGGCCGATGCCGCCGGTCAGATGCACCGCAATGCCCTGGGGGTCTCTGGTCTGGATGGCAATGTTTTTAATGGCCGGATCACCGGCGGCCGAGCGGATGTCGGCCCGGCCGTTGATGGCCCCCAGTTCCCATACCTGGTCAAAGAGCAGGAAGCGGGCGGCGCGGGTGGTGGGGGCGGCAAAGGTCAGCCGGAGGTCGATGTTTGCCGGGTGAAGGGTTTGGCCATTTGCTGTCAGGTCCGCCTTGCCCGCAAGCTGCAGGTCAAGCTCATCGCTGTTTTTTACCCGCAGGCTGACATCGTGCAGGGCCAGCGTGCGGTTTGAGCCGGTTATGCTTGCAGTGAGATCCGCGCTTTGCAATGGTCCAAAATTGCCCGGCAGCATCGGCGCAAGCCAGGCTGGCTGGTCAAGATGGCCCGTGACATCGAGTTCAAGGCCTGTGAGTTTGTTGACATCCGCCATGCGGCCGGAAAGGTTGGCCGTGGACTGGCCTGGTCCCCGCCACGATGCCGACAGCTCCTCCATGGCGAGCCGGGCAAAGGGGCCGAGGAGCTTTGCCTCGGCGGTCAGCTCGCCAGGGACGGCAAGATCCTTTACGCCGGTGGCGATTTGCCTCAGGTCCGGGACATGGCCGCGTACAGTGGCCTGCACCTCAGGGGGAGAGGGATTGAAGTCAATCCGCCCCTCGGCGGCAAGGTCAATACCTTGGCCCATGGCGGCAAGTGAAAACGGCAGCAGGCGGTTTTTCAGGGTTGGCTGGACCTTTGGCAGTGTCGCATTGATCTGCATGTTCCTGCCGGCGATTTCGGTCTGGACAGCCAGCAGGAGCTGCTCGGCATCAGGGGCCGGGCGGATGGTCAGATCACTGATGCGGGTGGCAGGCAGGCTGATTTCCTCACCTGCCTGCACAAGCGATAACCTGCCGATGGAAACATCGTGCAGGACGGGAGTAAGAGGAGGAGGCGCAGGCAATGTCAGCATGCCCGGCGAGCCGCTTTTTTTGATCTCCACCCTGGTGTCGCCCAGCGCCAGACGGGGAATTTCGAGGCGGCCGGCCAGCAGGCCGGTAAGGCTGATCTGCAGTTGCAGCGAACTGCTGTGAATCCGGTAGTTCCCGTCGGCATCTTCGATGGCAAGATCGTTGACGCTGAAGGTCGGCGACAAGGTCCGCGTAATCACGGCATCCTGCTGATAAGTGATACGTGCCCCGGCTGCCTGCTCCAGATGATGAATGAGCAGTGCCGCCAGGGTGGGATGAGCAACCAGGCGGTAGGCAGCGATTGCGGCCAGTTGCAGCAGGGCGGCAGGCAGCAGGACGCAGATGATAATTCGTTTGAGTGTTTTCATGTCATGTCGTGTTATGGGTGCGGGCAGGGAGGATCAGTCGCTCCAGGAATCTGCCCGGCTATCCTCATCCTCCCCCCCCCCCGGTTATAGCAAATCTTTTCCCCTCTGCAAACAAAAGGGTGTTTTTTTAGTTCACGTAATTAATGAATTTCCTGACTTTCTAGGTAGTTTTCCGTGTTGACAAGCCTTCCTCGTCCCGCTATCTTGTAAAGTTATTACTTTACAATGCCAGTTTTTTCCCTGCGGATAAATGACCTTCATATAATATTAGATAAGGAGAGATTCCATGTCTCAGACGGTATTAGCAATTGCTGAAAGTATAAACATCATGGGCAAGCGAAGCGGCGGGGCCATGAAAGAGAGAAATCCCGCTCCCATCCAGGAGATGGCCAAGGAGGAAAGCAAGGCAGGCGCCTCCTATCTTGATCTCAATATCGGCCCGGCCCGCAAGGACGGAACCGAGCTGATGCCTTGGGTGGTGCAGACCGTTGAGGCTGTGACCGATACCCCACTGTGTCTTGATACCACCAATACCAACGCCATGGCCGCGGGTTTCAAGGTGGTGAAGAACAGGGCGAACGCCATCATGAACTCCATCTCCGCCCAGCCGGAGAGGATGGAGAAACTGATCCCGGTCGCCGCCGAGGCAGGCTGCAATGTCATCGCCCTGCTCTGGGGCCCGGAAGGCATGCCCCGTGATTCCAACGAGCGCGCGGCAATGGCGGTTGATCTGATGATGGCCCTGTCCGAGGCCGGCATTCCCAACGAGAAGATGCTGTTTGATCCGATCGGCACCCCCATCACCCTCGGGGCCGACCAGCTTGCCTCGGGCCTTGAATTCATGAGCATGCTGCAGGATATCGCCCCCGGCGCCGGTTCAACCGTCGGTCTGTCCAATGTGTCCAACGGCGTTGCCGATCATCTGCGTAAATACCTTGACCGGACCTATCTGATCATGTTGATGAAGTATGGCATCACCACGGCGATTGTCAATTCCTATGATGCGGAACTGATGGCCATCTGCAAGGGGCAGCGTCCTGAGCTGGTAAGCCTGGTGCACGGCATGATGGACGGCAATGACCCCGGCCCGGCAGGCCTGAGCGGCACCGCGCTTGAGCATTACAAGACCTATAAGGTTCTCTCCGGCCAGACCGTTTTTTCCGAGTCATGGCTCAAACTGTAAACAGATAGCGGATTGACAGGACGGGAAAACAGCAGCAGGGGGCCTCATGGCCCCCTTTGCTGTTTGGTTCCGCAGGCGGGCACAATGGCTGATATCCCTTTGCATCACATCGTCTATGGTACGTGCACGGATTATGTCACCGGAGAAACGCTGACCGACACCGATGACGAACGCATCCGGCAGCGGATCGCCCGGCTGCTGGTCGAGGAAAAGGGCTACCCGAAAAGCGCCCTGGAGATGCGGCGCAAAATCGAAACCCTTTTTGCCGGGCAGTTTGTCGTGTCAAAGATAGACATTACGTTGCTCCACAACGGCAGGCGGTTCATGCTCATTCGCTATGCCCCCGGTTCGCTGGTGACCAGGGAGCGGCCCGCCGTTGCGGCGGCAAGGGTGCTGGAACAGGAGTACCGCATTCCGCTGGCGGTGGTGACCAACGGCCAGGACGCGGAACTGCTTGACACGGAAAGCGGCGAGGTGCTCGGTACGGGTCTCGCGGCCATCCCGGCCATGGCGGAGACCGTCAAAATGTTTGACAAATTGCAGTTTGTCCCCTTTAATGACAAGGCGAAATGCGAGCGTGAGCTGCGCATTTTAAACGCCTTTGATGTGGAGATCTGCTGTGCCGGGGCCCCCTGCGCCTTACCCAGGGCCCCGGAGGGCAGAGGCGGCAACTAACCGGTAACAGACGATACACTAAAAAACTATCCATGTTCGCAGCACGGACTTGCCATGCACGGGACATGGACAGGTTTTTGCGAAACAGCTAACCCCCATCTCCGCAAGCGGGAACAACGAATAATGAAAGTCCCGCGGGGTAGGAGCGGGCCATGCCCGCGATATACAATGTTCCGAAATGCCGGAGGTCGCGGGCATGGCCCGCTCCTACGTCCCGGCCGGCACAACAAGACAGGAAAGAGACTTTCATATAAAATAATGGAGAAATCAGATGTCTGACTGGACGAAATCAAGCTGGCAGAAATTTGCAGCACTGCAACAACCAAAATGGCCTGACCGGAAGGCATACGAGGAGGCGATTGAAACCATTGCCAAATTGCCGCCCGTGGTTTTTGCCGGCGAGATCAGGGAATTGAAAAAACAGCTTGCCGACGCGGTGGAAGGCAAGGCCTTTCTGCTCCAGGGCGGCGACTGCGCCGAGGATTTTACCCACTGCACCGCGCCCGGCATCAGGGACACATTGAAGGTCATCCTGCAGATGGCCGTTATTTTAAGCTACGCGGGCGGCAAACCGGTGATCAAGGTGGGACGCATGGCCGGCCAGTATGCCAAACCCCGTTCCGCGGACACGGAAATGGTGAACGGCCAGGAGATCGCCAGCTACCGGGGCGATATGGTCAACAGTCCCGAACCCACCGAGGAGGCGCGCCGTCCGGACCCGCAGCGCATGGTCAAGGGCTACTACCTGGCCGCCGCCACCATGAACATCACCCGCGCCTTCACCAAGGGCGGCTATGCAGCCCTGCACCGGGTGCATGCCTGGAACAACGAGTTCGTCAAGTCCTCGCCCATGGGCCGCTCCTATGAGCGGCTGGCCCGCAACATCAACCAGGCCCTGCATTTCATGGAAGTCATCGGCCTGAATACGGATACCCCCCAGCTTAATGAGGCATCATTTTTTGTCTCCCATGAGGCACTGCTCCTTGGTTACGAAGAGGCCCTGACCCGCCAGGATTCCATCACCGGGGGTTGGTACGACTGCAGCGCCCATATGGTGTGGATCGGCGACCGGACCAGGCAGCTTGACGGCGCCCATGTCGAGTTTCTGCGCGGGGTGTTGAATCCCCTCGGTTTGAAGATCGGCCCCAAGCACGACATTGACGAGATCAAAAAGCTCATCAGCCGGCTCAATCCGTCAAATGAACCGGGCAGAATGACGCTGATCACCCGTTTCGGCGCCAAGAACGTGGATAAATATCTGCCGGCCCTGATCCGGGAGATCAAGAAGGAAGGCTATAAGGTGGTGTGGAGCTGCGATCCCATGCACGGCAACACCTACACCGCCGAAACCGGCCACAAGACCAGAAACTTTGACGAGATTCTCCAGGAGCTGCAATGTTTCTTTGAAATCCACTGGGCCGAGGGGTCAATTCCGGGCGGCGTGCATTTCGAGCTCACCGGCGATAATGTCACCGAGTGCACCGGCGGCGGCAGAAATATTCTTGACCAGCATCTGCAGCAGAACTATCTGACCAACTGCGATCCCCGCCTGAATGCCGAACAGAGCCTGGAACTCGCCTTCCAGCTTGCGGAAATGATTCGCAGCTGACAGTTTCTCGCACTGGTTTTACCCCGCCGCGGCTATGACGCAATGTTATAGCCGCTTTTTTATTTTTTGTGAGTATTTTTGCCTAGAATGTGCTAAGAATATTCTTGACGTGCATACTACCATGTAGCAATAGACCCGCTATTTTGAGCAGAAAGGCAAAAAACAAGATTGATACATCATGGATAAATCAGAATTTGCGAAAGCGCGGAAGCAGCTGGCGAAAACCCAGAAGGAGCTGTCCTCTCTTCTCGGCGTCTCACTGAAGGCCATCCACAGTTATGAGCAGGGCTGGCGGACCATCCCTTCCCATGTCCAGCGGCAGATCTTCTTTCTGCTTTCCAGTCAGCGGCGGCAGGATAAGAACCGCAAGCCGTGCTGGGACAGAAAGAACTGTGACAGGAAGGAGCAATGCCCCGCCTGGGAATTCCAGGCCGGCCATCTCTGCTGGTTCATCTGCGGCACCCTCTGTGATTGCACCAACGAGAAAGGCTGCCGGGAAAAGCTGAAAATCTGCCGGGAATGCGAGGTGCTTACCTCGCTTCTCTGAGGTGTGTCAGCAGAAATTGAAGATGGGCGGACCCTTGACCACCATCTCGGCCAGGGTCATTCTGACTTTGGGCAGGATGCGCCGTTTGGGGCCCAGCCAATCCATTTCGATTTCGACAAGGGTCTGATACATCCTCGTCCGGTCAAGATGGGGGATGTCCTGCCGGCCGGCGACGATCTCCTGGCAGCGGAAGCAGCCGGGGAAATCCAGCCGTTTGCCGTCCGGCCTGGTCATGGCGGATGGGACGCCGTGCAGGCGGCAGATCATGAGCCGATGGGGATAGAGGGCGCAGAGCCCGTCCTCATTGATGGGGCACATGAGATTCGGCCGCTCATCCCTGGCCAGCATGCCCCGGCTTTGCCGGACATACTCCTGGGCCCTGGCCATAAACGTCTTTCTGCGATCCTCCGTAAGCTGCTGCAGCCCCTCCCACAGATAGGCCCATTCGCTGTAAGTGTGATGCTGGAAATAGCTGTCACAGCAGTTATCCGGGCAGCCGGCGCAGGAAAAATGCAGTCCCTGCGCCAGTTCATCATAGGCCCTTTCCATCTCGCTGTAGAGCTGCGCTATCCGGCCTGAGATGTCGGCCGGTAAAATTTCTGGATTCATTTTTCCCCTTGTTGAGAACCGCAGGTTGTTCAGGTTATTAGACAGTAGTCTGTCAGGTATTATATGAAAGTCCTTGCCGCTGCTATGCATGTCATTCGGCGGTAGGAGCGGGCCATGCCCGCGACCCTTGGCATTTCGGGAACACTGTTTATCGCGGGCATGGCCCGCTCCTACCACGCGAGGCTTTCATTATTCGTTATTCCCGCTTGCGGTGATGGGGCAGGCGGGGTGCGAAATAGGGCTTATATCCAGCATGGGCAAAGTGGTATTTTACTGACAGACTCAACATCTGCAGACTAAACACCTGGGAAGTTACTCTTCTTGCGTCTTTCAAATTGACAAGCCGGCCCTGATAATGGTCAATTAAAATTCTTGTGTCAATTTTTTCCTTATTTCCCGATCTCTTTTTGCAGGAGTAACCATATGACTGAGTATCTTGCCTGTTTCAAGGCCTATGATATCCGCGGCCGGGTGCCGGACGAGCTGGATGCAGAGCTTGCCTTTCGCATCGGCCAGGCCTATGCCCTTTGTTTCAAGCCGCGGCGGATGGCCATCGGCCATGATATCCGCCTCTCCGGCCCATCTCTGGCCGGGGCACTGGCTGAAGGCTTTCTTGCCGCAGGCGTCGATGTGCTCGATCTGGGACTGTGCGGCACCGAGGAGATCTATTTCGCCGCCTTCAACCTGGAGGTGGATGGCGGCATCATCGTCACCGCCAGCCACAACCCGGCGGATTACAACGGCATGAAGCTGGTGCGCAAAGGGGCGGTGCCGGTGAGCGGCGATACCGGCCTGGGGGATATCGAGCGGCTTGCCGCCGCCGGATTCAAGGCCCCCGCAGCAGGGCGCGGCAGGCTGGAGGAAGTCAATAACCAGCGGGCCTATATCGACCATCTGCTCACCTATGTGGCGCCTGCGGCGCTAAAACCGCTGAAGATCGTGGTCAACGCCGGTAACGGCTGCGCCGGGCCGGTCATCGATCTGCTGGAAAGCGCGCTGCCTTTTCGCTTTATCAAACTCTTCCATGAGCCGGACGGCACTTTCCCGAACGGCGTGCCCAATCCGCTGCTGCCGGAAAATAGAGCAATCACCAGCCGGGCCGTGCTGGAGCATGGGGCGGATCTGGGCCTGGCCTGGGACGGGGATTTTGACCGCTGCTTCTTCTTTGATGAAAAAGGCGCCTTTGTCGAGGGTTATTACATTGTCGGCCTGCTGGCCCAGGCCATGCTGGCCAAGCGGCCAGGGGCCAAGATCATCCATGATCCGCGCCTGGTCTGGAACACCCGGGAGCTGGTGGCCGAGGCGGGGGGCGAGGCGGTGATGAGCAAGACAGGACACGCCTTCATCAAGGAGCGGATGCGGGCGGAGGATGCCCTGTACGGCGGCGAGATGAGCGCCCACCATTATTTCCGCGATTTTGCCTACTGCGACTCCGGCATGATTCCCTGGCTGCTGGTGGCCGAGCTGGTCAGCAGAACCGGCCGGAAGCTCTCCGAGCTGATGGCCGACCGGCAGGCGGCCTTTCCGGTGAGCGGCGAGATCAACCGCCGGGTTACCGATCCGGACGCGGTGCTGGCCCGGATAGAAGAGGTTTTCATCAAGGAATGCCCGGACAGGGATTATACCGACGGGCTCAGCATGAGCTGCGCCGCCTTTCGCTTCAATGCCCGCAAATCCAATACCGAGCCCCTGCTGCGGCTTAACGTGGAAAGCCGGGGAGACCGGGCGCTGATGGAGCGGAAAACGGCTGAGCTGCTGGGGATTATCGATGAGAAATAGGTGGTTAGTGTGTTAGTCTGTAGGTTTTTAGGTGGATCTCGTCGGTGATGTTATCAAGTTTCTGCTTATCATGCTGAATTGTAATGATATCAAGTTAAGGACGCATGGAATCCCCCCATATTTTGTTGTCAAGAATGTCCAGGCTGGAGTAGATATTCAGAAACTGGATAATAACTTGTTAGTGGTAGCGGGGAAATACTTAAAAAGGCTTAACAAATGAATTTAATTACAAAAAAAATTATTCCAATTATCTGCATCTTATTATTTTTGCTTACTTCATGCGCGGGAAAAGGATTCATCGTTGACATTAATGAAGCTCCATCAGACGATCAGTGTATTGTTTTTGGAAAGTTAACGCTCATAGGTGCTGAAGGTGTGGAAAAATGGGGAGAAAAATTCTTCGAAAAACCCCTATTGATTATACTTCCACCAAATTCGAATATAGCACATTCATATGAAATAAAAGATGATGGAAATTTTTTTTGGTCATTATCGCCAGGCGAATATACCATCTTAGGATTCGGTAACTTTATGAGCGTGAGTCAAAAATTACCGATTAGAGCAAAATTTAACGTTCCAATTGGCAAAAAAAGCCTATACATCGGTAATTTCCTATTAATTATGCAAAGCAATCGTTTTGGCTGTACAATTGAAGATAATTCTGAAATATCAATATCAAAATTTAAGAATAAATTCCATAATATAAGAGAGGAACCTTCTATCTCTATTATGGAAACAGAACCTCAACCTGGATCATATGACAATATTCAATATATTTGCGATGATAAATGGGGAATAAAATGTGAAAATAAATACTTAGGGAAAATTTTTAATGGAGTAATTCCTATTTATCCTGAAGCAACAGCGCAGCCATTTAAAAAAATTAGTAATGCAAAATCGATATTTAAATGGGAAGCATCTGTAAATAAAAACGTTACATATGACTTAATAGTTTATGAAGCCGCTGCCTATTATATTGATAGCATTGGTAAAACATATATACCAGGTAGAGTTGTTTTACTAAATGAAGATATTAAAGATCCAAGTTATCAATTAACTACAGAACTAAAACCTGGCACTAATTATTATTGGTCTGTCCGTTTACGAGAAGGTAATGATGTTTCAACATGGTCCTTATTTCATTACTTTTATTTTTATGTAGTTGGTGCTAGTTCAGCCTCAAATCAGTGGTTTACATTTTCTACACCACCAAATATTTAAACCACTAGAACCAATAAGGATTGATGCGACGTCTTTTTATCGCTTTCAATCCTTTAACCAGCGGGTAAACCAGACCGCAAAATCTGCGGCGGCCTGCCGGGTCAACTTTTTAGGGCGGCTGGTTACCCGTATCGTTGAGGCTGTAGAAAAACCCTTTTCGAGGCTGAAAATAGCGAAAACAAACTTTAGCAGTTTCAATAATATCAAGTTTGAGCTTTTATGCCTTTTTACCTTTTTCTACAGACTCGTTACTAAATCCCTATCACCTACAGCCTATATTTCAAATAAAAGCCTGATGTTTAGTCTGTAAGGGCAACCCTTGTGGTTGCCCTCCTGCATGGGTACATACCCACAATGGGTACCCTAATACAACCTACAGCCTAAATCTAAACACCTATCAGACTTTCCTGCCTTACATCGCGTCGATAATGCGGTTAAACGTGGCGCTGGGGCGCATGGCGGCATTGGTCTTTGCCGCATCCGGCCGGTAATAGCCGCCGATATCCGCCGGGCTGCCCTGGGCGGCATTCATTTCCTCAACAATCTTTGTCTCATTGTCGCCAAGCTCCCTGGCCACCCTGGTGAAACGTCCCTGCACTTCCTTGTCTTTCTCTTGGGCGGCGAGGCTCTGCGCCCAGTAAAGGGCCAGATAAAAATGGCTGCCCCGGGTGTCGAGCTGCCCCACCTTGCGGGAGGGCGACTTCCCGTTTTCCAGAAATTGTCCAATGGCCTGATCAAGGGTCTCGGCAAAGAGCGCCGCCTTCTCATTCGTAAATGTGCTGTACACATGCTCGAACGAGGGGACCAGGGCACAGAACTCACCCAGGGAGTCCCAGCGCAGATGGCCTTCTTTTAAGAACTGCTCGACATGCTTGGGCGCCGACCCGCCCGCGCCGGTCTCGAACATGCCGCCGCCGTTCATCAGCGGCACGATGGACAGCATTTTGGCGCTGGTACCCAGTTCCAGGATGGGGAAGAGGTCGGTGAGATAGTCACGCAGGACGTTGCCGGTAACGGAAATGGTGTCTTCGCCCTTACGGATGCGGGTGAGGGAAAAACGCATGGCGTCATCCGGCTGCATGATGCGGATATCAAGCCCGCTGGTATCGTGCTGCGGCAGATAGCGGTTCACCTTGGCGATGATCTCGGCATCATGACCACGGCTCTGGTCCAGCCAGAAAATTGCCGGGGTATTGGTGGCCCTGGCCCGGCTGACGGCAAGCTTCACCCAGTCCCGCACCGGGGCGTCCTTGGTCTGGCAGCCTCTGAAGATGTCCCCTTTTTCCACCCGCTGTTCCAGCAGGGTCGCACCTGACGCGGCATCAACAATGCGGATCGTGCCGCTTTCGGGAGCAACGAAGGTCTTGTCGTGGGAGCCGTATTCCTCGGCTTTCTGCGCCATCAGGCCCACGTTGGAGACACTGCCCATGGTGGCGGGATCATAGGCCCCATGTTTTTTGCAGTCTTCCACCACCTGCTGATAGATGGTGGCATAGCAACGGTCAGGCACCATGGCGATGGTGTCGTGCAGCTTGTCGTCCGCCCCCCACATGCGGCCTCCGTCACGGATAACCACCGGCATGGAGGCATCGATAATAATGTTGTTGGGCACATGGAGGTTGGTGATTCCCTTGCTGGAATCCACCATGGCAAGTTCGCAACTGGTCTGGTAGACTGCGGCGATGTCTGCCTCGATTCCCGCTCTTTTTTCAGCGGGAAGCTGCTGGATTTTGGCATAGAGGTCGCCCAGGCCGTAATTGACGTTGACCCCGAGATCCGCCAGCACCGTCGCATGCTTGGCAAAGACATCCTGGTAATAGACGGAAACGCAATGGCCGAACATGATGGGATCCGACACCTTCATCATGGTCGCCTTGAGATGAAGCGACAGCAACAGGCCGTCATCCTTGGCCGCCTTGATCTGCTCGGCATAGAACTGCCGCAGGGCGGCAGCGTTCATCACCGAGGAGTCAATGATTTCGCCTGCCAGCAGGGGAAAATTTTCCTTGAGGACGGCGGCTTTGCCATCCTGGCCTGCAAATTCGATGCGGACATCGCAGGCTGTTTGCACGGTGAGTGATTTCTCGCTGCCGTAGAAATCACCGCCACTCATATGGGCCACCCGGGATTTCGAATCACTGGGCCAGGCTTTCATCATGCGGTGCGGTTTCTGCCGGCCAAACCGTTTGACCGATGCCGCCGCCCTGCGGTCGGAGTTTCCTTCCCGCAACACCGGGTTGACGGCGCTGCCGAGCACCTTGGCAAAGCGGGCCTGCAGCTCTTTTTCGGCGTCGTTTTTCGGTGTCTCGGGGTAGTCCGGGATGTCATAGCCCTTTTCCTGCAACTCCTTGATCGCCGCTTTCAGCTGTGGGATTGAGGCGCTGATGTTGGGCAGTTTGATGATATTGGTCTCCGGCAGCTTGACAAGCTTTCCCAGTTCCGCTAGATAATCAGGGATTTTCTGGCTGTCGCGCAGTTTGTCGGGGAAATTAGCGATGATACGCCCGGACAGCGAGATGTCCTTTTTTTCAAAGCTGATGCCGGAGCCCTTGGTGAATGCCTGGAGAATGGGCAGCAGGGAGTAGGTTGCCAGGGCCGGAGCCTCGTCAACTTCCGTGTAAATGATCTTTTGTGTTGCCATAATTTTTCCTTGGTTTAATGCTTGTATCAATAAATTTGTTATAATCAACAAAAACGTTTTCGCCTCAGCAGGTGATCGCCGCAATGAGCAGAAAGACAGCAATAGCATATACAGACTGGGATTGCAAATATCATTATGGCCCCAAACAGGAGGTGATCGTTTTTTATCCCATGTGGAACAAAGAGCCATGGCCCTGATCAATATTGACACGGCGATCAAACGGGTGCTGCTGCTGGTCGCGAAAATCGAGCCGCCCCGGGGGGTGGAGATACTGACCTACAAACGCAACCGCGGCATCGCCATTATCAGGCTGGGGGAGGACAGTTTCCTGGTCAGGGAGCACGGTTATGCGGAGCAGGAAACGCAGGTCTGTTTCGCCGGCCTGGCCAGGGCGGTGAAAGCAATGGCCAAAAGAGAGTTCCCCAGAAGCAGACAGGTGCGCCTCTATCAGCTGGCAAGGACGGATTTTCTCGACCAGGGGCGCAAAAGAACTTGAAGGATTTTGGTCCTTGTTGTGAAATATTACTATGGAAGGAGAAATACAAACTCTCCATGGATTTAATTGATAAGATTTTTATAGAGCCAGAATAAATTGAATGAGAATTGAATTGATAAACTGAATTTTGACGAGGCATCTCAGATGGATATTGGAAACAAAAATAAGCCTCAACCCAAGGAAAAGGCAGAAAATTTGGGACGCAATTATACCCAAAAAAACAATGTTGAATTGGCTAGTTATTTGTTAACCCAAATATCATCACTGTATACAGGAAAAGATGTAAAAATAATATTTAGTGAATCTGGTGGTATGGAAATTTTTCTTTCTGAGCCACAGAAGTCCAATGCGATAGGTAATTATCTGTTTAATTGGATAAAGAAAAAAATGTTTAACAAATTAAGTAATTAATAAGTTAACTTTCTCGGGATACAAACCATGAATTATATGAATCTTGATCAACTGCCTTCTTACGCCACGTTGCAAACATTGGCCGGTAATCCCTTTGATCTGACTGCCCGAGGCGCGGTGGGCGGGCAACGCATCAGCAGCTGTGTCTGTTCCACGGCCGGCTTTGATCTTCTCTACGCTACCCAGCGGGTGGATGACGGGGTGCTTGCCGCCCTGCAGCAGCTGGCGGACCAGGGCCAGGCGGTGGAGCAGCTGCTGGCCATGAAAAAGGGGGCGGTGATGAACCGCATTGAGGGCTATGAGTGCGAGAACCGCCAGGTGCTGCACACGGCCACCCGGGATGTCTTTTCCACGTCACCCCTGGAGCCGGCGGCCTCGGCCCAGGCCGCCAAAGAGCTGGAGAAGCTGCGGCTGTTTCTGGCTGATCTGGAGAGCGGCGCCCTGGTCAACAGCCGGGGGGAGACGTTCACCGGCATGGTGCAAGTCGGCATCGGCGGCTCGGATCTCGGTCCCCGGGCACTGTATCACGCCCTGGCCGCCTTCAGGCCCAGCGGCCGGCGGGTTGATTTCATCTCCAATGTGGACCCGGATGACGCGGCCGGGGTGCTCGCTGGGCTTGATCTTTCCCGCACCCTGGTCAACGTGGTGTCAAAAAGCGGCACCACCCTGGAAACCCTGACCAATGAGGAGCTGGTCCGCCAGGCTTACAAGGATGCCGGCCTTGATCCCCGGGCCCATTTCGTGGCCGTGACAGGCGAGGGCAGTCCCATGGACAATCCCGCCCACTATCTCCGTTCCTTTTACATGTATGACTACATCGGCGGCCGCTACAGCTCCACCTCCATGGTGGGCGGGGTCATGCTCGGCTTTGCCCTGGGCTATGAGGGCTTTGTCGAGATCCTGCGCGGGGCGCACGAGGTGGACGTGGCGGCCGAAGAGCGGGACATCCGCAAAAATATCCCTTTGCTCATGGCGCTGCTCGGCATCTGGAACCACAATTTTTTAAACTGCGAGACCTTGGCGGTTCTGCCATACAGCCAGGGCCTGGTGCGCTTTGCCGCCCACCTGCAGCAGTGCGACATGGAGAGCAACGGCAAATCAATCAACCGCCAGGGCGAGAGACTGGCCTATCAGACCGGCCCCATCATCTGGGGCGAGCCCGGCACCAACGGCCAGCACGCCTTTTACCAGCTCATCCACCAGGGCACCACCGTTATTCCCGTGGAGTTCATCGGCTTTCGCCACAGCCAGTATGACCGGGATATGCTGGTCAAGGAGACCAGCTCCCAGGAGAAGCTGCTGGCCAATCTGCTGGCCCAGTCCCTCGCCTTGGCCACCGGGCAGGCGCACGACAATCCCAACCGGCGTTTCCCGGGCAACCGGCCCAACAGCGTGCTCATGGGGCAACGGCTGACCCCGCGCAGCATGGGCGCCCTGCTTGCCCTGTACGAGAACAAGATCGCCTTCCAGGGCTTTCTGTGGAACATCAACTCCTTTGATCAGGAGGGGGTGCAGCTTGGCAAGAAACTGGCCACCCGGCTGCTCGGCCATTTTGCCGGCCGCCGCCGGGCTGCGGCTTATTGCGCCGCCGGTGAGGATGAGGCCGGCTGGGCCATGCTGCGGGCGGCTGGTCTGCTGAAGGATTAATCAGCAGCGGGCGTCTCCGGCAACACTGCCCGGCAGCAGGCCCGCGGTCAAAATGGTCAGTTGCCCACGATGGTGGCGATTTTCAGGAGCTGGGAGCTGATTTTGAGGCCGGCCCGTTGCGCTGCCGCCTGATTGATGGTCAGTTTGATTTTCGTTCCCTCATTGCCGAGGGAGATGATCCCTCCCTGTTCGGCAAAATTTTCCATGTCCGCCACGGTCAGGACGGGCTGTCCCGCCAGTTCGGAGAGGATCTGCTGCAGGCGCCATTTTTCCGAGGCGCTGATAAACAGGATATGGCAGCCGTGCAGCTCGCCGCCCTGTCCCAGTTTTTTGACCACCAGTTTGCGGCCCCCGGCGGTTTTGCCCTCTATGGCGCTTAAGGCCTCGCCGAAATCATCGTCCCCGCAGATCCCCAGCACAATGCTGCTTTGCTCGCTGTCAAATGCCGCCGCCGGCCACTGGGTGAACTTGGCGAAATTCAGGAGAAAAACCGCCTTGACCGCATACTCGCCGCCGGTCAGCTGCTCCGCCCCGGCAGGGGAGGTGACGCACAGCACCAGGGCCAGCAGCATCGTTGCGCGTTGCAGGAATTTTTCCAGTATGGCCAAGGCGTAGTTCATGGATGAGCGGCCGGTTGCTGTTTTGTAATATCCGTTAAAAACGGCAGGAAAGCTGGAAACGAAAGGTTCTCCCCTCCTGCGGAATATTGAAGTAGAGGTAATTGTCTGCAGCGGGATCATAGTGGTAATGCTCGCCGGCTCCTGGGGCGATGATATCCTTGGCAAACAGATTATAGACACTAAACGACAGGCTGACATCCTTGAAAAGGGTTGCCGAGGTGAGGGACAGGTTGGTCAGAAAATAGGAGCCGGCATCCTCGGTGGTGTCGGCCGATTTGCGGTCAGCCGCATAGAAAAAATCAGGGGACAGATAGAGTTTTTTTGACCAGAGAGGTATGGAAATGCCGCCGGAAGCCAGCAGGGCCGGCGAATTGGTCAGCCGGGAGTCCAGCTCAAGGTCCCGGGTGTTGACGGTGCTGACCCCCAGATAGCCCTCAATGCCGTTGTCGAACCGGGTCTCCAGCTGGATCTCCACCCCGTCGCTTCTGACCTCGTGCGGATTGTTCTGAAACTGGAGCAGGTAATCCGCGGTTTCCACCTGGGTGATGAGATCCTGCAGTTCAAAGCGGAAGATGCTGGCCACCAGCCGGGTATGGCTGTTGATATTCTGCTCGCAGACCAGTTCCCAGGTTCTGATGGTTTCCGGTTCCAGGCGGTCGTTGCCGATCTGCCAGCCCCCGTCGTCATAATTTCGTTCGTAATCGTTGGGGGCGCGGAAGGCCTCGCCGTAGAGCAGCTTGAAGATGGTCGACAGGCGGGGCGAGTAGACCAGGGCGGCCCGCGGGTTCCACTGTTTGCCGATGGTGGAATAGTCATCAAGCCGGATGCCGCCGATCAGCTGGAGATTGTCCAGCAGGCCGTATTCTCCCTGCAGATAATAGGCGGAGGAGTGGTAGGCGTTCTCGTCCGTCCCGGTGTCAAGGGACAGAGCATAATCAGGAGAGGTGTCCCAGTTTTTCTGATGGATTTCATAGACATCCTGGTATTCGACCCCCAAAGTCGCGGTGAGGGCCTTGGTGATATCCATGCCGTAGCGGAGTTCCGCCCCCCATTGTTTGGACCACCCTTCGTCTTTGTTGTCAACGTATGTTCCGGCCCAGCCGCCGCCGTCATAGCGGGGATATTCGCCGGAATAGTCATAGTCATCGTGATAGATGCGGGCCAGCAAATGGCCGTTGCTGCTGCCGGCCAGGTCCTTTTCATAGCTCAGCTCGGCACTGGTGAAGCCGTCATCCGTGTAGGTGCCGCTGTCATTGAAGGCCCCGTCCCAGGCGGCGGTGGGCACTGTTTTCCGGCGTTTGCTCTGGTAGAGCATAAGCCCTACGTCATGATAGGCGAGCGAGAGATAGCCCTTGTAGGCATCCTCGCCGTCAACTCCTTTGGCCACGCCATGATGAAAGCCGGGCTGGTCGAGTTCCGGAAAGTAGATGTGATTTTCTCCATCCGAGTCCAGGCCGGAAAGCGAGCCGGCCAGCTCAAAACCATTGTCCAAAAGCCGGCCATATTCAACAAAGCCTTTGCGGCGCATATGGCTGCCGGTTTCAGCCAGCACCCGGCCGCCCGCCAGGTCGCCGCCTTTGCTGGTGATGACGTTGACCACGGCAAAGAGCGCATTGCTGCCCCACAGGGCGGAGCCTGGCCCCTTGACCACCTCGATGCGATCAATGCTTTCAATATCAATGGGAAAACCGTCTTCCAGCAGGGAGGCATCGTAGAGGGCATTGTTGACCCGGTGGCCGTCAACCAGCACAAGAATTCTGGTGTTGTAATCACCGGGCAGACTGAAGCCCCGCACCCCGAGATAATCATAATTGCGGTCCGAGCTCAGGTACAGCCCGCTGATTCTCCGCAGGGATTCGCCCAGGGTACGATAGCCGTAACGCCGGATATCGTCCCGGGTGATGACAAAGGCCGAGGCCGCCACCTGGGAGATCCGCTGTTTCTTCTTGGAGGCTGCCACGATTTTGATATCCATCAGCTCTTCAAGGCTTAATTCCGTGAGATCATCAGGTGATTCGGTAAGGCCGGCCACCTGGCCCGGCAGCGCCAAAGGCAGCAGGATGGACAGGGCAAAAACCATTTCCGGGAGCATGTTGTGACAGCGCGGCATGTTGTACCCCCACTTGTGAAGATGAATGCTGTTTTTTCGCATTGATCCGGCCCCGAAAGGCGGGCCATTGCCGTTTTCAGAATATCACAGGTGTTTGCCGGAAAAAAAGCAATAATAACAACGGGCGGACTGATTTCTGGCGGAGATGGAAAATGTCAGGGGTTGGGCCGGAGTGCGGCCTGCCTGCAAAGGAGATGCGGAGGGGGCGGTAAAGGCCCAGCGGTCTGACCGGCGATCAGCTGCCGTGATCCTGTCTGATTTGCCGCAGGTTGAAGTCGTCGCTGTCGCAATATTCAAAATAATTGCAGAGCAACTCCTCGCCCTTGCGGATATCGGTGCTGGCCACCATGGTGTTGCTCGTTTTGTCGTTTGCCACATTGGCGGCATCATTACTGTGATTCATGAACTGGGCATTATCCACGCACAGATAGAACCTGTTGTTCTCTTTATAGGAGTAGCGGCGGATGTGCTTGAAACTTGCGGGCGCGGCCTGGCGCTGCATTTCCCGCCACTGCGCGGCGGTGAATTCCAGATCGAGCAGGGGATTGAACTCCCAGACCACCCGGCCCCTGGCCACATCCTCAGCGGCGAAAACCCCGATGCCATGCAGGCTGGAGCGGTCAAGATACGTATCGATAATGAGCATGGCAGTGGCACCCCTGGGCAATGATATTGAGGTAATCATCGGGTCTGATGTTGAACAGCTCCTGGAAGAAGAAATCATCCACATCATAGGAGAGGTGATAATTCTCCAGCAGTTCTTCATCAGCCTCAATGTCACGCTCGGCCCTTTCCGTGAATTCATCGGCAAAGGAGATATTGCTGTTTAAGTCGGAATGGTTGATGAACCTGGCATTGTCCGTCAGGTAGAAGTATTTGCCGTTTTTCTTGTAGCTGGAATTAAGCAGGTGGCTCAGGGTGGGATGGTCCTGGTCCTGACAGATCTTGAGAAAGGCAGGCACGCTGAAAATTTTGTCGATGAAGCGGTTGTATTTCCAGACAACCGCTTCCGCTGGAATCTTTTCGGCGGCGAACAGGCCAATGCCGTGGACTTTAGACGGCGCCAGATAGGTCTTGACGGTGAGCATGCGCGGGAGCCTCGATCTTTATAAGCGGAACACTGATTTCAACATAAAAGGGTCCCAGGCGGTTTGGCGGATAATAAGCTGCTGGTTAGCTTTTTATGCGGCAAGTCTTCCGTTGTCCTCTGTGCAAAAGTGATGGTTGAGCAGTCAGGATAATGGGACTGATTGTATCAAGTTAAAAATGCTAATACATAATTCGAAATTCCATGTCAAGCTCATTCGTCGTGCTGTAAAAATGTTTGTAACACTATGTAATCATGGGTTTTGTTAGCGGGGCAGCCCATGGTCTGCCCGGTGGTTGTTTTTTGGCTGCGCCAGCGGTGAAATGGAGCGGAAAACGGTCACGGTACCAGCGGTCAGCCGCTCCTCTTGAAGGTGAGAACCGCGGTGGTCAGCATCAGGATGGTGAAACAGGCGAGAAAGGCGAGATCGTCCGCGATGCTGGCGATGCCCGCGCCTTTGAAAAGGATGGTTTTCAAGGCATGCACCGCGTAGGCCTCGGGATTGACCTTGGCAAAGACCTTCAGCCAGTGGGGAAAACTGTCAATGGGGTAGACCGCGCCGCTCGGGAAAAACAGGATGACGTTCAAGAAACCGCTCAGAATACCCACGATGCGGGGATGACCCAGGCGGCCCAGCAGCACGAACATCATGCTGAGCAGGCCGAGGGTGGTCAGCACAATGACCAGCAAAATGGCAATCCCCTGTTCAAGCCAGTTGGCAAAGGGAATGCCGGTTATCAGGATGCTGACGATAAAAATCAGGGTGGCGATGCAGGTGGTGACGATGAGCCCGCTGATGATCAGGCCGCCGACGATATCCATCTTGGACAGGGGGGTGAGCATGTAGCTTTCATCCACCCCGAGAAAACGGTCCATCACCAGATTGAAGGCGCCGGTGGTCAGGGCGCCGAGGAAGATGGCCATGATGACCACGCCCGGCACCAGGGACTGAAAATAGTCCACCTTGGGGTAGAGATTGATGTCCCGCAGCCGCACCTCATCCGCCTTCTCCCTGATCGGCACATATTCCGCCTGCATGGCGCGGATGGCGCCGTTCACCGCGGCCCGGACCGATTCCGCCGAGATGCCGTCGGTGTTGTCAAGGAAAAGGCCGATTTCCGGCACGGCCTGCATGGCGATTTTCCTGCTGAAGTCCCGGGGGATGATGATCGCCGCCTTGTAGGTGCCGTCCTTGACCCCGTCAATGGCCTCCTGCTGGTCCCGCAGGGGGATGATGCTGAAGGTCCGGGGACCAGCTTCGATGGCCCGCAGGTTTTCCATGACCAGCCTGGATGACTGGCCGGTGTCCTGTCTGACCACGGCCAGGGGCAGCCCCTGCAGTTTTCCCTGAAAGGAATTGCCCAGGATCACCAGGTAGAGGATGGGCATGAGGATGCTCATGGCGATGACCATCGGATTGCGCCTGAATTTTTTGAGGTCCCGGTCGATTACGGCCAGCAGTCGCACGTCCATCCTCCTTTGGCCTATCTGCCCCACTTCTGGGGGATACCCGCGCCGACGAGAAAATTGAATTTTTTGGTCTCTTCCCGGATGGATTTGCCGGTGAAATGGATGAAAACATCCTCCAGGGACTGCTCATGCAGGGTGGCTGAGACCACCCGCAGGCCGCCCGCCTTGATGGTCTCGATCAGCAGCGGCAGATTTTCCGCCCCGTTATCCACATAGGCCCGCAGGGTATTTTCCTCCACGGTGACGGAATGAACGCAGGGGATGCTGCCGATCCGCTCCACCATGTCATCACTCAGCTGCGTCACCTTGAGGGAGACGATATCGCTGCCCGGGATCCGGGCTTTCAGCTCATCAGGTGCGCCGATGGCGATCAGTTTGCCGGAATCGATGATCGCCACCCGTTCGCACAGGGCCTCCGCCTCGTCCATGTAATGGGTGGTGAGGAACAGGGTCATGGCATCGCCCTGCCGCAGTTGGCGGATGAAATTCCACACCACCCTTCTTGACTGGGGGTCAAGGCCGATGGTGGGTTCATCGAGAAAGAGGATGCGGGGCCGGTGGACCAGGACCCGGGCCAGCTCAAGCCTGCGGCGCATGCCGCCGGAATAGGAGGCGACGAGATTATCGGCCCAGGCGCTCAGGCCGACCAGTTCGAGCAGATAGGGGATGCGCTCCCTGCGCTCCCTGGCGCTGATGCTGTAAAAGCGGCCGTAGATATCCATGTTTTCATAGCCGGTGAGATCGAGATCGCTGGTCAGGGACTGGGGCACGACGCCGATGGCGCGGCGCACCTTATCGGGATCTCCGGTTATGTCAAAACCGGCAACCCAAGCCTGGCCGCTGGTGGGACGCAGCAGGGTGGTCAACATGCGGATCAGGGTGGTTTTGCCGGCGCCGTTGGTGCCGAGAAATCCGAAAATCTCCCCTTCGGCCACCTGGAAACTGATGTTGTCTACCGCGGTGAAGTTGCCGAATTTCCTGGTAATGCCGGCCACCTCAACGGCGCTGATTGGCTGGGTCATTTTGGGTCCCTCCCGGCATCTCCACGTCAACGGTCATGCCGGGTTTGAGCAGGCCGTCGCTGTCCGCAAGGCGGATTTTCACCTTGAATGTCTTGATGTCATGGCGGCCCCTGACCACATCCCGCTGGGTGGCAAACTCCGCGTAGCGGCCTATTTCCGCCACCCGGCCCTGGAAAACCCGGCCGGGGAGGCCTTCAACAGTGATTGCCGCCTGGCTGTCCAGGGCAACCGCGCTGATCATTTTTTCATCAAGATCAACCCGGACGTACAGGCTGGCCGGATCGACAATGGTCAGGGCGGTGACCCCGGCCGTGACGGTTTCCCCTTTTTCCACCGTCCGGTTGACCACCATGCCGGCCAGCGGGCTGGTGATGATGGTGTCGGCCAGCCTGGCCTGGCTGAACTGTAGATCGGCTGCCGCCTCCCTGACCCCGGCCTCGGCGGAGCGCAGCGCGCTTTCGGCCATGCGCAGCTGGGCCTGGGCCGCATTCCGCCGGGCCACGGCGGCATCGATCCTGGCATGGGCCGCACGGGTTTCCGCCCTGGCCATCTCATGGGCCGCCACGGCGGAATCATAGGTTTGCCGGGCGATGGATTGTTCCCGGTAAAGTCTGGCGATCCGTTCAAGGTGGCGGTTGGCGTCCTGCTCGCCGGCCTGATAGCGCAGCAGATCCGCCCGGGCGTTGGCGATGTCCGCCGTGGCGCTCTCCACATTGGCCCGGCCGTTTTCAATGGCTGCCCTGCTGACGATCACCTCGGCCTCCGCCTTGTCGAGTCTGGCGGCAGCCTGGTTGCGGGAGGCGGTCAGATCCTCGCTTTCAAGCAGCAGGACCTGTTGCCCGGCCGTGACCATGTCTCCTTCCCGGCAGCAGATGCCGGCAATCCTGCCGGATATCTTGGCGGCTATGTTGACCTCCGTCCCCTCAACAATGCCGGTGGTGACAACCGCCCCGCTCCGCCGGGAGGAGGTGCTCAGGAAGAAGAAGGCGATCAGGCCGATTGCCAGCACTGCGGCGGCGATAACCAGCACATTTTTTTTCATGGGAAAACCCTTCTCGATGTAATGGTTATTTCACCATGGCCCCTAAAAGACAAAGCCGATGCCGATCTCCACCTCGTACTGGCTCATGGCCAGCGAGCCGGTCTGGAGACCGGTATTGGGATTGGTGCCGCTCACCTTGTTTTCCGGGGCATAGAGCAGTGACAGGCTGAGTTCCATGTTGCCGAATGTCCTGGTCAGCCCCAGGGTATAGTGTTCGGTGACCACGGCCGGAGCCAGGATGTTGAAAAGGGCCTGCTCGCCGGCAATGGGCTGGTTGCCGGTGCTGTAGCCGGCCCGCAATGTCAGGTCGGTGAGGCATTGCCATTGCAGGCCGAATTTGCCGATGGTCATGTTCCGCCAGCCGAAGCCGATGCCGTCGTCCGTGCCCAGCATGATCGAGCCGGGCCGCAGCACCATGCAGCCGCTGTTGCCAATGGATTTCACCTCTTCAAAGAGAATATGCTGCACGTCCGCGGCCAGGGTCAGCGACGGGGTCATCTGCCAGGACAGTCCGGCGGTGAAATTGGCCGGGATGTCAAAGTTTCCCTGCTCGGCGAAAAGTCCCCGGTAATCGTCGAATTTCGACATCCACAGCTTGGTTTGATAGGCGGCCCCCACGGAAAAGCTGTCCGTAATCCGGCTCAGCCAGCCGATTTTCACCCCGCCGCCGTATGAGTAGTCATAGCCGTTGTTGGTCACCTGCTCCGGATCAGAGGAAAACGGCTGAAAGGGCTGCAGGCCGGTCACCTTGAACGATTGGGCCGCGGCAATGGGGGTGATGCCGAAGGAGTGGTTGGCCGCGATTTTGCGGGCATAGGTCAGGCCGATGAACAGCTGCTTGAAGTCGATGCCGGTGGGGGAGGTGGCTGTGTTGCCGGGATTATCGAAGGCCGAGAAAACAGCCGCGTCATATTCCGTATTCATGCCGCCGTTGGCGCCGATGCTGATGCCCAGCGAGGAGGTGGCGTCCAGCATCCGGTTGCGGGCCAGATGGGGAATGAAAAAGATGTCGTTGCCGCTGTCATGGGTGCCCGGCGAAATGGCTGGATAGCCGTTGCCGCCGTCATCGCCCGCGGTGAAACTCCGGTCAGGCATGAATGCGGCAAGGCCCAGGTCCATGCGGTTGCCGAGCCAGACCATTTTCGCCGGGTTCTGCGCCGCGTCCATGGCATCCAAAGGCAGGGCCGCCCCGGCGCCGGCCATGGCCTTGCTCTTGGGGCCGTAGCCATGGGCCCAGTAGCCGTTGGTGGCCCGGGCCGGGAGGGGCCGGAGGAGAAGGCTTGACGCCAATAGCACAATCGTCGCGCCAAGGAGGTATCGCTGGCAGGAGACGAGAGGCATGGGCCTAGATTGACAGCTTGCCGCTGCCCCGGCGGCGTGGGATTCTGCCGATGAGCCAACCCAGGAAAAGGACGCCGGCGCCGGCGGAAAACCAGTAGAGATTGGTTTTTTTCCTGAGCCCCTCGTTTTCCTGCCGGAACAGCTTGTTCTGCACCTCCAGCTGACTGCATTCCGCCTGCAGGCGCTTGAATTGATCGGCAACCTCCACGGCATTGCCTGATTTCTCCCTGATATCCCGGTAGGCGGCTTCCATTCCCTGAAACTTGGCAGCCAGTTCATCCCTCTCAGCCTGGAGCCGGCTCAGGTTTTGTTCAAGCAGCTTCACCCGTTCGGCATACTCGCGTTTGCTCTTTTCAAGCTGCTCGCCCAAAGGTCCCCTTTCCTTGGACAACTGGGTGAGGTTGGCTTCAAGACGTTTGATCTCCGCCTCCAGGCTGCCGATAATAATCTGCTTGGTGGGTTCGCTGGTGGTGTACTGTTCCTCCAGCCAGCCTTCCTTGCCGTCCTCGGTCCGCAGTTTGAGAAAACGGCCGCTTCTCTCAAGGAGCTGCAGGGAGGTGTCGGAGAACAAGGTGGCGATTTTTTCGCCGCCCCCCTGTTCACTGCGCAGCGACACCACCAGCCGGTCGGTTACATAAACGACCTCCCCATGGGCCGCGGCCGCAAAAAAGGAGAAAAACAGAAGGAAAAACAGGACGTTCCTGCAGACGCTATTAACTTTTCTCATCATCATGCCAACCTGAATTTTTTTTCATTTCTTTATGCAGTCATTCAGTGTTACTATTATTTCTTTAGCAAAATCAACGCGAAAAGTAAACCGGCTAATCTTTTTCCCTTGCGGGCCCTTGGAAAATTTTTCGATACATGACATCTCTTGGCAACCTGAACCCGGTGATGGGCTCTTGTGCTGCAAGGCTGCTGCCGGGCCGTGCTTTGTTTGACTGGTATTTTGCGGCCAAGGCAAAATAGGGGGAGGCCGGCTGGATATCCGGCCTGAAGGATGAAACGAGTGGCAAGAAGAGAACGAATAGAGAAGCAGTCCTGGAAGCCGGGCAATGTCCTGGCGCCGCTGCCGGTGGTGCTGGTCAGCTGCGGCGGCACGGAGCAATGGCGGCCGAACATCATCACCATCGCCTGGACCGGCAGCGTGTGCAGTGATCCGCCCATGCTGTCCATCTCCGTCCGGCCAGAGCGCCATTCCCACGAAATCATCGCGGGCAGCGGGGAGTTTGCCGTCAATGTCCCGTCCGCGCAGCAGGCCAGGATCACGGACTGGTGCGGCATGGTCTCCGGCCGCAGTGTGGACAAGTTCGCCGAGTCCGGCCTGACGCCGGCCCCGGCCCTTAAGCTGCAATGCCCGATCATCCTGGAATGTCCCATCAATATTGAATGCCGGGTGCGGCAGTCATTGCCGCTGGGCACCCATACCCTGTTTCTGGCCGAGGTGGTTGCCGTGCAGGTCACCTCGGCCCTGCTGGACGCCAGGGGCAAATTCCGGCTGGACAAAGCCGGGCTGCTGGCCTATGGCCTCGGCCAGTATTTCGCCCTGGGGCCGGTCATCGGCCGTTTCGGCTTTTCCGTGCGCAAACGCAAGCGCAGAACGGGATCCGGCTGAAAATGAGACGAAATCCCAGGATATTTCCGCAGGCCGGACAAAGAAAAAAATAGATCGCAAAAAAACTATGTGCTATAGAGATCTTAGAACAATAGAGAGACCAGGAAGGGGCGCATTGTCTGTCAGCCTTTTCTGCGTGGTCACATGATCGGCGCAATCCGGCAGCGGATTGTACTTCAACGAGGGGAACCAAATGAAAATCTATGTAGGCAATTTGTCGTACCAGGTCACGGAAGAGGAATTACGAGGCGCTTTCAAGGCATTCGGCGAGGTTGAGTCGGCCACCATTATTAAAGATCAGTTCACCGGGAAATCGAAAGGATTTGGTTTCGTCGAGATGCCCGCCCAAGCTGAAGCGCAGGCGGCGATCACCGGCCTACATGAAAAGGATCTCGGCGGAAGAACGCTCACTGTGAATGAGGCCAGGCCACGGGCGGATAAACCCAGCCGCGGCGGACGTCCCGGTGGTGGCGGCGGCGGACGCGGCGGCGGACGCGGCGGCGGAAGACAGGGTGGTGAAGGAAGAAGAGGCGGCGGTCAATACTGATTGCCGGCCGCCGTTTTTTTTGGCTTGCATTCTTTGTCTGATTCGGTAATTCTCGTGCCCTTGACAGAGATGATCACGGTGCCGCCGGTCTCCGGGCCGGCGGTGAAAAGGGAATACGGTGCAAATCCGTAACGTTGGGCCAGCGCTGTAAGCAGGGACTGATACCACATGAAGCCACTGTAGTTTATTACGGGAAGGCGTGGTGGCGGGACGATCTGCAAGCCAGAAGACCTGCCGGGATCAAATACCATGGAAACGTCCTGAATCCGTGTTGCGGAAATCGCTTTTGCGGTTTGTGCAGCACGGATTTTTTTTTGCCCGCAGGACAACAGCAATAAAGGAGCAGAGAGTATGAAAACCCAGCTTGAACTGGCGCGGCAAGGGGTCGTCACCCCGCAGATGCGGCAGGTGGCCCGCGATGAAGAGGGTGATGTGGAGCAGATCAGGGCCGGGGTGGCGGCAGGCGAGATCGTCATCCTGAACAACCCCGGCCGCCCCGGCCAGAGGATCGTCGGCATCGGCCGCGGACTGCGGACCAAGGTCAATGCCTCCATCGGCACCTCATCGGACATCGCTGACCTGGAACTGGAAAAGCGCAAGGCCCGCATCGCGGAAGACGAAGGGGCCGACACCCTGATGGAGCTGTCCACCGGCGGGAGGCTCGACGACATCCGCCGGGAGATCCTGGCAACAACCTCGCTGCCGGTGGGCAATGTCCCGCTCTATCAGGCCTTTTCCGAGGCGGCGCGCCAGTACCGCAATCCCAACAAGCTTGACCCCGAGTATCTTTTCGAGCTCATCGAGCGCCAGCTGGCCGACGGCATCAGCTTCATGGCCATCCACTGCGGCATCAACCGCTTCAGCATCGATCGCCTGCGCCGCCAGGGCTTCCGCTACGGCGGCCTGGTGTCCAAGGGCGGCACCTTCATGGTTTCCTGGATGGAGTACCATAACCGGGAAAACCCCCTGTACGAGCAGTTTGACCGGGTGTGCGGGCTGATGAAAAAATACGACGCGGTGCTGTCCCTGGGCAACGGCCTGCGGGCCGGGGCCATCCACGACAGCCATGACCGGGCCCAGATGGCGGAGATGATCATCAACTGCGAGCTGGCCGAGATCGGCCGGGACATGGGCTGCCAGATGATGGTGGAAGGGCCGGGTCATGTGCCGCTTGATGAGATCGAGGCCAATATCCTGCTGGAAAAGAGGATGAGCGGCAACGCCCCCTATTACGTGCTGGGGCCGCTCCCGGCGGACAGCGGGGCGGGCTACGACCACATCACCGCGGCCATCGGCGCGGCAAGCTCCGCCCGCCATGGCGCGGATCTGATCTGCTACATCACCCCGGCCGAGCACCTGGCCCTGCCCAGCGAGGATGATGTGCGCCAGGGGGTGCGGGCCACCAGGCTTGCGGCCCGCATCGGCGATATCGCCAAGTACCCGGAGCGCCGGCAGCGGGAGAAGGCCGTGGCCATGGCCCGGCGGGACATGCGCTGGGATGAGCACCTGCGGCTCCTCATGTTCCCGGCCGAGGCGGCGATCATCCGCCAGAGCCGCACCCCGGCCAATCAGCAAACCTGCACCATGTGCGGCGATTTCTGCGCCATGGAACGGGGCATCGCCCTGTTTAAAGATGACATCCGGGGCGACAAGGTGAGTGCGGGGCTGGAGTGAGTGTGGGCGCTCCGTGGCGCAGGGGCGGGTTTTATGCCCGCCCTGTTTCTCGTTAACCCGGCCAGGCGTTAAGGGAATGATATCGGGGGCTGGATAAAAATACGAAAACCTCACCAAGCAGTGTGTCGAACTGGATATGTACCACCGCGAGATTTACAGCATGTCCCACTATCTGACCAAAACCCGTCTTACCCTAAAAAATCTACCAAAGGTGATAAATATTCACCTACTCATGGCGTTGTCGCATAATCACAATTTGAAAAGAGTGAATATCCAAACGCATAGGGTTGCGCAAATGATCTGTAAAATGACCTCACTTTGTAGGAATAAGTAACATCTGAAGAAAGTCCGGTATTGCTGTATGATTTCCTGTTTGCTCCAACCGTAGCCAGCAGGCTCCAAAGACTGATTGAATTACATAAGCCGGATTTCCTGTGTATCTTAAACCCTGTCTCATTGGTACTTTTGTCAGCCCAGGTGAGGTTTATCTGACTTGATGATGCGGCAGTCGCAACAAGACTTTTGGGCATGTAAGGAACAACGGCAAAATTGGTTACTGGGGAACAACCGCTGCTGTTGCATGCCTTTAAATAATAACTGTAAGGTATTGTTGCAGTATTACCGCTTGCGGTACTATCAGTGTGGCTCACCGCGTTCGCCAACTTTGTCGCGAGAAGAGCCCAAGAATTCGTCCCCACTTTTCTATACACCTTGAAACTCGTCTCGTTAGTTGAGTTATCCTTCCAAGTCAATTTAATCTGACTTGTGGACAGGGACACGGCATTGAGGTTGGTTGGCGCCTTGGGTGTTCCGGCAATGGCTGTTTTTGCCGCCGCGCAGTTGGAATATGAAGAGTTGCCCGCTTCATTATAGGCCCTCACCCGATAGGAATAGGAGGTATTGGCTGACAGTCCCGTACTGGTCAAGGTGATCGCATTTTCCCCTAATGTTGCGATCCGTGACCAGGCGTTGACAACGTCGCATGTTCCTATTTTCCTCTCTATCTTGAAACCTGCTTCATCGCTGGCGTTGTCCTTCCATGTAAGCACGATGCTTGACGCGGAAATGGCTTTAGCCACCAACGATGAGGGGGCTGATGGGGGAACACCTGTCTGATAATTATCGAATACACCTCCACCTGAGGTGCCGGCATAGATTATTGAAGGCGTAGCAGGATCAATGGACAGGGCTAGGACAATGGTGTTGGTTAACCCACCAATATTAAAGTCGGTCCAGCTGTCGCCGCCATTGATGCTCATAAATACCCCACCACCCCAGGTTCCGGCATAGATTATTGTTGATGTATTTGGATCGATGGCAAAGGCATAGACATAGATGCTAGTTAATCCTGTATTAACTGCCGTCCAACTGCCGCCGCCATCAATGCTCTTGAACACCCCTCCAGCGTTGGTGCCGACATAGATTATGCTGGGGTTGGCGGGGTCGATGGCCAGGACATTGACATTGGTGGCAGTTAATCCGGTATTCACCGCAGTCCAACTGCCGCCGCCATTTGTGCTCTTAAGCACTCCCCCACCCCCACCAGTGCCGGCGTAGATTGTCGTTGGTGCAGTAGGATCTATGGCAAGGGAACGAACATTGTAGTCGAGTAATCCAGTACAAACGGCAGTCCAGCTAACACCGCCATCAATACTCTTGAAAACGCCACCATCCTCGGTACCGACATAAATTGTAGTTGGAGTAACAGGATCTATGGCAAGGGCTCTAACCCAGGTGTCAGTTAATCCTGTATTGACCGCAGTCCAGTGGCCGCCGCCATCAATGCTCTTGAATATTCCATAACCTTCGGTACCGGCATAGAGTGTGGTGGGGGTAGCTGAGTCTATCACCAAGGCATTAATAGTGGTGTAGCCAGGTAATCCTGTATTCATCGCAATCCAGCTGCCGCCGCCATCAATGCTCTTGAATACCCCACACAAATCGGTACCGGCATAGATTGTAGCTGGAGTAGCAGGATCTATGACAAGGGCAATGACAGTGGTATTTGTTAATCCTGTATTAACAGCAGTCCAGCTGCCACTGCCATCAATGCTCTTGAACACTCCACCGCCCCCATCAGTGCCGGCGTATATTGTAGCCGGTGTATCAGCATCAATGACAAGGGTGATGACATTGGTGTCAGTTAATCCTGTATTCACCGCAATCCAGCTGCCGCCGCCATTAATGCTCTTGAATACCCCACCACTCCAACTGGTGGCGGCGTATATTGTAGTTGGTATAGCAGGATCTATAGCAAGGGCATTGACCGAGGTATTGGTTAATCCTGTATTCACCGCAATCCAGCTGCCGCCGCCATTAATGCTCTTGAATACTCCACCACCCCAGGTACCGACATAGAGTGTATCTGCTGTAGCAGGATCTATGGCAAGGGCACGGACATAGGTGTAATCAGGTAATCCTGTATTCACCGCAGTCCAGTGGTCGCCGCCATCAATGCTCTTGAACACTCCACCACCCCAGGTGCCGACATAAAGTTTCATTGGTGTAGCAGGATCTATGGCAAGGGCTCTAACCCAGGTGTCAGTTAATCCTGTATTGACCTCAGTCCAGTGGCCGCCGCCATCAATGCTCTTGAATACACCATCATCAGTGCCGGCATAGAGTATGCTGGGAGTATCTGGATTTATCCCCAGGGCATTAATAGAGGTGTAATCAGGTAATCCTGTATTCACCGCAGTCCAGTAGTCGCCGCCATCAATGCTTTTAAATACTCCACCACTATCGATACCGGCATAGAGTGTTGTTGGTGTAGCAGGATCTATGGCAAGGACAATAATGGGTAATCTTGTATTTACCACAGTCCAGCTGTAGCCACCATCAACGCTCTTGAATATTCCATTACTTTCAGTACCAGCATAAAGTGTTGTCGGAGTAACAGGATCAATAGCAAGGGCTAAAATATGCCCCCCACCCGGCCCATTGCTGGTCCACTCATTGATACCGGCATTTGCCATGCCGTTTACCAAAAACAAAACAAGACTGGCGAATACCATCGCCATAAACCAACGACAACCCTGAATAATGCTGTAATGAACCATAAAAGTCCTCCCTAAACTTAAGCCCACGTCACCAAACGCCTGCCTCCTCTTTTCTCCTTTGCCCGTGTTTCCAGGCAAACCGGCCCGGCCGTTCCTTCCCCCCCCCAAAAAAAGCAAAGCCGGGTTACCATCAGGAGTAACTCGGCTTTCTCACGTATTTCCGTATCATTTCATTCACCAATTGCGGCAGGTTTGAGTTTCCTGCCCGCCATCCTAACGCGCAAATTACAATAAACTTTAATGCTTGCAAAGAGGCAAATTGCCACATCTATTTGATAGTATTAACCACCGACAGCACCGGTGACTCGATGAACTCCCTCTAATGTGGGGGCGATGGGGACGCATAAAATTATAAAAATCCCCGCGCCAAGAGCATGCGGGAAGGGGCACTGACTGCCGCGGATTACCGGGCGGCCAAGAGGCAATTGCTGGCTGATGTTCATGATGCAACGATTTTGCAGATTACGCCCGCCGTGGTCTCCCGTTCGGTAAGGCTGCTGGAGAACGGCAGCCTGCGGGCAATGGACGCCCTGCCTGTGGCTTGCGCGCTTGAGTGGCGGCCTGACCTGTTTGTCACCTCGGATAGCAGGCAATTGCTGGCGGCTGGGAATGCAGGTCTTCGCACTGAGTATTTGGGCTGGTAACTTGCGGGGAATTTTGCTCATTTCCAAGGCTTTGCCGGCATCCCTTTTCCGCAGCGCCTTTCATTCCATGATCCAAAAATTCCATGACCAGCGCCCAGATGGCACGGAATTCATCTTGTTTTTCTTCTTGACGGCAGCAATGGCCTTGAGCATCTCGGGTGAGTGCCAACTGATTTTGTCTTTGCGTCAATTTTCCCCTGCCTGATAATGCGGTCTGATGCCTTGGGGCAATGAGCTATCATCATTTCATTTGTTTTCCCTTTGCTTTTTGTTAGGCAACGTGCAAAAATTGTTGGAGATGGCACATTGTGACGCAGAGGGAGAAATGCAAATTGGCCTGCAGAAAAACAGAGAGCTTTTTTAAAGCCGGTTCAGGTAATAACCTGGTTTGCTCACTGTGGGTAAGAGATATGGGTGAAGAATAAACAATGAATCGTATCAGCAAACTAATTGAGGTTGTTCGCAAAGCGGTGGAAGGTGATTTTGCCTTGCGCGTTGAGACTTCTGACACGAATGACGAAACAGACAGGCTCGCCGATGCAATCAACCAACTGATTGAAAAGATGGGGGCACAAGTCGCCGGGCAAAAGCAGACCGAAGCTGCACTCAGGGAGAGCGAAGAAAAATATCGCCGGTTGCAGGCCAATATTCCCGGCATGGTATACCTGTTCGCTCGGCATGCCGACGGAAGTTTTTCCTTTCCTTACGTAAACGGCGAATCAAAGAAGCTGTTCGATATCGCACCTGAAGATCTCATGGCCGATGCCTCCCTGATCATCAGCCTCATGCATCCTGATGATCGTGCGAGATTTGATATGTCGGTCAGGCAATCAGTTGAGACACTGCGCCCCTGGCGCGAAGTATTGCGGCATATCGTCAATGGCGAAGTGCGCTGGTATGACTGCATGTCCCGTCCGGAGCTGCAGGCCAACGGCGATATCGTCTGGGATGGGATCATGCTGGAGATCACGGACCGTATGCAGGCGGTAGAGTCATTACGTGAGAGCGAGCAAAAACTATCCGGCATCATTGCCGCATCGCCGGTTGGCATCGCAATCTATGATGCATCCGGCCAATGCCTGGCGGTTAACGATTCCCTGACCCAGATAATTGGCGCAAGCAAACAACAGGTGCTCGGGCAAAACTATCATGAAATTGCATCCTGGCAGAGTTCGGGTTTGCTGAACACAGCCCGGATGGCTGTCGGAACACAATCCGCCAAGCGCCTCGAAGTGACAACCATATCCAGTTTTGGCAAAAGGGTATTCCTCGATTGTCATCTTGTGCCATTTGGTCCGAAAGGTTTGCTCTTTATGGGGCAGGATATCAGCGAGCGCAAGCAGGCAGAGGCGGAATTAAGCAAAAGCGAACGTCTGCTCAATAACATCTTTGAACAAAATCCCCATCCCATATGGATTTCGGATGATAAAGGCAATTTAATCCGGATCAACAAGGCGTGCTGTGATCTGCTAGATATCATGGAAGAGGACGTTCTTGGCAGATATAATGTTTTGCAGGACAATATTGTCATTGAGCAGGGTTACCTCCCTTTGGTGCAATCGGTTTACAACGAGGGAAAAACTGCCAACTTCACTATTGAATATGACAGCGCGCAACTAAAACATATTCAGCCCGCCCGGGGGGTTTATGTCATTCTTGATGTGACCATTTCTCCAGTTAAGGATGAAAGCGGCAATCTTATAAATGCCGTTATCATTCACCGTGACATCACAGAGGCAAGAAAGGCAGTGGCGGCACTGCAACGGTCCAAAGCTTATGCCGAGAAGCTTATAGAATCGGCGAATGCGATGATCGTGGTACTGAATGCCCAAGGTCAGATCCGGGTGGTTAATAAGGCAGCCGAGGAAATCACCGGCTACAGCCGGCATGAACTGCTCGGCAGCAACTGGTTCGAGTTGCTTGCCCCCAGGGATAAATATCCAAAGGTTTGGGAGGTTTTCCAGAAGGCTGCGCAGGAGGGGCTGGCCCAGTCATTTGAAAATCCCATTCTGACCAAGGCGGGCGAGGAACGTTTCATATCATTCCGCAATGCCGAGCTGTGCGAAGATGGGGCCTTTGCCGGTTGCATTTCCTATGGCATCGATATCACCGAACGCAAGCAGCTTGAGGACCAGCTGCTGCAATCACAAAAGATGGAAGCCGTCGGACAACTGGCCGGAGGCGTAGCGCATGATTTCAACAATATGCTCAGCGTCATTCTGGGACATGCGGAATTGGTCAAAGACAGTTTGCCCGCGGAGCATCCCCTGTTAATGAATGTCATGGAGATTGAAAAGGCGGGCCTGCACTCCAGGGACATCACCCGCCAGCTCCTGGCCTTTTCCAGAAAGCAGATTATTGCCCCCAAGACGACGAATCTGAACCAGCTGATTGTTCATATAAAAAAGACATTGGCTCAGTTAATCGGCGAAAATATTGAGTTGCGTTTTTCCCCGGGAAAAGATTTATGGAAGATCAGAATTGATCCCACCCAGATTGATCAGATTCTTATCAACCTGGCGGTTAACGCCCGGGACGCTCTGCCGGACGGCGGTGTCCTGACCATAGAAACCGCCAATGTTCATCTCGATGAGCTCTACTGCAGTTTGAACGTGGAGTGCAGGCCCGGTCACTACGTATTGCTGGCAGTGAGCGACAATGGGGTCGGCATGGGCGATGAAATCCTCGCCCATGTCTTTGAACCATTCTTCACCACAAAAGAGGTGGGCAAGGGTACGGGACTGGGACTCGCCACCGTTTACGGGATTGTCAAGCAGAACGGCGGATTTATCAGCGTCTATAGCGAGCCGGGAAAAGGGAGCTCGTTTAAGATCTATATCCCCCGAATCATGGATGAGGATGCGGTGGAGAAGGCAACCGGGGAAACTTCCCTGCCATTTCGTAACGGCACGGTGCTGTTGGTTGAAGACGATGACATGGTCCGCCGGATGACGGTTTCGGTTCTTAAAAAGATCGGCTATGCCGTGGTGACGGCAGCGACCCCCTTGGAGGCCCTGGCGTTTTTTGACAAAGACGACACGCCCATTGATCTTTTGATAACAGATGTGGTGATGCCGCAGATGAGCGGGGCGGAGTTATATGATAAGATAAAGATGATAAAGCCTGAACTGAATGTCCTCTTCATGTCCGGCTACACGGAAAATGTCATTGTCCGGCACGGGGTGCTGAAGGAAGGGATACATTTTGTCCAGAAACCTTTTACCATGCATAATTTCGCACGCAAGGTCCGTGATGCGATGGAGGACAGCAAAGCTTGAGACGGATAGCGGGTCTGATTTTGGACAGAATAAGGGGAGAAAGCAACATGGCAAGACTTCATTCTTGGGTGGGCGGGCATGAAGAGAGATGTTCTCAATCGCTACGAACGCGGCCCTGACGGCAGCATCCTGATCGATGTTGCCGCGGACAGGGTGGAAGATCTCTACAGTGATTTTGACCGGAGCGCGCCCTACATCCGCAGGGATCTGGATCAGGACCTCGTCGATTACCTCATCGACTGCGCCCGGGAACTGGGCAGTGAACCATTCACCATCAGCTTCACCCTGGCCAGCCCGCCGGATGAGGCCGGGCTTTCCCGCATCAGGGGGAGCGTCAACAACTTCTTCCTGTACCTGGTCGAGGTCGAACAGCAAAAGGTCCGGCAGATGGTGCGCCGGTCCCTTGTTCTCTTCTGCATCGGCGTTGCCATCCTGTTTATCTCCGTCTGGGTCAACCGCTGGCTGGGACCGGACCGCACGGTGGTGGCCCATGTGTTCGCCGAGGGCCTCATCGTCGCCGCCTGGGTTTCCTTGTGGGAGTCTCTTGCGACTTTCCTGATCGAATGGTTCCCCCAGCTCAGAAATATCAAGCTTTACCGGCGCCTGGCGTCGGTCGCCCCCGTCTTCCGCTCCGGGCCGGAAGCCATGCCGGGCGGGGACCGGGCGCTGCAGCCCGCCGCTTCGCCGCCATCTGTCCGGGAAAGGTGAGTGTCCGGCGGATTGCCCGATGACCTGTCAACGCAGGCGGAAAACAGGGCAAAGCGAAGAAAGAACACCTGGTTCCGCCGCCCGGCGAGGATGAGGCCTGTCATTGCTTTGCTTGCGGTGCTTTCCATTCTGTGGTAAAAAAAATCATGCCTGCGTCACCCTTCTATGCAGACAAGACCTAAATAATTAAACGGTATTTTTATAACTTTTCAGTCCTTTATAACCGCTATAAAGGTCAGACGGCGATCATGAACAGTCAGGCGGTCACAGAGCCCGGGCCGGCGTGGCGGCTCGCCACGCGCAGGCTCTCGGACAAGGAGTTGGAAGTCACCCTTTCCGGCCGCTGGTGCCTGAGCGAGCAGCTGCCCCCGGTCCGCGAACTGGAGGCCGCTTTTTTCGAGGGGCTCACCACCCTCAGGCTGGTGGTCACGGACTTGGGGGAATGGGACACCGGGCTGCCCGCCTTTTTCGCCGGGGTGGTGAAAATGGGCGCGGAACGCGGCTTTACCGTGGAGCAGCAGGGGCTGCCCGATGGGGTGCAGCGGTTGATCACCATGGCCTTTGCCGTGCCCGAACAGGCGGTGGCCGGCCGCCGCGCCCGGCCGGCCGGGCTGTTTGACCGGGTCGGCCCGGCGACCCTGGAATTTGTCCGCACCGCTCCTGAGATGATCCACTTCCTCGGCGAGATCACACTCTCCTTCGGCAGGCTGCTTACCGGCCGGGCCCGGTTCCGGCTGGGAGATCTGTGGGTCGAGATCGAGGAGGTCGGGCCGCGGGCCCTGGGCATCGTCTCAGTGATCAGTTTCCTGGTCGGGCTGATCCTCGCCTACCTGGGCGCCGATCAGCTCAAGATGGTGGGGGCCCAGATCTTTATCGCCGACCTGGTGGCCATCGGCATGGTGCGGGAGGTGGGGGCGCTCATGACCGGCATCATCATCGCCGGCCGCACCGGGGCCGCCTTTGCCGCCCAGCTCGGCACCATGCAGGTGAACGAGGAGATCGACGCCTTCCGCACCCTGGGCATCTCCCAGGTCGATTTCCTGGTGCTGCCGCGCATGCTGGCGCTGATGCTCATGGTGCCGCTGCTCACGCTCTACGCAAGTTTTGTCGGCATGCTCGCCGGGTTACTCGTCTCGGCCACCATTTTCGACATCGGCATGTTCGAGTATTACACCGAAACGCTGCGGGCGCTGGAGTTGAAGCACTTTTTCGTGGGGCTTTCCAAGGGCACGGTTTATGGCGCCATGGTGGCCTTTTCCGGCTGTCTGCGCGGCATCCAGTGCGGCAGGAACGCCGAGGCGGTGGGCCGGGCCGCGACCTCGGCCGTGGTCACCGGGATTCTGCTGATCACCATCACCGCCTCGCTCATGACCATCATCTATTACCGGCTGGGCATCTGACATGAACAATGCGCCACATATCGAGGTACGCGACCTGACCATGGCCTACGGGGATTTCGTGGTCCAGCGGGACCTGAGCTTTACGGTGAACAGCGGCGACATCTTCGTCATCATGGGCGGCAACGGCTGCGGCAAGACGACGCTGATGCGCCACCTCATCGGGCTGCAGCGTCCGGCACAGGGGGAGGTCTTCTACCACGGGGAGGATTTCTGGAACGCCGCCCCTGACGACCGGGAACGCATGAAACGGCGGCTCGGCATCCTCTTCCAGGGCGGGGCCTTGTGGAGTTCGCTGACCATTGCCGAGAACGTGGCCCTGCCGCTCGGCGAATACACCGCCCTGCCGGCCGGCAAGATCAACGAGGTGGTCTCCTTCAAGCTTGCCCTGGTGGGACTGGCCGGCTTCGAGGAGTTCTATCCGTCGGAACTGTCGGGGGGCATGCGCAAGCGGGCCGGCATTGCCCGGGCCATGGCCCTTGACCCGGAGATCCTGGTCATCGACGAGCCTTCCTCGGGACTGGACCCGCTCACGGCCCGCCGGCTCGACGATCTCATCATGGAGCTGCGCGACAGTCTGGGCACCACCATCGTGGTCATCACCCACGACATCGCCAGCATCCTCACCATCGGCAACAATTCCATCTACCTCGACACCGAACGTCACACCATGATTGCCACGGGCAATCCGCGCACGGCCCTGGAGCACGGCGCGCCGAACGTGCGGTGCTTCCTGTCCCGGGGGGAGGTGCGCGCATGAGCAGGCGGGCCAGCCCGACGCTGATAGGCGCCTTTGTCCTCGGCGCCGTGACCCTTGCCGTGGTGACTATTCTGCTGGTGGCCGGGGGCCAGGTTTTCCAGGAACGGCCCCGGCATGTCATCTATTTCGAAGGAGCGGCCCAGGGCCTGCAGGTCGGCGCCCCGGTGCTGTTTCTGGGGGTGAAGGTGGGCACGGTGAAGCAGATCCAGCTCGGGCTCGATGAGCGCAACGGCCGGTTCACGGTGCTCGTCACCGTCGAGGTCGTGCCCAACGTGGTGCGCTCCCCGACCGGCGAAGAGATCGATCTCGGTAAACGCGCCACCATGAAAAGCTTGGTGGATCGCGGGTTGCGCGGCCAGCTCCGCATCCAGAGCCTGCTCACCGGTCAGCTTTATGTTGATCTGGATTTCCACCCGGAAAAGCCGGCGGTGTTTGTCGCCACCGACCAGCACGTGAGTGAGATCCCCTCCATCCCCACCCCGGTGCAGGAACTCACCGCCAGGCTGGAAAGCCTGCCCTGGGACAAGCTTTTCACTGAGGTAACGGCCATCAGCGACGCCCTTGGCAAGCTTCTCGCCGACCCGGCCACCAGCGAGATTCCCCGCCGGCTGGAAGCGACCCTGACCCATCTGGATTTGCTGGTCTCCAAGCTGGATGCCGAGACCCAGCCGACCATGGCGGCATTACGCGACGACCTGACGGAGCTGCAGCAGACCCTGCTGGTCGCCCAGTCCGCCCTCGTGCGGATGGAAATGGCGGCGGACAGCGTGAAGGCCCTGGCCAGCCCTGACGCCCCGGTGTTCGCCAGTCTGGCCCGGGCGGCCGAGGAGCTGAGCAATGCCGCCCAGGCGGTGGGCGCTGTTGCCGGGGAGGAATCGCCCCAGGTGGTGCATCTCAATGCCGCCCTGCAGGAGATGACCAAGGCGGCCCGCAGCCTGCGGGCGCTGGCCGAAACCCTGGAACAGCAGCCGGAATCCCTGGTGCGGGGGAAAAAGGCAATGGAGGAGAGGCCATGAAAGGATGCTGGCGAAAACGGCTGGCGCTCGCCCTGGTGTTGATGGTTGCCGTTCTGCTGCCGGGCTGTGCGCCGCGTCCGGAGACAAGGCTCTATCTGCTCGCCGGCATGGAGCCGGAGGCCCCGGCAGCCGGAGGAACGGGGGAAACGATGGTAATCGGCCTGGGACCGGTGACCCTGCCGGACTACCTCGACCGCTCCCAGATCGTCTTCCGTGTCTCGGAAAACCGCCTGGCGGCCGCCGACTCCCACCGCTGGGCCGAGCCGCTGGCCGGCAATGTCTTGCGGGTGCTGGCCGAAAACCTTGCGGCCCAGCTGCATCCCAGCCGCATCCTGGCCTACCCCTGGCCAAGGAGCAAGGCGCCCGGCTATCAGGTCCGGGTTGAGGTGCTGCGCTTTGACGCCGGCCCGGATGACGCCGTGCATCTCATCGCCAACTGGTCCGTCAACGGCATGGAGACCGCGCCGCGCCGCGCCGACATCACCGTTCCCGCCCCTACCCATGATTTCGAGGCCATGGTCCGCAGCGAAAGCGAAGCGCTGTTCCGCCTGAGCCGGGAGATCGCCGATGAACTGCGGCGGCTGGCCTCGGGCGGGAATTGAAGCCTTTCGCCCGCAATCCGGGTTTTTCTTATGGGCTAGATTCCAGAAAAAAAGAGGAAATACCCTGGCGTGATGACGAACTGCGCCAATGCCGTTTTCCGGCTCGGGCCGGGGATTTTTAGGTCATTGCCATGGAACTCCGGCAGATTTTCCCCGGAATTTATGGTAAGGTGAAAATGACCTTGCCGGCCGGGTTTGTCCGGCTCGATTTTTTCCTTTTTTCATAACGGGAAGCAGCATGCCAGAGGCCATCTCGGTCGTTCTCATCATCGTTCCTTTTCTTGCCGCCCTGGCGTCTCTGCTCACCCGTTCATCCGCTTGCCGGTCATTTCTCGTTATCACCACCGTCTGCGGGCTGGCAACCTGCAGCCTGCTGCTGCAGGCGTCGCCTGCCTGCGGCGGCAAGTGGGCCGGGATTATTGCGCCGCTTATCGCGGGCGGCGATTTTCTGCTGCTGGCCGTCATGTTTTTTCTGGGCTGCCGGTATCGCCATCCCCTCATTGTCATGCTGACCGCGGGGCAGCTTGCCCTGTTCGCCTGGCTTGAGTTCTCGGTTTTTGCCGGGGGGAGCCACGGTCCCGCCCTGTTTGCGGTCGATGCCCTGTCGCTCACCATGGTCCGGGTGGTGTGCATTGTCGGCGGGCTCATCTGTCTGCACGCCCTGCCCTACATGCAGGCCCATGAACGGCATCTGCAGCTTGACCGTTCCCGCCAGCCGCAATTCTTCGCCGTGCTGCTGCTCTTTCTCGGCGCCATGAACGGTCTGGTGCTCACCAATCATCTGGCCCATTTCTATTTTTTCTTTGAACTGACCACCCTTTGCTCGTTTCTGCTGATCGGCCATGACAACACCGATGAGGCGGTGGCCAAGGCCCTGACCGCTTTGTGGATGAACGGGCTGGGCGGCCTGCTGCTGCTCCTTGCCATTTGGGGGCTTTATAGCCAGAGCGCCATGCTCGATATGACCGGGCTGGTGGCGACGGCAGGCGGCCATGGCGCGGCCATGCTGCCGCTGGTCATGCTGCTGTTGGCGGCCTTCACCAAATCCGCCCAACTGCCCTGGCAGAAATGGCTGCTGGGGGCGATGGTGGCGCCGACACCCACCTCCGCGCTTCTCCATTCCAGCACCATGGTCAAGGCCGGGGTTTATCTGGCCCTGCGTTTTGCCCCGGCCTTGGCCGGCACTCTGCTCGCCCAGGGACTTGTGCTGGCCGGTGGCTTCACCTTTGTTGCCGCTGCGGCCCTGGCCATCGGCCAGCGCAACGCCAAAAAGGTGTTGGCCTATTCGACCATCAGCAATCTGGGGCTGATCTTTGCCTGCGCCGGCATCGGCACCCCCGCTGCCGTGGCGGCCGGCATGCTGCTCATCCTCTTTCATGCCGTTTCCAAAGGTCTGCTCTTTCTCTGCGTCGGCACGGCGGAGCAGCAGGTGCACAGCCGCGATATCGAGGTGATGCGGGGCCTGTGCGCCATCATGCCGGTGACCGCCATGATCAGTGTGCTGGCGGCGCTGACCCTCATTGTGCCGCCCTTCGGCATGCTGCTCGGCAAATGGCTGGTCTTTGAGGCCGGGGCGGATAATATCGTTTTTTATCTCATGCTGGTGCTGGGCAGCTCCTTTACCGTCCTGTACTGGGTGCGGCTGGCCGGAACCCTGCTGGCCGGCGGGGAGACGGCCGCCGCCCGGGCCGAGGCGCAACCTCTTCTCACCCGTTGGCCGCTGGCAGTGCTTGCCTGCGGCGCCGTGCTGCTGGTGCTGGGCGCACCGGCCCTCCATGGCCGGCTGCTGGCAGCGCTGGCCCCCCTGTTTGGCCCCATGACCGCTTTCCCGGCCGGGCCGCCATTTGCCGCGGGCCGGGCCGGGGTGCTGCTGACGGCCCAGGGGGCGTTTCCCCTGGCCAGCCTGTTTGTGGCCGCGGCCCTTGTCGCGCTGCTGGCCCTGGCCGCGGCCAGGCAGGCCATGGCCGGCAAAAAGGGCAGGGCCTATCTGGCCGGGGCCAACACGGAGTTGCCTGATCATTTCCGCGGACCCATGAACCGGCCGGTGCGGGCGGTGGTGGAAAATTACTATCTGGCGCCGCTCCTTGGCGAAAAGCGCTGGACCAGGTGGGTGAATCTTGCCGCCGCAGGGCTGCTGCTTTTCATGCTCGGAGGCGGATTATGGCCGTGATGCGGACCGCAGTCATTGCCCTGGCCGTGCTCTGGGCCGCCACCCTGCTGGGAGGACTGCTCAGCGGCCTTGACCGGCGGCTGACGGCCCGTCTGCAGGCCCGCCGGGGCCCGCCCCTCACCCAGCCTTTCTGGGATGTCATCAAGCTCCTGGCCAAGGAGCGGGTGGTCACCAACCCGTGGCAGGCATTTTCGCCGGTGGCGACCCTGGCCGCTGCCGCCACGGCTCTGGTGCTTTTTGTCTGCCAGGGTGATCTGCTCGTCATCCTTTTTGTCCATGCCACGGGCGGGGTTTTTCTGGTGCTCGGCGCCATGGCCTCCCCGTCACCCTACAGCCAGACCGGCGGCCAGCGGGAGCTGTGGCAGATGCTTTGCTGCGAGACCCTGCTTTTTCTCTTTGCCGGCGCGCTCTATCTCACCACGGGAAGCTTCCGGGTCAGCGGGGTATTGGCCCTGCCGGAGCCGCTGCTGGACCGGCTGCCGCTGCTGTTTCTCGCCTTTCTCTTCGCCCTGACCGTGAAGATGCGCAAATCGCCCTTTGATCTGGCCGGCAGCCATCATGCCCATCAGGAGCTGGTGCGCGGCGTGTACACCGAATATGCCGGGCCGCATTTGGGCCTGCTGGAAATCGCCCACTGGCTGGAGGTGATGCTCTATCTCGCCATCTGCTCCCTGTTCTGGGCAACCAATGTGGCGGCCATGATTCTGCTGCCCCTGGCGGCTTTCGGCGCGGTCATCGTCCTGGATAACGTCGCGGCCCGGCTGACCTGGCGCTGGATGCTGGGCCGGGGCTGGGCCGCTGTTTTTGCGGCCGCCGCGCTCAATCTCTTCTGGCTCAAGGGGTGAACCATGGGGCTTGTGGATAAATTGATCGGCACGGCGCGGCGCAGGTCGCCCTGGCTGCTGCATTTTGACTGCGGCAGCTGCAACGGCTGTGACATCGAGACCCTGGCCTGTCTCACCCCGGTCTATGACGTGGAGCGCTTCGGGGTGGTGAATGTCGGCAATCCCAGGCATGCCGATATCCTGCTGGTGACGGGCACCGTCAATCACCGCAACCGGGAGGCGCTGGCCGTGCTTTTTGAACAGATGCCGGAGCCCAGGGTGGTCGTGGCCATCGGCGCCTGCGGGCTGTCCGGCGGGGTGTTCCGCGAGGCGCCCAATGTGGTAGGCGGGGTGGACAAGGTCATCCCGGTGGATGTCTATGTGCCGGGTTGTCCGGCCCGGCCCGAGGCCATCATCGACGGGGTGGTGCTGGCCGTGGAAAAATTCAGGGAAAAGAGCAAAGAAATGGGGGAGGGGAGATGACCATTGAGGCAGAGGGGATCGAAAGCCGGGAGCTGTGCCGGGCGGTGGCCGCTTTAAAAGAAAAGGGCTGCCGTTTCGTCACCATCACCTGTGTAAGGGCGGACAGCGAGGGCGCGGAGCTGCTCTATCATTTTGACCAGGAGCTGCGGCTCAGCCATCTGCGGCTGGCCGTGGCCGGGGATGAGGTGCCCAGCATCAGCGGTATCTATAGCGCCGCCTTTCTGGTGGAAAATGAGATCCAGGACCATTTCGGCCTGCGCTTTGCCGGACTTGTCCCTGATTACCGGCGCACCCTGTATCTGCAAGGGGATGGCAGCGTCCCGCCTTTGCGCCGGACCGACCAGCCCGAACCGGTGAAGGAGTAAGGACGATGGCCGGCACCGTCATTCCCTTCGGACCCCAGCATCCGGTGCTGCCGGAGCCCCTGCATCTCAATCTCAGGATTGAGGACGAGATTGTCGTCTCAGCCACGCCGGCCTTCGGCTATGTGCACCGGGGCCTGGAAAAGCTGGTTGATATCCGGGATTTCCGCCAGATGATCCAGATCGTCGAGCGGGTGTGCGGCATCTGCTCCATGATCCACGCCCTCATATACTGCCAGGCCCTGGAAGGGCTGATGGGGGTTGAACCGCCGCCCCGTGCCGGGTATCTGCGGGTCATCTGGTCGGAGCTGCACCGGCTGCACAGCCATCTGCTGTGGCTTGGCCTTTTTGCCGATGCCATGGGATTTGAGAGCCTGTTCATGCAATTGTGGAAGGTGCGGGAGCGGATCATGGACATCAACGAGGCCACGGCCGGCAATCGGGTGATTATTTCGGTAAACGTCATCGGCGGGGTGCGGCGGGATCTGGACCCCGGCCAGACCGGCTGGATTTTGGCGGAACTTGCCGAGGTGGAGAGAGAGGTGAACGCCATGAGCCGGACCATCCTGCATGATTACACGGTGCAGAAACGCACCAGGGGCAAGGGGGTCCTTTCCCGCAGCCAGGCCATGGAGCTGGGTTGCGTCGGGCCGGTGCTGCGCGCCAGCGGCATGGCACAGGACATGCGCCTGCTGGGCTACGCCGCTTACGGCGAGCTTGATTTTGCGCCGGTGGTGGAGCAGGACGGCGACTGTTATGCCAGGTGCAGGGTGCGTTTTGCTGAGCTGGGCCAGTCCATCGATCTGATCCGGCAGGCCATTGCCAGGCTGCCGGCAGGAGATATCAGTGTGCCGGTCAAGGGCCGTCCCGCCGGGGAGATCGTGGTCAGGGCCGAGCAGCCCCGGGGGGAGTGTCTGTACTATATCAAGGCAAGCGGCGGTAAATTCCTGGACCGCCTGCGCATCCGCACCCCGACCTTTGCCAATATCCCGGCCCTGACCGTCATGCTGCCGGGCATGGAGTTGGCGGACGTGCCGGTGGTGCTGCTGTCCATTGATCCCTGTATCAGCTGTACGGAACGGTAATTCCAAGCCGCCTTCACCGATACCTTTGCCGGCTATGCTGTGCTGCTCCTCGCCGTACTCCATGTACTGTCTCGTAGCTGCTCGCTTGCCTTCGCGGTCTTGGTCTGAAATGCAACTTGCAATAAGGAGTGAGATGATGGTTTTCATGATTCCGCTGCTCATCCGCAATCTGTATGGCCGCTGCGCCACCCGGCCATACCCGCGGAACCCGCGACCGCTTTTTGCCGGCTCCCGCGGCCAGCTGGTGAATGATGCGGGTAAATGCATCCTGTGCGGTACCTGCGCCCGGGTCTGTCCTGCGCAATGCCTCACGGTGAGAAAAAAAGAAGGCCGGTGGGAATATGAGCCGTTTGCCTGCGTGTCCTGCGGGGTGTGCGTCGATGCCTGCCCCGCCAGCAGCCTGATCCAGCTTGGCCAGTGGCGTCCGGCGGTGCGGCAGAGGGAGCGGGTGGTGTTATCGGTACAGCAGGGCGAAACGCTCCCAGAAGTCGGGAAATGATTTGGCCACGCATTTTTCGTTGGCAATACGTATCCCCGGCACGACCAGACCGGCCACCCCGAAACACATGGCGATGCGGTGGTCATTGTAGGTCTCGATCTCGGCACCGTGCATGGCGGCACCGGGGGCCAGCCCTTCGATAATCAGGGCGTCCTCCTGTTCCGCCACGTGAGCCCCGAGTTTGGCCAGTTCGGTGGCCATGGCATTGATGCGGTCGCACTCCTTGATGCGCAGGTGGGCAATGTTTTTGATGACGGTGCGGCCCCTGGCCCGGGACGCCACCACGGCCAGGGTGGGGGCCACATCCGGGCAGTCGCCCATGTCCACCTCGATAGCGCGCAGCTCCTTGGGGCCGGTGACGGTGATGCCGTTGCCGTAGGTCACCCGGCAGCCCATCTTTTCCAGCATGTTCACCAGGGCCGTGTCGCCCTGCAGGGAGACTTCCGGGACATTGGTGACGGTGACGGTGCCGCCGGTGACTGCGGCGGCGGCGAAAAAATAGGAGGCGCTGGAGGCGTCCCCTTCAACCTGATAGGTCTGCGGCTGGTAGCAGCCCTGGCTGATCTCGAAGTGATTGAGGCTGTCGCTTGCGCTCACCTCGATGCCGAAGGAGCGCATCACGGCCAGGGTCATGACGACGTAGGGTTTGGATGGCACCTCCCCTTCGACGGTGAGAACGGCCTTCTGCCGGGCGTAAGGGGCGACGAGCAGCAGCGAGGAAAGATACTGGCTGCTTTTTCCCGCCGGCAGGGTGGTTTGGCCGCCCGCGATGCCGTCCGCCGCAATGCGCAGCGGCGGGCAGCCGGTGCCCTTGATGCTTGCTATATCGACGCCCCAGCCGGCGAGGGCCTGCATCAGGGGGGCGATGGGCCGCTCTTCCATTCTCTTTTCCCCGCTGATGGTGAAGATGCCGTGGCCAAGGGCCGCCACCGAGGTGAGAAAACGGGTGGCCGTGCCGTTGTTGCCTAAGAATATCTCTTTGTCCGGGGTTGTGATGCGGCCCCCCGTGCCGTTTACCGTCCACGGGTCGGCGGCGGTGTCCAGGTCAATGCCCATGGCCCGCAGGGCGTCGGAGGTATAGGCGGTGTCCTCGCTGGCCAGCGGGGTGAGCAGGGTGGAGCGGCCGCCGGCCAGGGCCGCGGCGATCAGCGCCCGCTGGGTGATGCTCTTGGAGCCGGGAACCGTGATGGTGGCGTGAATATGCTGCACTGGTTTAATTTCTATCATGGGGAGTAGTCGCTAGTTGGTTTTTTTTATTTCGCGGTAAGCGCCGCCAGCAGGCTTTCCCGCATGGTTTCCACCGGGGCCTTTCTGCCGGTCCACAGTTCAAACTGGGCAACGCCCTGGTAAAGCAGCATGGCCAGGCCGTTCACCACCTGGCAGCCGGCCTCGCGCGCCTCGCGGAGCAGTTTTGTTTCCAGCGGGGCATAGACGATATCCATTACCACGGCAAAGCGGGAAAGACATGCTTTTGGCGCAAGGCTTATGTCAGTATGGGGCGCCATGCCCGCCGAGGTGGCGTTGACCAGGCAATCCGCCGCAAGTTCAGGCAGTTCGCTCACGGGATGCCAGGGGCAACCGAGGGTCCGGGCCAGTTCGCGGCCGCTGGCCGGGGTCCGGCTCGCGACGAGCGGTTGCGCCCCTGCTTCCAGCAGGCCGAAGCCGATGGCCCTGGCCGAGCCGCCTGCCCCGAGGATCAGCACCTTTTTGCCGGGCAGGTCGATTTTTTCTGCCAGGGCCCGGTTGGCGCCAATCCAGTCGGTGTTGTGGCCGGTGATCCGGCCGTTTTCAATGTTCAGGGTGTTGACCGCCCCGATGCGCGCCGCCACGGGATCAATAGCGTCAAGATGGGGGATCACCGCCTGCTTGTGCGGGATGGTGACGCTCACCCCTCTGACGCCCAGGGCCTTGAAGCCGACCATGGCGCCGGCAACATCGGTCACCGGCAACGGTACATAGGCGGCATTGAGCTGCAGGGCGGCAAAGGCGCTGTTATGCATGGCCGGGCTGAGGCTGTGGCTCACCGGATTGCCCATAATGCCGTGGAGGATGGTGCTGCCGTTAATCTGCATGGGCGAAATTCTTCAGGCAATTGATCAGGTCAGCCGCGGCCAGCTGACCGGGGGCCGTGGCCCCGCCTGCATCGGGAGCGGCATAGGTCATGAAGCCCCCCAGTTCCAGGGTAGCCACCCTGCTGATCATGCCGGCCCGGCCCATGCAGAAGGCGATGAGCGGAAAGCCCTGGCGGTGGGCCAGTTCCTGGAGCTGCAGGACCCGCAGAACATCGGTGAAGTCATGGGCCATGGTGACTATTTTGCCGATATGGGCACCGGAATCCCGCTGCCGTGAAAAAATATCCGTGAGCTCAAGGGTTTCGGGCGTTACCGTAAAATTGTGCCAGGACATGATCACTGACGTATCAGATTTTTCCCTGGCGGCATCACAGAGGCGGCGCACCGCGGCTTTGTCGCTTTTCATCTCGATGTCGACATAGGCTGCCGCGCCTTGCACCGCCTGCAGGAGCAGGTCAAGGCGTTTTTCTTCCGGCTCCCGGCACTGGCCTCCTTCCCACTGCGGCCGGTTGGTGAAGAGCAGGGGGGTGCCAATCTGCTGCATGAACGGCGCAATGGCCGGCTCAGTCAGGCTGTCCAGCCGGATTTCAATGACATCGGCGAGGGCCTGGGCCTTGTGGGCGGCCTGGATGGCACTGCCGATATCCTGCCGGGCAATGGAAACGCAGATTTTACCGGCCGCGGCATCTTTTATTGCATGGGGCATTGTTGTCTCCGATGGGAAAATGAAAAAAATAGACGGCAAAATTATTCCATTGCCTGACACTTGTCAACCTGATTGCCGGAATGGCATCTCGTATTGATGATGAAATAATAGTTTTTTTGCGGAAAGTAAAAGTGTTTTTGGATTTTTGGCCATTTGCCCAGATCGCCGGGACAAATTCGGTGATTTGCCCGATAAAGGCCGGCAAGTTTTATGGCCGTTTATTTGCCGCGGGGGGAAGATGACATATTAATTGCTGTGATTGCAGCATGTTGTCAAATAAAATAAAAAAAATGATGTTGGTGGTATCAGTGTTGCTTTATATGAAAAGCAACAAACACCTCTCTCCTTTGGTGTACGACTCTCCTCCTAAGAGTCAGTGTTTCCTCCAAAGTCCTGTATGCCGGGGCCACCAGCAGGTATCGGCAAATAGGCAAAGTACTCTCAACCCTCAGGCCCCGGGAGCAATCCCGGGGCCTCCTCATTTCCGCTTCCCGGTTTTTTCACCGCTTTCCCCCCGGCGTCCTTGAATATCGTTTGCCATAATGCCTGTCTTTTTGCTACTATTCCACGTCGTCGCTGAAGCCGTGCCCCGGTGCGGCAATGTCTTGCAAATGAGCAACTGCTCAGGTTGTTGAGACTATCAGACTGTAGTCTGCCAGCAAAAAGCACTGGGAAATAAGGGGGCAAAGCGTGCTTTATTTGGTATGTTTCAGTTACTGATAGCCTCAACAACCTGAGTAATTACGAAAATAAACCGGAGTCAGGAGAGATATGATAAGGCTTTTTGTCGCCGTTGATTTGCCTGAAACCATTAAAAATGAACTCAGCTCCATCTGTTTCGGCCTGCCCGGCGCCAAATGGGTGCCCCCGGACCAGCTGCATCTGACCTTGCGATTTATCGGCGAGGTGGACGGCGGGCTTTTCCGGGAAATCCGTTCGGATCTTGAGAATGTGGCAGCCGAGGGATTTCCCATGTGTTTGAAGGGACTCGGCTATTTCCCGCCCAGGCAGGAGCCGAGGGTTCTCTGGGTGGGCATGGAAAAGTCCGAGCAGCTCCTGCAGTTGCGCAAAAAGGTTGACAGAGAGCTTGCCAGCTTGGGTATCCCGGCGGAAAAGCGGAATTTTTCCCCGCATATCACCATCGCCCGGCTCAGGGAGACCCCGCTGGTCAGGCTGACCAATTTTCTATCGGGCAATGCCCTGTTCACCCTGCCGGAGTTCCATGTTGACAGTTTTTATCTGTATTCAAGCGTTTTGACGCCAAAAGGGGCGATTCACCAGCAGGAGGCGGTCTATCCGCTGGCTGAATCGTAATTTGTTCTCTAATCCCGGTCAGTATTCTTCTTGGAAATATCTGAACCTCTGCACACAATGAGAAACCATGAAAATCGCATTATTAGGCCTGACCAACACAGGCAAAAAAACACTGTTCACCCTCCTGACCGGACGTAATGTGCCGGCATCCATGAAACCAGGTGAAATTCTGGAAGGCGTTGGACCAATCCGGGACAAACGCATTGACGTCCTTGCCGATCTCTTCAAACCTGGCAAAAAGACCTATGCGGAGAATCATTTTGCGCTCTGTCCCGATATTGCCGAGGGCAGCCAGACACGGGAATGGATGGATCCTGCCCGCCGTTGTGATCTTCTTTGTATCCTGATCCGCGCTTTTGCATCTGAAGCTGTCTATCATCCTGCCGGCTCGGTTGATCCCCAACGGGACCGGGCCAATATCGAGACCGAACTGCTGCTCGCCGACATGCAGCTGGTCGAAACACGGCTGCAACGGCTTGCCAAGGAAAAAAAGGGCGGACAAAGTCAGGCCCAGAAGCTTGAAGAAGATATTCTCAAACGCTTCCAGGCAGCGCTTGATGAAGAAAAACTGCTCTCGACCGTGTCCCTTGAACCCCATGAGGAGACCGCCATCAAAAGCCTTGGTCTGATAACACGAACCCCGATTCTCTATGTATACAATATCGCCGAGGATGATATCGGCAAGGATTTCGAGGCCGGCATCTTCGCCATCTCCTGCGCGATAGAAAAGGAAATAGCCGCCATCGAAGACCTTGGCGAGCAACAGGAATTCCTTGAGGCCATGGGCCTTTCCGCACCCGGCCTGGAACGGATCAACGCAGCGCTTTACGACGCCCTTGGCCTGATGTCATTTTACACGGTCGGCAAAGATGAATGCCGGGCCTGGACTATCAAAAAAGGCGCCAGCGCGCCGGCAGCAGGCGGCAAGATCCACAGTGACATCGAACGCGGCTTCATCCGGGTCGAGGTGATCAAATACGATGATCTCATTGAACTGGGTTCCGAGCAGGCCGTTAAGGCAAAAGGCAGGTTGCAGCTGCAGGGTCGCGATTATATTATCGAGGACGGCGACATCTGTCATTTTCTCTTCAATGTATAAAGACCTCGACAAGAAAAACAGGTGTAATCAATTTCGAGGGAAAAGAGCGCTGAGTTATTTTATGGAAATATTACTTTCATTAGGGAAGTCAAGATATCTATGAACTTGTCCAAGATACTCAGGAAATAATGCTAAGTTTTCGTATATGATCCTAGATCAAGAATTGCCAGAGGATATCTATTCAAGCTGAATTACGCCGGGATTTTGGTAACTTCTTCACTTTGCTCGAAATGGGATAGCTAGCTTGACTTTTTGAGGGTGTAAAATCGTTAGATAAGTAAGATTTTATACTCGTGTAAGAGTTTTTCTGATTTTTTTATTATTTCAATGCTCACATCCTAAAATCCATATTGACAGCATGTAGCCAAATGGCTACAATTTGATTATGATTGAAATTCGTAAGACCGAGACTTTTGCTAAGTGGCTTGATGGTTTGGACGATATCTGTGCTCGTGCACGAATCTTGGTACGGATCGAACGATTGGCAGCAGGAAATCCTGGGGATGTTAAACCTGTAGGTGAAGGCGTTTCAGAGTTGCGGATTAATTATGGGCCGGGGTATCGAGTCTATTATAAGCAGCAAGGCCTATCCGTAGTTATTTTGCTGGCTGGTGGTGACAAGCACACCCAGACCAGAAATATCAAAACAGCCTTGCGGCTTGCGAAAAATTTATAGGAGTGTGTATCATGGCTAAAACTATCACAACCCGCTACGATGTTGCTGAGCATCTCCGAACCTCAGAGGAAATGGCCGCGTATCTTGAAGCTTGTTTTGAGGAGGCGCCGGGAGATGCTGCTTTTATCGCTAAAGCTTTAGGTGATATTGCTCGAGCCAAGGGCATGTCGCAGGTAGCTCGTGATGCCGGCCTGTCGCGCGAAAGCCTTTACAAGGCACTATCCGGGGAACGAAGCCCTGCATTTGAAACAATTCTTAAAGTTATGGGAGCGCTCGGCATTAAATTGCATGCAGAAGCTGCCCAAACAAATAGTTAAACGCAAAACAAAGGGATGTGATGGCCGATTGCTCCGCGGCAGGGGGAAATTTTATTTTGAGATCACGAGAAAAGCCAAAAGCAGATCTGACCCCTTTAAAGATCTTGCTCAAATTGAAGCTAAACGTGGTGGCCAAGTTTTCGATTGCGTTCACTCTTTTTCAGAAGCAGGCTGCGGCTTAGATAGCAACTGCGAAAATTGCAAAATTAAAAACGCAGTAGTTGGTACTTTTGTAACAGGAGAAGCGAACAACAATGTCCAAGCTGTTCTGGACATAAAAAAAACGGACAAAACAACTCCTTATATTTTGCAAGTATCAACCCAAAAAATAGGCGACTTTGCATTATTAACCATTGAGAAATACGAAGAAAAAGCTTAACCATGGGTTCAACGCTAACCGCGAGCACGTCAGTTTTATTGGTGTTGCAACCAACGTGTTTACGTACTTGAAAGCAGTTCCCAGTTTACTCGCGGCAGGTTATCCCTGATGTGCTACATCGGTGCTACGCAGCACATTTAAAACCAATAGTATCAAGGCAGAGTGCGGGTTCGACTTCTGCGGTCAAAGTTTGGGGGCCTTTTTGGGGGCTCATATAAAAAAGCTAGAAATATTTTCTTTTTAAAAACAATAAATTATTAATGTAATTCGATTCTTCCCCCTCCCAAAACTAGGGGAAAATACTCCAGTGAAAGACAAAAACATACTGCTATTTCGCGCTAGAACTTGGGAGGATGTTGTTGTTCTCGGTAAAAAAATGCCTCAGTTTATTTTTAGAGGACAGTCGAATCATGAATGGCAATTAAGCACAAAAATAGAAAGAATATTTTGGCAAAATAAATACCCGACAATAGCACTGAAAAGTAGCGAAAATTATATTCTGAGGGAGTTTCAACGAAGAGCACATCATTTCATTACTAATCCACCAGAGATCAATAATCGTCTTGAATGGTTAGTATTACCGCCGGTGAGAAAACCAGCAGAATCGGCCGGGTAAAAATGCAGCAGGTGCATGGCGAGGGCGTAACTGCGCGTTGTCGTCCAGGGGGATTAGCAGTATGGCGTTTATTACCATGGCAGAG
>JBFMAY010000023.1:0-67706 GCA_040755455.1 Thermodesulfobacteriota bacterium | reverse complement strand
AGAAAAACGAACAACTAATCAACTGACTCGAGAACTAGAAAACCGAGGCGTTAACCCCTCATATTTCCTTCGAGTGGTACACTTTTATTTTACCGAAACTGGTACACTTTTTAATTGCCATTAACACTCAGACACCAACCACCAGGAGAAGAAGAAGGCGTACCAGAAAGAAGGGATAGTAAAGATTGTTTAGCAAACTCGTATGTTTTTGGAAAACTTGCAGTGGTTTTTTTAGGGCCGATAACTCTCAATGTGATAATAGGCAATGTTAAACGGTGATTTTTTATGATTCTGAAACAAAGTTAGGCATGGGCTTCATGTTCCCAAGAATCCACCATCGCAAAACCAATCGCTAGCTTCAGCTGCCCGATACATTGCCGCCACCCATGAGTTCCTGAAATCCGCCTCTATACTGACAAGTTCTTCATGCAAATGCTCGCGGACGGCATTCACCCCACCTTTTAGATGTAAATTTGCAAGTCTGTTTCGGATCTCAGAAAGTCTGCTTCCTGCATTCGAGGAGAACAACTCAGAGAGATTGAGTTCCCTCAAATGCGCTGTGACTCGCGTCTTCGCTATTGGTGACCAATGCGCAGGGGGCGAAGCAAAGTAGCGAAACCCAGCTGGGACTCCAGCTACCACTTCGGCATAAAGCCATATTTCGTTGTCCACATCGTCAAAATATGGATGGAGAAGCTGCCCTCCTTCTGTCGTGGGGTAATATTCGGACTTTTCCCCTTGGCACCAGTCGCACGCGGGCACCAGGTTGTTCGGCGTCACGGAATATACTGGGAAATGAGACTTAGGCAGGTAATGGTCAAGTGTGCTAACCGTCCCGATGCCACACAACGGGCATCTTCTATGCGCAGGCCCCGCCATGATGCGATCATAGGTGGGGCGACCCGTCGACGTCTTTGGTACCATTCGCCACGTGTAGACCTTGACCATTTCATCACCCGAAACAGCCCCGACGTGATCATGTGGTTGTTTTAGATAAAGTTGGGTGGTTGCTGCTTTCGCATCGTAGTCAGTGGCCTCAGCCTCCACTTCGGGACGTACTGCCCGCAACTGTGTTTTCAACGAAACTTTCTTCACCATAGAAACACAGGTCTCATAGACCTCCCCGGCGTCCAATGGTTGGGCATGTTCGTCTGTCGGTGGCGGGAGGTGTCTCATTAGCGGTGGTTATTCTTCATGGTTAAGATACATTCCCCTCAGCACAGCCTTGCCCTCGGACCCAAGTTGTCCTTCAAGGTGGTCCATGGCGTTCTCATAGCTGTCATATTGCTGCCGTAAGTCGCGCAACAATTGGTGATAGCCTGATTTTGAAAGCTCTAACTGAAACACTTCCCGGCTAAGGATGCCTACGTTTTCGGCGAATGTTTCAATCGAAGGCCGTTCCGCCTTTGATTCTGTCAGCATTCGATCGATTATCCAGACGCAGGATTTAGGAACCTCTTGAAGAATTACCGGGGAATGTGTTGCCACAATCGCTACCCCATTTCGTTGTACTAACAACTCGGAGATTGCACGAGTCATCGCCGACAAAAGGGGAGGATGTAAATGGGCTTCTGGTTCATCGATCAACACAAGTGTTCTTTCTTCAACCTTTTCTACGAGCTTTGTTAGCGTAAGCAGGACAATTTTATGGCCCGAACTAAGATTTTTGAAGGTTTTCAACACCTCTTCTCGATCATCCTTATCCGAAAGATTAGAGTGGATCATCGAGGTGATTTGGGCTGCGTTAAACACAGGATCAGACTCTAGTGTTGTAATTACATTTATCCACCTTTTTTGCCTTGCTCCAACTCGGCACTCCCTTAAACTGTCCACGAACTCACCAGCTAGTATTTTGGGCGATTTAGGCTTGATAGATGTAGTTGCTGTCTCGCTCATCAATCCGCGAAGCCCGATATAGGAAAATCCTAGCGCATTAGGGGCAGGATTCCGCTCAGGCAACATGTCATCTTCATCAAATGCACTAAAGGCAACTGTCACCACGTTTGCAAAAGTCCCACTAAACTTACCCCTCTCAATCACTTCGAATTTGCCCGACTGCCTTGCTAATGCGTCTTTGGCAACCAGTGATTTCGTCATCAAGGAAAGTAACCGTGTCTTACCAACACCGTTTCGACCAATAAGGACGTGGACATTCGTGGGAATTGGAGAGTCAGGATCTACGCTGAAGTTTAATGTGAAAGGAAGCGCGCCATCACCCATGCGTTTAGGTGGCGAGTAAGAAAAGTTATAACTTGTCACGCGTGCATCGCCATGTGCCATCCGGCGGAATTGCCCCTCGACTGTGCTTCGGGACAGCCCGCGAAGCAATGATTCTCCCATTACATCTTCGTCTTTAACCCAGTCCCAACGTTCTGAGTCCCAGGCTACATCATGAAGGGAGACAAGTACCTGCTCACGAATTGCGTCGCCAAGGGCATCTAAGTTTGCGTAATATTCTTCGTATTGCCCAACTGAAAAGAATTCGTCACCCAATTGATCGAAGTTGGAAGGGATATTTGGCTTGCGATATCCAGGCAGGAGTTCGGCATCCGCACGATGTGGTTTTAGTCCACGCTCACCTATTTTTACTGGTCCTATGTCGTGCTGCTCTCCTGCGAGATCAACTATAGTCAGGTGAAATTGAGTACAATACTTACCCCAATCATCCCAATTGTCGCGAGTCAGGTATGCCGACCATCCCGTTGCTCCCGTTGGAACGCTCGTGCGTGGAGCGATGATGTGAAATGGAATAGATTGGGGTTTTGATGTCATGATCACTCCACGGGTGCCGATTCAGTCTGATCCTACCCGCCAGCCAAATTCCGGTGACATAATGCTCAATTGCCAGTCAACATATTTCCAAACCCAATAACCGCTTCACCTCAGGGGCAAAGCCAATAACCGCTCACTCCTCCAGATTCTCACGATGCGCACTTTGCCCGGTTCCCGGCGATAAACAATGCGAAAAGGCGGCCGGATTAATTCGCGCAGATTTTGCAGAGCAAATTCCGGGACGATGCGCCCCATATCCGGTTGATCAATAAGCAACTCCATATCTCTGATGATATCCGCCACCAGTTTCTCGCCAACCTGGGGGGCCTGCTGCTCCCGGTAATAGTCGAGAATTTCCTCCAAATCGCCAAGGGCGGAACCGGCAAAAGAAATCGTGATGCTGGCTGACATGCTACCTGATTTTCAAATGGGTTTTCACTTCGGCAAGGCTCAGTTCCCGCCCTTCCTCCAGATCCACCATGCCCTGGACAACAGCTTTCATAAAGGACTGTTGTTCAACATTTGCTTCAAAATCCTGCAGCGATTGCACCACGGCGACTCCCCGGCCCCTGCTGGTCAAAACCACTGGCCGGTGCGCCTCCTGAACCTGATTGACAATCTTGCCGGGATTTATCTTGAGCACGCTGATCGGGACAATGTCCTCGGAAAATTTGATATTCATGGGGCCTCCTTGTAATTGACCTTTTAACAGGTATGATTGTAGCACCTGTTAAAAGGTCTGTCAAATCCGGCAAGAGATGCTTTTAAAGGAAAGGATCACCGGCCTCGCCCATCGGCAAAGGGGGTGTACAGGGGATCGCCGATCAGCACCATCTTCCAGGAGAGGTGGGGCAGGCTGAAAAAATAGCTCTCCACCAGGTTTTTGCCGCCCGTGAGAAAGGCAAAAAAGAGATCCGGCGGCGGAAAGGCGTTCACGTATGGTTCCCCAACCGGACCGATGGTGGCGGCCGCCCCTTTTTCCAGCATCCTCTTGCACCAGACCTGGCTTGCCTCCTTTTTCAGCGTGGTGCATTCGCTGCTGGCGATATGATAGCCCACCGCCCCTTGCCGCCAGGTGAAGGCGTCGATGTAGGCGGCCAGGCTGTACCAGCCGCAGTAAAGGGCGGCATGGCGGGCAACCCCCGGCTGCAACAGGGCGCTTTGATCATCCACCACCACCCGTTCCATCCTGTTGCTTTGCCGAACAGCCGTGGCGGCCCGGTGGATGGACCGGTCATACCAGCCGTAGCTGTCCACCTGTTTCAGGCCGGGGTCCGGCCAGCGGGCATCAAAAAAGGCCTCGCCGCGCAGCCCATCCTTTTCCGCCGCCAGGGCATCGGTGATCAGCCGGCGGACCAGCTCCGGGCTTGAGCCGTCCAGCCGGCTCACCATGAGCACTTCCTCCTTGCCAAAGGGCAGAAAATCGCCATGCTCATCCCGGTAATAGGGGTTGGGCAGCCAGTGGGCCAGGGCATGGGCCTGCCTTACCAGGGTCAGCTCGGAATCCACCGCGGCCCGCATGTCTTGTACCTTGGTAAAATAGGATATCTGTCTTTTGATGTCGCTGATCTTGCCGCGCAGGATATCCGGCACGGATTGGCCGGTGCCGTGATCAAGGGAGAGGGTGATTTCCTCTATCTTTTTGGTTAACTGGGCAATGGTTTCGCTTCCCTGGTCGGAAAAGGCCGGAGAGCTGATTTTCAGCGGCACCCCATACATGGTCACCAGGCAGCGGATTTTGCCTTGCCGGCCATCTTTGCCGAGAAAAGAGAGAACAGGGGCGGCGATCAGCAGGTCATAATCGCTGCGCCGGCAATCTTCCGCCGGATCAATGTCGATGGTGATGAGATTGGCGGCCGGGATGCGGCGCTGCTCCATGTAGAACCTGGCCAGGCTGAGGCTTTCCGGTTGCTGTTTATTGGCGATCACGGCGATTTCATCGGCGGTGAGGCCATAGCCGGGCGCTGCGGCAAAGAGGGAGCCCAGCAGCATGACCAAGGAGAGGAAGAGAGAAAAATCGATCAATTTGATAAAAGAAAGAACGAAAATCATGTATTATGCGGGCTCATTCACGCATTGCGGTGTTGATTTTAACCTTGTGGACAACCTATCATGACATACTTGAAAACTCCAAGAAAGCAAACAGATTTTTCTCTCCCGGTTTTCGGCGGGTTTCTGCAGATCGATGTGCAGGCAGGCAGGCCGGCCGAAAATGCGGCCAGGGTGCGGGAGCTGCTCGAAAGCCTTGCCCCGCCGCCAGGAGCAATTATCGTGCTGCCGGAACTCTGGTCGGCCGGATTTTTTTATGAGGAGCTGGCCTCCCAGGCGGCCGCGACCGGGGAGATGCTTGCCGGTCTTACGAAGCTTGCCGGCCGTTACCGTATATGCCTTGCCGGGTCGCTGCCGGAGAAAAGGGTTGAAGCGGGCAGGGTGAGCTTCTGTAACACCCTCTATTTCACCGGACCAGAGGGTTTGCTGGGCGCCTACCGCAAGCAGCAGCTCTTTGTCCCCATGGCGGAAGACCGCTATTTTCAGCCGGGCGATAGTCCGCTGCCGGTGGCCACGCCCTGGGGCCTGATCGGCGGGCTGGTCTGTTTTGATCTGCGTTTCCCGGAACTGGCCAGGGGCCAGCTGGACCGGGGCGCCAGGGTGCTGGCGGTGAGCGCCCAATGGCCGGCGGCAAGACAAGGCCACTGGCGCATGCTGCTGCAGGCCAGGGCCATAGAAAACCAGGCCTTTGTCATTGGCTGCAACCGCTGCGGCAAAACCGGCGACACGGTTTTTGCCGGCCATTCCATGGTGGTTGGCCCGGACGGCGTGGTCCTGGCCGAGGCGGGGGAGGGGCAGGCGTGCGGCGGGGCGGCACTTGACCGCTCACTGCTGACTGAGGTCAGGTCCGCTTTTCAGACCACGGGCAGAACCCCGTACCGTTTTCCGGACCAGGACAAGATCTGCGAACGGGAAAGATTGCAGGAGAAAGTCGCCTGTTATCAGGAGGCGGGCCGCAAAATGGTGTTCACCAACGGCTGCTTTGATATCCTGCATGAAGGCCACGTCACCTATCTGGAAGCGGCCCGGCGCGAGGGGGACTATCTGGTGGTCGGTTTAAACAGTGACGCATCGATCCGGGCCATCAAGGGCCCTGACCGGCCGGTGAACAGCGAAACGAGCAGGGCCCGTCTGCTTGCCGCCCTGGGTTGCGTTGACCATGTTGTGCTGTTCGGCGAGGAGACGCCCCTGCGGCTCATTACCGCCCTCATGCCCGATGTGCTGATCAAGGGAGCGGACTGGCCGGTGGAGAAAATTGTCGGGGCACAGGAGGTGCTGGCCTCCGGCGGGCAGGTGAAAACCATTGAGCTGGTCGGCGATTTTTCCACCACCGGCCTGCTCAAGAAAATCAGAACCCTGCAATGAGGGTCCTTCACTCCTCACAGCAGAGATCCTGCCAACCGCCGGCAAGGTCTGCGCTGCAAAGGCCCAGTTCCGTGGCAAACCCATGCAGGGTCCGGCTGCTGCAGTTGATGCACGACGTCTCCCCGTCCCGGTAGACAGAGCGCGCCTCCTGCTCCAGGAAGGAGACCAGGGCTGCGGCAACCCTGCGGCGCACGTGGTCGATGGCTAGATTTTCCTTCTCGGCAAAAAGCTTCATGCGCTGCCAGTTGATGGCGCTTCTTTTCACCCCGCGATAGATGCTTTTTTTCCTGTTCTCCGGCTGCAGGTCCCGGAGAATGATGGTCTGATAACGGTTGATTACCGCTTTTTTCAGGGGAAGCCAGTCTTGCTTTTTCAGGCTGAGGCCTGGGCCCTCCGGATCGCGGCACAAAAAGTACAGGGAGCCGTGCATTGCCACTTCAGGCATCTCGCCGCCGGCATCCTCAATAATGAAAACCTCATCCTCCAGGTATATTTCCTTGCTGCTCATCGGGCCTTCTTCGGCGTGAAAAGATCACAGGTTTTTCCCGGCGCGCACCAGCCGCGCCTTGGCTTGCATGTCTGCTTGGTTGTATAGCATGGAACCGCCGGCCGATCCAGGGCTAATTTTTTGCGGGTTATTTTCACGGGTTCCGGACAAAAAATCAGTGGCGGGATACACGCGGCAGGCGGCATTCCGGGCCACTGTTTTCCGGTATTTGCGCCGATATTTGCTAAACAATGCTGGCCTGTGCATTTTTTATTAAAGACTCTGGCCGGTTATACCGATGTTACATTTTACAGGATAGGAAAGAACCCGTCCGGGAATGATTATCGGCAAGGCATGGTCCGTTGCCGGGCAAATGCTTACCGTTTTTCAGGCCCAGACAATAATTGATAAGGATGACACATATGACTTATTTACCATCGCTGCTGCTGTTGTCGTTTTTTTCCTTGTTTGCTTTTCATGGACAGGCGCAAGCGTTCCAGGTCAATAATGAGGCGGGGATGGCGCCGACCTATCTCGAGCCGGAAAGATTCCGCGCCGCGCCTGATGCCGGAAAAAGCGAGGCCAACGAGCTGATGCTGAAGATTCAGGCCATGGCGGACGACCTGGTCGTCCTGCTTGCCGACCCTGATCCGGTAAACGGCACCCTTGCTGACGGGGTGGTGGTCTGCACCTTTGTCGATATCAACAATCTCCACCGCACCTCATCCTTCGGCCGCTATGTGGCCGGGCAGCTCATGAACGAACTGCAGCGTTATGCCTTTGAGGTTATTGATATGCGCAAAAGTCTCAGTGTGGTGGTGCAGGAAAAAAGAGGGGAGTTCGGCCTGTCCCGCAACCCGGACGAGATCCCGTCCGCCCACGAGGCCCGCGCCATGCTCACCGGCACCTATCTGGTGGGGGATAAGGAAATCATCGTCAATGCCAGCATTATCGATAACCGGGGAGGGGAACTCTTGTCCGGCACTACGGTTATTTTCCCGCGCAACGCGCTGGGCAACTGGATGCTGCAGGATACCGCCGCCGCCGTCCAAAAGCACTCGGCAGGGGTGATTTACATGAAAGAACTTGAAATGTGATGTGAAAACCTATGTACTTAAAATGTACGGTTTGCATTGAGACAAAGGGGGGAAACAGATGAAGGCAACAATGATCAAAGTGGCGGTCTGCACGGCTCTGCTGGCGTTTATTAACTTTGCATGCGCCAAGGCCCCGGAGCCGGAAAGCGAACCGGTGATTAATGAGAGCGGGGCTTCATCCCCCAATGCCTATCTCAAGGTTGATGAGAAAAACCAGGGCGTGCAGGAAAACGGGCTGATGCCAGCCCCCATCGCCCACAAATACCGGATTTATCAATACATGCCGGAAAGCTCCCGTTCCCAGGCAACGGAAAGCCAGCTCTCCGATATTTCCAAAGAGGTGGCCGGCAAGGTTTTTTACGAACTGAAAGAGGACGGCGAAAAGAACTATTCCGCCCGGGTTGCCGTGGTTGCCGCGGTCCCCTTGTCTGATCTCAAACGCGATACGGAGTTCGGCCGGGTCATGGCCGAGTATCTGCTGACCGACCTGGCGGACCGGGGGCTGAAGGTAACCGAACTGCGGCTGGGCAAGGAGATCAACATCATTGCCCAGACCGGCGAGTTCATTCTGACCCAGAATGTCGGTGAACTGGCCAACATTGCCCCAGAGCTTGAGTATGTCGTGGTGTCGACCTTCAGCAATACCCGGAAAACCCTGATCGTCCAGGGAAGACTGGTGAGCCTGCAGGACGGGCTGGTAAAATCATCCTGGCGCTACACCATGCCTTTCACCCGGGATCTGCTCGCCTTTTTTCAGGGAGGGGAGCAGCCGTTGACCATTGCTGTCAGGGGAACGAACAATTAATCGCCGGGCCCGGGAGGATGATCGACATGAAGACATTGCACAAAAAACTGTTGGGATGCTGGGCGGCGTTGCTGTCCCTGCCTTTGCTGGCCGCCACCCTTGCTCCACCGCTGTGGGCCATGGATGAAGCCGGGGCGGAAATGACTACCACGGACGAGTACCCCAAGCAGATCAGCTACCAGCGCTATTCCAATCTGGCCGAGCTGGTCACCATGATCTGTGATGATGCCAGCGGGGCCTTTCAGGGTTTTTATGGCCCGCAGGCGGTGGAGGTATCCCCCTTTGCCGTGGTTGGCGATTACCAGGTCCATAAAATGACCATGCTCGGCATCACCCTGGCGGATCAGATGGCCGCCGTGATCAACCGTGCACCGGCGGCAAACTACATGGCAGGAAATAATTTTCCCCAGAAGATGGAAGGTGTCATTGAGGAGGTGGATGGTTACCTGCGGGTTCGTATCAGCGGCAGAAATTTTGTCGGCGAGGGGCGGTCCCATGTGGTGAGTGTGGAGATGTCTGAACCTATCTACCGGTTTCTCCATTCCTACGTGGAAAGTTACAAGAATAACTGACAAAGGGCCTGGCCATGGCAGACGAAAAAAAGACAACCTCTGATCTTGATGACTGGCTCGAAGATCTGGATGATTCGGAAGAATTTTCCGGTGAACTTGACCAGGATAATATTGATGCCCTGCTGGGGGGCGGCTTAAAAGCTGAAAGCGAGCCGGCGCCGGCGGCAGCAGCGCCGGCGGAAAGTGCTTTGGTAGAGCTGGATCAGGCCAATATCGACGCCCTGCTCGGCGCAAGCCAAGATGTTGAGGAGCATGAGGCTGCAGCGGCAGCGTCTGCGGCTAATGCCTCAGTCGAGCTGGACCAGGCCAATATCGATGCCCTGCTCGGCGGCAGTGCGGATTTTGGGGACGGTGATGAATCACAACCGGCCGAGGCGTCGGCGGATAATGCCCCGGTAGAGCTGGACCAGGCCAACATTGATGCCCTGCTTGGGGGGATGGAGGAAAGCCCCGGCCCACAGGCCGCTGCCCCTGAGCAACAGGCGGAATCCGGCAGTGTGGAGCTGGACCAGGCCAATATCGATCTTCTTTTAGGGGCGGATGATGACGAATCTCCCCAGGCCGGTGATGGGGGAGAGCTGGATCAGGACAATATCGATGCCCTGTTGCGCGGTGCTGACCAACAGGAAAAAGGTCCCACCGTCGAGGCCTTGCCGGCAGCAGGCAAGGCTGGAGAGGATGGTCTCGGCGAAGGGCTGGATGTGGATCAGGATGAAATTGACCAGCTTTTTTCAGGGCTTGACGATGATGAGATCGAAGAGCCGTTCCCGTCCGAGGAGATGGATCTGGCCGAAGTGCTGGAGAGCGATGACGATTTTCAGGAAGTGGGCGATGCCGCCCAGACTAATAAAACCTCCTCCGGTGAGGCCACGCTGGCCGGGGAGATTGGTGCTATGAACCATAAAAACTCTGCCCATGGCCCGGGAACAGGCGGCGGCGGTTTTCTCCCCTTTCTGCCCGCAGCAATCACCAAGACCGTGGCCACGGTTATTGCCGTCTGTCTCGCCCTTGTCGTGGCCACGAGCATTTATTTTTTCCGGCCCGGCCCCAAAAAAGAGCCGGCGATTCCCATGCAGGGGGGCGAACCGGTGGCGCAGGTAGAGGAACCGCAACCGCAGGCGGCGGTCAATAAAATCCCGGTGGTCGGTGACAGCCTCTATGCCATGCCGGAAACCGGGGGAGAAGTGCCGGTGACCCTCAGCGCCAAGGATGATGACGGCGACACGGTCACCTATGAAGTGACCACCCCGCCGCAGCATGGCCGTCTGTCCGGGGATGCGCCCGCGCTGGTTTATCTGCCGAATAATGATTTCCCGGGAGAGGACAGGTTTGAGTACAAGGCCAGTGACGGAAAAGAGAGCAGCGCTCTGGCCAAGGTGATCATTACCGGACCGAACCTGGCGAAGCTGGCGGAGGAAAAAGAAAAGGAAAAGGCAGAGGCGGCGAAAAAATCTGCAGAGGCGAGCAGACCGCAGGTCTTTGCCAAGAATATGACCTATGATACGGTCAGTACCAATAAGGTAATCATCGACTGGGGCCGTATCTGGCGCGAGGCAAATCGCAGCCCTTTCAGCTCCAAGGTCTCGGTTGAGGTTGACGATTCCCGCCTGAGCGGCAGTCTGAGCAAGGGCAATGATGGCAGGTACGTCTACCGGCCTGATCCTGCCTTTAGCGGCCAGGATGTGCTCCATTACCGTTTTAAAAAGGGAGGACTGAGCTCCGGCCTGGGCAAGGTGACGCTGCGGGTCAAGCGCGGCGATCTGGAGCCGGAAATACGCCTCGGTGAAATGGCCGGCGCCTATATGGTCGGGGAAACGGTGCGCATTGATGCGAGCCCCACCAGGGATGAGGCGAGAAGCACGCTGAACTTCCGCTGGGAGCAGATATCCGGGACGCCGGTGCAGATTAAAAAGAACAATGCGGAAGGCTCCATCATCTCATTTGCCATGCCGTCCTCCTTTTACTCCTCAGCGGAGCCCGGACCCGTGCTGCGGGTTACGGCAGTAGATGCCGCCGGGCAGAGTGACTCCAGGGATATCAAGTTGCAGACAGTATCCCGTCGCAAGTCGGCGCTCTGGGGGATGGCGGACAACGGGCAGAGCGACAGGGTGGGGTTGCGCTGACGAGGCCTTTACCAGCGGCTCTTAAGGGCCGCCACCGTCTCCCGGTAGTCGCCGGTGAAGACGGCGGAGCCAGCCACAAAGATATTGGCCCCCGCGGCGGAGATGGCGCTGATGGTATCCGGGCTCACCCCGCCGTCGATTTCTATGCCCGTCGCAAGACCGAGCCGGTCGATGCGCGCCTTCAAGGCCCGGATTTTTTCCAGGGTGGCAGGGATGAAGGACTGGCCGCCGAAACCCGGATTGACACTCATCAGCATCACCAGATCAACATCTTCGAGGATGTAGTCCAGGGTTGCCAGCGAGGTGGCTGGGTTCAGCACCACCCCGGCCTTTTTGCCGAGTTTTTTGATGTGCTGGATGGTGCGGTGCAGATGGGGGCAGGCCTCGACATGCACGGTGATCCAGTCGGCCCCGGCGGCGGCAAAGGCGTCTAGGTAGCGGTCGGCATCGCTGATCATCAGATGCACGTCCAGGGGGCGGGCGCAGATTTTCCGCACCGCCGCCACCACCAGCGGCCCGATGGTGATGTTGGGCACAAAATGGCCGTCCATCACATCCACATGGATGACATCGGCGCCGGCCTTGATCACAGCGGTAATTTCCTCCCCCAGCCGGGCAAAATCGGCGGAAAGAATGGAGGGGGCAAGCATTTTGTTCTGCATGGCAATTAAATCCTCTTAACAGCTTAAAAGCTCAATAGCTTATCAACTATCATTATTTCGCCCCGACGGTGACCATGACATAATGGTCGGGCTGGATGTAGCGGCGGGCAACCTCAAGCACCCTTTGACCGTCAATCTTGTCAATCTCGGTAACGTAGCGGTTGCCGTAATCCTGTCCCAGCCCGTACGTCTCGTTCAAGCCCATTTCCATCGCCTGGGCGCCATGGGTCTGCAGCCCCAGCTCATACTGGCTGATCAGCAGGTTTTTGGCCTTGGCCAGCTCTTCATCACTCACCGTTTCCTCCTGGATCAGATAGAGTTCCTTCCACAGCGCCTTGATCGCCGCGTCTCTTTTGTCGGGGCTGGTGCCGATGTAGATGCCGAACGAGCCGGTCTCAAGCCCGAACAGGGTGAAGGCGGAAAGGCTGTAGGCCAGGCTCTGTTTGTCGCGCAGCTCGTTAAACAGCCTGCCGCTCTGGCCGCTTAAGACGGTCTCGATGATCTCCAGGGGATATCTGTCTTCGCTGGAGAGCGGTACGCCGAGAAAACCGATGACGATATGGACCTGCTCCTTGTCCCGTTCAACCGAGAAAAACTCGGGCCGGGCCGGCGGGGCCGGGGCCAGGAAAGTCTCCTGCACCGAGTCGTTGGTCGTTGCCGGGTTGGTCCAGACGCCGAAATATTTCTCCACCAGCTCTTTGGCCTCCTCAGCCTTGACATCACCGGCAACGGCCAGCACCATCTTTTCCGGAATGGCGTGGTCCTTGTAGATTTTTTTCAGTTTGCCGGGGGTGAAGTCTTTGATGGCTGCCTCCGAACCCGCGGTGTTCAGGGCGTATGGATGGCCCTGAAAGAGCAGGCGGTTAAATTCCTTGAAGCCAAGGGAGGGCAGCGAATCATCCTGCTGCTTGAGCTGGGCCAGCAGTTCCGGCCTGATTTTTTCCGCCTCCGCCTCATCAAAGGCCGGGGTGATGATAATGTCGCGGAATAGTCTCAGCCCCTCGTCAAAAAAGCGGGCCAAAAAATCCGCCTTGAGGCCGAAGGTGTTCTTGCCGTTGAAGCCGGCAATGGAGCCCGCCATTTCGGCTATCTCCAGGGTAAGCTCCCGTGAGGAGAGCTTTTCCGTGGCGGTGGGCAGCAGCTCGGTGATGAAGGCAAATGCGCCATTGGTGGTCTCCATTTCACTGCGCAGGCCGCCGGGAAAGATGGCCCGCATGGAAACGGTGGGTATGCTGTGATCCTCCCGCACCAGCAGGGTGATGCCGTTGGCCAGCTGGAAACGGTGCACATCATTGAGGTAGGAGTCGATCAGCAGAGAGGGGGGTACGCTGTTTTTGGCCGCCTCCTCAGCCTTGGCGATGATTTGCGTAAACATCCCGCTGGTGATGTCAAAAGGGGCATCCACCGGCAGCAGGCAGCCGGCGGAGATGTTTTGGGTGGTAAAATATTGTTGGGCAACGCGCATGACGTCGTCGGCACTGACCGAACGGACCTTGACCAGGTATTCGTCCTCCCGCGGATCACCGGTGAGGACTTCAAAAGATCCCAGGGTGCGGGCCTGTCCTTCCGCCCGTTCCAGGTTGAAGACAAAGTCGCTTTCCAGGTTGCGTTTCACCCGGTTGAGCTCTTCCTCGCTGACCCTCAGGTATTTGAGCCGGAAGAATTCTTCCAGCATGGCCTCCATGGCGGCAGGAAGGGTCGAGGCATCCAGGGTGGCGGTGGCCTCCATCAGCCCTTTGTCTTTGGGGGTAAAGGCGGCGGCGCTGACCCGGTAGACCAGCCGTTTTTCATTGCGCAGCTCATTGAAGAGGCGGGACGCCTCTCCCTGGCCGAGAATGGCGGCAATGACATCGAGCACCGGGGTGTCGGGATGGACAAAGGGGGTAATGGGAAAGGCCAGGGCCAGATGGGTCTGGTTGATGTCGTCTTTCTGCTGGAAAAAGCGGGGAGCATTCTGGTCCGGTTCCTGGGGCAGGGGCGGCTGAACGTGATCGCCCTGGGCAATGTCCCCCATGAGTTTATTCACCGCGCTCAGCACATCGCCGTAACGCACGTCGCCGACCACGACAACGGTGAAGTTCTCGGCATGATAGTGGTCCTTCATGTAGTTGAGGATGTCGTCCCTGGTAAAGCCCGTGACGCTCTCCACCGTGCCGATGACCGGCAGCCGGTAGGGATGGACGGAGTAGGCCGTGGTCATCAGCTGCTCGAAGAGCTTGATTTCCGGCCGGTCGTTGCGCATGCTGATCTCTTCCAGGATCACCTTTTTTTCCCGCTCCAGCTCGTCGGGGTCAAATATTGAGTTGCGCAGGGCGTCATTGAGCACATCCAGGCCCCTTTCCCAGAAGCGGGCCGAGAGGGTGGCATGGTACACCGTGTATTCGTAAGAGGTATAGGCATTGATGCGGCCGCCCACCTCCTCGACGTCGCCGGCAACCCTGCCCAGTCCCCTGGTGGGGGTGCCCTTGAAGATCATGTGTTCGATCAGGTGGGTGATGCCGGCTTCGTTGGCGTCCTCGTAAATGCTGCCGGCCTTCACCCAGATCTGCACGGTGGCGACCTTGGTCCCCGGGGTCTCCTTGACAAGAACCGTCAGCTTGTTGGGGAGTGTTTCCTTGTAAAGATGGGATGAAAGTTCTCTGGCATTGGTTGTATGTGTCGTCATGGTGATGGCTGTTAGGAGTAAGATCAGTAAAAAAAGCGGGGGTAATTTCATGGGAACTGTCCACGTTACACGTTTGGTTCGTTTTTTACGTTAAAATAGAGAATTAATCCAGCACAAATCATTACAGCACTTAAAAGCTGCCCCCGGGTGAGAAAACCGGCCAGAAAGCCGATATGGGCGTCCGGCTGGCGGAAGCACTCGCTGAGGATACGGAAAACGCCGTAGAGCACGAGAAAGGCGGCCAGCATGGTGCCGTGGGCCCAGCGGCGCCGGTATTTCTCGGTTTTCAGGGGCCAGAGAATGGCAAACAGCAGCACCCCCTCCAGCAGGGCCTCATACAGCTGGGAGGGATGACGGGCAAGCGGTCCGGCCCCCGGAAAAATCATGGCCCAGGGCACGTCGCTTACCCGGCCGAAAAGCTCGGCATTGATGAAATTGCCGATGCGGCCCAAGCCTAACCCAACCGGAGTCGTTACTACGTAGACGTCCGCTGTTTCCAGAAAGTTCAGCCCTTTTTTGCGGCAGTACAGAAAGCCTACCAGCACCAGACCGATGACCGCTCCATGAAAGGACATTCCGCCGTGCCAGGTGGCGAAAATTTCCAGCGGATGCTGGGCATAATAGGAGAAATTATAAAAAAAGACATAGCCCAGCCTGCCGCCCAGCACCAGGCTGAGGATGAGTGCGAAGTTGAGGTTTTCAAATTCAGCGGCCAGTTTATTGAGCCGGAATGTGGTGATCTGATGGCGGACAAGAAAGTAGGAGCCACAGAAACCGAGGACATACATCAGTCCGTACCAGCGCACCTGCAGCGGCCCCAGCTTGACAAGAACCGGATCTATGTTTGGAAAAGAAAGCATACCGCCATTAAACCCGAGAAATTCCCCTTGTCAAGTGATTGCATGAAGTGGTGAGCTGCGTGAGTGGTTGTTGATATTAAAAAAAATCCTGCCCTCCTTAAATTTCTTTTCATTTTTTCCGTAAATGAATATCATTTTAATGAAAAGATTGTATTTCATTTCACAGTGATCACAAGGTATTGCTCCTTTTCCTTTTCGGCCCTTATGAGTAAGGGTTTTGCCGTGGGGCATCGCTTTCTCCTCTCCCCAATCGCCTTCCGTTGTTGAGCGGCCGGCGGCGGGCTTTTCCCCAACAAAACCCGTTAATATCAAGGGGTTCGTTTTTTTCTGCGGGCAATGCCGCCGCGATCCGGGGGCACTGCCCGCCGGGGTAAGTATCAGCAGAAAATGAACGTGGCAGCGGCCTTTATTGCATGGCGTACGGGGGAATCGATGCAAACGGCTGCAAGGGAGTAATCATTTACCTGATAACCGTATGACAGCAAAAAAACTCTTCATCAGGACCACGGCAAGCATCATTGCCAGCGTATCGGTCATCCTTGCCATTATCTATGTGTCCTACCTGTCCCATGAGCATTTCAGGGAAACCGTTGTTTCCCAGATGATGCAGCAGCTGCAGGCAACCAATGAGGCAACTGCCAGGGGCATGGAAGAATATATTGCCGAGCATATTGAAATTATCCTCAAGGCCTTTGCCAAGGATCCCTATTTACAACAAAAAATTATTGATCAGGCGGGCGCGGGGCAGATGGCGGAAAACGGCTATTGCCCCATCGAAAATTTTTATAAAATCCACCAAAGTGAGATTTACGGGCTCGCTGTCTATGACGCCAAAGGCGTTCTCCTGCAAAGTCATCCAACCATGGGAGACGGAGTTGGCCTCTCTCTTGCCGGCAAGACGGATATCGACTTTGTGATCAATGAGCACAGATCGCATATCAGCCAGACCTTTGTCAACGAGCGCGGCAATCTCGCCATTTCCGTCTCAGAGCCGATATTTGCGCATGAGGAGTTTATCGGCATCGTCAGGTGGGTGATTGAGGTGGAAACCCTCGCCAGGCGTTTTATCAGCCCAATCAAGGTCGGCCAACAGGGTTTTGCCTGGATGTTTGATGACAGCCAGAAGATCCTTGCCTATCCGCGCAGGGAATTCATCGGCAGCACGGTGCTGGGGATCATCAAAAGAATGCATGTGGAACGAGGGGAAATTTATAACGAAAACAAGACAAAAGAGCATATCAAAGAGGAGCATGATTATCTCAATCGGGTTGCAACAGAACCACAGGGCGCCGGCATCTACACGAACTGTCTCACGGATCAGCCTGATCTGGTGGCCTTCTGGCGCATTCCCATTGGCGAGGCAAGGTGGAATCTGGTATTGACTCTGCCCTATTCGGAAATTGCCGGCCCGATCAACCGGCATGCCAGAAACACCACCATTCTGGCCGGGCTGCTGGTCATGTTTCTGGGGACCGGCGGCTTCGTGCTGTTCAGAAGCCAGAGACGGCAGGCGGAGCTCGAAATAGAAGCCAGGTATCTGCAGGAGATCGCCAGTGGCGCGGAGGCGCTGAGGGAGAGTGAGCAGAAACTGTCCGGCGTGATCGAGTCGGTGCCGGATTACATGTGCATGGTGGACCCGCAGTTCAACATTGTCTGGGCCAACGAGAATACCGAGTCTGTTTTCGGGGCGGATATCCTCGGCAAAAAGTGTTTTGCTGTTTATCAGGGCCGCAGCGAGGTGTGTGATGCCTGTATCGTCAAAAGATGTTTCGCTGACGGCAGAATCCACGAATTTGAAACGGACATTGTCATCAACGGCAGGCTGACCAATTTCTGGTGTATCGCCAATGTTGCAGCAAGGGATGAATATGGCAAGCCGAAGATGGTGGTGGAGCTGCTGCGGGATATCACGCACCGCAAGCGGGCTGAGATGGAACTCCGTGGGAGTGAGGAGCGCTACCGGAAACTCTTTGAGGGAGCCCGGGACGGCATATTTCTCGCAGAAGCTGAAACGGGGGTGCTTGTTGATTGCAACCAGGAGGCCGCCAGGCTGGTGGGCAGGAAAAAATCCGAATTAATCGGGCAGCATCAGACAATCCTGCATCCTCCCCATCGCATTACGGACATTTTTTCTGAAACCTATAAAAAACATCTCACGGACAGTGAGGGTATGATTCTGGAAGAGGAGGTTGTCACGAGCAGCGGGGCGATAAGAATCGTTGCCATCAAGGCCAGCCTGATAAATATCGACGGCAAAAAGTATCTGCAGGGCATGTTTCGCGACGTCACCGAGCTCAAGCGGGCCGAGGAGAAGCTGCGGGAGAGTGAGAAAAATCACCGGGAAATCCTGGATGCCATGGGCGACTGGATCCATGTTGTTGGCCCGGATTTGAAAATTGTGCTGTTTAACTCCTCTTTTATGAAAATGATCAGGGAACTGGGGCTTGCTGTGGACGTGATTAACCGGACGCCCATGGAAATTTTTCCCTTTCTGCCGGAAAAAATTGTTGATGAATACCGCTGGGTATTTGCCCATAAAAAGGTCCTTGTCACCCAGGAAACCACCAGAATCGGCGACCGGGAATTTATTACCGAATGCCGCAAGATACCTCTGGTGGAAGACGGCATGGTGGTCAGGGTGATTTCGATCATCCGTGATATGACCGCGCAAAAGCGCTTTGAGGTTCAGTTCTATCAGGCGCAAAAAATGGAGTCCATCGGCACCCTGGCAGGAGGCGTGGCCCATGACTTTAATAATCTGCTGATGGGTATCCAGGGAAGAAATGCGTTGATGTTGATGAGTATCGACTCTTCGCACCCTCATTTTGCGCATTTAAAGGTGATCGAAAGTATAGTCTGGCGGGCGGCGGAACTGACCAGACAGCTGCTCGGTTTTGCCAGGGGCGGGAAATATGAGGTTAAACCCCTTAATTTGAATGAAATTATCAAAGTGCAGAATCATTTGTTCGGCCGCACCAAAAAAGAGATTACTATTCATGAAAAATATGAAAAGAATCTCTGGACCGTGGAAGCCGATCAGGGGCAGATAGAGCAGGTGATACTCAATCTGTACATTAATGCCTGGCAGGCCATGCCCGGCGGCGGCGATCTTTTTATCCAGACGGAAAATGTCGTCTTGGATGGAACGCACCTGCGGCTTTATGCCGTGCAACCCGGCAACTATGTCAAAATCTCGGTGACCGATACCGGAGTGGGCATCGATGAAGCCATCCAGCAGAAGATATTTGACCCGTTTTTCACCACCAAGGAAATGGGGAGGGGGACAGGCCTGGGACTGGCCTCCGCCTATGGCATTATCAAGAATCATGGCGGCATCATCAATGTTTACAGTGTAAAAGGGCACGGCGCCACCTTCAACATCTATCTGCCCGCCTCGGAAAAGGTTGTCATTGAAGAAAAGACACAGGCAGATGAGGTGATGAAAGGCGAAGGAACCGTTCTGCTTGTCGATGATGAACAGTTGATCCTTGACGTCGGCACAGAGATCATCAAGAGTCTGGGGTATGAGGTGTTAACCGCCTGCAGCGGCAAAGAGGCGATAGATATTTACACCGGCAACAGGGACAAGATCGACCTTGTTCTGCTGGACCTGGTCATGCCGGGCATGAGCGGGGATGATACCTTCGCCAGATTGAAAGAAATCAATCCTGATGTCCGGATTCTCCTCTCAAGCGGCTACAGTATTGATGGCCAGGCTTCCAGGATACTGAGTAAGGGCTGTGATGGGTTCATTCAAAAACCGTATAACATGAAGGATCTGTCCCAGAAAATTCATGATATTCTGCTCATGAAATAAGAGTTTGTCCCGCCGGCGGGCAGCTGTTCCGCCGCATCTGCAGACAGGCATCATTGATCCCGCCTATGGCAATAATCCTCCCCTGTTCCGCCGTTCGTCCGGCAATGCCACCATCACCATATTCCAGGGCGGACACGAGTTTTTAGGGGCCTTAACGAAATTTTTAACCATTTCGTTAAGGCCCCTTATGTCGGTCTTTTTCACAACGGCTTACCCGATGCCGCCCTAACCTGGTTAGAGGGCCTGGAGAAAAACAGGATAAAAGGGAAACGTAATTTTTGACAGGCCCCTCACCCCGTGTTAAATAATTCCCCCATGCCTTGACGAGCTCGGTCAGTCCTGTAGGTCCCACGTCATAATTATGCAACGCGGTCATATCCGGCAGGTGGTCTTTGCCGGGGATAAAGACTTGTTGCCCGATACGGCCAATCGCCGCGCAGTGGGCAGTCATGCGCCCCGTTACGGCGGATGCGCAGGGAAAATCCGGACTTGCCGGACAATGAGGGGCGGGAGGCAGGCGGGGTATGTCAATAATGAGGAAGGACTTGAGGAATATGACGGACATGATGCATGTTGATCTCTTCATTAACGGCCAATGGATAAAGGCCGCATCCGGGGAAAAAATCGAGATTGTCAATCCGGCCACGGAAGAGGTGGTTGCCACTGCCTGCCAGGCTGGCCGGGCGGAGACGGAGATGGCCATTGCCGCTGCCCGGCGGGGTCTGACCATCTGGCGCAATGTGCCCCCCTGGGAGCGGTCAGCGGTGTTGAGAAAGGCGGCCAGGCTGCTGGATGAGAGAGCGGCTGGCATCGCCAGGTTGGTTGTGCTCGATTGCGGCAAACCCATTACCCAGTCGCTGGGCGAGGTGAAGAGCGCGGTTGAGATCATTGACTGGTTTGCCGACGAGGCCCGCCGTATTTACGGCGAGGTGCTGACCGGCAGAAGCATGCATGCCAGGCTGCAGACACTCTATGAACCCGTGGGCGTTGCCGCAGGTTTTACGGCCTTTAATTTTCCCTTGGTCCTGCCGGCCCGCAAAATTGCCGCAGCCCTGGCGGCCGGCTGCTCGGTTATCTGCCGGCCGGCAGAGGAAGGTTCGGCCTGTGCCGCCGAGCTGGTCCGGTGCTTTACCGACGCCGGGCTTCCTGCCGGGGTCCTCAATCTTCTCACCGGTCGGCCGGAGGAAATTGCCGACGTCATTCTTGCCAGCCCGGTTGTCAGAAAAATCAGCTTTACCGGGTCCGTGTCGGTCGGCAAAGAGCTGATCCGCCGGGCGGCTGACACGGTGAAAAAAGTGACCATGGAACTGGGGGGGCACGCGCCGGTCATTGTCCATGCCGATGCCGATCCCGAGAAGGTGGCGGCCGGGGCTGCCCTGGCCAAATTCCGCAATAACGGCCAGGTCTGCGTGTCGCCGACACGTTTTTTTGTCCACCATTCCCTTGCTGAGCGATTCACCAGGGCCCTGGTCGAGGCAACCGGCAGGATGAAGATCGGCAACGGCCTGGACCCGGAGGTGGACATCGGCCCGCTGATCAATCCCCGGCGTTTGCAGGCAATGGAACAACTGGTGGAAAAAACGGTTATGGAGGGCGGCACCGTGGTTTTCGGCGGCAGGCGTCCGGCCGGGCTGCAAAAGGGGTATTTCTTTGAGCCGACCATCATCGCCAACGTGACGGATGACATGACCGTGATGCAGCATGAACCCTTCGGGCCGCTGGCGCTGATTACGGGTTTTGCGACCCTGGAAGAGGTGGTGGAACGGGCCAACGCCGTGGATTACGGGCTGGCCAGTTATGTTTTTACCAATTCCCTGCAGCTGGCGCACCAGACCGCGTCCGCCCTCAAAGCCGGCATTGTTACGGTGAACGGCTGGTCGGGCAGTCTGGCGGAAATGCCCTTCGGCGGGGTGAAATATTCGGGCTATGGCCGCGAGGGCGGCTCATTGGGCATCTTCGAATATCTTGATGTGAAATTCTTCAACCTCAATTTCGACTGATGGCCCTTTAGGAGCTAGACATTCATATGGCCATTTTATTTACACAGACACAAAGCCGGACCGGGGAGGCTTGCCTCAGATCAGCCAGGACACAGAGGACAGGGGAAATGTAAATGCATGAAGATAAGCTGTACTACTACAAGGCGACAGTGCGGTCTGTTTATGACGGTGACACCATCAGGGTCGACATTGACCTGGGGTTGAACATTATGGTGAAAAATGAGGCCGTGCGATTACATAGAATAAATACCCCGGAAGTAAGGGGGCAGGAGCGGGAGAGGGGCCTTGCCGCGCGGGATTATCTGCGCAGCCGTATTGAAAACAGGGATATCCTGCTGCAGACACTGCAGGATGATAAGGAAAAATTCGGCAGGTATCTTGGCGAGATCTGGTTGCAGGAGAAGGGGAAGTATATCAATATCAACGACGAGATGGTTGTAGAAGGATTCGCCGTTTATAAAGAATATTGAATGGTTAGGCGAGATGGCACCAACCTGTGATCACGGTAGCCAGCCCATGCCTTCCTGGACGTTGGAGGACAGCGCCCGGGTACCGGGCAACGGCCCGGAGATGCGGCTCTACCGGCGCGGCGGGGAGTTCTCCATCAGGGTGGACGAGGATGAACTGATGAACAGCCTGGTGCACGGCTCGGAAGATGCCCTGGCCGAGCTGGCCTGCGGCCGGGTCAGTGACCGTCCTCATCCCCGGGTGCTGATCGGCGGGCTGGGGATGGGGTATACCTTGGCCGCCGCCCTCCAGGGTCTCGGCCCCGCCGGCCGGGTGGTGGTGGCCGAGCTGATGCCGGCGGTGGTGGCCTGGAACCGGGGGCCGCTGGCTGCTCTGGCCGGCAGTCCTCTTGCCGACAGCCGGGTTACGGTGCGGGAGGTGGATGTCCGCAAGGTCATGCAGGCGGACAAGAGCGGTTTTGATGCCATTCTGCTGGACGTTGACAATGGCCCCGAGGGGCTGACCCGCCGGGAAAACAACTGGCTTTACGGCCTGGAGGGCTTAAATGTGGCCTTTGCCGCGCTGCGGCCCGCAGGCGTGCTTGCCGTCTGGTCGGCCGGGCCTGACCCGGCCTTTACCCAGCGGCTGCACAAGGTGGGTTTCATGGTGGAAGAGGTGCGGGTCAGGCTAACCGGCCTCGCCCAAGGCGAGCGGCACATTATCTGGCTTGGCACTCGCATCGACTGAAACGGACCTGATGGCAAGAGGAGAGATATGATGAAAGGTGTGCCGCCCCATGTGCTTGTTCTGGTCATGCTGCCCTGTCTGCTGTGCATGGTCGTGTCCTGCACCGGCAGGCCGCCGGAGGCGCCGCTAGTTGACGGCAGGCTGCGGCCCTGTCCGGACAGGCCGAACTGCGTTTCCAGCGAGGAGGAGAAGGCCTCGGCGCGGGTTGCGCCCCTGACCTTTCAAGGCCCGCCTGAGGCGGCCTGGCAGGCCCTGAAAGAGGCCATCCGGGATGCGGGAGGGCAAATCCGGCAGGAAGAGGAGCAGTATCTGCGGGCCGCCTTCACCTCCAGGGTGTTCCGTTTTGTCGATGACGCGGAGTTCAGGATGGTGGCGGCGGACCACCTGATTCATGTGCGCTCGGCAGCGCGGCTCGGCTATTCGGATCTGGGGGTCAACCGCAAAAGGGTGGAGAAACTGCGGGCCGTTTTTCATGACAGGACGCCCCCACGGCCCTGATAGAAATCTTGCGCAGAGGGAAAAAAGATGAAAATTTCCGTAATCCTCGCCCATCCGGATAAGCACAGCTTTAATCACGCCATTGCCGGCGTCGTCCTGCAGGCGCTGGCGGCAAACCGGCATCAGGTCTTTTTTCATGATTTATACGAAGAAAAATTTGATCCTATTCTGCCGGCCGGGGAAATCAGAAGGGATGCGCTGCTCCCTGCCGCCATTGCCGACCATTGCCGAGAGCTCAGGGCGGCGGACGGTATTGTTGTCATTCATCCGAACTGGTGGGGCCAGCCCCCGGCAATCCTCAAGGGCTGGGTGGACCGGGTCATCCGGCCGGGGGTGGCCTATGAATTTCTTGAGGGCGACGGGGGCGAAGGGGTGCCGCACGGCCTGCTGCAGGCCAAGGCCGCCCTGGTGTTCAACACCTCCAATACCGACGCGGCAAGGGAGATTGCCGTTTTCGGCGATCCCCTGGAGTCCTTATGGAAAAATTGTATCTTCGGCCTGTGCGGGGTAACGGCTTTCCAGCGGCGGATGTTCGGCATCGTTGTGGTCAGCACGGAGCAGCAGAGAAAAAAATGGCTTGCCGAGGCGGCGGAAATGGTAAAGAATGTCTTTGCCGGCGAGGATTGACATGAAAAATCGTCTGCCGCAGGCGACATGCGGCAGACCAGACGGGGTGGGCCTTTGCCGCTTGCGCGGCATGGCCCGGCATGAGATAAACAGCGATACGGTAATTGGATAGCAACATGAGTCATTTCTGGAGTGCGGTGGTGCACGGGCTTACTCCCTATGTTCCGGGCGAGCAGCCCAAGGTGGCCGGTCTGGTCAAGTTGAACACCAATGAAAATCCCTACGGACCATCGCCCAAGGTGCTGGAGGCCCTGCAGGCCGAGGTGGGGGATAGCCTGCGCCTCTATCCGGACCCCAATGCCGAGAGCGTAAAGGACGCGGTGTCCGCCTATTACGGCATTACGCCAGGGCAGGTCTTTGTCGGCAACGGTTCGGATGAGGTTCTGGCCCATGCCTTTCTGGGACTGTTGAAACACGAACAGCCGCTGCTGTTCCCGGACATCTCCTACAGCTTTTATCCGGTCTACTGCGGCCTCTACGGTATTACCTTTGAGACGGTGCCCCTCACCGCGGCCTTGGCGATCGAGCTCAAGGATTATGCGCGGCCCAATGGCGGCATCATTTTCCCCAATCCCAACGCCCCCACCGGCCGGCTGCTGCCTCTGGCGGCAATCGAGGAATTGCTTGCCAGCAACCGGGAGTCCGTGGTGGTGGTGGATGAGGCCTACGTGGATTTTGGCGGTGAGTCGGCCATTGCCCTGGTTGACCGGCATCCCCAGCTGCTCGTCATCCAGACCCTGTCCAAATCCCGTTCCCTGGCCGGCCTGCGAGTGGGCTTTGCCGTGGGCCAACCCAGGCTCATTGAGGCCCTGGAGCGGGTCAAGAACAGCTTCAATTCGTACCCTCTGGGCCGCCTTGCCATCAGGGGGGCCGTGGCGGCCATGGAGGACCGGCACTACTTTGACCGCACCAGGCAAATGATCATGCGGACCAGGGAAGAGCTGGCGCGCAATCTGCGCGGCTTTGGTTTTGAGGTGCTGCCGTCCGCGGCGAATTTTGTCTTTGCCCGCCATCCGGCCTGGGACGCCGCGCAGCTCGCCGCCAGATTACGGGAAAAAGCGATCATTGTTCGCCATTTCCGGCAGGAACGCATCGAGCAGTTTCTCCGCATCACGGTGGGCACCGACGACCAGTGCGCCGCCCTGTGCCGGGCCCTGGCGCAGATACTCGGCGCGTAACCGGCAGCGGTGGCTGGTAAGCAGGAACCACAATAACAAGGAAGAAACCATGGGAAAAAGATACCTGTGCCTCTTAGTCAGCACCCTCATTCTTTTTGCCGGCTGCGGCGGCAGTGACCCGAGCAGTGACAGCAGCCGGGGCAAAGAGACGGCGGTCCAGGCGGCCAAAGGCCCTGCCGATTGCCAACCCATAGAGCCCTGTGCGCTCATCACCAAGGCAGAGGCGGAGAGCCTGATCGGCGAAGCGGTCAAAGACGGGCAATATGATGAACAGCAGGCGGTGGGCATGAAAAAATGCTTCTACGCGGCCGCCAACCCCGATTCCGCCAAATTTCTGCAGCTCACCGTGCAGCAGGCTTCATTCATGCCGCAACAGGTGCGGGAAGCGGGGCAGAGTCCCAAGACCATCTTTGCCGAAACAAAAAAGATGCTGGCCGATGGCCGCGTTGATCTGACCGGCTTGGGCGATGAGGCGTTCATCGGTACAGGGGGCCTGCATATGCTGGCCGGGGAGTTCTATATCACCATCGGCGTGGGCAATCCGGACCGGGACGGCAACCGGCAGAAACTTGAGGCAGCCGGCCGGCTGGCCGCGGGTAACCTGCAGCGCCGCTAGGATATGAAATTTATCTGGGAAGCTGCGCTGTTGGCAGATTGCCCATGACCTGGGATGGCCAATGAATCTTTTTGCCTATGGAACGCTGATGTGTGCCGAGATCATGCAGCAGGTGGCAGGCAGCCTGCCACCTGCTGCGCCGGCGGCGCTTGGCAATTACCGGCGCTGCCGGATCAGCAACGAGGAGTACCCGGCAATTGTTGGCCAGCCTGGGGCCGCTGTCCAGGGGCTGGTTTATCTCGCTGTGCCAGCTGCGGCATGGCTGCGGCTGGACCGTTTCGAGGGCGGGATGTACGCCAGACGCACCGTGTTGGTGGACGGCGCGGACGGCAAGAGTCTGGCGGCCGACACCTACGTCATCAGGGACGAATTTGCCTATCTGCTGCTCCCGGCGGAGTGGAGCTATGCGGAATTTCTCCGCTCCGGCATGAGGCGATTTGCCGCGGATTATGGCGGCTTTGCCGCCCTGGCGGACGGGCAGCGGCCGGGCGGGTGATGAAGGCCGGGGGATTAGCGAAAAGAGCATGAACATCATCTAAGCAAATTTCAGCCACAGGAGAATGGTGTTTTGGAAACAGTGCCGCTGCGGGAACTGGAAAACCGCTGGAACAGGTGTCGGGCCCTGCTGAAGAACTGTCTACCCCGGGCCGAGGGGATAATCGTCTTTTCCCGGGTCAATATCTATTATCTGAGCGGCACGTTCGGCAACGGCATCTTCTGGCTGCCGGCTGAGGGCAAGCCGGCTCTGCTCTGCCGGCGCGGCCAGGACCGGGCGGGGCTCGAATCGCCGCTGGAAAATATTTTCCCCTTCAGATCCTATAAAGAGATCGAGGGGGTCTTGCATTCTGCCGGCTCCGCCCTGCCGAAAACCGTTGCCGTTGAAATGAACGGCCTGTCGTGGTCCCTTGCCAACAGTTTTACCGCCGCCTTGGCCGGCCATGAATTTCTGCCTGGCGACAAAGTACTGGCCATGGCGCGGGGGACCAAGTCCGACTGGGAGCTGGCAATTCTTGATAAAGCTGGAACCGGTCATGCCCGCTGCCTGGCGGAGCTGCTGCCGCCCCTGCTCGGCCCGGGCATGACCGAGATGGCAATAGCCCACACCCTGTCCCGTCTTTTTTTTGCCGAGGGCCATCACGGTATTTTACGGATGGGCAGCTATGGCGAAGAGGTCTTCATGGGCCATATTGCCGCCGGGGACAGCGGTAATTATCCCAGTGTCTTCAATGGCCCGCTGGGACTGCGCGGCGCCCATCCCGCCGTGCCGCATATGGGGTCGGCAACCAAGGTCTGGCGGGCCGGAGAGCCCCTGACCATTGACAACGGCTTCTGTTTTGCCGGCTACCAGACCGATAAGACCCAGGTCTACTGGCTGGGGAAGCGCGGCGCCATTCCGGCCAAGGTGCAGGCGGCCCAGGATTTCTGCATCGCGGTGCAGCAGTGGATCGTCGGCCACCTCAAGCCCGGCGTGCTGCCCAGCGACATCTGGCAACACGTATCAGCCTGGGCGGATAAAGAGGGCTGGGCCGCGGGCTTCATGGGGCTCGGCAAAAACAAGGTCGGCTTTGTCGGCCACGGCATCGGCCTGGCCATTGATGAGTATCCCGTGCTGGCCGGCGGTTTTGATCTGCCGCTTGAACAGGGCATGGTGCTGGCCGTTGAACCCAAAATTGGTATTCCCCAGATGGGGATGGTCGGGGTTGAAAACACCTTTGCGGTGACCGAGCAGGGGGGGCGAAGTCTGACCGGAAACCAGGGCGAAATCATCTGTATTGACGCCTGATGTCATGATGCTGACGATTGCGCTCCGGCAATAAGGGTCTGCCGGCGTGCGGCCGCCTTTTATCCAGGGTTGAAAAATGCTCGGGTAACCGGGGAAAAGGCGCGCGGACAAAGATAGCGCCGCAGAGGAAATGTTTATGAAGCTTGCCGATGTTTCTTATGAAACCATCCTGGAGAACCTGCATGACGGCCTGTATTTTGTCGACCGGGACCGGGCCATAACGTATTGGAACAAGGCCGCTGAACAGATCTCCGGATTCAGTGCGGCTGAGGTGATCGGCAGGTCCTGTTCCGACAACATTCTCACCCATGTGGACGGCAGCGGCAGGAGCCTCTGTTTGGGGCTGTGTCCTCTTGCCCACAGCATTGCCGACGGAAAATTCCGTGAGGCGGAAGTGTATATGCACCACAAGGACGGGCACCGAATACCTGTTTCCGTGCGCATCAGCGTGCTGCGCGACAGAGAGGGGAGAATAATTGGCGGCATTGAGCTGTTTACCGACATCAGCAACCAGAAGGCCAATGCCTTGCGGGTGCAGGAGTTGGAAAAACTGGCGTTGCTTGATAATCTCACCCAGCTGGCAAACAGGCACTATATTGAGAAGGAACTACTGAGCCGCTTTGAAGAGAAGAAACGTTTCCATGTGCCGTTCGGCGTTCTTTTCCTGGATATCGACCGTTTTAAGCAGTGTAATGACCGCCATGGGCATGACGCCGGGGATGAGGTGCTGCGTTTTGTGGCAAAAACCTTTATTGCCAGCTCCAGACCTTTTGATCTGTATGGCCGCTGGGGCGGAGAAGAATTTATCGCCATTATCCGCAATATTTCTTCGCAGGATCTTGAGCAGCTGGGCAACAGGCTGCGCTTGCTGGTGGAGCAGTCCTATATTGCCTATGGCGGCAAGAGGCTGCAGGTGACCATTTCCCTTGGGGCTACCATGGTGCAGGATGATGACAGCATGGAGAGCCTGATGAAAAGAGCGGACACCCTCCTGTACCGGAGTAAAGCGGCCGGCCGCAACTGTCTGACCATTGGATGAGCCAAGATAAAAACAGCGCTGATGCTAGAAAGACGGCATCGGCATGGCGCCCCATTTATGTTTTCCCGAGGGGATGATGATGGCAACAATGCGGTGATCATCGGCGTCGACATCAACCAGCAGGACCGGCTTTCTCGTCATCCCCAGCCTGAAAACATCTTGGGGCGGGGTCAGGCCGCCCTGGGTATCGCTGACCCGGACAAAAACAAAACGTTCAACATGGTAATCCGTGGCCACGCTGCCTAGTGTGCTGATATAGTTATAAAAAATTTTAAAGAATTTGCCCGGCCCGCCCGTGAATTTATGCTGGTGCCACTCCAGCACCTCAGGAAAGCGCTCAATCACATCATCGGAAAAACGGCGGTCTTCGTCGGTGACAATGGCGGTGAGAAAAAAATCACCGGGGAAAATATAGGCCAGATTGGCCCCCATCTCTCCCTGCAGAAATGGCTTCACCTTGGCGGAGGAGGCGACTTTTTCGTAAAGCTCAAGGACTTCCGCCGGCGGACGGGGGAAAACGGGCAACACGGTCATGGAGTTGACCGCAACCGCGGGCAGCTGTTTGACCGTATATGTTCTGATGCCCATGGCCAGCCCCAGGCAACAGACCAGGGTAAGCCAATAGGCGGCAGCAATGCCCAGCCATTGCGGCCGGAGCCAGCCGAAGAGGAGCCGGTAGATCTTCCCGCCCGGCTCCCCCGGGATGAACATGGGGGTGCTGGTCATGTACGCCTCATAGCTGCCGGGGGCCTCCTGCTTCATGCGCCACTCTTCATTGCGGGCCAGCAGGTAATAGACAAACAGCATGGTGACGTACATGATGAGGATGATGAAACGGGGCCAGTAGAGCAGGAGTCCGCAGCCCGAGATGGCCAGAAACAGATACTGCGGGTGCCTGATTTTGGCATAAAAACTCATCCGCACCACCCCCTTGCCGGTAAAACGGCCGTAGTACAGGGGGATTGCCGCGGAAAAGAACAGCGCTAATCCGATGGGCAGCAGGAGCTGCAGATAGGAGACGGCCAGGATCACCGGATCATTGGGGAAGGTCATGTGGGGCAGAAAGAATTCCGTGGTCCAGCTCAGGTAGGGCGAGGAGGAAAAGAATTCCAGCACCGGCCCGTAAATTGAGTAGAAATAGAGGGCAAAGGGCGAGATCATGATGATGATCTCCACCCCGATCAGGCAATAGGCGGCAATTGTTGCAAGCAGAAACCACTGCTGATTTTTCTGTTGGGCCATTTCATTTCCCCTTTTTTTGGCACTATACCACAAAAGAGATTAGATTTGACAGTGCCGGGCAATGGTGCTTTTATTTTTACAACAGTCTGCTATTCTCCAGCAAAGCGAGCAAAGGCCATTTTTATGATACCAGCTTATCCCCTTTTTGCGGAACTTGACCTGCTGCAGCGGGCGACCATGCATCCGCTGTTTCAGCAGCTGCCGGACGGCATTTCCGAATTCACCTTTGCCAATTTGTATCTTTTCAGAAAAAGCCATCATTACCGGGTGTCCCGGCTCACCGAAGAGCTGTTGCTTATTGCCGGCGCTGATGCGGGACAGCCTTTTTTCATGCTGCCCTTCGGTCTGCCGGATGACAAGCTGCTGCAACAGCTGTTTAACGACTTCGGGACGATGAAGTGCGTTGCCGCGTCCCAGGTCGAGGTGCTGGCGCAGCGGGGATGCCGGGTCTTTGAAGACCGGGACAACTTTGATTATCTTTACCTGCGCACGGACCTGGCCGAGCTGAGCGGCGGGAAATTTCATAAAAAGCGCAACCTGATTAAGGCCTTTGTCAGCAATTATGCTTATGAGGGCAGGCCGCTGCTGGAAGAGTACATGCCGGATGCACTGGGTGTTCTGGACGCCTGGCGGCAGGGGCGGGATGACCCGGGTGATTACGACGCGGCAAAAGAGGCCCTGGAAAAGGCGGAGGAACTGCAGCTGTGCGGCGGGGTCTATTATGTGGGCGGCAGGCCCGTGGCCTATTCCCTGGGCGAGGAGTTGATGCTGGGCAGAAGCTTTGCCATTCATTTTGAAAAGGCCGTTGGTGAGTATAAGGGGCTGTGGCAGTTTGTCAATCAGGCCTTCGCCTCGATTCTGCCGGAAAAATATGATACCATCAACCGGGAGCAGGACCTGGGCGACGAGGGCCTGCGCCATGCCAAGCTCAGCTATAAGCCGGTTGATTTTATCAGGAAATACCGGGCGGTGTTGGTTGCTCGGTAGGAGAAAGGACATATTCTGTCGGCCAGGCAATTGACAAGCTCTTTTTCTGCATTAAGTTATGAGCAAAAATGCTGTAACAATAAATATTTCTGGAGAGTTGCCGTTATGAAACGAATTGCTTTGTTTTTCCCTGTCCTCCTGCTGTTGTGTTTCGGCCTCAGCGGCTGCGGTTATAATACGATTCAGCAAAATGACGAAACAGTCATTGCCGCCTGGGGCGATGTCGAGGCCGCGTATCAGCGCCGCGCCGATCTGATCCCCAATCTGGTGGAGGTGGTGAAAGGCTATGCCGCCCATGAACAGGAGACGCTTACCGCCGTCACCGAGGCCCGGGCCAAGGTGGGCCAGTTAAAGCTCGGCAGCGATGTCATCAACAGTCCCGACGCCCTGGGCCGGTTCCAGGACGCCCAGGGGGGATTAAGTTCAGCCCTGTCCCGGCTGATGGTGGTGGTGGAGCAGTATCCTGATCTCAAGGCTAACCAGAATTTCAGGGACCTGCAGCACCAGCTTGAAGGCACGGAAAACAGAATCAACGTGGCCCGCGTCCGCTATAACGAAGCAGTACGGATATTTAATACCTCGATCCGCACCTTCCCCAATAGTCTGACCAATAATTTCCTGCTGAAACTGCCGCGGCGCGAAGCATTCAAGGCCGAGGCCGGGACCGAGACCGCGCCCAAGGTGAAATTCTAAGGCTGGTGGCAATGCCGGGGAAATACCATTGAGATCTGTCGCGCAATACCTTCGCCGATGCCGCCGGGGCGCCGGTCTGCTGCTTGTCGTGGCCTGTATCCTCGGCCCGGGCTGTCTGGCCCTGGCCCTGGATGTTCCCCCGTATAAGGGCTATGTCAATGACTATGCCGATATGATCTCAGCCCAGGAGGAAGTGAGGCTTGAGCGGGCACTGCAGTCGTTTGAGCTGACTGATTCCACCCAGGTGGCGATATTGACCATTGCCTCGCTTGCGGGAGATTCCCTTGAGGATTTCAGCATCAGGACGGTGGAGCAGTGGAAGATCGGCCAGAAGGGCCGGGACAATGGCGTGCTGCTCCTGGTCGCCAAAGACGACAGAAAGATCAGAATTGAGGTGGGCAGGGGGCTGGAGCCTGTGCTGACCGATCTGTTGAGCGGCCGGATTATAGACGGGGTCATCAGTCCCAATTTCAAGGCCGGCAGATTTGATCAGGGCATGGAGGCGGGGGTTGCCGCGATTATCCAGGCCGTGCGGGGTGAATTCAAGGCGGACCGCCGGGGGGCAAGGGTGCGGCAGGGCGATGAGCCGCCCCCGCTGCTTTTCCAGTTTCTTTTTTTCGGCCTGTTCCTGGTGGCCTTTCTTGGCAGAATCTGGCGTCCGCTCGGGGTGATTGGCGGCGCCGTGCTTTTTCCGCTGGCCTTTCTCTTCGGCCTTCTGCCCTTCAGCTTTCTGCTGCTGCTTCTGCTCATCCCGGCCGGCGCCTTTGGCGGCTGGCTGCTGCCGTTTCTGCTGGCCGGCATGCTGCGGGGTGGCGGCGTGGGCTATTATGGAGGCGGACACGGCGGAGGTTTCGGAGGAGGCGGGTTCGGGGGCTTTGGCGGCGGAGGTTTCGGCGGCGGAGGCGCTTCAGGGAACTGGTGATCATGAAGGCGGAAACATTTTTTAGCGAAGCTGACAAAAAGAGAATCGCTGGCGCTGTTGGCGCTGTGGAGCGCAGAACGGCCGGCGAGGTTGCGGTGATGGTGGTCGCGCAGAGCGACGCCTATCCCGAGGGCCAGATGCTGGCCGGCGGTGTCATCGGCAGCCTGTTGGCCCTTGCCGCAACAGAGCTGTTCTGGGGGGGCGTCCTGTGGGTGTTCGTGGTGTCGGCCCTTGTGCTGACGGCCCTCTGCGGCTGGCTTGCCCACTATCTGCCGGCGGTCAAACGATTCTTTATCTCCAATGACCGGCTTGAACTGCAGGTGCGGGATCGGGCCCTTGCCGCCTTTTATGAAAAGGGGTTGTATAAAACCCGGGAGGAGAGCGGCGTGCTTTTTTTTATTTCCCTTTTTGAGCGCAAGGTGTGGGTGCTGGCTGACAAGGGAATCTATGCCAAGATCCGGCAGGAGACCCTGCAGTCCTACGCCCGCGATATTGCCGCAGGCATAAAGGGCGGGACGGCCGTAGACGCTCTGTGTAAGGCCATCGGGGATGTGGGCGGAATTCTGGCCCGGCATTTTCCTGTCAAAGCGGATGACGTCAATGAGCTTTCCGATCAGGTCATTGTCGGGCAATAATTTGGCGGCTGGGCATTCTCCCGTATATTTTCAATACATTTTCAATGTAATTTCAGCCGCTATCTGTTAATGGTACAGTGAGACAAAACGGCCCCGGCTCACCCAGCAAATCAACATCAACACCTCCCTGACGCCATGGACGAAAAAAAATTACAGGCAGAACTGCAGCACCACGTTCGCAATACCTTGTTGCCGCTCTTTAACCGTTACCGGCTCGATTACTCCGATCTGGAGTCGGTGCTGAAGTGGAAGCCGATCGTCCTCGTCATCGGCAATTATTCCTCCGGCAAGTCCACCCTGATCAACGAGATCATCGGCCAGAACATCCAGCGCACCGGCCAGGCGCCCACTGATGATTCCTTCACCATTCTCACCTCCCACGGCAGGACCGATGGCGAAATGGAGGTGCCCGGCTCCACCCTGGTAAACGATGAAACATTGCCTTTCGGCCGGTTCAAGTCATTCGGCGAGCAGTTTATCGCCCATTTCCGCCTGAAAAAGGTTGATGTCCCTTTTCTGGAGAATATGGCCCTGATTGACAGCCCTGGCATGCTGGACGCGGTGACGGAAAAGGATCGCGGCTATGATTACCTGGCCGTGCTAGGGGAGTTCGCCAAACTGGCCGACCTCGTTGTGCTCATGTTTGACCCCCATAAGGCCGGCACCATCAGCGAGACGTACAGCGCCATCCGCAGCACCCTGCCCGATACCGCCGGCGAGGACAGGATCGTTTTCGTCATGAGCCGCATCGATGAGTGCGATAACCTGAGCGATCTGGTCAGGTCTTACGGAACGCTGTGCTGGAATCTTTCCCAGATGACGGGCCGCAAGGATATCCCGACCATTTACGTCACCTATGCCCCCGGCGAGGCGGAACCTACGGAAATCCTCTCGGTGTGGCGGGAGGAGCGGGAGCAGCTGAAAAAGAAGATCTTTTCTGCGCCGGGATTCAGGGTCAACCATATCCTGCAGGACATCGACCGGCAGGTCAATGAGCTGCTCCTGGTCTGCGAGGCGATGTGCACCTTCAGTAGCCAGGGCAGAGCAATTCTCGCCACTGTCGGCAAGTTTACCCTGGCCGCTGCTCTGGCAGCCTTTTTTCTGACCGGGCCGATCCTCAAGGCGCTTACCGGCGTGCCGGACGAGCCGCTGATCAGCGCTGTGCTGCAGGGTTCTGTCAGCCTGCAGCAGCTGTTGTTGCCTTTGACCGGCGTGGCCATTGTCTGCTTTCTTTCCTGGCTGTGGTTGACCCGGTGGAGTTTCCCGCGACTGGTGCGGAAATGCCAGGGCGGCAAGGCCGGGCTCGTCAATCTTGACAGCAGCTACAAGAAAAATCTATGGAGCAAAGTTGAGGGCAAGGTAGGCTCCTTGCTGTCCCATGCCGGGTTGATGGATCTCGGCGGCGTGCATGCTAGAAATTTGAGCAGAATAAGGCGATTCCTTGTTAGGGAGTTGCAGGACTACTATCATAAAATTAGGTAAAATTACGGTATTTGCCGGTTAAAACGCTACTATTTTGTGGTTATTTTTGGCGATCTAACTTGCTGATTTTAATAGTATTGTCAATTAATGAATGAACAGTCATACATAAAATGAAAAAAACGCCATTGCATTCTTGACAAATGCAAAAGCATCGATTATTTAGGATTATTTATTAGAGAAGGTAAGTTAATCTTGCTAAGAGCAATTTTCATTAGCAATTTGAATTAAACTCGCAAAGGAGGAATCACATGGCAACTATTGAACATGCAGGAAATTCTTACGATGTTGATGAGGACGGCTTCCTCACAAAAGGTATGGAAGAGTGGAATCAGGGTTGGGTTGAGTATGTAAAAGCCCTGGAAGGCATCACCGATCTGACCGATGAGCACTGGAAAGTTATCAACGCTCTGCAGGATTACTACAAGAAAAACGGTATCGCCCCGATGGTTCGTATTCTTTCCAAAACCACTGGTTTCCCGCTGAAAAGAATTTACGAGTTGTTCCCGTCAGGACCTGGTAAAGGAGCCTGTAAAATGGCTGGTCTGCCGAAACCGACCGGTTGTGTATGATGCGGCTGTAAACAGTCATTCAACTGTTTAACCCGGCAAGGAGGTTGTGGATTTTTCCGCTGCCTCCTTTTTTTATGCCAAAATCACCGGGTGCGGAGAAAATTCCGGTGGATCGCCTCCACCCTGCCGTTGTACTCAGCTGGGCTGATTTTCGCTCCCTTGATCCCGCCACGTAAATTTATCTCGGCAAGAAAAGTTTCCCCGCTTTCCACCATCATCAGATCAATATGGGCGTAGGGAAACTTACCCCTGTCCATGGCCTGCCGGCAGAGATTGAGCTGCTCTCCGGTTAATTCACAAGGTGTGCTCTGTCCCCCGCAGTGCAGATTGTTGCGGAAGTTGTGCGGGTTGTGGCGCGTGTACGACTCGATATACTCACCAAGGATAACGACGCGGATATCCCGGCTGTTGTCGGCGAATGGCTGGACAACAAAAGGAAAGGGCAGTGATCCCAGGGTGGCGTGGGTGAACACATCCTCCACATCGCGCCACAGGTGAATGCCCATGCCGGCATTTTTTCGGTCAAGCTTGGTCACCACCCTGGTGATGCCGTTTTTTTGGTACAGGTTGACGGTCTCCAGCATGTCATGCTGGTCATGGACCGGCACGGTAAGGGGGAGCATCTGTCCGGCAAAAAGATGGGCCTGGAAGGTTTTTGAGCGGCACAGGTGCTGGCTCAGCGCCGAGGGAAATAAAACAATGCCCCGCTCAACCAGATCGAGAAGCAGCTGCTCCTCGGTGGCCTTGAGGCGCAGCCGGCCGATAAAAATATCACCGCTCTGCAGGGTGTGATATTCCTGGCGCAGGATCTGGTTTGTGGTAATGATACGGGGCGTCGTGGCAGTATGCATTAAAAGAGCATTTCCACAAAACGCTGATGAAAGCGGGTGAGATCGGCATTGCATTCTCCGCAAAAAAAGCGGATCTCCCCTAAGATCTGGGATTCGTCACCATCCTGGGAAAAGCTGCAGTCGTCGTTCTGCACATAATGGGTGGTCAGAATAACCCCATCGGCAACTTCAACAAAATCTCTGTCATTGCCGCAGGTTGGGCAGGTAAGCCGCATGCCCGTCTTGGGTGTCAGATTCGTCCGTGATTTAGTCTCTGCAGGAGTATCCACTTGTCATTGCCTCCTTTTAAAAAAGGATTTCATACTACGCGAGGTAGTCTTATTTGTCAATCCGCTAAAGTCTCTAGCGCGTTTGCCATGAGCCTTCCTTGCGCCCTCAACGTTTCCTCTCTCATAATTTTTATCGCCAAGACCGGTTGCAGAGGTTACATTATCAGTGATTAGCCACTTGCGTTTTTTCTTGTGGCGGTATGCAGTTCTGATAACCCGGGGCACTGATTTCCCCCCCTTGTCCCGCGGATTTTGCGGCAAAAAAAATTCCCAGTACAACGGATAAGAAAATGGCAGAAATACGAAGCACGCTTGAAATGGTTCTGGAGCGGGCCGCCCGCATGGAGGCCAGGGCCTCCAATGATGTGATGCAGCAGGAAAAAGAAAAGGAAGGCATGCGTCTTGCCGCGGGCTATCTGCGGGGTGAGCAGGTTGCGCTGGCCGCTGCCCTGGTAAAATGTCCCGCTGAAGCGCAGCCCCATGTGAAAAAGGGCATGGTGACCGCCCTGCTCCGTAATATTGTGCTGCCCAGGAAGGCGGATGAGGCCCCTGCGGCGGCAAAAGCCATGCAGGCCCTCATGGAAATCGGGCGGGACAAGGGTGACCTTGCCCAGGTGTTCACGGAAATGAAATCGATCCTCGACCGCTATCTGTCGCACAAGGAGCAGCTGAAAAAGCAGCTTGAAGAGCAGTTTGCCCAGCAGATGATGCTGATGGAAAAAAATCTGGCCCAGCAGACCGGCATGAAAATGAAGCTGCAGCCGTCTCAGCACCCGAAGTTTGCCGAGGAATGGCAGAGAATCCAGGTGGAACTCAATGACCAGTATGGCCGGGCGGTCGAGCAGTATAAAGAGTTTATCGCCAAGCATCTCACCGCCGCCTGACGCGCCCGCTGCTGTCCCTGGCATGAAAATCACACTGCGCATCGAGGAAGATGACGAATCGGCCGGCTGCAGCCGGGCGGAGGTGGAAAAGGCGGTGCGTCACTGGGCGGCACCCAATGCCGCGTCACTGTCGCATTTGTGCCTCACCCCGCAGGCTACCCTGCTGATAACCCTTGACCTGCAGACCGATGATCTGCTTACGGCCATCCGGCGGCTGCACGGCGACCTCTATGACCTGCAGGTGAATTTTACCGTGTCAGTGCACTGAGCAGGAGATGCAAGGATCGTAGGCCCGCACCAGCATCTCGGCCAGGTGTTGTATCTCGCGGTCTGTTTTTTGCGCCGCTGCCGATTGGCGGGCCAGCTCGATGATGTCATAATGGATGTTGGCGTTATTCTGGCTGGTGGGAATGATACAGTCAGCCCTGGTGATGCGGCCAGCCGGGTCAAACTCATAGGCATGGTACAGAATGCCCCTGGGCACCTCCACTGCCCCGACACCCCGCCCCGCCTTGGGTTTGACCGGCTGGCGGGGCTCCTGCCACTTGCCGGCCAGCAGTTCCTCAATGATGGCAATACTGTCGATAACCACATGGACGCATTCCACCAGCTGGGCGATGTTGTTCATGAAGGGATTGTGGTTGATCGGCTGCAGGGCGAAACTTGCCGCGATCTCGCGGGCCTTTGGATGCAGCAGGGCGAAGTTGTTGTTGAGCCGGGCCAGGGCCCCTGCCGCCAGAGACTGGCGGGAAAGGCGGCTCCATTTGGAGGTTGAGTGATCCACCACATATTCATTGGTCATGTGCAGGTAGTCATCCTCATTCCTGACCACCCCGTCGCTTGACACCAGGTCCCCGCCGATAAACGGATAATGGTCCTTGCCTTTTAAGGAGACGAATTCCGTCTCTCTGACAAAATCAGGCAGCGTAAAGCTTTGGAAGAGCTCGGCTGTTTTGACCAGGTCCGGCAGAGCAGCTTCAAGCCTTGCTTTGATCCGGGCGAGCTGGGACTTTTCCGGCAGCATGGTGAAGCCGCCCACCACGGTCCGCGTCGGATGGAGACGGCGGCCGCCGATGATATCGCAGGCGTCATTGGCCAGCAGTTTCAGCCGGGTGGCGCGCTGCACCACCTCCGGGTGGGACTCGATCAGCGGCAGCACGCTGCCGAGTTGCAGAAAATCAGGGGCGGCCAGAAAATACAGGTGCAGAATGTGGCTCTGCAGGGTCTCCATATGTTTGAGCAGGAGCCGCAGGCGCTCGGTCTGCTGGTCGGGCACAATGCCGAAGGCGTTTTCAACCGCCCGGATGCTGGCCAGGGTATGGCCGATGGAGCAGATGCCGCAGATCCGGCCGCAGAGGTAGGGGGCGTTTTCCCACAGTTTGCCCACCAGGATGGCCTCGAAAAAGCGGGGGGTTTCCACCACGTCCCAGCCCGCCTCTTCCACCTGACCATTGTTGATCCTGATGCGGATATTGCCGTGTCCTTCCACCCGGCTCAGATGGTTTACCTTGATATTGCAGGAAACTTTCATGGATTCTCTATCCTGTACGGGCTATCTTTTCAGCTCACTGACATAGTGATGAAAGCCGCCGAAGCATTCCAGCCGGTCAAGCATCTGCTCGTCGGAAAAGCCGTGTTCATGCATGATCCGCCTGAGCTGCTGCACGTTGGCCGTTTCCGCCGGGCCTCTGCAGCCCCAGCAGCCGAGGCGGTTAGTGGGGCACCAGGCGTCACAGCCGGCCCTGGTGACCGGCCCCAGGCACGGCTGGCCCAGGTCAAAAAGACAGACATTGTGGTTGGCCTTGCATTCCATGCACACCGGATACTTTGGGTAATCAATTGACTTGCCCAGCACCAGATTGGTGACTACCTTTTCAACCTCTTCCTTTTTGATGGGGCAGCCGTAAATCTCCAGATCCACCGCCACGATGGCTGACAGCGGCACCGCCTCCCTGGTTTCGATGGGATGGGAGCCGTAGACCTGCTCTTTCACCCAGGCGAGATTGTTGAAGCGGTTTTTGAGCTGGTTCACCCCGCCGAAGCAGGCGCAGGAGCCGATGGCCACCAGGGTCCGGGCCCGGGCGCGGATTTCTTTCAGCTGCCGCGCCTCATCATCCCTGCTGATGCTGCCTTCGACAAAGGCGATGTCATAATCGTCGCTCCGTTCGCTCATCGCCTCCCGGAAATTGACAATGGTCAGCAGGGAAAGGAAATCAACCAGGGTGGCCTCGTTATTGAGCAGCTGCAGCTGACAGCCCTCGCAGGAGGTGAACTCGAAAAAGGCGGCCCTGGGCTTGTTGACCGGCACGCCGAGATAGGTATGTTCCTTGGCTGTCATGGTGTCTCTAAATGGCTTCTTTCATGTTCATCACCGCCCAGTAGTCAAAAACCGGACCTTCCAGGCAGGTATAGGTGGAGCCGATGTTGCAGCGGCAGCATTTGCCGCGGCCGCAGTGCATTCTGCGCTCAAGCGACACGAAAATCTGCTGCATGGGCAGATGGGCCTTGATGAGCATATCGCAGACGAATTTGAACATGACCGGCGGCCCGCAGACAATGGCGTAGGTGTTCTTGCCGATGTTCTGCGCGGCGGCGATGCGCTGCTCTAAAATGGTGGTGATGCGGCCCACCGGCCCCTGCCATGAGGCATCGGCGGTGTCAACAATGATATTGAGATCGATGTCAAATTGCCGCCACATATCGTACTGATAGGTAAAGAGCAGCTCGGTGGGGTTGCGTGCCCCGTAAATGATATCGATATTGCCGTATCGGCTGCGGTTTTCCAGCACGGCGAAAATGGGGGCCCGCAGGGGGACCAGCCCCAGGCCGCCGGCAATGAGCATGATATCATGGCCCTGCATCCGCTCCACCGGAAAGCTGGTGCCGAAAGGGCCGCTGATGCCCACCTTGGTGCCGCGGGGCACTCTGGCGAGAAAATTGGTCAGATTGCCCACTGCCCGGATGCATAATTCGATATCCCCGTGCCGGATGGGAGAGGAGGAAATGGAAAAAGGCGCTTCGCCGATACCCGGCAGTTCAAGCATGACAAACTGGCCCGGTTGGAAAGAGAAGCGCCTCCGTTCCTCTGGATCGATGATCTGGATCTGATAGAGCTTCTCCGTTGCGGTAAGGGAATAGACGTTGGTGATTTCCGCCTGGTAGGTGTATTCAAAGCTGGCCAGGTCCTGCTTGCGGGAATGATCCTTTTGCTCGGCAAGCACATCGACAAAGGGCAGTCTATGCATGGTGCCCCCCCTCGCCCCGCACGCTGGCTATCACCTCCGGCACGGTGATTTTCGCCAGACAGGACTGGCCGCAGCGGCCGCATCCCACACAGAGTGATTCCTCGAAGGCCTCGACAAAGCCCCGGTGTTTATGGTAGTAGCGGTATTTCAGGCGGTCATGGCTCTCGGGCCGGAAGTTGTGGCCGCCGGACACCTGGGCGAAATCAATGAGATTGCAGGAGTAGAGGTGTCTGGTCTTGGTGGCATGCTGCAGGCTGAGATCGATGTTTTCCTCGATGCCGTAACAGTAGCAGGTGGGACAGACATTGGCGCAGGTGCCGCAGGACAGGCATTTTCTGCCCCATTCCTGCCAAACCTCGGCCTGGAATTCCAGATCAAGAATCTTGGTCAGGTCCGTGGTGTCGACATGGCAGGTAAAGCGGTTCATGCGCTCCTGGGCCACTTCGACAAAACGCTGATGTTCGATTCGGCGCGGCTCTCGGCACTCCATGCTGCTGATGAAGGCAAAGGCCCGGGCCGAATGGATTTCGGCAAAATAGGAGTCACCCAGATCGGTCAAAAACAGATCAAAGCCGTGCTGAACGGAATCCGTGCCCATGGATTTGCAGAAACAGAAAGGCTGGGGCGTGCAGCCGACGCCGATGATGAACATGTTTTTGCGTTTGGCGGCATAATAGGGGTCAGGGTAGACGTTGCCGGTGAGCACCTTGTCGAGTTTGTTCAAGGCGTTGATATCACAGGCATGCAGGCCGAAATAGACAATGGGTTTGTAGGCATTGAAGTCCACATGTTTCTGCCAGCTGTCCGTCTGCACGTCAAAGGTGCACAGGTTTTCCCTGGGGGGGAGAATAAAGCGTTTCAGCGAGTGAATGGTGGCCGTGTAATGCAGCTGCAGCTCGGAAAAATCATAGATGAAATCGAAATCATAGAGAGGCGCGCCATGGCGGTCGATCCCTTTGCCCACCGGCCCGGCAACATGATTTACCGCCAGTATATCGTAGAGATTGATGAGCTGATCTTTGGCAAAAACTCGGAAAAGCATGCTATGCAACCCTGAGCAAGGAATTGTCGGAAAAAAATCATATAACACTATGCCCTGACCATCGGGCAAATGTCCAGCTGTTTTGTCCGCAGCAAATTGCGGCCGCTGCAGATTATTGCTTGCCCTGGCCCGTGGTCACGGTAATGATGGAAAGTGTAATTTGCCGTGAATGTCGCTTTTTTGCAATAACTAATCAAGGTGTTTAAGAAAATATGGAAAAGCTCAAGGAGTTAAGAAAAGTCTTAAAAAGCCGCAAGCTTGATGCCCTGCTGGTCACCCAGCCGGAGAACCGCCGGTATCTGAGCCGTTACAGCGCCACCGATTCATCCATCGCCGAATCAAGCGGCGTGCTGCTCATCCCCCGCAGCGGAACGCCGCTGCTGCTGACCGATTCCCGTTTTGAGCTGCACGCGGGCTCTGAGGCGACCGATTTCGAGATCATGCTCTATCCCAAGGGGCTGCTTTCCCTGCTGCAGAAGCTGCTGCCGAGGCTCGGCGTCAAAAGGCTTGGCTTTGAGAGCCATTACCTGCTCCATGCCACGGCCGGGAAATTGACCGCGCTCACCGGCAAACTCGGCGTCGAGGCGGTGCCGCTGGTGGGTCTTGTCGAAAAGATGCGGGTGCGAAAAAAGCAGGAGGAGATCGAGAGGATTGAAAAAGCCGTCCTGCTCAATGAGCAGGTCTTCCAGGCGGTCTTTGCCACCCTGCGGCAGGGGCAGACTGAGCGTGAGGTGGCGATGCGCATCGAGAACACCATGCTCGGCATGGGAGCGGAGCGGCCGAGCTTTGCCACCATTGTCGCCGGCGGGCCAAACGGCGCGGCCCCGCACGCGGTGCCTGGCTCCCGGCCGCTCAAGCGGAGTGAGCCCATTGTCATTGACATGGGCCTCATCCTGGACGGTTACTGCTCGGACATGACCCGCACCGTGGTGCTGGGCGCGCCGGACCAGAAAACCGTTGAGCTGTTCCGGCTGGTGCGCAAGGCCCAGCTGGCGGCAACGGCGGCCATCAAAGCCGGGGTGACAGGCAGGGAGGCTGACCGGGCCGCCAGGGAGGTCATCAGCGCGGCCGGGCTGGGGGACAGATTCGGCCATGGGCTGGGCCATGGCGTCGGCTTGGCGGTCCACGAAGCACCGTCGCTCAATCGCCGCAACGGCAAGAAACTGCAGTCCGGCATGATCATCACCGTGGAACCAGGCGTTTACCTGCCGGGCTGGGGGGGGATCCGCCTGGAAAACATGGGGGTGGTCGAGGAGAACGGCTGCCGCATTCTGAACCGGGACACGACTTTTCTGGATTTATAGCATTTCTTTTCATTGGATGATCACCGGCAGGTCATGGTAACGGCCCGCCGGTACGCTCCCCTTTCCGCAAGAATTTTCTAGAATCAATTTGACATCTAGGCAAGAGCTGGCCTAACATATAATATTAAGATGTGAGCCGGCCCGCGGTTCCCCGCGCATGCGCTCATAACCCGCAAAGGAGTTTTCCGTATTCGTCCAAAAATTGAAGAGCAGAGGAGGTGCGACAATGGGTGTCAAGAAGAAAAGGATCGGCCTGTATGTTCTGGCAATCCTTATTGTGGGGGTTGCCGCTTTACTCTTCCTGATGCTGGGGCCTCCCAGGCTGCTTGCCAAATCCGAATCCCCGCTGTTCTGTGCCGGCTGCCACGTGATGGAGGCGGAATATGATGCATGGGCCCATACCGGGGCTCACCGGCGGGAGCAGTGCGTGGACTGCCACCTGCCCAATGAGAATGTGACACTGCACTATGCCTGGAAGAGCATCGACGGTCTGAAGGACACCCTGGCCTTTTATTCCGGCAAGGTGCCGGAGCGGATCATGATCACGGCCCACGGCCGGGAGGTGGTCCAGCGCAACTGCATCAGGTGTCATGAAACCACGGTGCAGGATATCGACCAACAGCGCCTCTGCTGGACATGCCATCGACGCATCGCCCACCGCGGCAGCGGTTTGATTCAAACACTGTAACTGAATAAAGAAAGGGAGGAGAATATGAAAAGCAGATATGTTTGGCCCCTGATGCTTGTTGCCCTCGGTGCGCTGCTGCCCGGCTGTCAGCAGCCGGAAAAGGTGCAGCCGGTCCAGCCGGTGAAAATTGCCGACGGTGAGATTGATCCGGCCGAATGGGGCAAGGCCTATCCGGTCAATTACGATATGTGGAAGCAGACAGCCGAGCCGACCCCGGCCGGCAAGAGTAAATATAAACGAGGTTTTGACGCCGACGGCATCACCTATGACAAGCTCTCCGAATTCCCCTATATGGCGTTGCTCTTCAACGGCTGGGGCTTCGGTATCGAGTATAATGAGCCGCGCGGACACGCGTACATGATGAAAGACCAGCTGGATATCGATCCGGCGCGGGTGGGGGCGGGCGGTGTCTGTCTGACCTGTAAAAGTCCATATGCCCCAATCCTCGAAAAGGAGAAGGGGTTTGATTACTACAGCAAGCCCTGGGCTGAAGTCCGCGGCATGATCCCGGAGAAGCACCAGGACCTGGGCGTGGCCTGCATCGACTGCCATGACAACAGGGACATGTCGCTGAAGATCTCACGCGGCTTCACCCTGGGCAAAGCCCTTGCCGCGATCAATGTCGACACCGCCAAGCTCAGCCACCAGGAGATGCGCACCATCGTCTGCGCCCAGTGCCATGTGACCTACAACATCAATAAGGATGCCGACAAGAAATCGGTGGGTATCTACTTCCCGTGGCAGGGCAGCGCCTGGGGTGACATCTCGGTGGAGAACATCATCAAGCAGATCCGCGGTGATGCAACGGTGGGCGAATGGACCCAGAAGGTTACCGGCTACAAGATGCCCTTCATGCGTCATCCCGAGTTCGAGCTGTTCTCCCGGGACAGCGTCCACTGGAAGGCGGGCGTGGCCTGCAGCGACTGCCATATGCCCTACACCAAGGTGGGGGCGGTAAAGGCCTCGGATCACCGGGTGACCAGTCCGCTGAAAAACGACCTGCGGGCCTGCCAGCAGTGTCACAGCGAGACCCCCGAGTGGCTGCGCGCGCAGGTGACGGCGATTCAGGACAGAACGGTATCCATGATGATCCGTTCCGGTTACGCCACAGCCACGGCGGCCAAACTCATCGAGAAGGTGCATGAGCTGCAGGCGGCCGGCAGGGAAATCGACAAAGAACTCTATGACCGGGCCAAGGATTTTTATATGGAGGCCTTCCTGCGCACCCTGTACGTGGGCGCCGAGAACTCGGTGGGCTTCCATAACCCCACCGAGGCCATGCGCATCCTGGGCGACTCCACGGCCTTTGCCATGAAGGCCGAGGCCTTGCTGCGCCAGGCTCTGACCAAGGCCGGCGAGGTGGTGCCGGTGCAGGTGAACCTGGAGCTGGAAAAATACCTTGACGAGCGGGGCAAGAAGAAACTCAAACGCCAGGAAGGCGTGGAGATCAAGGACCCCTTCGGCGTTCAGGAAAAACTGGTGGAGGTCCAACCCGCCACGCAGCCCGGCACATAACGCATCCGCCCCCGCGCCATCTGCCGCCGGATCGGAAATATCCTGGGGCGGCTGGCGCACGGGAAGCGAGAGAGCATCATACAAAAAGGCCGTTGCCCATGGGGCAACGGCCTTTTTGTCATCGTATGCTGCCGCTCCGTTTTCCGTTCAGTAAATACTCAGGTAATTATCCTTTTCCCAGTCGGTAACCGCGATCCGGTAGGCATCCCATTCCTTCTCCTTGGCCTCGACATATTTGCTGAAAATATGCTCGCCCAGGGTCTGCCTGGCCAGGGGGTTTGCCTTGAGTTCATCAACGGCCTCCCTGAGATTGGCCGGCAGCGAGGGAATGCCGGCCGCCTCTTTTTCCCCGGCCGTCATGGCGAAGATATCCTGATTGACGGCCGGCGGGGCCGGCAGTTTGTTCGTAACGCCCTCAAGGCCGGCATTGAGCATCATGGCCAGGGCCAGATAGGGGTTGCAGGTTGGATCCGGGCAGCGCACCTCGGTCCGGGTGCCTAAACCGCGGGAGGCGGGGATGCGGATGAGGGCGGAGCGGTTGGAGGCAGACCAGGCCACATAGACCGGGGCCTCATAGCCGGCGACCAGGCGCTTGTATGAGTTGACCAGCGGATTGGTCACCGCGGCAAATCCCCTGGCGTTTTTGAGAATGCCGGCTATGTAATGATAGGCGGTCTGGCTGAGCTGCAGCGGCCCGGCCGGATCATAGAAGGAGTTGGTGCCGTCCAGATTGAACAGGGACTGATTGGTATGCATGCCGGAGCCGTTGATGCCGAAAACCGGCTTGGGCATGAAGGTGGCGTGCAGCCCGTACCTGTCGGCGATGGAGCGCACCACCCACTTGAAGGTCACCGTGTTGTCGGCGCAGGTCAGGGCGTCGGCATATTTGAAATTGATCTCGTGCTGGCCTTCAGCCACCTCATGGTGCGACGCCTCGATCTCAAAGCCCATGGCCTCGAGGGTGATGATGATCTCCCGGCGGGCGTCGATGCCGCAATCTTCCGGATCGACACTGAAGTAGCTGGCAACGTCGTGGGTTTTGGTGGTGGGGTATTTATTCTCGTTTTTTTCAAACAAGAAAAATTCGCATTCCGTGCCGACCTTCATGGTGTAGCCGAGGGCCTTGGCCTCGGCCAGCACCCGTTTCAGGTTGTTACGGGGGCATCCTTCAAACGGGGTGATCCCATCCGCCCGGTAAACATCACAGATGATGCGGGCGGCGGACTTACCGTCCTTGGTCCGCCATGGCAGAATGGTAAAGCTGTCGTAGTCGGGCTTGAGATACATATCGGACTCGTCGATCCTGACAAAGCCGTCAATGGAGGAACCGTCAAACATCATCTTGCCGTCCAGGGCCTTTTCGATCTGGCTGAGCGGCAGGGCAACGTTTTTCATGAAACCGAAGATATCGACAAACTGCAGCCGGAAAAAGTGGACATTCTGTTCTTTGATGATTTTCATTATTTCATCGCGGGTCATGGCCTGCCTCCTGTGGGTTGAAAATGAAAGAAAGTATTTCCGTCGATTCCTTCTGGGGCGGGAAGTCTCAAGTCAGGCAACTCCTCGGGAAGAGCAGACAAGAGGAACTGGCATTGCTGGATGAGGTGGTAAAGAGAAGCAGGAAAATTTTTGGAAGATGCGCGCCATCAGGATGCAGGATGCGCCGCAAATAACCGCCGCTGCGCACCTGATTTGAACAAAAAATGACCTTTACCGCGCAGGACTTGCCAGGAACCAGCTCCCCCGGGTTGTTGTCAACTCAAACCCATGTTCTCGCAACAGATTGTAAAATTTTTTGTTACCAGTAGCGAACCCGGCCAACATCAACATGAACAAAATCGGCATGCGGGTAGTAACCGACTCCGCCTCGTTTCAGATCTATGGCCGCGGTCAGCAGGTTTTCAAGTTTTCGCCCGGGAAGACGGATATCCACGGCCTTGCCGCTGGTGTGGAGACTGCTTTTGGCCACCCCTCTGGTGCGTTGCCGCAAGAGGTTGTTTGTTTGGGTGGAGCGATAGCCGGAAATGATGTGAAAGGGTTCGCGGGTGTGGAACTTCCCATGGAGAACATAGAGGAGATCCAGGAGATTCGTGTCGATTTTTTTGATATCGCCAGTGCGGTGATCCCGCATGAGGCGGTTAATGTCAGCCAGGGAGTCGCGGATGTATCTGCCCTGACACCAGTAGGTTGACCGCAGTTTTTCGCCGGTGTGGGTGTTATAGAAGGAGAGAGAGCGTTCCGGGGCGATCATCTTGCGCACCGCGCCGAGGGCTTCAAGGGGGATGGCGCCGGCAAGGGCGGTGATGAGACCCAAGGTGATAAATCTTCTTCTGCTGGTATGCTGAAATCCGTTCATTTTTTATGTCCCCTCATATGAATGTTTTCGGTTCCAGATCAAGGCGGGATGCGGGAAAGTGAGTAATTAGCCTCAGGATTTCAATCATAGCACATTAGCTGGCCATCGCAAAGAAATTGTTGCTGGGTCCAGGGGTAAAAATGTGCGCTCCCCTGGCAGGCTCACGGCGCTTTGGCGCCGTTTCCCATTTTTGCGGGCAGATGGTCTGCCGGCAATGAACCATCGAGCTCCATATCTCTTCCGTAAATATCATCCCGGAATTGCGTGATATTATTGTCATCAACCCAGGCGGTCAGATAGAGGAGATGGACGGGGATCGGCTGCGGCAGGTGGACGGTTTGCTTCTCGCCCTCTTTGATGGCCGCCAGGATTTCCTCCCGTGTCCACTTCATACTGTCGCGCAACAGGTATGTCGCCAGTTCAACCGGCTTTTCGATGCGGATACAGCCGTGGCTGAAGGCCCGGACATTGCGCTGGAAAAGACCTTTGTTTGGCGAGTCGTGCAGATAGACATCAAAATGGTTGGGGAACATGAATTTGATGCTGCCCAGGGGATTGAGGGGGCCGGGGTCCTGGCGCAGCTGGTAAGGGAAATTATCGATGGTGAGCCGCGACCAGTCAATGGCCTCGAGTGTTTTACCGTCAAGGAACTCGCCGTTGCGCATCACTCTGATGTTCTGTTTGGCCAGATAGCGGCGATCCTTGCGTATCTTGGGCAGGATTTCGTCTACGGCAATCTTTCTTGGGACGTTCCATGGGGGATTGAGCACGATATGGCTCATTTTTTCGCTGAAAACGGGCGTATCCCAGAAAGGTTTGCCCACCACGACCTTCATGGTCAGCACCGTTGTGCTGTTTTCAACAACATCAAGGGTAAAATTGGCGATATTGACCAGGAGATAGCGTTGGCCGGGATTTCTGAAACTCCAGCGCAGGCGCTCCATGTTGAGCTCTATCTGGCGCACCCGCTGTTCCGGGGAAATATTCAGGGCCTTGAAGGTTTGCGCGCCGATTACGCCGTCGGCATCAAGCCCGTGCCGTTGTTGAAAGCTGAGCACCGCCCTGGCCAATGCCGGGTCGAAATGTTCATCCCGGAGGTTTCCCCCGGCCGGCAAGTCGCCTAAAACCGCAAGACGCTGCCTGATGGCCGGGATTCTTTTGTCGCGTTCATTCTTTTTTAACGACGGTCCCGTTGCGGCGATCCATGGCCACTGCTCGTTGTCGGCCGCCAGCTGCCGGTACTGGACGAGGGCCTGCCGCAGTCTGGTGTAGAGCTTCTCCTTCGGGGCGAGATCGCTCAAGGTTTCCTTGATCCGGTTTTCTTTGAGTGCTTGTTCCAGAACCGAGGTCACGTCCATTTTTTCATTGTAGGCAAACCATTCCGCCTTGAGCATGACGGGGTTGATGCAGCCGTTGGACAGATGGCAGCTCAGCAGGAGAAAGGAGTCGGTGAGCAGCGCATCAAGGTCGGCCAGCAGCGCGGCGTCAGGGGATGGGCTGTTTTCCGGGCTTGTGCGCAGCTGTTCGAGCAGCGAGGCAATGGCCCTGATATGGTAGTATTCAGGGATCAATCCTTCCAGATGGGCCTGTTGAATGGCACTGATCAGCGCATCCGCCTGGGGAAACCGGCCGTCAGCGCCGGCCCATGCCGACTGGTAATCCCGCTTTTGGTAAAAAACGGCAACCATATCAAAGGAATAAACGGATTCTCCCCCGGCGGTCATCCATGCGCGCGCCTCTGCGGAGGTGAATCTCTTTTTGATGATATCTCCGGCAGTTAAGACCTGCAGCTCCTCGGCCGGGGATGGCTGCGGGGGGGAGAACAGCGCCAGGGCGAGGAAGATGAGCAGTGATATGGTCATGCGGGTGAGGCGATTGAACATGGGCTTTCCTTGCGGTTTCATTGTTCGTGACTGGTCAGTCAACAAGCAGCGGTTCGAAGTGCCGTAAAGGGCATTGCTGGCAGCGCGGCCTGCTTTTTTTGCAGTACTCCTTGCCCAGCCGGACGATCAGGGCGTGGTATTCGTTAAAAAGCGCCGCATCAGCGGGAAGGGCAGCCATGAACAGCTCCTGCATCTCGGCGTAGTCTGTTTCTTCGCCGATCAGCCCATGCCGCGTCAGCATGCGGTAGGTATAGGCATCCACCACAAAAACGGGTTTGCGGCCGGCATAAAGCAGAATGGAATCCGCGGTTTCCGGGCCGATTCCTTTGGCCGAGAGCAGCTTTTCCCGCAGGGTGGCGGTCTCCTGGGCAAAGAAAAGATCCAGGTCGCCGGCGGGTTCTTCCCGGCTGATCAGGGCCAGCAGGTTCTTGAGTCGTCTTGCCTTGAGATTGAAGTAACCGGATGGCCGGATTTTTTCCGCCAGCACGGCGTCCGGCAGGCTGTCGAGGGCGGCAAAGGAAAGGAGATTCTCTTCTTTGAGATTGCCTATGGCCCGGCTGACATTGGCCCAGTTGGTGTTCTGGGTGAGCACCGCCCCCACCAGCACCTCAAGGGGGGTCTCGCCGGGCCACCATTGCTGCGGGCCGAAATGGTCAAACAGAGCTGTGTAGATATGATGAAGGGTGGACACGGTCAATCAGAGCGGATGAAAAAGAGATAGACCAGCACCACGATCACCACCAGCCCAACCCCGCCCACGGGCAGGACCTTGCTGAGCTGCAGCTCGCCGTCGATCACCAGCTGCTGGGCATAGGCGGTGCCGGAGAACCACCAGACGCCGATGACCATGGCGGTGCAGACCAGGCTGTTCAGCGCCTGCTTGTAAAACCACCAGCCGATCTGGGCGATGAAGGGCACGAGAAACCAGGGATTGGTGAAGAGACCTTTGACATCAACCTGCCGTATTTGCTCAAGCAACTGGGTGTATTTGATAAAATCCACCACCGGCGTGAAAATATCAGCCATGACAGACCTCCGAAAGGAATTTATTTTTTATCCGTGCCGCCGCGGCCGGGCAAGGTGGCTTTTTTATAAACCTTGATGGCGCAGTAGGAGCCGCACATGCTGCAGGCATCTCCCTTGTAAGAGTTGCCTTCCTCACGGTAGCGCAAAGCCTTGTCAGGATCAAGGGACAACTCGATCTGCCCTTTCCAGTCCAGCCGGTTGCGGCATCTGGCCATGGCGATATCCTTGTCCAGGGCGCCGGGCACTCCTTTGACAATGTCTGCCGCGTGGGCGGCGATGCGGGAGGCGATCACCCCTTCCCGCACATCCTCGGCGGAGGGCAGCTTGAGATGCTCGGCCGGGGTGACGTAGCACAGATAATCGGCGCCGGCGGCGGCGGCGATGGCCCCGCCGATGGCGCCGGTGATATGATCATAACCGGGCGCGATATCGGTCACCAGGGGCCCGAGCACATAGAACGGGGCTCCGTGGCAGAGGCGTTTCTGCAGCAGCATGTTGGCCTGGATCTGGTCCATGGGCATGTGGCCCGGGCCCTCGACAATAACCTGCACCCCGGCATCCCAGGCCCGCTGGGTGAGTTCGCCGAGATGGATCAGCTCCTGGATCTGGCCCCGGTCGGTGGCGTCGGCCAGACAACCGGGCCGCAGGCCGTCGCCCAGGCTGATGGTCACTTCATATTCTTTCAGGATGGCCAGGATTTTGTCATAATGTTCGTAAAAGGGGTTTTCCCGGTTGTTGTATGCCATCCATTCAATGGTAAAGGAGCCGCCCCGGCTGACCACCCCCATGAGTCGCTCATGGTTCTTCAATCTGGCCAGGGCATCCCTGGTCAGGCCGCAGTGAATGGTCATGAAATCAACACCGTCCTTGGCCTGCTGCTCGATGGTGTCCAGCATCTGATCAACGGTCACCTCGCCGATCTCCTTTTTCTGCCGCTCCACCACATCGGCCACGGTCTGATAAACCGGCACCGTGCCCAGGGGAACGGGACAGCGGGCAAGAATGCCCCGGCGCACCTCGTTGAGATTTTCCCCCATGCTGAGATCCATGACCGTATCGGCGCCGGCCTTGAGGGAAACACAGAGTTTTTCCAGTTCCTGTTCCAGGCCGGGCATGTCGCGGGAGGCGCCGATATTGGCATTGACCTTGGTGGCAAGGCCCTTGCCCACCGCCATGATTCTTTCGAAATCATGGTTTTTGTTCTTGGGAATGGCGATGACGCCCTGGGCCACTCCTGCCATCAGCACCTGCGGCGATATTCCTTCATTCTTGGCGCATTGCTCAAAAATGGGGGTTATTTTCCGGTTTATGGCATCTTCTCTTATCGTCATCTATTTTTCTCCTTATTGCCGGGGTCGGGAAACATCTCAGGAAACAGCAAGCTCTGCGTTATCGCAACATGCGGCGGAGCCATTTCTGCAAGACCGGCAAAATTGGCGGGTTGGGTAGTGGATGTTTGATTATACAAAAAGTTATGTAATCGAAAATTCTAAATAATACCAGCCGCCATACCGGTATGCAACTTAAAAAAAGAGAACCGTTCCTGACAGAACCAGGGTTGACAGAGCCGGTTTGATGCTTATTTTACCCTCACAAATTCACCCGTGGGCCCGTTTCCGGGTCGCATCAACAGGATTTCCTCAAGTGACAGGATCAAGATAACATCAGTTTAACGGAGTATGGCAAATGACAGGTAAAACGGAAACAAAGGAATTTCAGGCTGAAGTCAAAAAGCTGCTCGATATCGTTATCCACTCGCTGTATACGGAAAAAGAGATTTTTCTGCGGGAGCTTATCTCCAACGCCGCGGACGCCCTGGAAAAATTCAGGCACCAGCAGCTCATGGAAAAAGAGGTGTTCGATGCCGACGCCACCCTGGAGATAAACATCAGCATGAATGACCAGGAGCACACCCTGACCATTACCGACTCGGGCATCGGCATGACCCGCGACGAGCTGGAGCATAATCTCGGCACCATCGCCCATTCCGGGTCAAAGACCTTTCTGACGGAGCTGGATCAGGCCCAGCAGAAGGAGGTCAACCTGATCGGCCAGTTCGGCGTGGGTTTTTATTCGGCCTTCATGGTGGCCAAGCGGGTGCGGGTTCAGTCCCGTTCCTACCTGGTTGATGCGGAGGGCTATGAATGGTCCTCCGACGGCACCGGCAACTTTACCCTCACCCCGGCAAGCGGGCTGCACCGGGGCACCAAGGTTATCATCGAGCTTAACGACGATGCCTTTGATTACGCCAAAGAGGCAACGATCAAGCGCATCATCAAGCAGTATTCCAATTTTGTCAGCTTTCCCATCAAGGTGGGCGGGGAGAAGGTCAACACGGTGCAGGCCCTGTGGACCAAGAGTAAAGATGATATCAAGGCCGAGGAGTACACGGAATTTTACAAGTTCATCGCCAATGCCTTTGATGAGCCGCTGAGTTATCTGCATTTCAGCGCCGACGCGCCGCTGGCCATCAAGTCCCTGCTCTTCGTGCCGCAGGATAATATTGAGCTGATGGGTTTCGGCCGCACCGAACCCGGCGTCAGTCTTTACTGCCAGAAGGTGCTCATCGAACAGCACAGCAAAAACATCCTGCCCGAATGGCTGCGTTTTCTCAAAGGTGTGGTTGACAGCGAGGACCTGCCGCTGAATATCTCACGCCAGGCCCTGCAGGATAACGCCCTGGTCGCCAAGCTGAAAAAGATCATTGCCAGCCGTTTCCTGAAATTCCTCCGGGATCAGGCGAAAAACGAGGCGGAACAGTATGAAAAATTCTGGAAGACCTTCGGCATTTTCCTGAAGGAAGGGGCCACCGTTGATTATACCCACCGGGAGGATCTGGCCAAACTGCTCCGTTTTGAATCTTCAAAAGCTGAGGCAGGCAAACTCATCGCGCTCGACGATTATATCGGCCGGATGCAGGAAGGGCAGAGTGAAATTTACTACATCAACGGGCCCACCCGCCAGGCCATCGAGGCAGGCCCCTATTGCGAGGTGTTCAAGCGGCGCGACGTGGAAATCATCTACACCATGGAACCCATCGATGACTTTGTCTTCAGCCACCTGCACGAGTATGAGGGCAAAAAACTGGTTTCCGCCGACCGGGCCGATCTGAAGCTGCCGGAAAAAACCGGGGAGGACCAGGAGGCAAAAGAGGCGGCCGCGGCCGGCAAGCTTGATGAGCCCATCGCCCTGACGCTCACCAAATGGATCAAGGATGTACTGGACGACAAGGTCAAGGATGTGGCCATCTCCAAGCGGCTGGTTGACAGCCCGGCCATGATCGTCAACCCGGACGGCTTTTTCACCAGCAGCATGGAACGGGTCATGCGGGCCACCAACGTGGAGCATAAAATAGCCAGCAAAAACCTGGAGATCAACACCGGCCACCCGCTGATCAAAGGCCTGGCCGACATGCGGGTGGCGGACGAGGAATTCGCCAGGACCGTGGTCAAGCAGATCTATGATAACGCCATGATCCAGGCCGGCCTCATGATTGAACCCCGCGACATGGTGGAGCGCAGTTACCGGATTCTGGAGCGGGCGGTGCAGCAAAAAGGCGTCTGAAACAACTTGTGCTCTTGAAGAGATACCCTGCCGGCTCTTAATGCCAAAGCCGGCAGCGTATCTCTTACATCATCCGGCTGTTGATAAAGAGATGCGCCCGGATGCGGGCGCGTAGCCCAGGGCAATGGCCGGGTCCATGGTCAGCACCGCAGACATCGCCGGAATATTATCAATCCTTCCGCCGTCCCCCTGTTTCGTACATCTTCCTATTGACTTATGGTGGCCCCACGTTTGATAATGCGGAAGTGATTATGGAAACCGAAGATCTGCAGCAGGCGTATCTTTTCCAGGGGCTCCCCGCCTCCGAATCGCGGCAGGTTGCCGCGGCAGCCAGGGACGCGACCTATGAACCCGGCGAATATATTTATAAAAGGGGGGATAAGGGCGAGACTTTTTACATCATTGCCGCCGGCAAGGTCGAACTGATCATTGAAAAAAAAGACGGCACCGCCTCGGTGGCCGGCCAGGTCAGCGCCGGCGGGCATTTCGGGGAGGTTTCCCTGCTGACCGGCCGTTGCCGCTCCCTCACGGTGCGGGCCCTTACCAGGGTCCGGCTCTTCTATTTTGACCGGGAAAAATTCGAAACAGTGGTCCTGGCAAATCCCCTGCTGCACCGGGCCCTTGATAAAACACTGGCCGAACGGCTGGTGGCGGCATCCGGCGGCTGGCGTGATGCCGAGCTTTCCGGCAACTCGCTCAGCGGTTCCCCCCTGACCCTTTTCTCCCCGTTGCCGGCAGATCGGGCCGCCAGGCAGGCAGCAGCGCCGGGGCCCGCTGCCGGGCAGCTGCACGTTATTGATCTGGCCAAAAAAATAAGCAAGCAGATCAACCAGTTTGCCGCCGGCACTCAGCCGTTGCTCATCAGCGGTGAGTCCGGCACCGGCCGGCGGCTTGCGGCAAAACAGATCCATCTGCACGGCGCCGGCAAATCGATGCCTTTTATTGAACTGGACCTCCGCCAGTTCGACCCGTGGATCTGGGAGGACAAGCTGTTCGGTTATGAGCAGGACGCCTTTCCTTATTCATCGGGCCGCCAGCTCGGCATCCTGGAGCAGATCAATAACGGCACGGTGGTCTTCTACCATGCCGAGAAGCTGAGCAAAGAGCTGCAGCAGAAGATCCATGAGGCGGTGATCAGGGGGAAATTTTCCACTATCGACGGCAGGGTGGAGCAGGTGCTGCGCGCCCGCCTGATTCTGATCACCAACGCCGATCTCGACACCCTGGCCCGGGAAGCCGTTTTTATTCCGGAGTTCGCCGCCCTGTTCGCCGGCCAGCAGTTTCTGCTCCCCCCGCTGCGGGAACACAAGCGGGATATCCTGCCGCTGGTTGAGTATTATCTGCAGCGCTACAGTGCCGAGTACAACAAGCGGGTGACGAAAATATCCCAGGATGCCCTCGGCCTGCTGATGAAGTACGACTGGCCCGGCAATCTGACCGAACTCTCCAATGTCATACAGCGGGCGGTGATGGTGGCCTCGCAGGACGAGATCATCTCCGAGCAGATTTTCCTGGGCCTGCCGCGCACCGAGGGAAAACTGGTCTATAACCTGCTGCGTCTGCCATGGGTGAGGGGGCTCATTGACCACCGTCTCTTTCCAGGGCTCCCCAGGATGGTCATAACCGTTCTTTTTTGCCTGGTGGTGCTGATTCTTTTTGCCGGGCCGCAGGAAGCGGAGAAAAATTTCGGCATTACCCTGTGCTGGTATATCGGCTGGCCCCTGCTCATGATTTCGTTCTTTTTTCTTCCCCGTTTCTGGTGCACCCTCTGCGCCCTTTCCGCGCCGGGCAAGTGGCTGCAGAAATTCATTCAACCCGCCCGCCGCCTGCCGCCGGTGATCGCCTCCCATTCAGGCTGGATCATGGCCGTGCTGTGCCTCGTGGTCTTCTGGGTGGAGATAGTCTTCAACGCCTATGAGAGCCCCCGGCTCACGGGAGCGATTCTGCTGTCCATCAGCAGCGGCGCCCTGCTGTTCAGCGTCCTGTTCAAGCGCTACACCTGGTGCCGGTATGTCTGTCCCCTTGGCGCGCTCAATGCCGTTTTTTCCATGCCGTCCATTCTCGAGGTGCGCGCCAACCGGCAGATATGCCTCAATCAGTGCCGCGATCATGTCTGCTACCGGGGAACGGACGGGGAGCCGGGCTGTCCGATGTTTCGCCACCCCTTCCTGGTTGACAACAATAAGGACTGCATTTTGTGCGGCCGGTGCATTAAAAACTGCCGTCTGCGCTCAACGCAGCTGAATCTGCGCCTGGCGCCGCAGGAGCTCTGGTCCATTCAAAACCCTCTGCTGTCCGACAGTTTTTTGATCGTCTCGCTGGGGGCGATTTACTTTCTGGTGGCGCTGCACCGGCAGTTCCTGGACTTTTTTCACCACCAGACCGTTCTTCCCATGACAGGTGTGCCGATGGCCCCGGCTGCTGCCGGCAGTTTGCTGTTCTGGGCGGTGATAGCGGCTGCCTGGGGCGGCTATCTGTTGTTGTGCCGGCTGCAGGCTGTTTATGCCGGCGAGGAGTATCAGAGGGTCAAAGCCGTCTTCGGCTATGGCTTGATCCCCCTTATTCTTGGCGGCTATCTGGCCTTCTACGCGAAGATGTTCATCCTGGGGGCCTGGCGGTTTGTGCCCAATGTGTTTCTTCTTTTCGGCAGGGAAGGGCAAATGCACCAATTTTCTCTTCTGCCGGCCGCGACGACATCGGCCCTGCTCCACATCATTATCCTTGGCGGCTTGCTGGCAAGCGTCTATGCTGTCGGCAGAATTTTCAGCCGGTTTGAGGCGGCGGAAGGCGCAATACGGCCCTATGTTATCCCGGTGTCATGTGTCCTGGCGCTTGGCGTCACGTATCTCACGGTCATCTGACAGGCGGTGAATCTGTATAGAGCAGGGCGATGCCTTTGAGCTGACCATGCGGATTGCGCCCTTAAGTATACTGACATTTGGAGATTATCGTGACTATGCCTCCCGCCGTGATCTTTTCACCGTGATTTACGGCAGTAGGGCAGTAGTGTCGCGGGTTCGGGCAGATCCAGAAAGCTGTTGCGCTCCACGCCGTCCAGAATATGCTTTTCCTTCGATTGCCCCGGCAAATAGTATGCTCCCGCGCACCTGGTAGTTCCAGGAGAGCTTTGCGTGGCCATGATCATTTTATAATTTTATGGACGTCCCCTCCCTGCGCTCGGCATTCCTGCTTGTCCGGCCTTCAAGTCGGCGGCAGGGCCTGTTAACCTCTCTTTGTGCAATCCGGAAATCTTACAGTTGGCCGGCTGGCAGCGGGATGGCGCCGACGCTGTCAATGATTTCCCGCAGGGAGTAGTCGTCGATTTGTTGCGGATCAAAAACGATATCCACCTTTGACCGGACATTTTTTTTCCATTGATCAAAATGGGCGGCGATGGTGCCCACAATGCGCTCCACATCATCGGTAAAGGTAACGAGGTTGAGATCCTCTTCGCTGATCAGGGGCACCTGGTCTTTTTCCAGCCTGTCGTAGTAGAAAATTTTGCAGAGGACCTCCATGAATTCCTCCCACATGGGATGCGCCAGGATGGGGAAATTGTCCTCGATGTGATTGACCTGCTTAAGCTGCAGCATATAAAGCATCTCCAGCGCCGTTCCTAAGCCCCCCTGGGCGCAGTAGGCGGACTTGATCTGGCTGACAAAGGCCTGCAGGCGGGTGGAAAAATTCTCGTGCTTGGTGGTGATGTGGGTGATGCCGTTGCCGCTTTCCTCAAACGGCAGGGTTATCAGAATGCCGACATTGTCAGCAAAGGTTTCTTCTCCTCTTTTCGCCCGTTCCGTCCGAGCCCTCTCAAGCCCCTCATTGGCTGCCTGCATGATGCCCGGCCCGCCGCCTGTCACCACGCCGATCTTGCGGGCCAGGACGAGCGCCCTGGTCAGTTCGGAGACATACCTGAATTCGGATGAGTGCTTTTCCGTGCGGGCGCTGCCGAAGATGGCGATCCGGTAATGGGCCACCAGATCGAACCGCTCTTTGCGTTGCAGTTGCTGTTCGAAAATCAGGCGCGATTGTTTGAGCCGGGTAATGGCGGTGATGAAATTTTCCAGACGGAATATCTGTTTTCCTTCCGCCTGCTTGATATCGGCGATGGCTTCGAGTCGTGAATGGGTCATGATGATTTGTGCATGTCAGGTAAAGTTTTATTGGGAGGGGAATAATAGTTGGTGTTTTTCAAGCTGTCAAGTAGATGCAGCTTCTCTTCATCCTGGTGCTCTTGCCGACTGCTGATTTTCTCCCTTCTCGCCCTGTACGAAAATTCGGGAAAAAAGCTGATATCTTCATAACTTGTTGATTTGCCTTGCCGGTTTTGTTAGAGAAGATGAAATGCCGTATGCTGCGGCAAATTTTCAATATCTATTCACCCGACCAGTACGTGAAATGTCATAAGCCAAGGGGAGCGTGATATGGACCCCATCACCTCGAAGTTGCTGACCAGTGTGGCATCCGGTTTGACCGGGAAATTGCTGAGTGCTGCAGGGAGCCGTATTGCAAAATCCTTCTCCGGCCCGAAAGAAAAAGAGGCCCTGCAGCTTGCCGTCCGTGACGGGATAGTCGCCCTGCTGCTCACCATCCCAACCGACACAGAAGATGAACGGAACCTCCTGGATGATATTTTCCAGCAATTCTTCCAGGACGAGGACACGGCCAAGGCCCTGGTGGGACTTCTGCGCGGCATGCCGCCGGACCTGGATGATCTCCCGGATATTTTCAGTGATCTGGGTTTTGTTGCCGAGCAGATTGCGGGATTTGATTTCCTGGAGGCCATGCAGGCCTTTACCGCCGCCTTCCTGGAATCGTCGGAGAACTCAGAAGTCCTGCAGCCGATTATCAGACAAATTGGGGACGTCCCCAATTTGCCCCATCATGGTGGAAATATGCTTATGAAATCAGTGAAAATGGATTCAAGCATCATATAAGATAAAAAAATGAAAATACTTCAAACACTTATCGGAATACTGCAGGCACTCTTTGCTTTATATGGGGCTTGGTGGTTCTTTTCATATTATACAGGCAGAGTCGGTTTTTCTGGACAAGAGGAAGAAACACGCAAGGGTAGAGTTAAAAAGTTTGGGTGGTTATTAATAATTTGCATTATAATTTGTATGTTAGGAGGTGTGTTATTATTAGTGGACAAATTGTGCAAATTGGGGACGTCCATAAAATTATAAGTTTTCTGAGTCACATATCGATTAATTTATGATTTTATGGACGTCCCCTCTTTGCCTGGGTGGCGATATGAGTGGTATCCCTTCTTGGTGGGATTATTGTTATGAGATAGGTGAAGGTGGATTCAAGGCTTATATCCGGTAAGAAAATGCAAATACTTCAAACAATAATTGGAATAATGCAGGCAATCTTCGCTTTTTATGGGGCTTGGTGGGGTTATTCATATTATACAGGCAGGGTTGGTTTTTCTGGGCACGCAGAGGAAATACGCAAGGATAGGGTTAAAAAAATTGGTTGGCTGTTAATAATCGGTATCGTAATGTGTTTGTTAGGAGGAGGGGTGCTGTTCCTATACAAATTATCTGAATTAATAATGTTATTGATTTGATCAAAAAATCATATAGTTGCTTTATCAAGCAAAACACCAGCTATGAAAAAAATACTCCCTACTCCTTCATCCTGACGGTTTTTGCTTCGGCCATAATTATGGCCTTGGGCAAAGAGGGTGCCCCAATTCTTGGAGCAGGGGACAAATTGGGGGACAAATTGGGGACGTCCATAAAATTATAAGTTTCCTGAACCAAATATTGATTAATTTATGATTTTATGGACGTCCCCTTCGCCCTTGCATGCCTGTGTCGCCCCGCTTGAGATCGTCCCCTTTGATGACCGGGCAGCCTGCCGCTATGGCGAGATGCGCGCCTTGCTGGAGGGCAAGGGCAAGGTGATCGGGACATGGCTATGTTGATAGCTGCCCATGCCAGCAGCCTGGCCCTTACCCTGGTGACCAATAATCTCCGTGAGTTTCACAGCGGGCCCGGCCTGCAACAGGCAAATTGGGTGTAATGCCGCTTATGGCTTAAAGCCTCCCTACATCATCCGGCTGTTGATGAACAGGTGCAGCCAGATGCTGGCGGCGTAGCCCAGGGCGATGGCCGGCGTCCACTTCAGATGGGCCCCGAAGGTATACGTGCCCCGGGCCGCGCCCATGAGGGCAACACCTGCGGCTGAACCGATGGAGAGCAGGCTGCCGCCGACCCCGGCGGTCAGGGTGACCAGCAGCCACTGGCCGTGGGACATGGCCGGGTCCATGGTGAGCACGGCAAACATCACCGGAATATTATCAATCACCGCAGACAGGATGCCTATCGCCACATTGGCGGTGGTGGCGCCGAGATCCTGATACAGATAATTGGACAGCAGGGCCAGATAACCGAACTGCGACAATCCCCCCACACAGAGAATCACGCCGTAGAAAAACAGCAGGGTGTCCCATTCCGCCCTGGCCACCCTCCTGAACAGGTCGAAATACATGGGTTTCCGGTGGTCGGTCTGCGCCCCCAGGGGGTTGTCATCCACATCGTGGAGGCGCTGTTCCTTTTTTTTGAGGTAATAGGAAAAAAAGCCCAGGTAGCCCAGGCCGAGCATCATGCCGGCGGCCGGCGGCAGGTGGAGAAAGTTGTGAAAACAGACGGCCGTGGCAATGGTGAGCAGGAACAGGAGCATGATTCTTATGGCGCCGAGCTTCATGCGGAAGTTGATTTCCACCTGCTGGGGAGGTTCCTTGCTCAGGGCGAAATGCATCATCATCGCCGGCACCAGCCAGTTGATCACCGAGGGCAGGAAGATGGCGAAAAATTCAAGGAATTCCACCTTGCCTTTCTGCCAGACCATGAGGGTGGTGATATCGCCAAAGGGTGAAAAGGCGCCACCGGCATTGGCTGCCACCACGATGTTGATGCAGGCCAGGACGATGAACTGCTGGTTGTGGCCGCCCACGGCCATGGCCACGGCACCCATGAGCAGGGCGGTGGTCAGGTTGTCGGCCACCGGGGAAATGAAAAAGGAGAGCAGCCCTGTCACCCAGAAAATGCTGCGCAGGGAAAAACCGCGGTTGATCAGCCAGGTGCGCAGGGCCTGGAAGACGTTCCGCTCATCCATGGAGTTGATGTAGGTCATGGCGACCAGCAGAAAGAGAAAAAGCTCGGCATATTCGAGGAGGTTGTGTCTGATGGCCTCCTGGGCATGGGTTTTGTCGCCAAGCCCGGCAAATGTGACGGCAACCAGCACCCAGATGATGCCGGCCGCCATCAGAACGGGTTTGCTTTTGCGCAGATGCAGCTGTTCTTCAAAGATGACCAGGGTATAGGCGCCGACGAAAAGAAATATGGAGAAATACCCCATGCCGCTGGTGGCGAGACCGGCGATATCAACGGCGGCACTTTCGCTGCTGCCGGCCAGGGCCGGAAGTGCTGTCAGGAAAAAAAGCGCGGTGCAGAGATGAAAAATGTTCATTATTGGCATCCTTGATGCGGGGTTTGCGAGGGGGCCTGTGACAGGCTGCCTGATTGCCGCGGCTGAACAGTATGAACCGGCAGGTGGGAGATATTATATAACTGAAACAGTTGATAAATCATTATCTTTTCGATACATTTTGTCGTATATTTCTTAGATATGGCAGTACGGCCTGTTGTCTGACGGGTTGCGGCAGGAGTGTTTTCCGTTTTAATTTTTGCAGCGTATGCGAGCAGGTTTGCCAAAGCCATGAAACAGAAAACTGTGGAGAAAGCCCCAGCCAATTACGTGGGCAGGATTCTTTTCGGCGATTACAGTGACGCCATCAAGCAAAGGGTCCAGGCGATTATTTCCGCCTCGGAGAAAATTGAACAGTGCGGCTATCCGCTCATGCCCTATCTGGCCGCCTGGAATGAGGGTGAAAACATTATCTGGTATGAACATACGGGCAACCGGTTCATCGAACTGCTCGGCTGCACCAGTATCAATGTCTCCCGGGTGTTCCGGGAGGCCATCCTTGACCGGCGGGTTTATCGTTACACCGGCCCGGCAGGTTATGAGGTGGAGGAAGAAATCCTCACCCGGCAGCAGTTGTCCGGCAAGAGAATCGACCTGCGGGAAGAGGTGAGGAAACAGGGGCAGGTGGAGGCGGTATACCAGGTCGGCCTGTCCGGCGGCCGGGTCATCTGGCTCAAGGATCAGGGCCGCATCGAAACATTCCCCCAGGATAAAATTTCTCTGTCCCTGGGATGTCTCACCGATGTCACCAAGGAAATGGAACAGAAGGATCTGCTGGAAAAGATCGGGTATTTTGACGAGCTGACCGGTCTGCCCCAGCGAAAGATCATGGAGAGGATCCTGGAGGTAAAGATCGGCGAGCGTGAGCGCGGCCACATCAAGGATTTTTCCTTTCTCATGATCGATATCGATTTTTTCAAAGCGGTCAATGACAGCCATGGCCATCTGGCCGGCGATTTTATCCTGGAGGAACTGGCCTCGGTCATGCTCGCCACCAAACGGAAAGAGGATGATGTAGGCCGGTACGGCGGCGAGGAATTTTACGGCATCTGCCAGGGTCCGGTGAAAAGCGGGGTGGATTTTGCCGAGCGGTTGCGGAAAAAGATCGCCGACCATTACTTTATTTATCAGGGCGAGAAAATTTCCATCACCATCTCTGTCGGCGTGGCCTCGGCCGGCGAGCTGGCCGCCCTGAACATGACCGACTTGCTGGAGCTGGCCGATAAACGCTTATACAAGGCCAAGCAGCAGGGCAGAAACAGGGTTGTGGGTGATGATGGTTGATGGCGGTTCGCGAAGCGCCCCTGCATCTCCCAGGGCAGGCACAAGGCCAGCCCCTGCATCTCCTCACTCCTCATTCCAGATCAGTTCTCGTCCTTCATCTGCCATGCGGTCCAGATCATTGCCAGCAAAGGGGCCAGGAAGAAGGTCGAGATCAGCAGGCTTTTTTTCTGCAGCAGCGGGTCGCTGAGAATGCCGTGCAGTGAGGCGTAGGAGGTGTTGTTCAGCAGCAGGGGAAAGACCATGAAAACAATAAAGCCTGCGGCAAGCAGCGACAGTTCGGCAAGTATCGTTTTTTTGACAAAGAGTTTCAAGCCGTTTAACAGGAGTCTGATCCAGATCATTTTGCCCTGCATTTCCTGCAGGGAGGCAAGGGAAGTTTCCACCTGATCAAGCAGGCTGACAGCGGCCCGGTACTCCTGGCCCTGCTGCCTGGCAATCAGGCCCCGTGTCTCATGGAGGGCATTGATTACCGAAAGAATGGACTGCTGGAAGGGGTTAAAATAGCTCTTGTATTCATAACCCTGCCAGAAATCCTGGTAGTGCTGCAGCCTGTTTTCGAGCTCCTTTCTTCTTGCCTCAAGTTCCTCTATTTTGCCTTTGCGAATCCGCTGACAACCGTAGGCGTGCCCTTTTGCCCGCTCTAGAACATCCAGCAGATCATAATAGGTCTCCTTTTTGTACTGTTTCCGCAATTCGTTGAGCGCCTTGCTGTTTTCTTCAACAGCAGGATCCTTTTCGTCAAACCAGCAGCTCATTTCAACCGACTCTGCTTCGGCCATGGCCATGTTTTTTGCCGCTTCCTGCCGCTGATAGCGCATGTGCTCAATGGCGAGATCGTTGACCAGGCCCTGCATCGGCAGGAGCAGGGGGTCCATGAGGGCGGTCATGAAAATTTCTTTCTGCCCCAGCATGAGGACGCGCAGGCGTTTGAGGTCGCCTTCATCAAAACCATAGCGGACATTGTGCTGTATTCTGCGGTACTGGCAGTCCAAGGCGTCGGCATCGATTTTGCTGGCGTTGCCGACCGCCTCTTTCGCCTTCCACGAATCATTATGCAGTTCGTAGTAGCGGGAAAGCAGCAGATGGCTGTAAAGACGCTCCTTTTCCTGGGTGGCGATATTTTTCGCCTTTTCCAGGTAATGGCCCATATCCTTGGCCCGCCCCAGCTCCAGGGCCCAGAAAGCCAGGCCCACTGTGGCGTAGAACTGTTTCCCCTCCCTCTTTTTGCTCTCCCGGGTGAGCAGCTCCTCCGCCTGCCCATACTGGCCGACCCGCAGGCAATCGAACCCTAAATGGAGATTGCGGCTGTCAATGTTGATCATGTCCGTGCTGTCCTGGGCGTCCCACTTGGTGCTGAGGCAGAAGGCGGTGTTGGCCAGGAAGCGCAGCTGATAAATGCGGTTGAGGTCTAGAAAAGAGACAAAAACCAGCAGTTCCTTATCCTGCCTGAGCTGCGCCGGTTTGATGCCCGCCGCGCACTTGCTGCTGCAGTCGGAATAATCAGGGAAGATTTTTTTATAGATGGCGTTCAAATCGGCAAATGGCAGGTAGCCGATCTGATCCATGCCCCGAACCTGCATGCTGATGAACTTGCTGGGACAATTTGCCGGAGTATGGCTGGTCATGCCACAGTAAAAGCATTCCTTGAGTTTGCCGTGCACCGGCAGACTGCGGTAGGAGAAAAGTTCCACCTTGCGCAGGGTGGCCTTGTCGGCGATAACCATGTGGAAAAAGGGGCCGCCGTCATCTGCAAATCGGTGTTCGGGAAGATCACGGCCGGCCATCAGCTCCTTCCAGTTGCGCATCAGCGGCCGGGTTACATAGATGGTTTCCTGCAGCAGCAGATCCCACTCGCTGGCCGAGGCTTGCTGGAGCTGGGGCAGGGTGTCTTCGTCCTCAATGAGGTGGATGACGGTTTGCACCGGCAGGGCGCCATGGCTTTCCTGCCAGCCATGCTCCGCCTTGGCCGCCTCCAGAGCATCACGCAGGGAGATGAGGGCCAGGAAGGGGTGGGGAAAGGTGAAGAGCAACAGCTCGTCCCTGCTCTCCGGCTGCTCAAATCCCGATGCGGCCAATGCCTGCCGGACGGCATCAACCAGGGGAAGCCATCTGCTGCCCAGAATTTTCCCGCCCTGATAGCTCAAGGTGCGGATTGCCAGGAGTGTGGTGTTGCTTTTTTTCATACGGTGGCCGGATTACAGGCACTTATCAAGGATTCGTTTTGCCTCAAGGTTATTGGGATAAAGGCGGTGGGCGATGGAGGCCCATTTGTCGGCCCGGACAACCATGTCCATGGCGAGAAAGGCCTGGGCCAGGCTGAGAAGCAGATCAAGATCCTCCCCAAACTTGCTTGCCGCTTTTTCAAGATGCAGAACCGCCTCGTTGTTTGTCCCGTTCTTTTGCAGAGCCATGCCCAGCTTCTTATTGATCATCAGATTGTCAGACTGATCCTTGAGAATGGACCGGAAACATTTTATGGCCAGCACGTTAAGCCCCTGACCCATGGCCAGATCGCCGATTTCTTCCTGGATATCGGCGTCACCTTCATTGTTTTTCAGAATGAGCCGCAGCACCTTCTCCACTTCCATGCTGTTGCCTTTTTTGGCCAGCAGGCGGGCGAATTTAATGGCCCGGTCGGAATGGCGGGGGCTTATTTCCATGGCCTGGGAAAAATAACCGATGGCCTTATCAATTTCCCCCTGGCGGTAGAAGATCTGGCCGAGATAATGGTAGGATGTCACATCCAGCCGGTTGATTTCAATAGCTTTCTGGAAACATTTCAGCGCCTTGGGCATGTCATCGGTCTTGAGCATCAGGCGGCCCAGCTCCCGGAAGGGCCGGGAGGATCTGGGGTTGGCGGCCGATGCCTGTTTCGCCTCTTCAATGGCGCCGGGGATATCCCCTTTTTCTTCCAGGTCGCGGGCCAGCCGCAGATGCAGGGTCAGCGGATCAGGATTCTGGGCCTTCGCCAGCAGTTCATCTATCTTGTGCTCAAGCGAGGCGGTGACGAACGGCTTGGTCAGATAGGCGTCGACATCGTGTTCGGCGGCCTCGGCAACGACCTCCTTGTTGGCCTCCGCCGTGATCATCAGAAAGGGGATATCGCGTAATGTGTTATGGCCGCGGATGAGACTCAGCAGCTCGGTGCCCTTCATGAAGGGCATGGCATAATCGGCGATGACAAAGTCGATTTTTGTCCTGTTGGTTGTGAGAAATTTCCAGGCTTCCCTGCCGTTGGGCGCTTCAAAGTGCTCCTTGCCGTAGTTGATCAGTTTCAGCATGGCCCGTATGGAGCGGCGCATATTATCCTGATCATCGACAATGAGAAAGTTCATGAGACGGGGGGATTGTTTTTCGTTTTCAGTTGCCATGGCAAAGCCCTTTATTTGGTGGGAAGTTTGAAGAAAAAACGGCTGCCTTTCCCTTCCTCGCTTTGCACCCCGATCCGGCCGTTGTGCAGTTCCACCGCCAGCTTGCAGAAGTGCAGGCCCAGGCCGGTGCCTACCAGGGCATCCTGTTTGCTGGAAATTCTGGCGTATTTATCGAAAATGGTTTCCTGCTGGGCCTGAGGAATGCCTGGCCCCTGGTCCTGTACAAAAAACTCGATATGGTTTCTGCCCGCCATGGTGCAGCCCGCGGTGATTGCGGTATCGGGCTCCGTATAGCTTAGACTGTTGGTCAGCAGGTTCTGCAGCACCCGGAGAATCAGGGTTCGGTCAACGGTGATCATGGGAGTGTCAGGGCTGTCCTGTTGCAGCCTCAACTCGACGCGCTTGATGCGGGCCAGCCCTTTGATGCTGGAGATCGCCTCGCCGAGCAGACTGCGGCAATCCGTTTCTTCATAGAGCAGCTGCTGCTTGCCGTCGGCGATCTTGTCCGTGGTGACCAGGTTGGTCACCATGCGCACGGCCCGATCGCAGCCCAGCTGGGCGGATTCCAGAAATTCCTTCTGCTCTCCGCTGATGCTGTAAGAGAGGATATCGAGATTGGCCACCACCTCGGAAAGAGGGGTTTTCAGGTCGTGCATCAGCATGCGGTTGAGGTGGGAACGCATCTCTTCCTGATGCCGCAGCTCCCGGTTGCGTTTTTTGAGGGTGTTGCGCTGGGCGGTGATTTTTTTGTGGAGGTTCTGCTGGATGAAGGTCCAGAGGATGAAGCTGCTGAAATAGAGAAGATAGGTGATATCGTCTTTCAACAGATCCTTGCTGCCGGTTTTGTCAGAGGCATTGATAACGCCGATCACCTGGTCTTGATGGATGACCGGGGCGGAGAGCAGGGAGTCTTTCTTGTATATGCCCTCTCTTTTGGCAAAACGGCTGTCCTTGGAAATGTCGGGGATGAAAAGCGGTTTGGCATGCCGGACAACCCAGGCGGCCACCGAATCATCGGTGAGGGTCTGTTTATGGCCGATAATTTCCGGGCGGGTGGCGGCCCGGACCACCAGCCTGTTTTTTTCAAGCACCATCAGTGAGCCCTGCTCCACGCCAAGATAGTCGAGCACCACCTGCAGCACCTTGTCCATCATGCTGCTGGGGGTCAGCTTTCTGACATTCATCACATCGGCGATCGTAAACAGGCTTTTCAGCAGTCGATTGCACTGTTTCGGATCAGGCATGGCTTCGTTCAATTGTTTTGTTTCCATAGATAATCCCGAATGAACAAGCTGGATGTTCCGGGCAGGGAGCAATGAAAAAATACGGGGCAATTTTTACCCCCGGCCGGTGTTATTGGCGCTTTTGCTGTTGCCGCCTTCCTTGCTCCTGAGGTTTTACGGGGTGAAAGCTCACCTGAAATCCTCATCATTAAAAAGCCGGATATTGACGGCTTCGAGCTTGGTTGCATCTTTGGTAGTGGGTCCGATCTGAAATTCAAAGATATTGCCGGCGGTGGGGGTGAACACCTGGGGATCATTCTCATAGGCGGATTTGGAGCAATGAAAAAACACGGTCCGCGTTTCCAAACCGTTGGCGGTCAACAGGTAATAGCGCATGAAGCCGAACCCCCGTTCCGCCTTGTAGTTTGCCACCGTGCCCCGGTGCCATTCTTCGTTTTCCCGTTCGCCGTTGATCGGCAGTAATCCCGGCACCAGAAATCCCGGCAGGAAGAAGTCCGCCTCCTCCCTGAGGGCGGTGCTGACATTCTTGAAACCGATCACCTCCACCCTGCTGCCCTGGTTCTGCAGGGCGGTGACCAGGCGAAGGAAATCCCCGTCGCCGGTGACGAGCAGGATGCGGTCAAGATTGCGCGACTGCTGGATGGCGTCAATGGCGAGATCCATGTCGGCGTTGGCCTTGGTGGTTACCGTGCCATCCTCATCTTTGTAACGTTGGACATATTTCTTGATGATCTTGAACCCGCATTTGCGCAGAATGTCGTAGTAGTTGTAGAGCTTCTGCCGGTATTCCTGGTCCGTTTTGGTCCGTTCCAGGTCCTCGGCCAGGTAGGAGTTGGCCCGCAGCATGATGGAGTTGCCGCTGTTGGCCAGCTCAACCAGCACATCATAGCGCATGCCATATCCGCCGCAGAGACGGATGTTTTCCGCATCAACGTATACGC
>JBFMAY010000022.1:0-69281 GCA_040755455.1 Thermodesulfobacteriota bacterium | reverse complement strand
TGGCTTCAATGCCGACACGGAACAGTATGAAGATCTGTTCGAGGCCGGCGTCATCGACCCGGCGAAAGTCACCCGCTTTGCCCTGCAGAATGCGGCCAGTGTTTCCGGACTTCTGCTGACCACCGAGTGCATGATTGCTGAACACCCGGAGGAAAAAGCTGAAGGCGGCGGTATGCCGGCCGGCATGGGCGGAATGGGCGGAATGGGCGGAATGGGCGGAATGATGTAAGCCGCAGTGCATTTTTTATTGACAATGTGAAGAAAATTTACCATATACATGGTTCTTCACATTGTCTTGCTTGCAAATGTTACCTCTTTCAAGATGGTAACATTTTTTATATAATTCGCCGGAAGATGGCGGATACCGAATGCGGCGATGTAGCTCAGATGGTTAGAGCATACGGCTCATATCCGTAGTGTCCGGGGTTCAATTCCCTGCATCGCCACCACATAAAAAAAAAGCCGCAATCCTGTAGGATTGCGGCTTTTTTTATCCTTCCCGTATCGTTTCGGCGCACGATGATGTGGAAAACCTGTGAGAAATTATTACCACAGCGGAAACAGGCAATTATCAGCGGGTTACACGGCAGTTGATGTCTGCCAAGCGAAAAGTCTGCAGCTCAACTTGCTGGCGGCATTACTTTTTTCTCATGTGGAATGCAACAATCGTTTCTAATACATGAAACGGTTTTCCGCTGATTGCTCCTGAAAACTACCTTGACACGCCAGCACCGATAAACCTCGATGTCCACTTCTTACAAATCATCTTCCTCATCAATCATGGAAGGGATAAATTCATCCTCTTCCTCCTCTTCCTCAACATCCTCTTCCCCATCGTCGACTGACAATCCCTCCTCATCTTCCCCGGTGTAGTAAGGTGAAGGAGAATCATCAACCTCTTCCTCATCATCATCCTCCCTGACGGCTTTAATCATCTTGGATGGTGGAAGAACAATCTCTGTAATCTTTTTCACTTCGGCACGAACATCAGGATCAGCAAGACACGCTCCACATCCCTTAAGATGTTTTTCCATAAACTCAACCATTCTGGCTGGAGCTAATGCCTCTTCCTGCACCTGTACATACCATGACCGCACAAGCCTGTTTAAGCGCTCGCATTCCATTTTTTAATCTCCAGATTATAAAAAAATATTAAAGCGTCCTGGGTCCCGCAAAAAGCATATGTAGGAAATCCAAACATCTATTGCCAGTTTTTAAAACGGACATTATCCACCCTTTATAAAAAAAGTTGCCGTATTGGGCAAGAAGAATTACTATGATTATGTATCAATTTTTTGTCACATTCAAGGGTTACAGTACATTTTTTTCATCCATCCCACAACTAAGGAAGTGGAAAGGGCGCTGGTGGCTCTCCCGGACTTCAAATCCGGTGCACCGGGTTAACAGCCTGGTGGGTGGGTTCGATTCCCATGCACTTCCGCCATTGTTTAGATCACAATAAAAAAGGCCCGGGCTGAATAAGCCCGGGCCTTTTTTATTGCCTGTATCGGTGACGCTCCTGCTTTATGCAGGAATATGCTTGGTTAAGGGGCAATCCTTGCAACCTTCTGCTGGAAGGCCCTTGCTTGTGGTATGGATTTTTTTAATAATGGTCTTCACCGCCTGTTCGGTGTCGGCGTATAGACTATCCTTGCCGATTTTATCCAGCAAGCCGGTACGCTGCATTACAGCCATCACCTGACCCTTGATGCCGGACATGGCAAAACCAAGACCAGCACTGCGGATCCGCTCAACAAGGAGTTCCAAGGCCTCCTCTCCGGAGGCATCCATATCATTGATACCCCTGGCATCCAGCAGGATATAGCGCAGATCCGGCTGTTCGTTACGGAATTTGATTACCTGCTCATCAAGATAGCTGGCATTGGCAAAAAACAGTGCGCCATCAAAACGGACCACGGAAATGTGGCGACAGCCCTTCAGGCGATAGTACTCGGCGCTTTTCAGCACGTTTTCCTCATGCATGGACAGACTGGCCACCACCGGCCGCATGGATTTGTACAGGAAAACAGCCATGGAAAGGCCCACGCCGACCATGATGCCCTTATCAAGATGCGGGGCAAAATAAAGGGTTACAAAAAAAGTAAGAATTGAGATGGCGCCATCATACCATTGCGCCTTCCAGGAATGGACAAAGCCCTTAATGTTGATAAGACCGATAACCGCCATCATGATGACTGCAGCAAGCACTGCCTGGGGCAGATGGTAGAGCAAGGGGGTAAAAAACATCAGGGTGGCGACTACCATGATCGATGTTACCACAGCGGAAATACCGGAAGTCGCGCCGGCCTGCAGGTTGACTGCAGAACGGGAAAAGGAGCCTGACACCGCATAACTGGAACCGACAGAGCCAAGCATGTTGGCCAGGCCTTGGCCGATGAGCTCCTGGTTCGGATCGAGTTTCTGTCCGGTTTTGGCGGCCATGGCCTTGGCAATTGCGATAGCCTCCATAAAGCCGAGCAGAGAAATAATGACGGCAGATGAGATAAGTTTGAGGAAATTCTGCATGGTCAGTTGCGGCACGGTGAATTTCGGTAGTCCTTCCGGAATTTTGCCGACCACGTCACCCCCGCCCATGACCTTGATCTTGGCCGGATCAAGCGGCGAATTACCGACTCTGATGCGCCAGATGCCGCCATCGGACTGGAGGCCTGCAGGCAGAGAGTCTTTAGGGTAGAAAGTATAATTTTCTCCATCTTTCACCGCAGCAAACTTCATAAGCCGTATATCACCGCGTATCACTTCAATACGATGCTTGGCTTCCTCCATTTTTGATGTCAAAATGTCAACTTCACTTCTTAATTGGATCAGCGCAATCGACGTGGTGCGGTGCCCCGCTGCCTTGATATTTTTTAGCTCTTCGTCCACCTTGGTACCAAGGTCTGCCCGTTCCTTAGCCATCTGTTTCAGTTCACCCTGAGCTGCATTGAAGTCGGCAATCTGGGCCGATAAACCATCAAGATGGATAGCTGAAAAATCCACAAAGACATCTTTATTGAAGCCGGTGTAATAGGAAATGAGCGTGGTAACGCCCACCGCCACCAAAACATTGGGGATGCGGCGGTTTATTTTCTTTAGCGCCACCATGATGACCACGGCGCCGATACCATAAAGCAATGAGGGCAAATGAGTGTAATCCATGGCTGCCTGGGCAACACGCACCATGGTTTCATAATGGTGAGGAGCCTTTTCCTCATAAACGCCGAAAAATTTAGAGAACTGGGATGAGGCAATGATAATGGCCGCCGCATTGGTGAAGCCGTTGACCACCGGATGGGAAAGAAAGTTCACCACCAGGCCCAGGCGAAGAACACCGAGGGAAAACTGGAAGATACCGACGACCGCGGCAAGGACGATCGAATAGGCGATGAATTCAGGAGATCCGGCGGTGGCAAGAGGTTCAAGGGATGCCGCCGACATGAGCGACACAACCGCTACGGGTCCGGTGGCAAGTTGGCGGCTGGAGCCGAAAAGCGAGGCCACCATGGGGGGCAGAAAGGCTGCATACAATCCGTAATAGGGAGGCAGGCCAGCGAGCTGGGCATAGGCCATGGACTGGGGAATCAAGACCAGGGCAACGGTAATACCGGCCAGCAGGTCTGTTTTAAATTTGCCGGCATCGTATCCTTGAAACCAGGCAAGAAAGGGGAAAATTTTATATATCATTATGCAATACCTATCATAGGCTCGTTCGCTTTTCTGCGGGCAGCAAGCCGCAGAAGGCGACTCTTGTTCTTTCTTCTCTTCGGGCACTATCGGCACTGAGGCAAAGCGGCACCGAAAACCAATTTAACTGTCCGACAACAGCGATCTTTCTCAACAGCTTTTTGACAAGGCCCCGGGCGAGTAAAGACCGGCACCTCCTTCAGGACCTTCTCTGACCACAACTTCTGCAGCGCGCCTCCACGCTGCCCGGCACCTTTAATGCTTTACCCATTCACTCTCCTCCCAGCAAATGATTCAAACGACATAAAACACCCGGCCGCATATTACGAATAACACCATGATTCCATGTGATTTTTTAAAAATTTTCGCCTCACGAATTTTGATGGGCCCTTGAAAAAATACAAAATCCGATTTTTTGCGTCGTAACTTCTTGAGTTAATGTTAGCATTTTTTGCAATTCGGATTTTTCACAAGACTAATTTCCTGGCAATACATATCGCGCCCACAGAGAAAGTCAAGGGAAAACTGCACCTGTCATCGCCGCAAATGAAACAAAATGAACCAGGATTCAGCCAATACCAAGCCTTTTACAAATTACACTTTTTTTCGGCCACTTTTCTGGCGATATTTCTGATTCTGCCGATATAACGTGTACGTTCCGCCACACTGATTGCCTTACGCGCATCAAGCAGGTTAAAAGTGTGGGAACATTTCAGGCAATAATCATAGGCGGGCAAAAGCAGATCCATATCAAGCAGCTTGAGCGCCTCCTGTTCGCAGGAGTTGAAATAGGAAACCAGAAATTCCACATTGGCATGTTCAAAATTGAAGGCGGAAAATTCAACCTCGGCCTGATGAAAAATCTGGCCATACTTAACCTCGTTGTTCCAGGCAATATCATATACGCTATTGACCCCTTGGAGGTACATGGCGATACGCTCAAGGCCATAGGTGATCTCAACGGTAACAGGGCTGAGCTCCTGACTGCCGGCCTGCTGGAAATAGGTAAACTGGGTGATCTCCATCCCGTCAAGCCACACCTCCCAACCCAAACCGCTGGCGCCAAGGGTCGGCGATTCCCAGTCATCCTCGACGAAGCGGATATCATGCTGCAGCAGATTAAGCTGAAAGCGCTTCAGGCTCTCCAGATACAACTCCTGAGAATCCGCCGGAGACGGCTTCAGCACGACCTGAAACTGATAATAATGCTGAAGACGGTTCGGGTTTTCCCCATACCGGCCGTCTGTCGGGCGCCGGGACGGCTGGACATACGCCGCCTTCCACGGCTCGGGGCCAAGGGCCCGCAGCAGGGTGGCCGGGTGAAAGGTTCCGGCTCCGACTTCCATATCGTATGGCTGCTGGATCACGCAACCCTGATCAGCCCAATATCGGCTTAATTCAAAAATAATATCCTGAAAATACATTTTTTCTTTCCTTAGATATGGTATGCATCTGAAAATTTTAAATGAAAAATATATAGAGTAAAACAAGAAAAGGTCGCAGGCAAGCTAAATATCAGTAACCGCTGGTCCCGCGGTCCAATTTTCTTCCTCGTCTCCCCCTACGGCACAAGTAAAAAATGAATTTGTCTCAAGTTGTAAGTCGATACTGGAAAAATCTGTAATTTGCCAATTTCCTGATGATTTTCCAATATTGCCTCCAGCAGCCTAACTCAGGCAATTCGTCAATTTATTATTGACAATACACCTACTTCGCGATAGACATAACATTTATATAGGAAATATTTTTACCGGCATCTAGAGCCGTCGGAATGATCATTCCGGCAATTCGTCGCCGGTAAGAATCTTGGGGGGGCGGGCATTTTCGCAAATGCCTGCAAATCACATCTTTATTTTGGAGGGAGATATGTTAAAAAAAATCTCAACAATCGCTTTGGCCGGACTCCTCGCACTGCCGGCCTTGGCTTGCGCCGGCAGCGCCAGCGCCACCACGGATCTGGCTGCGCAGGTTGACCGGCTGACCAAGGAGCTCGCCAATTTAAAAGCGCAGATGGCGGCCATGAAAGAGGCGCAGGGACCGGCCACTGACGCCAAGGCCCAGCAGGAAATCGCCGCGCTGAAAAACCAGATGAAAGCCCTGGAAGACAACCAGAAAGAGGCTTTTGATAATCTTGATGAAAAAAGCGAGGCCTGGGATCTTGCCTCCCGCGTTCAGCTCTTCGGTGATTTCCGCGCCCGGGCCGACTGGTACCAGAACGATCTGGTGACCACCCCTGTCGATATGCAGACCTGGCAACACGACGCCGTTTTTACTGATGGCGTCAATCCCTATGACCGAGCCGCAATGATGGGGAATTTATTGGCCAAGTGGGGCGGCGGCACGCTGCCTATGCTGGACGATGACGAGATGGAAAATACCAGTATTTTCACCAATCGTTTCCGCCTGAACATGCGGGTCAAGGCCACCGAGAACGTGGATTTCAAAGGAAGACTGGCCATGTATAAGGCCTGGGGCACTGACACGATTCCGCCCAATGTCACCCAGTTCGGCTACCCCTCTTTTGACGGAACCAGCAGCCGTGAGCCGAGTGACTCGATCCTCCGCGTCGACCGCGCCTTTGTCAACTGGAACAACATAGGCGGCCAGCCGATCTGGTTTTCCGTCGGCCGCCGGCCCACCACGGATGGCCCCGCTGCCCAGCTTCGCATGGGCCTGGATGAGAGAATGGCAACGCCGACAGCTTATATGGATTGGCCGTTCGATGGTATTTCCGTTGGTTATGCCTATGCCAACCTGTTCGGCATGCAAGACGCACCAGGCCGGTTTCGTATTTGCTACGGCCGCGGTTTTGAAAACGGCCTGGAATACGATTCCGTCACATCAGATCTCAACGACACCGATTTTGCCGGGGTTAGCTGGGATATTTACAATAAAGGCAATACTCTTGCCTATCTGCAGTCCTTCATGGTCTTCAACGCCTTCAATTTCCCTGAATTCGATGAGCAGAGTATGAATGATTTCTACACCTTCTTCCTGGGAGACCGCCAGAACGTGGGTGATGTACTGCATACCTCTGCCGTCTACATGGATAAATGGCAGAAGTTGAATTATTTCGTTGAAGCCGGCTGGAGCCGCACAATGCCCGATGATGATACCGGTATGTTTAATGATTTTCTGGCCGGCTTAAGTGGCCCGCCCGACATTAATGATGATAACGAGGATGGCTACAATATCTGGGTGGGCGCCCGCTACGACATGGACGACCTGGGCCTTAAATTCGGTCTTGAGTACAACCATGGTTCCCAGTACTGGATCGGCATGACTCCGGGTCACGACGATCTGTACAGCTCCAAACTGGCAACCCGCGGCGATGTCTATGAGGCCTATCTCCTCTGGGATCTGCCCACCGGCGAGGCCATTTCCAAATATGCCAAGACCTTCATGCGCTTCGGCTATCAGCATTACGACTATGATTACTCAGGCGGATCGGACTGGAACGTGAAACCCTACGATTTAGATGACCCTGAGGCCCTGCAATGGGGTTCATTGATGCCAACCATCGAAGATGCCGATCAGGTCTATGTGACTTTCGAGGTATATTTCTAAGTCTTAATTTTTGCTGTGCGGGTAATGTTGCGGCAATGAATTTCCCTGCGAACACCGCGCACTTATCGTAAAGCAAAAAGGGGATGACTCAGGCGGGTCATCCCCTTTTTTGCTCTTTTTAACTGATCAGGACCATGCTTACCCCTCTTACCTTCCCTGCATTTGCAAACTGCCCCACCCTGTTTCATGGCATTTTTAACCGCCATGGCGGAGCAAGTACGTCTCCATATCACTCCCTCAATGTCAGCTATGGGGTTGACGATGATTCCCGGCGGGTCAAAGCAAACCGGGAGAGGATCAAGCAGAGCCTTGCCGTTGACATTCTCGTTTCCGGGCAGCAGGTGCATGGCCGCAAGGTTCATGTTATCGCAAAAAAACCGGAAACGGATATGGAAATTGCCGGCTGCGATGCCTTTGTCACCAATGTTGCCGGTGTTGGCCTGATGATCCAGCAGGCCGATTGCCAGGCCGTCATGCTCTTTGATCCGCGCCGGCAGGTTGTGGCCAATATCCATTGCGGATGGCGCGGCAGCGTGGATAATATCATCGGCACGACCATCAAGGTGATGACTGAGGAGTTCGGTGTCAGCCCAGCACATCTCCAGGCCGCCATCAGCCCATCCCTCGGGCCATGTTGTGCTGAGTTCATCAATTACGAACAGGAACTGCCGCGGCATTTGCACCCTTTCCAGGTAAAACCCCATTATTTTGACTTCAGGGCCATCAGCAGACACCAGCTCCAGGAGGCGGGAGTCCCACCGGAAAATATCTCGGCCACCGCTATCTGCACCGTCTGCGACCCAAACTGGTTTTCCTACCGACGGGAAAAAAAGACCGGCCGGTTCTGCAGTGTCATCGGGGTGAAAAGGCAGGAGACAGAATAATGGAGCCGGGAAAAACTCAAAACATCACTTTGCCATCTTCTGGCTTCTGAATTCTGGCTCCTGGCTCCTGCCATAACACTCCACCATGAAAACCAATCCCCGCCATCTTGCCATCACCATTCTCTGCCAAAGACAGGAGACAGGTCAACCGGTGGACCTGATCAGGGACAACATCCTGAAAAAAGCCATGCTGGCCAGCACAAAAGACACCCAGTTGGTCACAGCCCTGGTTTATGGAGTGCTGCGCTGGCAGCGCTATCTTGACGCCATCCTGCAGGATTTTTCCAGCCACCCGGTGCGCAAAATGAAAAACCTTACCCTCCAGGCCTTGCGGGTGGGACTTTTTCAACTCTGCTTCATGGATAGAATTCCGCCCTCGGCTGCCGTCAATGAAACGATCAAGGCACTTTCGGAGTCCAGACAGCCCAAGTGGCTCACCGGCTTTGTCAACGGCTTGTTACGCAACATTGTCAGACAGACGGCTACCCGGCCCAGCCCCAGGGACAAGAACAGCATGCCGCCTGCCGTGCGCCTGAGCCATCCAGACTGGCTTTATCAACGGTGGCTGGCCCGTTACGGCGAAGATGCGACGACGAGAATATGCACGGCAAATAACCAGCAGGCCGCTCTTGTGCTCCGGGTCAACACCAAACTCATGGCGCGGGAAAACTTTATCAGCGAGCTTGAAAAGAGCGGCATAACCGGCCTGCCCGGCATTTACTGCCCCGAGGCGGTTGTGCTTCCTGACTACCGGGGGGATATTGCCGGCCTGCCCGGTTATGCGGAGGGCAAATTCATGGTGCAGGACCAGGGGGCGCAGCTGATTTCCCTGATGCTTGCCCCGGTTCCCCCGGGGAGATGCCTCGATGCCTGCGCCGGTCTGGGGGGCAAAACCGTGCATCTGGCGCAGCTCATGCCTGACGGCAGCCAGGTTGTCGCCATCGAACCCAATCCGATGCGCTTCAACCTGCTCCACGAGAATGTGCACCGCATGGGTTTTGCTGATCGCGTGTGTAGCCAGCAAACCACGCTGGCCGAGTTTCAGGATAAAGCCGGCGGCCTTTTTACGGCCATTTTGGTCGACGCGCCCTGTTCCGGTCTTGGCGTGATTCGCCGCCACCCGGATATCCGCTGGAACCGCAGCCCGGATGATCTGCAACGCTATCAGGCCGAACAGCTCAAGCTGCTAACCCAGGCGGCGGCGCTTCTTGCGCCGGGGGGGCTGCTGGTCTATGCCACCTGCAGCATCGAGCCGGAAGAGAATGAGGAGGCGGTGGCATTGTTTCTGGAAACCCGGCCGGATTTCAAAATCAGCAGGCCTTCCCTTCTTCCCGTTCATGCCCGGGAGCTGATCAACGAAAAAGGCCTCTTGCAGATGCTGCCTGATAGCAGTCATGATGGTTTTTTTGCTGCCAGATTTGTAAGGACTTGAATCGTAGGACCGATAGGATTTACGAAATCCCTGATTTTGACTTTTCTCGCCAACCACTAGATAATATTGCAAATCAGCATGAGGTGATGTAGGTTCACTTAAAGCGTCTGGAATGCCTCAGGATAAGTGCAAAATTTCAGACAAGATCATTTTCACGAAAAAGAAGAGGTTACAATGGGAGAAAACACTATTACTGCTGAAGAAATAAGCAAGGCGCAACAGGTCTGGGGCGAAGGCATCGTGGCCATCGGCAATGCATCCGCAGCTGGAGGTGACTTTGTCAGGGCTGCTGAAAAACATATCGACACCCTGTATGATTTTCAGTCCGGCCCTGTGCTTTTCAAGCCCACCAAGGCTGCCGATGTGCAGTTCCGCATGACACGGGAATCGGCGTTATCCTACTTTATCGGCGGTAATGACAAATTTAAAGAAGATCATGGGTTTGCCCTACACCCGTGGATTAACGTCCGTTTTGAAAATGCCGGCACCTTCATTAACGGCAATTACGCCGTAGCCATGGGTAATTATTTTTTCAAACAAACAGATGGAACCGAGGTCAAGGTGGAATACACCTTCGGCTATATCAAAAACAACGAAGGTAGACTCAAAATCAACCTTCATCATTCCTCACTGCCGTTCAGTGCCGGCTGATCCAGCCCCTCACAACTTCCAACCGTCCTTTACCTGCCACAAGGGCGGTTGGAAGAAGGCGTAGCTGCAAATTTACACCCCTTGATCGGCTACCTACACTGCAGTAATCGAGATACTTTATGTTTTTTCCACACCCATAATAAGCCTTTTTGCTTCGAACTCGAAATTTCTTTGCCTTATGGAACCTGACACTATACGTATCCGCGGCGCCCGGATGCACAATTTAAAAAACATTGATGTTGATCTGCCGCGCAACCGACTGATTGTTTTCACCGGGCTTTCCGGCTCCGGCAAATCCAGTCTCGCCTTTGACACCCTCTATGCCGAGGGGCAAAGGCGTTATGTTGAATCACTTTCCACCTATGCCCGTCAGTTCCTCGGCCAGATGGATAAACCTGATGTTGATTCCCTGGAGGGGTTATCTCCGGCCGTTTCCATTGAACAGCGCACTACTAGCCGTAATCCCCGTTCCACCGTTGGCACGATCACGGAAATTTATGATTATCTGCGTCTTCTTTATGCCAGAGTCGGCCACCAGCACTGCCCGGATTGCGGGCGGGAAATCCACCCGCAATCCATCGAGAACATGGTCGAAAACCTGCTGGCAATGCCGGAGGGGACCAAATGCGTGCTGCTTGCCCCCCTTATTGATGAAAGAAAAGGGGAGCATGCGGAAATTTTGAATAAACTCCGCGAAGAAGGGTTTGTCCGGGTAAGAATTGACCGCGAATTCCGCAATCTTGATGAAAAAATCGACCTGGCCAAAACAAAACGGCATACCATCGAGGCGGTGGTTGACCGGATTGTGATCAAACCCTCAGCCAGACAGCGGCTGGCCCAATCCATTGCCACTGCCGTGCAGCTGACGGATGGCTTGCTGCTAGCCTTTTTCCCCGATACAACTGAGGAAAAACTTTTCAGTGAGCGTGCGGCATGTGTACAGTGCGGCACCAGCCTGCTTGATCTGAGCCCCCAGCTCTTTTCCTTTAATAATCCCAAGGGTGCCTGTGAAGAGTGCGGCGGGCTCGGGGTAAAGCATTTCTTCGATCCCCATCTGGTTGTGCCCGACCCCGGCCTCTCCCTGCGCCAGGGCGCCATCGCCCCCTGGCGCAATAGGGCCTCATCATCCTATTCAAGCCAGCTGCTGGAGGCCTTGGCCAAACACTACTCCTTTCATATGACAACACCTTTTGTCAAGCTTCCAGATAAAGCAAAAAATGCTATCCTGTACGGCACAGGCAGAGAAGCCATCTCTTTTCACTATGTGCGCGGCAACCGTACCCACACCTCGCAAACTCCCTTTGAGGGTGTTCTCCCGCAGCTTGCCCGCCTTTACCTGGAAACGACCTCAAGCTTCAGCAGGGATGAACTTGCCCTTTTCATGAATGAACAAACCTGCCCCGCCTGCCAGGGCGCCCGGCTCAGACCGGCGGCCCTGGCGGTGCGCGTCGGCCCATGGGCCATTCATCAACTGACCGCCTGCAGTATTATTCACCTGGCGGCAGAACTACCGAGTATCCATTTCAGCCAGCAGGAACAGCTCATCTCCCAGCCCATTGTCAAGGAAATCCATAACCGCCTCACCTTCTTGCTTGATGTGGGACTCGGCTACCTGTCCCTGAACCGGACGGCGGCAACCCTTTCCGGCGGGGAAGCCCAGCGGATACGGCTGGCCTCGCAGATCGGCTCCCGCCTGGCTGGCGTTCTCTATATTCTGGATGAACCGAGCATCGGTCTGCATCAGCGGGATAACGAAAGACTGATTAAAACCCTGACCAATCTCCGTGATATCGGCAACACGGTGATTGTCGTTGAACATGACAGTGAAACCATCGCCGCAGCCGATCACGTACTCGACATCGGTCCTGGGGCCGGGGTGCATGGCGGCCGGGTTATTTACAATGGACCGGTTGCCGGCCTGCTGAAAGAGGAAGCGTCGCTGACCGGGGGGTTTCTTTCAGGCCGCCTGGAAATTCCCATACCGGCCAAAAGACGGCAGCCTCGATCCGCCGAAGAGTGGATTCATCTCGCAAAAGCAACCGCCAATAATCTGAAAAAAGTCGACGCTTCCTTCCCCCTCGGGGTCATGACCTGTGTCACCGGTGTATCCGGCTCTGGCAAAAGCTCACTGGTCATGGAATGCCTTTTTAAAGGGGCCAGGGAAGGTCTGGGTAAAGCACTCTATGATGGCGCCGCACAGTTTGCCGCCATTACCGGACTTGATAAAATCGACAGTGTTATCGATATTGACCAGAGCCCCATTGGCCGCACACCCCGTTCAAATCCCGCCACCTACACCGGCGTGCTCACCCCGATCAGAGAACTGCTGGCCCGTCTGCCGGAATCAAGGGCGCGGGGCTATAAACCCGGACGTTTCAGCTTTAATCTGAAGGGAGGCCGCTGCGAGGCCTGTGAAGGCGACGGGGTGATCAAAATCGCCATGCATTTTCTGCCCGATATCTATGTGACCTGCGAGGTATGCAATGGCAAGCGTTACAACCAGGAAACGCTGGAGATCAGATACCGCGGCAAAAACATCGCGGAAATCCTGTCAATGAATGTGGAAGAGGCGCTGCAATTTTTCACCAACATCCCGGCCATCAAAAACCGCCTGCAGTCCCTTGTTGACGTCGGCTTATCCTACATCTCGCTTGGCCAGTCGTCTGTAACCCTCTCCGGCGGTGAGGCCCAGCGAATCAAGCTGGCCCGCGAGCTACGCAAGCGGAGTACGGGCAACACCCTCTATATTCTTGACGAACCAACCACGGGCCTGCATCCGGCTGACATCAAATATTTGCTGGCCGTACTTTCCCGCCTGGTTGACAACGGCAATACAGCGGTTATTATTGAACACAATCTCGATGTGATTAAAACAGCCGATTTCCTCATTGATCTCGGGCCGGAAGGAGGAGATGAGGGTGGTGAGATTGTCGCATCGGGCACACCCGAAGAAATAGCAAAAGCACCACAATCCTATACCGGCATGTTTTTAAAGCAGATCCTGACATGAGAACTTAATTGGTTGACTGGATGAGCCCTTCAATGGTAAAGGTTTACCCTGTTAAGCAACCATCCTTGCATTTTTAAATCCCCAAAAAAGGAACGACCCATGGCTGAACAAAATGAAAAAAATGCTTCCCCACAGGGTGAAGCTCCTGTTTTTAGGTTACAGAAACTTTATCTGAAGGATCTCTCGTTCGAAAATCCTAATGCCCCGGAAACCTTTCTGGTGCCGCAGGAACCAAAAGTTGAAGTGAACCTCGGGCTGAAGAACAAGAAACTGGAAAATGATCATTGGGAAGTGAGCCTGTCGGTTACTGCCACCGTAACCAATGGCAAAGATGGCAAAACACTCTTTATCCTCGAAATCGAACATGCCGGGGTCTTTATCCTGAAAAACATCCCGCAAGAGCATCTGGCCATGGTTCTTGCTGTAGACTGCCCCACCCTGATGTTTCCCTTTACCCGGCAGATCATGAGTCAAGTTTCCGTTGACGGCGGTTTTATGCCCTTCCTGATGGAACCCGTTAACTTCATGGCCCTTTTCCAAAACGCCATGAAAAAGAAACAGGAACAGACAAAAGCAGACGAACAGCAGCAGTAGTAGCCGGCAGTTACAAAAAAGGCGCCAAGCGGTTGGACAACCGCCTGGCGCCTTCTTCATAATAGTGTTATTTTTTTCTGCTTGCCTTAATTGTTACGGCAGGACAACCGGCCTGAGAAGTATTACCAGTTCCTTGCGCTCCCTGGCCGCCCCGCTTTCTCCAAAAAGTTTGCCGCCAGGACCAGGAATATCCCCCAGGCCCGGGATCTGCGCCTCGGTATAATCGCTGGTACTATCAATTAATCCGCCGACGATCAGCATCTCGCCGTTTTTTATCTTCACCAGGGTCGTCATTTCCCGGATATCCACTTCCGGCAGGCCTACTTCACTTCCGGCTGTGCCGAACTGTTTATATTCAATGGGGGTCTTAACTTGTGATGTCACTGGGGTCAAGGTGAGAATCACCTCATTGTCATCAATGATCGTGGCAATAACAGCCATGCCCAGCCCGGACATCACACTTGATGTTTCAACACTGTAGGTGGGCACTGCATCTTCGACAGTGACGTCCACGTTGTTAATATAGGTGAGCGTCGAGCCAACGGATATCATGGCCGGCTGCCCGTTCATCACGCTGAGTTTGGGGTTGGAAATAACCTCCACATGGCCCTGTTCTTCTATGGCATCCAACACAAGGCCAAAGTTCTGGGTGTTGACCGTGAGAAATTTATTCTGGGTGCCCAAATCATGATACAACGGATTCAATTTCTGAAAATCCATGGATAAACTAAAAGGGTTGTTGGGATTCTGCAGCAGATCCTCCCAGTTGATACCTGTCCTGTTGTCGGCAGAGAGGGTTACCTCCACAATTTTGGCCTCGATCGACACCTGCCTGTACAGCTCTTTTTTAAGGTTTTCTATATAATTGCCAATTTTTTCCAAAAGTGACTGTGGCGCGGTAACCGTAATCAGGCCGACAGGCTTGTCGATGGTATAATACCCCTTGCCGGGTTTTCTGTTGGTGACCACAGCAGGCTGCGCGGTTTCAGCGCCTGCCAGCATTTGCTGACCTGCCGGAGCCGGAGCGGGCGGGGTGACAACTTCTTCTGTGGTCCAGATATCGAGTATCTGATCAAGATTCTGCCTGACATTTGCCCAGATATCAAAGCTGTTGGCATTTTCAGGCTGACTGGTGATCTGTATTTTACCTGACATCTCATGGGCGGCTACCTTGTTGCCGCCAAGCACATCACCGCCAACGCCCAGATTGAATTGGGGAGACATAAACGGCATGGCGATATGGAATTTTCGGGTTTCCTTGTGTTTGATGATAATGGAATTTCCTTTCACCTCGTGGAAATAATCCAATTGGCGCAAGAGATTGTCAATGGATTCAAAAAAATCATCCTCCGCCCTGATATCAACATCAACAAGAGCGCCCTGATCAACATCATTGGCCCAGCTGACATTCATCCCCTTCAACACAGCAAGTTTCTTCATGATTTCTCTAAGGGTGACAGGGGCGGCATTAGACGAAATGTCAGCTCCGACAGGAATAGCAAAATCATCTTTCCCGATACTCTCTGTTTCTGAAAGCAAAAAGGTTGGCTGCTGGAATCGGGAAGGCAGTTCCGCCGGACCGGCCTTCTCCCTTTCAGCGTCTGATTGGAATGCATCTGCATTAACCGCTTGTGCCGTATGCTTTTTCAGAAAATCCTGAGCTTCCTGTTCACCTTTAAAATCCGGCATTTTTTTTGCACAACCGGCAAGCAAAAAGAGCAGGATTAAAGCGACTAGGATCAGGGTGCCACTTCTCAACCTGCGTCTGAAGGGCATATCCGTGTTTTGCCGATTTTTCAGACAAATGCTCCCCTGCGACCCATGACAAGAAAAGCGTGTTATCATTTTCATCTTTATTTCCATACCTTTCGTGGCAGACGACGGCTGGTAACACTTCAGCCGGCCAGCAGCCTTTGAGAAATGAAGTCAGGACTTCTACCTGTGAAGCCTTTCCTTAATATATTTTTCCAAATCCGTCGGGACCTTGTAACCTGACAGAAGTATCGCCTGGTACTCTTTAGAGGCATTTTCGGCATCGCCCATTTTATCATAAATTCTGGCCTTACTCACCAGAGTCTCTAAAGATGTCCCATAAATTCGCTCAAACCTTTCCAACAGAAACAATGCCATTTCATTACTGCCGTTTTGCTCGCTGAAGGCTGCATAACTCGCCAATGCCTGCCGTGACGGTCGTTCGCTGCTCACAGCAAAATCAAAGTAGCCTTTTGCCTCTTGCACCATCTCCATGTTTGCCAGGCCGAGAGCAGTCTGCAAAGCAACTTCGGTATCCTGGGGCAGCAGCTTGCAGGCAATCTGGCCATAGTGGGCAGCCTTGGCGTTTAAACCAAGTTTTACCAACGACAAATACGTTATGCGTTTGGCAAGATCACCGTTTTCAGACCAGGACTGGAATGCTTTTTCGTAGAGCGTTACCGCCCCTTCATAATTTCCTGCATCTTCGAGATTTTTCGCTTGACGAATATAGTTTCTCGCTTCCAGTTTTTCTTTGGGAACCTCCAGCCGTTTGGTAACAGAAATGGCCTCTTTTTTAATAGCAAGTTTCTCCTCCGCTCGTTCCGGCCACGTAAAACCGTTACTCTTTTGCGAGTCACTTCTCTGCGAAATCACTATCGTATTATAACGTTCTTCCTTGGCCAGATCTTTGAGGTTGAGGATGACATCAAGCACAAAATCCCAGGGCACATCGTTCAAGGCCAATGTCAGCGAACCGCTCACTTTCTCATCAACCACGATATTTCTGCCGCTGATTTCACCAATGAGGCGAAAAACATTGTGCAGATCGATCTTATAAAAATCCACTGAAATTCTTTGTTCAGTGTATCCAGCTAAGGCAAAATCCGTTTTTTTGTCTTTCTCCGCAGACTTACTGGATTTCGTCACGGATGCAGAGGGCGTTTTTTCTCCAGCTTTGGAGGCAGCGGGGGCTGTGGGAGTTTTTGCAGCAGAGGATAACGCTGGGGTACCCTGGGCAATTTCGGCTGTTGATAAGCCTGTGATTTCTGCGATGACCGGCGCAGGATCTGCTGCCGGTTCAACATTAATCACAAGCCCGTCTTCCTGGGCAGCAATGGAGTAACTGAAAAGCTCTTCTGCAGCAGAATCGAGAATAACACGGGTGCCATCCTTATAATTCTCTGCCCGGACAAGACTAACCGGCGAAGCACCTGTAGAGGGAATGGCATGGCCTTGGGTGGTAATGCCAGGGAGATCCACGATCAATCGGGCTGGATGATCTTTTCCCTTGGCCAGTTCTGTTGACTGATATTTCTGAATCGGTCCCTCAGCCAGCAGCTGCACCTTGGTCATATTTCCTGAATCAGCAATGGTTATATCCTTAATCACCCGTTCAGGGGCCTTGCTCTGCGCCGCTGCCGGGGCCTGCGTATCGTTGTCAAATTGCACAAGAATATCATTGCCGCTGCTGGTAACCGAATATGGGCGGTCATCGGCCAGGAGGAGTTCAATTCGGGCCACCGCTGGATTCTGCTCAGCAAGCACCGATCCTTTGATCAGGGTCACCGGTCCCTTATCAACCTTCATCGGGAAATTAATTGACCCGGCAAAATTCCCGTTGGCAACATCAATAATCACCCGGTGGGGGCTGAACAATTCATACATGGTGTAAGCCGGAACGCTGTCACCGAGGATCTGGCATAGCCAGGAATCAGTATTTTGTTGCCATTTAAGATCATTGATCTGGTATAAATCGGCCTTGTTTTCCGTACTTGCCGTGACCGGATTCAACGGGGCACAGAGCAAGACGAGAACGGCTATCAGGCATACATTTTTCAAACGGGCCATCAGGGTCATTGTTGCTTTTCCCCCTCTTTCTTTAGAAGCATTTCCACAGATTTATAGCGCTCCTCACCTGCAGTGGTTTTATACCACTGCTTGATAACAACTATGTTATCGGCAATACTGTCGACAATTCCAGTTCTGCCAATCTCGGTTCCGTTCCTAATTACATATCCTCTGCCAACGGAATCCTCCACCATGGCCAGCGGGCCATTCTCGGTAATGACAATGGCTACAAGAGTGAGCTGGCCCGGTTCAAATTTCTGCATCCCCACGAGTTCCTGCTCAGGGACTTCCAGGCCAGAGGTGACAACCGTTTCCTTTATGAACGGCATAAACGGGTCTGGACGCCCCACTCGATTATAATTAAAAGAATCTGATCCCCCTGCCAGAAACTGAATGAGGTCTTTTACTTTCGCAGAATACTCTTCTTGAGCTTGCTGGCTGGAACCATTTGTATTTTCAGCAGGTTCATTTGCCTGTACCTCAGCCAGCACCAAAAAATACGCCAACATGAGGACAACACCAAAAAATACATTTTTGAGTGCTGAAAATATCTTCCGTTTTTGAGTGTACATTTGTGGAGTTTTATCCCCCGACTTTCAAATTTACTTTTTCTTGCTTTTGTTCTTGTCTTCCGCCTGCGGTGCAGGCTCAACAAAGCGGTAGGTAACAAGACTGAATGTGGTCTCGAGTATCATTTCTCCCGCTTGCTGCTTCGGGCCCCCCATGCTTATATTGGAAACCGTGACAATTCTGGACAAATCACTGATTTTATCCAGAAAAACACCGACATTATGATACGTTCCCCTTACCTTGATATCCACCGGAATATCGGCGTAAAATTCTTTTCTTATTTCATTTTTGGGAATGAAAGAAAGAAAATCCAGACCGGAATTTTGTCCAATATCCGAGATGCTTGTCAAAAGTGACGGAATTTCCTGCTGCTGCGGAAGCAAGGCAGAGGCCTTGGCAAACATCAGTTTAGTTTCAGCCATTTCCGCGCGGTGTTTCGTTATTTCGCGAGATGCCGTTTCCACCTTTGTTATTTCATCTTCCAATTTTTTCTGCTGGGATTGCAAGTTTTTGATTTCAACGGTTTTTGGGGAATAACTCAAAAAATAAAAAGCAACGCATGGCAAGAGTATTGCGCCGGCACATATCATAGCCTTGTGCAGCGGCTTGAGCTGAGCAACCTTTTCATCAAGAAATGAGTTGATGGCCTCTTGGATCTTGGCTTTATCTATATTCATTTCGCGCCGTCCTGATTAGCTTGCGCCTTGTCGCTTTCAGGCTTCTTGACCCCCAAAGTCAGGGCAAATGATTTCAAGTCCTGGCCCGCTATCGTTATCAATGAAGATTTCCCAAGGTTAGCACTGGGAAAATATGGGGAGGCGGTTAAACGATCCATGTAATCAGCCAGCCTTGTGTTATCCAAAGCGATGCCGGTAAGGGCAACACTATCCCCGGTCTGTTTTAAACTATCCAACCAGATACTGTCCGGAGGTGTTGCGTTGGCAATTTCATCAAGTAAACGAACAGTGATTTGCGATGTTGATTTGAGTTGCTTGATGACATCAATTTTTGCGGTCAATTTTTGTTTATCTTGCTCAAGCTGTTTAATTTCATTAAGTATCGCATTATATTTTGCCTTTTTGGCATTTAAATCCTTAATGTTGGTCTGCAGTGATGTCACCTTCTGGTTCATACTCAACGAAGCCATTACCAACAATGCAAGCAATACAACCAGTGAGGCCATAAAGGCGATTACCTCATTTCTGGTGCGCAACCGCTTTTTCATTTGCCGGACAGGCAATAAATTTATTCGTATCATGACACTCTTTCGCTTGTGCTTAAAAGGTGCATCAAAATAAACCTAAAAAGGACAGGGCCTGCTTGCCAGGCCCATGGAAATTGCCATTTCAGGCGCAATATTACTTAAATAATCAGGATCTATTCTGTTTGCATCGACACCGGCCATGGCAAAAGGATTAAAAACCTCAACCGGCAATCCTGTCTCTTCGCTGAAATAACTATCCAGCCCTTTTACCTTGGCCCCACCGCCACTCAACACCAGCTTGGTCAAAGAACCGTCAGGGAAGTTCGAGTTATAAAAGTCAATGGCCTTCTTGATCTCCATGATCCACTGGGTCGTGGTGCTGATAAATATTTCCTCAAGCTCTTCCTTTTTTTCAGCCGGTGCCAAGGCGCCGATCTTCAAGGATTCAGCCTCTTCAAAATCAAGGTCAAATTTCCCCTGTATCTGCTCGGTGAGCTGCCTGCTGCCAAGTGCGACGTCCCGGGCAAAAAGCGATGCTCCTTTTGAAACTATATTGATATTCATCTTGGAGGAACCAATGTCAACCAGCACCACGTTCCCTTCCTGCCCGTAATTCGTTTCAAAGGAATTCTCGAGGGCAAAGGCGTCAACATCAACCAAAACCGTTTTCAACCCAACGTTGCGCAGCATATGTAAGTATGAGTCAACAACATCTTTTTTAGCTGCCACCAGCATGACGTCGGTCCTGTCTTCACCTTCCGTATTGGTTTTCAAATCCTGATAATCAAGATAAACATCCGCCAGGTCAAAAGGAATATATTGTTCCGCCTCTGACTGAATATGTTCCTCCAGTTCCTTGTCATTCATGACGGCAAGGTTGATTTTCTTGAGAATCACCGAGTAGCCGGAAATGGATATGCCGACCTTTTTCCCCTTGATCTGCAAATTACCAATGAGAGTTTTGATCACCGCTGCCACAGCATCCGGGTCTCTTAATTCACCATCTTCTACAGCATTAGCAGGCAAACGGGCACTGCCGAGGCTCACAAGCTTCATTCTTTGGCCGCTTTCCGCGAGCTCACATACCTTAACCGCATGGGAACCAATATCGAGCCCTATGGTTAAATTCTGCTGGCGCATAAAGGGCAGCTTAAAATTTTTGAAATTAAAATTGAAGGTCGGCAAGTTGAGAGGAGCCATATGATGGTAACCTGATGAATTTCTATTCCATTCTTTTTCTATGCACTTTCATAACCACAGGATGACTTCCACAAAAATATTAAACACTCATCATGAAAAGATTGTCAACCGCAAACTAGTTAAAAATACACGCTAATTTGACAGGTTAAAAAAAATCTTCCTCTATTATTTATTTTTTACCTTCATTACGAAATGAACCAATCCCATATTTTGTAGCAGAGAAAATCACCATCCACCATATCTAGTGGCGCTGCGGTTGTGAATAATCTAATCCATTTTTTATTTTAATTTTAGCATGTTAGATTTTATATTTGCAATCAGAATGGGGAAGGCCCCTATTTTTTATGCAATTATCGCCCATTTCCCAAAAACAACCTTCATTCGCTCTTCCGTTACAAACAAAACCAGCCATCCCGCCAAAGTCCGAACTTTTATATAAACGCTCTTGTGTTTTAATGCCTTATGGGGTATTGATTTGAAGTTTCATTAAAGTGCCTCATAAATGAACCCAGAATTTTTTCATAAGGCAGCACGAAACCCCTTGACAACTCTTTCGTCCACATGCCTTCGGCTTTCTTTCTTGCTGCAAGTGGGCATGTCATGAAAAAATAAGCAAATTTTATTCCATTTTCTTTTTTAAATAATTTTACCAATAATTACCACAGCCAAATCTTTTCAAACAGGGAGCCTGGACTTGTCGCAAAGCAAGAAAAAATCCATTATCCGCGAATACCTGGAAGCAATAATCATCGCCCTGATTTTAGCGCTATTCATCAGAACCTTCGTTGTCCAGGCCTTTAAAATCCCCTCCGGCTCAATGATTCCGACACTGCTCATTGGTGACCATATATTGGTAAATAAATTTAGTTATGGTATCAAAAATCCTTTTACCGGAGAAACATGGATTCCACTGGGATCGCCTGAAAGACTTGATGTGGTCGTATTCAAATATCCGGAGAATCCGTCACAGGACTTTATCAAGAGGGTTATCGGTCTGCCTGGCGACCGCATAGAAATTCGCAACAAAAAGGTTTATGTCAATGGCAATCTCCTGAATGTAAAATATGCCGTACACATGGACCAAAATATTTTCCCCGGACCAAATCCCCCTCGAGATAATTACGGCCCGATCACCGTTCCCCCTCACTCCCTTTTCGTCATGGGTGACAACAGGGACAACAGCCACGACAGCAGGTTCTGGGGTTTTGTTGACTATACCGCTTTAAAAGGCAAGGCCTTCATCCTTTATTGGTCGTGGAATAAGGAGAAAATTTCTGTACGATGGCGTCGCATTGGTGATATAATCCACTAATTAATTTTTTTTACAGGTTAATGATAAATAATATAAGCATTACAAAGTATTATTCTTCCCCCTCTGTGCAATCTCAATTTCGGTCTGCCGGATTTAGCTCCTCATGGAATTTGAATACCGTTTCCAACATAAACATATCTTAGGAATTGAGGAGCTTTCTGCCAGGGACATTGGCTTTATCCTTGACACCGCCGAATCTTTTAAAGAGATATCGCAGCGTCCTATCAAAAAAGTACCAACGCTGCGCGGCAAGACAGTTATCCATCTTTTTTTCGAGCCAAGCACGCGCACCCGTCTTTCCTTTGAGATTGCCGCCAAACGCATGAGCGCCGATACCTTTAACATATCTGCCTCCACCAGCAGCGCCAGGAAAGGAGAAACCCTGATCGACACTGCAAAAAACCTCACGTCGATGAAGCCCGATATCATCGTTATCCGCCACTCGAGTTCAGGTTCGCCGCACCTGCTTGCGCGTCATATTAAAGCTTCGGTAATAAATGCCGGGGATGGGACCCATGAGCACCCAAGCCAGGCCCTGCTCGATATGATGACTGTCCGCGAAAAAAAAGGAAAAATTGCAGGGTTGAAAATAGCAATTGTCGGCGATATCAGTCACAGCAGGGTCGCCCATTCCAATATTCTCGGTTTTACCAAAATGGGGGCCCAGGTTCATGTCAGCGGTCCGGCCACCCTGATCCCGGCCGGCATAAAACAGCTGGGGGCAATTGTCTGTCACCGGGTTGAAGATGCTGTTGCCGATGCCGACGTGGTCATGGCCTTGCGCATCCAGAAGGAACGGCAGCTTGACCCACTCCTGCCTTCCCTGCGCGAGTATGCAGCCTTTTTCGGCATTAACAGAACCCTTTTGCAATCAGCAAAGCCGGATGCCATTATTATGCATCCCGGCCCCATCAATCGTGGCGTGGAAATGACTTTTGACGTGGCGGATGGGGAACAATCTGTGATCATGGATCAGGTCACCAATGGTGTGGCGGTCCGCATGGCCTTACTCTATCTGATTATGGGAGGTGAGGACCGATGAATTCCTTCCCTGCGCTACTCTTGCAAAATGCCCGCATCATTGACCCCGTTAATAATATTGATGAGCCAGGTGACCTTCTCCTGGCGGAGGGAGTGATTCGCCAGCGAGGAAAGGCCGGGTCAATCTCCTGTCCGGCAAACGGTCTTACCATTGATCTGCAAGGGAAATGGCTTGTTCCCGGACTCATCGACATGCATGTGCACTTGCGGGAGCCAGGCGAGGAATACAAGGAAACAATTGCCAGCGGGACCAGGGCAGCCGCTGCCGGCGGCTTTACGGCCGTGGCATGCATGCCCAACACCAACCCGATTAATGACAACCAGTCCGTCACCTCTCTCATTCTGGCCAAGGCCGCGGCAGAAGGCTCGGCCAGAGTCTATCCCGTGGGAGCCATCAGCAAGAACAGCAAGGGAACGGAGCTGGCTGAATATGGAGAGTTGAAAAAAGCCGGAGCAGTTGCCGTTTCTGACGATGGACGGCCCGTGGCCAATAGCCAGCTCATGCGCCGCGCCCTTGAATACAGCGGCAACCACAACCTGCTCGTTATTTCCCATGCAGAGGAGGTCAGCTTAAGCGAAAACGGCGCGATGAACGAAGGCGCACTCTCGACCAGACTAGGATTACGGGGTATTCCCACGGTCGCCGAGGCGATCATGATATACCGGGATCTAGCCCTGGCGGAATATGTCGGCCGTCCCATTCATATTGCCCATATCAGCACACGGGAATCAGTCGATCTGGTGCGCAGGGCCAAGAATAAAGGGTGCCCTGTCACGGCGGAGACCGCGCCTCATTACTTTACTCTAACGGAAGAAGCGGTCGGCGTTTATAATACCCGGGCCAAAATGAATCCCCCTCTTCGTTCGGCAGATGACCTGGCAGCCATCCGGGTTGGACTACGGGACGGCACCATTGACGCCATCGCCACAGACCATGCCCCCCACAGCGCCATGGAAAAAGATGTGGAGTTTGATCAGGCGGCCAATGGCATCATCGGCCTGGAAACAGCCGTACCCCTCACCCTGGCCCTGGTCAGGGAAAACATCCTCACCCCGGCCAGAATGATAGAGCTTCTTTCAGTCCAGCCGGCCAGAATACTGGGAGTTGCTGGAGGATCGCTCTCAGAGGGCAATTCAGCCGATATTACGGTAATTGATCCGGGAAAAACCTTTGTTTACCGAGAAGAGGATATTGTTTCGAAAAGCGCCAATTCCCCCTTTCTTGGCTGGGAATTGACCGGCAAGGCGGTGCTGACGATCGTCGCCGGCAGGATTACTTTCAGGGACCTATAAAAAACTTACCTTGACTGCAAAGAACGCAGATCAGCCGCATTTACCAGCATCAACAGTTTTCAACTTTTAATATCAAGCAAACTTCCCACCATTTCGTCAGAAAATTGAATCATCTTCAGATTGGCTTGGTAAAATCGCCGGTTGAGCATGGCCTGAGGAATCTCCTCGGCTATTTCCACATTTGACTTTTCCACCAGACCATAGCCCTCCGTGCTCTGCTCGTAGGACAATGGCCCAGGCGTGTCAATCCTGCTGACCTGCGGTTCAACCGCACCGGCCACTTCAGACTGAAATGTCACCCGGGTCTTTTTAAAGCCATCGGTATTGACATTGGCGGTATTATCGGCAATTGATTCCTGTTTTTTTGCAAAAGCAGAAAGAGCGGAAAGAGATGAATGAATTGCGGAAATCATGTCAGCCTCCTGTCGGCTATACCGAAAACAAAAAAATTTCGCCAGGCAAAAAAAGAAACTGCTTAAAATATTTTAACCATTGGCACCAAAGAAATCAATTTTTTTATACACCTTCATCCTTGTCAGTCAATTTCTGCATATATCCACACTTGTCGTTTGGACATTTCACATGAAGGCCGTATTTTTTATTTTCCTTCTCCAGCAGGTAGGGTGACTGACAATCCGGACAGGGTTGATTTACCGGCTTATCCCATATGGCAAAGCTGCATTTAGGATAGTGATTACAGCTGTAAAACACCTTTCCCTTTTTGGAGATTTTTTTAATCAGCTCCCCCCCGCATCCCGCTTCAGGGCACTGCACCCCGGTTTTTTCCGCCGGGATATGCTTGCACTTCGGATAACCAGAACAAGCAAGAAATCGGCCAAAGCGGCCATTTTTATAGACCAAAGGCAGCCCGCATTTTTCACATATGGCCCCGGAAGGCAGAGGTTCCTCTTTTCCCACGGGAACAATATTGCCCTCATCATCTTTTTTAAAATCCTGGGTGTTTTTGCATTCGGGATAATTTTCGCAGGCCAGAAACTCTCCCTTGCGCCCCCATTTGATTACCATGACGCCGCCGCAGAGCGTACATTTGACATCCGTGGGGACAACGCTACGCTTGACTGATTTCATGTCACTCTTAGCCTGCTCAAGGGCCTGCCGGAAGGGGCCATAAAAATCATGGAGGATCCGCAGCCAGTTAACGGAGCCCTCCTCAACCCTGTCAAGATTCTGCTCCATGGAGGCGGTGAATTCCGTATTCATAATGGCGGGGAAATGCATGACAAGAAGGTCATTGACCAGCTTGCCGAGATCCGTCGGATAAAACTTGCGCTGCTCGAGTTTCACATATTCCTTATCCTGGATGGTGGACAAAATAGTGGCATAGGTGCTGGGCCGGCCCACGCCATTTTCTTCCAGAGCCTTCACCAGGGTGGCTTCGGTATAGCGCGGCGGCGGCTGGGTGAAATGCTGGCCGGGATCAAGCTTTAACAGCTCAACACCTTGACCTTCTTTCAGATCCGGCAAAATGACATCCCGGTCCTGGTCCGCCGGCTGCGGGGGTTGACTCTCATCGCGAGATTCCACATACAGAGTCATAAAACCGAGAAAACGCACGATGGAGCCGACGGCCTTGAAACCATATCTGCCGGCCTCAATGGTCACCGATGTCTGGTCATAAATGGCCGGCGCCATCTGGCTGGCGACAAAACGTTTCCAGATCAGGGTATAGAGGGCCAGCATATCCTTCTCCAGATGGGGGGCAAGGCTCTCCGGCGTTTTCGCTACATCAGTGGGCCGAATTGCCTCGTGGGCATCCTGGGCTGATTTTTTTGCCCTGTAGATATTTGCCTTGGCCGGGAGATGCTTGTCGCCATAGGCCGTGCGGATATAGTCGCGCACCTGTCCCAGTGCCTCATCATTGATTCTCGTGGAATCGGTACGCATATAGGTGATCAAGCCGGTGGGCCCGTCTTCGCCTATGGAGATACCCTCATAGAGCCGCTGGGCCAGCATCATGGTTTTTTTTGCCGAAAAACGCAGCTTCCTGTTGGCCTCTATCTGCAGGCTGCTGGTGATAAAGGGCGGGCTCGGGTTGCGCTTGGTTTTCTTCTTGCTGACCTTGTCAATAATGAACGGGCAGTTTCTCAAGTCGGCGACTATCGCCTGAGCGGCAGCCTCATCCGCGATACAATTATCTTTTTTATTCGTCAGTTTCTGGCCGTTCACCAGCTCCAGCTGGGCAAAAAAAGGCGGGGGACCATCCTGCTGTAATTCCGCGGTTATTGACCAGTATTCGAGTGAGGTGAAATCGGCAATCTCCTGCTCCCGTTCACAGACCATGCGGACCGCCACCGATTGCACACGTCCGGCGCTGAGCCCACGCCGCACCTTATCCCACAGCAAAGGAGATATCTGGTAGCCCACAAGCCGGTCCAGAATGCGCCGGGCCTGCTGGGCCTCGAATTTATTCTGGTCAATTTCCGTGGCATTTTCTATTGCCGCAAGAATGGCTTTTTTGGTCAACTCATGAAACAGCACGCGGCGAACCGGCTTCTGGTCCGCCTCAATCGTCGTGGCGATATGCCAGGCGATAGCCTCTCCTTCACGATCCGGGTCAGGGGCCAGATAAATCTGGTCAGCCTTTTGCGCCGCACCTCGCAATTCAGTAATAATTTTCGCCTTGCCGCGGATCGTTACATATTTCGGCTGAAAATCATGTTCAACATCCACTCCCAAAGTCTTTTCCGGCAAATCGCGGATATGGCCCACCGAGGCCTTCACCGTAAAGGACTTGCCGAGATATCTCTGCAACGTGCGCGCCTTGGCAGGCGACTCAACTATTATTAATGATTTCGACATAAGTATTTAATAATGAAAAATAAAGAAATTTTACGCTGATGCTACGTGTTCCTCTTCTGGTATTGATTCCCCGCCAGGGACTCAACCATTCCCTTCAGTTCAAGCATCAACAACAATTCGCTCACCTTCTGCACCGTCATCCCGCTTTGCCGGGTAATTTCATCAATGGTCTGCGGGTAAACATCAAGCAAGGCAAAGAGCCCGCTCTCCTCCTCCGTCAAGGCGACAGGATCACAACCCGGCTGCCAGGAAAGAGAAGAAGCAGGATGAACAGCGGCGGAAAAAGAGATCTCCTCAACAATATCATCAACGGTATGGACAAGCTTCGCCCCCTCCTGCAGCAACCGGTGTGTCCCTTCACTCTTGCAGGAATCTATCCGGCCGGGAACGGCAAAAACCTCTCTCCCCTGCTCCAGGGCATATCCTGCCGTGATAAGGGAGCCTGATTTGCGGGCCGCTTCAACAACCACAACACCAAGCGACAGACCGCTTATGATTCTGTTGCGTGCAGGGAAACGGAAGGCTTCCGGCAAGGCGCCGAGTCGGTATTCGCTGACCAGGGCACCGCGGCAGGCGATTTCCTCGTAAAGACTTCTGTTCTGGCTGGGATATATCACATCAAGGCCGCAGCCGAGTACGGCAAGGGTGGCACCGCTTGCCTGCAAAGCACCCTTGTGGGCTGCCGTGTCAATGCCAAGAGCCAAACCACTTACCACAGTCAGGCCTCGTTGACAAAGCCTTTTGGACAGGTCTTCGGCAATTCTCTGGCCGTAGAGGCTTGCTGCTCTGGCACCGACCACGCCGATACAGGCGCTCCGCAGCAGGGCGGCATCCCCTTTGACATAGAGCAGAATGGGCGGATCATCAATATTACGCAGGAGCTCCGGGTATGCCTCCTGATTTCGGGCGATAATCTCAATTCCGGCTCCGGCAGCGCGTTCCAGTTCTTTTTCCGCCGCTGCACGGAGACCTTCTCTGTTGATGCCGGCAACGATGTTCGCCCTGAGGCCCGGCACCAGTTTCCTGATCCGGCTCTGATCCGCCGCAAGAACCTCTCCGGGATGGCCAAAAACAGCAAGCAGCTTGTTCCAGCTCCTCACGCCGAGTCCTGGGGTCAGAGAAAGGGCCAGCCAGTCTAACAATGCATTCACGGGATCGAGACTTATTCTTTAATGAAACTTTCCAGATGTTTTTTACGGTTGGGATGCTTCAATTTTTTGAGGGCCTTGGCCTCAATCTGCCGAATCCTCTCCCTTGTCACGGAAAAAGTCCGGCCAACCTCTTCCAGGGTGAGATCTTTCTCGGTGTCAATGCCGAAGCGCATGCGCAGCACACTCTCCTCCCTCTCGGTCAAAGAGCCGAGCACCTTCCGCAGCTGCTGACGCAAATTGTCCCGTATGGTGGCCTCATGGGGTGAAACAGCATCCGCATCCTCAATGAAATCCGTGAGATTACTTTCGTCATCATTACCGATGGGGGTATCGAGGGAGATGGGCTCCTTGCAGATTTTCAGGATATTACGCACCTTATCCAGATCAACTTCCAGACGTTCCGAAATCTCTTCAGGTGTTGGTTCGCGCCCCTCATCCCGCAGAAATTCTTTCGAACCCTTCAACAGGCGGTTGATGGTGTCAATCATATGCACCGGGATACGGATGGTGCGCCCCTGATCGGCAATCGCCCGGTTAATGGCCTGCCGAATCCACCAGGTGGCATAGGTGCTGAACTTGAATCCGCGGCGGTATTCAAATTTTTCCACCGCCTTCATCAGGCCGATATTGCCTTCCTGAATCAGATCAAGCAGCTGCAAACCACGATTCATGTATTTCTTGGCAACACTGACCACCAGGCGCAGGTTGGCATGGGTCAGCTCTTTTTTGGCCTCGCGGCTGATCTCCTCGCCGATGGCTATCTGGGTCAGAACCTGCCCCAGTGTTTCATAATCGATACCGCAATCCTCCTCCAGATTGTAAAGCATCGTATCAATTTTGGCGCTGTTGTCAGGATCGGCTTTCCTCCGGGCAATAAGCGCTTCAAACTGCCGGACCAGCTTTTTAAGCTCTTCGAGCCCTTCATTAATGTACTTATTCTGCAGCAGGTCGTCCTGAAACAGCGAGACGATGGAGTGGGTCGAACGATCCACGCGCACTAAAATATTGACGCCCGCCGCCTGGTCAACCCCGGCTTCCTGCAGATCAGCATGCAAGGCTTTCCGTTCCCGGTCAATACGCAGAGCCTCGGTGATCTGCCAGATAAACCGCTCCTTTACCTTCTCATTATCTTTATCGTTCAAGCCGCGGAGCACATCGGTAATTTCGCAGCTTTTACTGAAAAGGTCCTCCTGAATCTTCTTGAGAATGTTCAGGGTAAAAGGGAAAACCAGTAAGCCGTTCTGGATTTGCTGCTGGCCCTTTTCAATCTTTTTGGCGATTTCTATCTCTTCGGCGGAAGATAAAAGGGAAACAGCGCCCATTTCACGCAGATAGGCCTTTACCGGATCAATTTCCCGCATCATGGCGGCAGATGTTTCACCGAAACTGATCAAATCCTCATCGCCGGCCGGGAATTCCTCCTTCTCGTCAATTTCCCGATCAGCCACCGCATCGTCATCACCAAACAGGAAGGTGAGATCATCAGCAGGCTCTTCGAACTGACTATCCAGTGGTCCGAGATCGCCCCCCGCAAAAAAACCGTCGCCCTCAGATACCTCCGCCGCCTCTGTCACATCACTTCCGTCAGTTACGTCTTGTACAGCTTTTAATTTCTTTCTTTTTGCCACAAGAATTACTCCTGCTGGGGAAAGTAGATCATTATCATGAATAAAACGATACCAACATATTATGTATACGAAACTTCGTCCATTTCTTTTTTCTTTTCCAGAAGCTCCATCAATAAAACATCGTCCCCTTCCAACTGGGCCTGACTGATACGCCGCAACAACCGTGACTTGCGATTCTGCCATGCCTGCTTGCGCACCCAGGCGGTCAGTTCGTCAATAAGCAGCGCCTTCATATCTTCTGCGTATGCGGGAGACTCAATCAGCAGACGGGCAACCAGAACCTTTTCCTCTCCCTGCAGATTTTCGAGAAGCACCTCAGCCCCGTCCCCCTGGCCGTGGAGGTCGAACTCCTTTAATTGATCAAGGATAACCCGGGCGGAATCATTTTCAATATCGGCAAGCTCATCCAGGCCTGCCTCGAGAAAATGGGGCAGGGCTTCCGGGTAGATGAGCAGAAACTCCAACAGCTGTTCAAACTTTCTGGACAGCTTCAATGCCTGTCTGCGAGGTTTCGCCGGCAAGGAGACCCTGGCAGGATGCATGCCTTCACCTCGGCCAAGCAGATCCTCCGCTTTCAGCCCAAGTTTATCACTAAAATGTGAAACAAAAAGATTTTTTTGCAGGGTCCGGTTGCCGGTAGCGGCAATTAACGGCTGCAGCTCCCTGACAATTTTGCCTTTCCCCGCCAGACTCAAGCCATGCTCCTTCACCAGCCGGCTGAAAACAAACTCGGACAGCTCCATTGCCTGGGCCACTTTTTCCTCAAGGGCCTCCTTGCCGAAAGCGGTGACAAAGGTGTCCGGATCATGCTCCTCGGGCAGGACAACAATCCTGGCATCAAGCTGTTCCGTCAGAAAAAGTGGAACAGCCCGCATCGCAGCCTTCAAGCCGGCCTGGTCCCCGTCAAAAATCACAACCGCCTCTTCGGCATATCGTTTCAGAATCTTTACATGTTGTGCGGTCAAGGCCGTGCCAAGGGGCGCGGCGACATAGTGCACACCATGGGCAACCAGAGAAAGAAGATCAAAATTTCCTTCAACAATCAGACAGCGACCGGCCTCTCGGATGGCGGATTTATTGTGGTAGAGACCGAACAGGGTCTGACTTTTATTAAAAACCGCCGACTCCGGGCTATTCAGGTATTTTGGCTGGCCGTCCCCCAAGATGCGTCCGCCGAAGCCGGCAACCTGCCCGTTTAAGGAAAAAATGGGAAAGATCACCCGATCACGGAAACGATCATAAACGCCGCCTTTCTCCTTCTGCACCAGCAGGCCGGCTGCCACGGCCACCTGCTCTGCTTCGCCGGCGTCAGCCAGAGCCTGGGCCAGAAAATCCCACCGGTCCGGTGCATAGCCGAGTTGAAAGCGGCTGATCATTTCCCGGGACATCCCTCGCTGCTCCAGATATTGCCTGGCCTTGGCCGCCGCCGGCTTTTCCAGCAGAAATTGGTGAAAAATGGCCGCCGCAGCTCTGTTGGCCGCGAACAGCTCTTCCCGCTCCCTGCTCTTCCGCAGCTCCTCGGGGGAAAGCTTAGCCTCCTCCAGCTCAACGCCGTAACGCTCTGCCAGTCTTGCCACGGCATCCGGGAAGGTCAGATTATGATATTTCATCATAAATGACAAAACATCACCGCTTTCATTACAGCCGAAACAGTGGTAGAACTGCCTCTCCCGGTTTACGGTGAAAGACGGGGTTTTTTCAGAATGGAAGGGACAGAGGCCTTTATAGCGCACGCCGGCCTTCTGCAGCTGGACATGCTCACCTATCACCTCTATGATATCAACAGCATCTTTCACCCGGCGGGCGGAATTCTCCTGCAATGCTGCCATAGAACCTTCCTTTACTGTGACCTGGAAAAGACCCTCACCCGGAGCAACCAGCGCGCTGCGGGCTTGACCCTCACATAAGGCAAAAATTTCCAGACAAAAAGACTTTTTAAGAACGGCAAACGCTTTTTTGCTTTGCCCTTTACCCTTTTTACTTTATCTTCACTTGTGTCAAGGAAAAAAAGTTTAACCCAGCCATGATCACCCATGAAAATCCAGTCCGGGGAGGAAGCGCCATCCCAGCCAATCCCTTTTTCATAAGGGATTCCAGGCTGCGGCGGCATGGCGGAAACTTATATATAGCTTTTTATACCCTATCCTCGCCAAGGAGCAATGGCAATGACTTCCGACATTTCCCAATTTCTCAACTATGAGATCAAAAAGGAACTAGCCGACCGTTACTTCGGATTCCGCAAGCTCATTGAAGAGGACAAGGCCCATCTGGAAAAAGACATCTACCACTACACCCGCACCATGGGACAAAGGATCGTTTTTGATCTGAACCGGATCTACATCATGCTGCAGGATGAGAAATTGATCCACCGGTTTCTCGAACTCACCGGGCTTGAAGAACGATTTTATTACGACCCTTATATCCTGACCTCGCCAACCTTGCGTTCCCGGATCTTTGCCGGCGTGAAAACATGGGGCCTCACCGCCTCCGGTCGTTTTAAACGCCTGTTCATGGAGACCTATGAGCAGCTGACCCAGGACGTGGCCGAGTACCGGGAAAAATATGCCGAACTTGTCGACAGCCAGGAAACCATTGAAGAGGAAATCAAAATTTTTTACCGGCAAAACGATATCAGCTCCATCATGGGATTCCTGCGGGCAATGGAGTCCGTCGAGACGGGCGGCAGCATGGAAGGCCCCATTGACACCGGTTTTTCCGAATACATTGACCGGAAAATGCGGGTCACCCCCCCGGTGCAGGTTAGCCTTGAAATACCGCCCATCCCGCCGCTTGTGCCGCTGCCCCAGATCAAGAAAGAACTGAAAATGCTTGCCGAAGACGCCTTCCCTCTCCATAAAGACGGCTTTCAGCTTCCTCAGACCAGTTGAGACAAACAGGCCCGGAACGGAACCGTTTGCCAAAAGGACAATGCATGAAAAACCACTATGACAGCAACCAGGCGCAGCGCTTTCTCAACGCCTATCCTGACCAGTCCGCGGCTCTCTGCCTGCGGGTCTATACCTCGCGGCTCATCGGCAGCGAGGCCGATCTTGTTCTGCACGGAGGAGGCAACACCTCGGTCAAATGCCAAGTAACCGACCTTCTCGGCGAAAAAAAGGATATCCTCTATGTCAAGGGCAGCGGCTGGGACCTGGGCGCCATCGAACCCCAGGGCTTCCCCGGCCTTGATCTGGCATACCTGCGCAAACTGCGGCGGCTTGACAGTCTCAGCGACGAGGAGATGGTCAACCAGTTCCGCACCCACCTGGTCAATGCCGCATCACCCAATCCGTCCATCGAAACCCTGGTGCATGCCTTTCTGCCCCACACCTTTATCGATCACACCCATGCCGACGCCATCGTTACCCTGACCAATACGGCTGACTGCGAGCCGCTGCTCAGACATGTGCTGGGAGAGGGTATCGGCATCCTGCCCTTTATCATGCCGGGATTCCCCCTGGCCCTGGCCGTGGCCGATCTCTATGAAAAAAATCCGAATATAAACTGCATCATCCTGCAAAACCACGGCATTTTCACCTTTGCCGATGAGGCGAAAACCGCCTACGACCTGATGATCGACTATGTCAGCCGGGCAGAGAGGTTTCTAGCGGAACAGAACCGCACCAAAACGCCTGTCGCCGCCCCCAGCGCCTCCTGCCCGGATACCGACATCATCCTGCCGCTCATCCGGGGGGCCATGAGCCATGCCGATGATAACGGGCAGACCTTTCATCTGCATTTACGGCAGAGCGAAAAGATCCGTACCGCCCTGGACCGGGCCGACGCCCGCCAACTGCTGGTCAGCGGCGTGCTCACCCCTGACCATGTTATCCGCACCAAGAATTATCCTCTTTGGCTCGATTTCAGCCATGACGATGCGGAACAGGCGATGGCCCGCCGCATTACCCAAGCCTTTGCCGCCTATACAGAGCGGTACGACGCCTATTTTCACCGGCAGCTGGCCGAAAAAAAGGTGGAACGCACCAAACTTGACCCCAAACCCCGGGTGATGCTGGTGCGGGGCCTGGGGCTGGTCACCGCCGGGGAAACCCCGCGGGCGGCCATGATTGCCGCCGACATTGCCGAGCATACCCTTGCCGCCAAAATGAGCGGGGCTGCTGTGGCCCCTTACCGGGAGCTTGACGAATCATCCATCTTTGACATGGAATACTGGAGCTTGGAGCAGGCCAAGCTGGGCAAAGGCAAAAAGCCCATGCTGGCCGGCAAAATCGCTCTGGTCACCGGTGGCGGCGGCGCCATTGCCTGCGGCATCGGCAGAAAACTCCTGGCCGCCGGCGCCAGGGTCTTTCTCACCGACATCAACCAGCAGAGGCTGGAAAAGGTGCGGGATATGTTGGCCGAAAAATTCGACGCCTCCATGGTTGCATCGCTGGTGATGGATGTGGCGGACAGCCGCTCGGTGCGGGAGTGCTTCTCCCGGCTGACCCGCGAGGCCGGCGGCCTTGACATCCTGGTGCCCAATGCCGGCATCGCCCATGTGGCGCGGCTCCAGGACCTGGATGAAAAAACCTTTTACCAGGTGCTTGATGTCAATCTCATGGGGGTTTTCCAGGTCATCAAGGCAGCCGTGCCGATCTTCACCCGCCAGGCCTGCGGCGGCAACATCATCATCAACAGCTCAAAAAATGTCTTTGCCCCGGGCGAGGCCTTCGGCGCCTACAGCGCCTCCAAGGCCGGGGCCCATCAGCTCGGCAAGATTGCCGCCCTTGAGCTGGCCCCGCTCAAGGTGCGGGTGAACATGATCAATGCCGACGCGATTTTTGATGACGCCGGGATATCATCTGGTCTGTGGGACGTGGTGGGACCGGACCGCATGAAGGCGCGCAACCTGAACCCGGCGGGCCTCAAAGAGTATTACCGGCAGCGCAACCTGCTGAAAACCGAGGTGCTGGCCGACCATGTGGGCAACGCCGTGGTGTTTTTTGCCGCCAATCAGACCCCCACCACCGGCGCCACCCTGCCAGTGGACGGCGGCATCATGGCTGCATTCCCCAGGTAAGCGGTACAGGGTGGTGAAAAAGGGGCCAGCCTCTGCGGCCCTCACCTGTAGCGGATGGCAAAATCGGCAAACTGCTCGCCCGGCTCCATCTCCTCCAGCGTCACCCCGCTGACCCAGGACATGGGTGAGCCCTGATGCAGCCAGGCAATCATGCGATCAACCTGGTCCGCCTCCCCGCAAACCAGCGCCTCCACGGAACCATCAGGCAGGTTGCGCACCCACCCTTTTACCCCGTAGCGTAACGCCGCTTCCTGGGTATAGGCCCGGAAGCAAACCCCCTGCACCCGGCCGGCAACAACGGCCCGTATGGTTTTTTGTGCCATGACCACCTGCCTGCTTCATGAAATAAGCTGTTGAAATCCCTTTTCATCAAGAATGGCGACCCCCATCTCCTCCGCCTTCTGCAGCTTGCTGCCCGGCTTGTCGCCGCACACCAGATGGGTCACCTTTCTGCTCAGGGAAGAAGAAACCTGTCCTCCCAGTTTTTTAACGATCTCCTTGGCCTCATCCCGGGAAAAAGAGGAGAGGGTGCCGGTAAAGAGCAGCACAGCGCCCCGTAGGGGCAGAGCCCCTTGGCCGGCAACTGTTCTGCCCGGCTCCACGCCGAGCTGGCGCAGCCGTGCGAGCATCTTCTGCACGGAGGGGTCGCCGAAATAATCCCTGATTGCGGCGGCGACCTGTTCGCCAATGCCCTCAACGGTCAGCAGCTCCTCAAGCGAGGCGGCCATGAGATTTTCCATGGTCTGGAAACGCGCCTCAAGCAGGCCGGCGGTCACCTCGCCCACATGCCGGATGCCCAGGGCCGAGAGCAGGCGGGTCAGCGAGGCGCTGCGGCTTGCGGCAATGGCAGCCACCGCGTTTTCCGCCGACTTGGCTGCCCAGCCGTCAAGCCTGGCAAGGGTTTCCGCCTGCAGGGCATAGATATCCGGAATATCATTCACCAGTTTTTCGTGAAAGAGCTGCTCCATGGCCTTCTTGCCCAGCCCCTCGATATCCATGCCGCTTTTGCCGGTGAAGTGAATCAGGCTGCGCAGCCGCTGAGCCGGGCAATGGCCGTTGACACAGCGCAGGGCCGCTTCGCCTTCCTCCCGCACCAGCCCGTGGCCGCAGGACGGGCAGTGGCCGGGCATGGCCACCGGTTTTTCCTCGCCGGTGCGCAGATCAATAACGGGCTGGACGATTTCCGGGATGACGTCGCCGGCCCGCTGCACTAGCACCCTGTCACCGAGCCTGAGATCCTTGCGCTTGATCTCCTCCTCATTGTGCAGGGTGGCGCGGCTCACCGTCACCCCGCCGATGGCCACCGGCTCAAGGATGGCCACCGGGGTCACCGCCCCGGTGCGGCCCACCTGGAAATCCACGGCAAGCAGCCGGGTGGTAGCCTGGGAGGCGGGGAATTTACAGGCCACGGCCCAGCGCGGGCTCCTGGCCTTGTTGCCCAGCCTCTCCTGCAGGGCAAAGGAATCGACCTTCACCACCATGCCATCAATTTCATAGTCGAGCCGGGCCCGGATTTCCAGCAGATGGTGGTAATGGCTGATCACCTCCTCCATGGTGGCGCAGCGGCGCACCAGGGGATTCACCTTGAAGCCCAGTTCGCTGAGCCAGTCAAGCAATTCACCCTGGGTGGCACAGCCGGCCAGAGTTGATGGATCACCGACGCCGTAAGCATAAAAATCAAGGGGCCGCCGGGCGGTCAGCCGCGGGTCAAGCTGGCGCAGGGAGCCGGCGGCGGCATTGCGCGGATTGGCAAACAGCGGTTCTCCGGCAACGGCCCTTTCTTCGTTCATTTTTTGAAAACCGGTGCTGGCCATGAACACCTCGCCGCGCACCTCAAGCCGGTCGGGACTGGCGCCCCGCAGGCGCAGGGGAATGGCGGCAATGGTCTTCAGATTCTGCGTGATATCCTCCCCGATGCGGCCATCCCCCCTGGTTGATCCCAGGATGAAAAGCCCCTGTTCATACACCAGCTCCACAGCCAGGCCGTCCAGTTTGGGCTCAGCAACATAGCTCATTGGCGGCGCATCTTTCAGGAAACGGCGCAGCCGTTCCGCGAAATCCCGCAATTCGCCCTCGGAAAAGGCGTTTTCCAGACTGAGCATGGCATGGCGGTGCGGCACCGTGGCAAACTTTTCCAGAGGGGCGCCGCCAACCCTCTGGCTGGGCGAGTCATCGGTGACAAGCTCGGGAAATCTCTCCTCCAGCTCAAGCAGTTCCCGGAAAAGCCTGTCATATTCCGCATCAGCGATAACGGGCTGATCCAGCACATAATAACGGTGGTCATGATAGGCCAGCTCCTCGCGCAAAACCCGCAGCCGCTGCCCGGCAGCCTGTTTTCCTTCGGCCATTTACTTACTTGCCCGCCGGTTTCTGCAACAGTTCTCCGCCGCTGGCAATGCTCTCATGGGGCAGCTCATCAATAAAGATCAGGATGGAACTCTTCGGCTTATTGGCCACCTCCGCAATCACATCGGTCACTCCCCGGCAGATTTTTGCTTTCTGTTCCCGGCTCAGTGTGCCGGCCACGCGAATATTGACATAGGGCATGACGTTCTCCTTGGTGTGAAATTCACTCGATTTTTGTTTCCCTCAGACGCAGTTGCATTGTAACAAAATAAACTTTTTTTTCATCACACTTTGCGTCTGCCGGAAAATTTAAAACTTATGACTTGCCTGTTCATGACTTTGCGTTACAATCATGCCATGATGTCCGCCACTCCTTTTGCCGCAGATCCCTTCTGGCATGAATTGGCCAAATGCCCCGCATTAGCCGGCCACCCGCTCATCATGCGTGGCGAGACCGTATCGACCAACAGTGATGCCCTGGAGCTGGGCCGCGGCGGCGCGCCATCCGGCACCGTGGTCATTGCCCGCAGCCAGACCGGCGGACGGGGACGGCTGGGCAAGACGTGGCTCTCACCCGCCGGCGGCGGTCTGTACTTTTCACTGCTCATGCGGCCAGCCCTTGATCCGGCCGATCTGCCGAAAATCACCCTGGCCGCGGGTGTCGCGCTGTGCCGGGCCGTCCGGCCGGTCTGTCGTCCCGCGCCGATGATTAAATGGCCCAACGATCTGCTTATCGACGGAAAAAAGTGCGGCGGGATTCTGACGGAAAGCGAATTCGGCAAAGACCTGCCTCCCTTGGTCGTGCTTGGCATCGGCGTCAACGTCTCCACCCCGCCTGCCGGCTTTCCGCAAGAGTTGCGGGACAAGGTCACCTCGCTTTGTCAGCACAGCCGGGAGCCGATCTGCCGCACCACCCTGCTGAAAAACATCCTGGCCGCCATTGACACCATCATAGAACGGATGGAAACCGGTGATTTTGCCGCCATTCTGGCTGAATGGCGCACCTCGGATGCCACCAGGGGCAGGCGTCTTACCTGGGTCACCACCGGCCGCCAGGCGGTAACCGGCATATCGCTTGGTCCGGACAGTGAAGGCAGGCTGCATATCAGAGATGATCAGGGCCTGACCCACGAGGTATTGTCCGGAGATATCCGTCTTCTATCCTTCTGACCCTGCGGACCAGCTCGCGGTTGACCGGCGCCTCGATGCCGAGTTCTCGAGCCTTATCAAGCAGGGCACCGTTGATGGCGCCGATCTCCGTGGGCCTGCGCCGCCGCACATCCTGCAGCATGGAGGAAATATTTTTCGCCGTGGCCTCGCAGACCGTAAGCGTCTGGCTGACCGGATCAGCGGGCACATTGATCCCTAAGGCGCGGGCTACGGCATGACCCTCCTGCACAGCGGCAACCAACTTTTGCCGGGCCTCGGCATTGGCCAGCAACCCGCCGTTCGGACAGTCATACAGCACGGTCAGGGCATTGATTCCCACGTTGACCAGCAGCTTGGCCCAGACAAATTCAAGGATATTGTCCACCCGTTCCGTCGGCATGTCTGCCTGCCGGAACAGGGCCGCGACCTCTTCCAGGCTTTGCTCCTTTTCCCGGTCCACCCTGGCGATAAAGCCTATCCGGGTCAGCCCCCGGCCGCCATGGCAGACATGGCCAGGAGCCTGGAGGGTGGCGCCCATGGCCGTGACCCCAAAGGCAGGCGGCACGGGCAACCGCATCCGGGACAGGGTAGCGAGGTGGCTGATGCCGTTCTGCAGGGTGATGAAAATGGTGGACGGGGTAAAAAGGGGGTAAGCGGCGGTGATGGCTGCCGCCACGTCACGGGATTTGACGCAGAGCAGGACAAGGGCGGCGGGGCCAATACGGGCCGCGTCGGCGGTGGCGGAGACCATACGGCAAAACTCCTGCTCACCTGCGGTCAGCAGGAGTTTCCCGTTTATGCGGGCCGCCCGCTCCGGATCGCGGTCGAGCAGCCACACCTCATTATCATCCCGGCCGGCAAGCGCTGCGGCAAAGAGAGAGCCGAGCGCGCCGGGGCCGATGATGACTGTTTTCATGGCAGCAGCATGCTACTTGCTGACGGTAGCCCCTTCAACAATAACATTATAGAAGTAACCTGCGCCGAAATCCTTGTCCTTGGCCAGATCTCCCTCAATAACCACTATGGAATTCAGCTCCGGCACATCGGCGGAGGTAACAACCAGATCATGGGTGTTGCTCTTCGGATCCCCGGTGCCATCCTGCAGATGAATCCAGGTGCGGCCCATGATCCCCGGTGATACCTTCACCACCTTGCCGCGGACTTTTACCTTTTTGCCAGCCAGATCAGCAGCCGAGGCAAACAGCTGTCCCACCTGATAGCCATTTTCCCCTTCAGCCTTCTCCACCTTGATTTCCTGCAGCGGAGTGATGGCCTTGACGCTGCCGCCGCTGGCTTCCTCGGCACCCATTCCCATTGCCGCAGGAGGCATGGCCGCCCCTCCCTCACCCTGCATTGCCGTGGAAAAATTCGCCGCGGCTCCTGCATGGGGATCAGCCTTTGCTCCTGCTATACCGGAAGAAAAAATAATTTCCGGGAAGGTGCGGTCAAGACTCTTGCTGTGAAAATCACGCATCACCGGGCCGTTGAGCAGGCTGATCTTGTCGCCGACCGCCACTTTCGTCTGGCCGATGGCGGCCCAGACCTTGTCACTGCCCCGATCAAGCTGAATATAGGTATAGCCGCCGCTGTCAAAGGTCTCGGCAACGGTGCCGGACAAGGTGTCACCCTGGGCGGCCTCCCCTGCCGCCGGCTGCGCGGCAGCGGCGGGAACCGAGGCCTCGGCGGTTGCCTGGGCCGGCGCTGCGGCATCCTTGCTCTCCTGGGTCGCTACCGCCGCGGCCGGGGTTTCCGGAGCGGTGGTTTCCGCCTTCTTCTCATTCTGATTGCAACCGGTAAACGCCAGGGCGAGAACCAGGGCGGTGGTCATGTAAAATTTCTTCGCGTGTTTCATTGATAATCCTTTTTACATAAATGAGTGATGGGTGATTGTGACAAAAAATTCTTCGGTAACAGTTGGCGGGCTGCATCGTTCTGCAGATCAGAGTATGAATGGCTGAGGATGAGCGGCGCAACAGGTAATTTCCAAAGGTTATCTCGTAACGGCTCCTTGTAACCTGGTTGACAATATACACTGACAACCGCGGAACCGCGGATAGTGTTATATATCAGATTGAAACAAACTGCAAAAGTTCCGGGCCTGATTTTTTTTATTTTCTTTCACCCATCAGGCTCGCAGGTAAAAACAAAGCTCTCGGCCGGCCGGTCAACCTGGACAGCGCCTCCCCGGGACAGCTGGCCAAACAGGATCTCTTCGGTGATCCGGTCGCCGATTTCAGTCATGATAAGCCGCCGCAGGGGCCGGGCCCCGTAATCCGGGTCATGGCCTGCCGTTGCCAGCCATTTGCGGGCCTTTTCCGTAAGGGTGATGCGCACCTTCTTCTCCTGCAGCCGCTCCTGCAGTTCATTGATCATCTTCTCAACGATCATCTCCATCACCGGCACCTCCAGGGCATTGAAGGTAATGATGGCATCAAGGCGGTTGCGGAACTCCGGTGAGAACAGATCTTTAATGGCCTTCTGGCCGCCGCCTTTCTTGCCGGTCATAAAGCCGATGGACTGCCCGCTCAGCTCCCTGGCCCCGGCATTGGTGGTCATAATCAGGATGACATTCCTGAAATCCGCCTTGCGGCCCGCATTATCGGTGAGGGTCGAATGGTCCATCACCTGCAGGAGAATGCTGAAGATGTCCGGATGGGCCTTTTCGATCTCATCAAGCAGCAGCACGCTGTACGGATGCTTTCTGATGGCGTCGGTGAGCAGACCGCCCTGATCAAATCCCACATAGCCGGGGGGAGCGCCGATCAATCTTGCCACGGCGTGCTTTTCCATATATTCGCTCATGTCAAACCGTTCAAAATGCACGGCAAGAGCGGCCGCCAGCTGCTTGGCTACCTCTGTTTTGCCGACCCCGGTGGGACCGGCAAAGAGGAACGAGCCAGTGGGCCGCTCCGGCTCCTTCAGCCCGGCCCTGCTCCGCTTGACCGCGGTGACAATGACGTCCAGGGCGTGGTCCTGGCCGAAAATCCGGCCCTTCAATGTCTGCGCCAGGCCTTGCAATTGCTGGATATCGGAACCGGAAATATTCTTGGCCGGCACCCTGGCCATTCTGGCAATTACGGTTTCGATGTCATGGGTGGTGACGTTTTTTCTTTTTTTCTCCGGTTTGGCGAGACGCATGGCCGCACCCACCTCGTCGAGGACATCAATGGCCTTGTCCGGCAGAAACCGGTCGCTCAGGTAGCGGGCCGCCAGCTCCGCCGCTGCCTTGACGGCGGGAGCGGTAAACCTGACGCCATGATGCTCCTCATAGCGCGATTTGAGCCCCTTGAGAATCTCACAGGTCTCCTCCACCGACGGCTCTTCGATGTCAACCTTCTGAAAGCGCCGCGACAGTGCCCGGTCCTTTTCAATATAGTTCTTGTACTCTTCGTAGGTGGTGGAGCCGATGCAGCGCAGGGTTCCGGACTGCAGGGCCGGTTTCAGCAGATTGGAGGCATCCATGCTGCCGCCGCTGGTGGCGCCGGCGCCGACGATGGTGTGGATCTCGTCGATAAGCAGAATGATGTTGGGTTGCTTTTCCACCTCGGAAATAATGGCCTTCAGCCGTTCCTCGAAATCACCCCGGTATTTGGTGCCCGAGAGCAGGGCGCCCATATCAAGCAGATGGATCGCCGCATCACTGAGCAGATCCGGAACCGCGCCGTCATGAATACGCAGCGCCAGTCCCTCGGCAATGGCGGTTTTGCCGACGCCCGGCTCCCCCACCAGCAGCGGATTGTTCTTGCGCCGGCGGCAGAGAATCTGCATCATCCTGGTCAGTTCGCGATCGCGGCCGATCAGCGGGTCAATGAGTCCGTCCGCGGCCCGCCTGGAGAAGCTGACGGTGAATTTTTCCAACGCCGTTTTCTGCTTTTCCTCCGGTTTTTTCTGCCCTTCCCGAGGCAGGGCGATTGGGGCGGAAGGCAGTTTATGCGAGATGTACTGCACCACCTCGAATCTGGTAACCCCTTCTTTTTCCAGAAAATAAACGGCAAATGATTCCGGTTCGGCAAAAATTGCCGTCACCACATCGCCGGAATCAACCTCCGCCTTGCCGCAGCTCTGCACATGGGCAATGGCTCGCTGCAGAACGCGGTTGAATCCGATGGTCTGCACGGGATCGGTCGTCGTCCCTTCATCCAGCACCGGCAGATTTAAGACAAAAAAGGACTCAAGGTCCTTGATCAGGGCTTCCCTGCTGCCGCCGCAGCCCTCGATGATTTTGACCGCCAGTTCATCATGGAGCAGCCCATAGAGGATATGTTCCACGGTCACATGCTCATGCCTGCGCTTTTTGGCTTCGCGGATTGCCATCACCAGGGCCATTTCTACCTTTTGATTAATCATATCTTTATCCGAAAGTTATTCGTTGCTTATATTGCCCGGGTCATCCCGTTCCCGCGGTCCGCCGCGGAAACGTCTCTCTCATTATGACGGGAGGAAAACCGGCAAGGTTCCCGGAAAGTCCGCGGGAACCGGTTCAAAAAATTCCAGGTAACTATCCAGCAGCACTCCATCTGTGTCCGCTCAGGCTTGCTCAGATAGATCAGCTATACCTCGCAAGCCTGCTTGACCACATCTGGAGCACTGCTGAACAGTTACAGTAACGTAGTTTTCTAAGTTTTCCGGCATTATGCTGGATAGTTACAAATTCAGCAGGATGTTACCTTATGCCTGCTCCATGGTGCATCGGAGCGGGAACTCATTTCGTCTGGCCAGATCATGGACGATGTGGATCTTGGTATCGGCGATCTCTCTTGTATAGACGCCGGCAATGCCGACTCCCTGCTGATGCACATTCAACATGATCCGGGTGGCCTCGCCGGCGTCTTTGTGGAATACGGTTTCCAGGATCGTGACGACAAAATCCATGGTGGTATAATCATCATTATGCAAAAGAACCTTGTACAGCGGGGGCTCGATCACCTGCTGTTTTTCATCGGTGAGCACTCCCCCTTCCGTCTTTTTATCCGGCACACCCATGTTTATTCCTCATTTTTCCTGTTGTTTTTTCTTATTGTAACCATTGGGGGGGGCGCTGGCAAGGGGAGGATGGGTGATAGCTGATGGCTCATGGACGATGGCGCATGGCTCATGGGTGATGCGTGATTGAAATCCGCAATCCGAGATCTGCAATTTCTTCGTCACTTCTCACTTTTTCAGAAAGTCAAAAAGAAACCTCTCCAGCACCAGCCGCGGCGGCAGGCCGCTGCTTTTCAACTGAAACTCGGCTTCAAGCAGCTGGCGCAGGGCCTCCTGCAGGGTCGGCAGACTGAAATTTCCCGCCTGCTGGAAATTTTTATACAGCACAAAGGGGTGGCCGGCCAGAAAGGGCGAAGCGCCGCAGCTTGTTTTTTTCAGTTCCGGCAGATAGCCTTGCTGAAAGGCGGGAAAAGAGAGGTTGTCGCTGAAAGGCGGCTCCTGCCGCTCCCGCACCGACCTGAAAAAGAGAAGCTTGCGCAGCAGATTGCGCAGGCCGGCCACCAGGGCCAGGGGATGGAGGCCGCTGTCATGCAGGCGGGATACCATGGCCAGGGAACGGGGCAGGTTGCCGGCAGCGACGGCATCATTTAATTCATAGATGGCCTCCTCCCGTGTCTGGCCGACAATCGTCTCGACATCGGCCCGGTTGACGACTTTGGCGTCGCCGACAGAGAGGCTCACCTTCTCCGTCTCCCGCACCGCCGCCACTGGATGGAAGCCCACCCGGTCGATGAGCATGTCCACCACGCCCGGCCCCGGTTTTTTTTCCATTTCGATAAAAGTACGGCTGACCAGATCGCGGATCACCGCGTCCCGGCCCTTCTGCGCCGCGGAGGTGGCGCCGCTGTCCACCGACAGGTCGATAATGGCGCCCAGATCACCGATCAGCTTATAGAGCTTCTTGCGTTTATCCACCGCCTCTGCCACCAGTATCAGCACATTGCTTGCGGGAATCCCCTTCTCCAGGACCTGCTGCACCAGCACATCCGCGGCCGCACCTTTTTCTCCGGCCTGTCCGGTCGGTACCGGCAGATCCGCGCACCACGTCACATCCGCCGGCTTGTCAAAACCGAACAGTTTCTTCCATTGCGCGGCGGAGAGCTCCGCCAGGGATTCATCTCTTTCCAGGCCGCCGGCCTGGATCATTTTCAGCAGATAGCGGCCGGCCATTTCCGGCTTTGCCTCGTCAGCCGCCTTTTTGGCCTTGTCCCAGAAGCCTTTGGCAACCGCCTTGGAATAAAAAAGCTGGGAATCCATGACCCTGATCACCTGGCGGCCGCCGAAAAGGCTGTATGTCTGCAGATGGTTCATGGTCTGCGCCACATTTTCCTGCTCGCCGTCGATGCGCTTGAGTCCCTGCTGGCGCGCCTTCTCCTCCGGCAGCAGGTGCCGGACGAGATCATCCGCCACCTCCCGGCAGAGGTAGCGTTCCCCGAAAATCAGGTAAACAGGGCTGATCGCTCCGCGGTTGATTTCAGCGAGCAATCCGGCTATATTTTGGCGTAGATAAATTGGCATGGGGAAATATGTACCATGTCAAAGGCGACTATTCAAATGAAAGGAGCCAGGAGTCAGAATTCAGGAGTCAAAAGGCGGCACGCGGTTACCAAATTTGTTTCTGGCCGCAGGGATGACGTTTTTTTGAAGATACGATATTCTTCATTCTCCCGGCTCCTGACTCCTGGCTCCTGGCTTCTCAAAAAAATGGCTCTTTTCGGCGCTCATATGTCCGTGGCTGGCGGACTGCATCTGGCATTTGCCCGCATTCGCGAGGTGGGCGGCCAGGCCCTGCAGATTTTTACCCGCAATCAGCGGCAATGGCGGGCGGCCCCCGTCTCCGCCGAGGAACAGGCGTTGTTTGCCGCGGCCTGGCGGGAATGGGGGCCATGGCCGGTGGCGGCGCATGATTCCTATCTCATCAACCTGGCCTCCCCGGCAAAAGAGGTACGGGACAAATCCGTCATCGCCCTGGCGGACGAGCTGAGGCGTTGCGCGGCCCTGGCCATCCCCTTTGTCATCATGCATCCCGGCTCCCATGGCGGCGATGGGGTTGCAGCGGGGCTCTCTCGCATGGTGGAGCATCTGGACCGCGCTTTTGACCTGGCCGTCGATGCCGGCCAGGTCATGGTGCTGCTGGAAAACACCGCCGGCCAGGGCAACGCCCTGGGCGCCGATCCGGCGGACCTCGCCTTTATCATCAACAATTCCGGCCACGGCCACCGCCTGGGCGTCTGCCTGGACACTTGCCATCTCTTTGCCGCCGGCTATGATTTCCGCACCCCGGCCGCCTACCGGCAGACCATGGCGGAGTTTGACCGCCTCATCGGCCTTGACCGCCTCCGGTTTTTCCATGTCAACGATTCAAAAAAGGGACTTGGCAGCCGGGTTGACCGCCATGAACATATCGGCCGGGGCGCCATCGGCCTGGATGGTTTCCGGCAATTGCTGACGGATGCGCGGTTCAGTGGACATCCGATGACACTGGAGACTCCCAAGGGGGAAGACCTGGCCGAGGACAAGGTGAATCTGCGGGTGCTGCGGGCCTGCGCGCTTTAGGGTATCTTGAAAAATGTAGGCATTGCGGCTACCCCTATCGCGGGCAAGGCCCGCTCCTACGGTCTGCCTGCCCAGCAAAACAGACAAGGGACTTTCATATAAAAACATGCTGGCATGACGACACTGATAAACGCTATTTTCAAAATTTCCAAGTCCCTTTACACGAAGTCAAGCTGCACCGGGCAGTGATCCGAACCCATGACATCCTTTAAAATGGCCGCGGCCCGCACCCGGCCCGCGCTTTTTTGATCCACGCAGAAATAGTCGATGCGCCAGCCGATATCCTTGGCCCGGGCATTGGTACGGTATGTCCACCAGGTATAATGGCCGCCCTCCTGGTTGAACATGCGGAAGCTATCGACAAAACCGGCGGCCAGAAAGGCATCCATCCACGCTCTTTCCTCCGGGGTAAACCCGGCGTTCTGCATGTTGCTCCGCGGATTTTTCAGATCGATTTCCTGATGCGCCACATTGTAATCGCCGCACAGCACCACTGATTTTTCCGCGGCCAGCTGCTGCACAAATTCAAGCAGGGCCCGGTTGAAGGAAAGCTTAAACTCCAGCCGCTTCAATCCTTCGCCGGCATTGGGGAAATAACAGTTGACCAGGAAAAAATCGGCGAATTCCAGGGTGAGCAGCCGCCCTTCGGCGTCAAATTCCGGCTCGCCCATGCCCTGGCGCACATTGAGCGGCATCATGCGGCTGTACACCGCCACGCCGGAATAGCCGGGACGTGCGGCACAATGCCAGAAGGAGTGATAGCCCTCGATATTTTTCAGCTCTTCGCTTAATTGCGTTTCCTGAAGTTTGGTTTCCTGGATGGCCAGGATGTCCGGATCAAGCTCCTTTACCAGCCCGGCAAACCCCTTTTTTTCCAGGGCGCGCAGGCCGTTGACATTCCAGGAGAGCAGTTTTTTGACCGCCGGCTCCGCCGGTGCGGCGCCCCGGCTGCCCGGCACCCGCCGGGGCGTGACACCGATCTGCGGGCAGTACGGCAGCAGGACGCAGCGGTCGCAATGAGGCGCCACCGGCCGGCAGGTGCCCTGGCCGAAGGCCACCAGGATGGAATTGACATGCAGCCAGTGTTTCTGCGGCAGTTTCCGGCGCAGCTCCATTTCCGTTTCCAGCGGGGTTTTCGTCTGCACGTACCCCCAGATATTCATGATGCGATGCACATGGGTGTCAACGCAGATGGCCGGCTTGTGAAAGGCCACGCTCACCACCAGATTGGCGGTCTTGCGGCCGACGCCCGGCAGCTGCAGCAATTGGTCCACGTCATCGGGGATCGCGCCGCCCATGCTGCTCACCGCCGCCGGCAGCCGGGCCAGATACCCGGCTTTGCTGCGATAAAAGCCCACCGGATAGATGAGCCGGGCGATCTCCTCTTCGTTCAAGGCGGCCAGGCCCTGCAGGTCAGGGGCCTTTTTGAAAAGCCGAGCCGCGGCCGCGGCCGTGGTCTCGTCCTTGGTGCGGGCGGAGAGGATGGTGGCCACCAGCACTTGATAGGGGTCATTGCTCTGCACGGCGATCAGGTCAACCACCGGCACCGCGTAGGAGGCGACTTCCCCGGCCAGAATGTCCAGGATCAGGTCGATATCGGTTATTTTCTTTTTTTCTTCAACTTGCAGTGTTGGCATAACGGGAAATTAACCACGGAGCACACAGAGAGCATAGAGAAAATATTTTTAATTATAAATTTGATCTCTGTGGCCTCTGTGTGCTCTGCGATAAAAATAAATTTTTACATACCTCCCACAAAAAAAAAGCCCTGCGCGAGGCAGGGCTTTTCGTCTCACATTCTAATGAAAGAAAAAATTAGAATGTCATGGTCAGGTGGTGGCTGAGCAGATACAGATCGTCAGTATCATTGGTCGCATCCACTGACTGGGTGAGATCTTCAAAGAAGTCGCCGGTGTTGAAGTAGGCGGCCCGCACCTCATAGGTGAGGTTGTCAAGCAGTTTGTACTTGGCGCCGAGATCTACCTCCCAGCCGTACTCTTCATCCACATCATAGGCGGGATTGCCAGCGAGTTGTTGCGCGCCCCACTCAACTACATCAGTATCATCCGCCCAGGCATAAGCCACGGCGCCGTGCAGGGTCAACTTGTCGGAAACCTGATAATCGGCATGCGCACCGAGAGCATTGACACCACTGGTAGCCATCAGCGGATCGTCATTGTACTCGTCGCTGTTCAGCATGCCGGTGTGGTCGCCGGTCAGGATGTAGAAGGGGTTGAAGTCATCGCCGATACCATCGCTGATGGTGCTCATAGCTGCGGTCACGTCAGCGTCGGCATCGGTCAGAATGTCGTCATCCTGGGCCTCGGCCCAGAAGTACAGCAGACCGACATTCAGTTTTTCAATTTTGGCGCTGGCGTCAAGCATGAAGGCCATGGCGTCAACATCAGTATCCTCTGTCACGCCGACAACTTCCCGGTCATAATCAAACCAGTCGCCGAACTGCCAGCCCCACTCCGCCTCCAGACTGAACATGCCGACTTTGGCCACACCATAAGCCTTCAGGATGTTGTTCTGCCGATCGTAGGAAGTGAACGGGTTGCCGGTGTCGCTTGCGCTCTTATAATTGAAATAATCATAAGCGCCTTTGAGCAGCAGATCATCGGTCTTGTAAGTCAGGTCAACCTCGTAAAGGTCATTATCGGCGTCATCTTCAGAGCCGTACCAGTCATTTTCCTGGGTTTTCTGGGTAAAGATAGTGAGGGTGAAGGGCTGGGCCACAAAGCTCGGGAACCACATGAACCGGTTGCCGGTGCTGGCGGTGCTCAGGAAGTCGCCGCCCCAGGAACCGGTGGGCACACGGCCGACGCGGACCTTACCGACCGGTGACATGTAATCCATGTACAGGTGGTAAATGTCGAGATCGTGGTCGCTGTCATCATTGCTCAGGCCGGTGGAGCCGCCCAGGTTGTTGCCGGTACCCCAGTCGGCGTCCTTGAAAAAGCGGAGCTCGGAAACCACGGTGATCTTGTCGTTGACCTTCATCTGCGGTTTGATGCGGAAGGTATGCACCCAGCCCGAGTCGGTGCCGGCATCGTCATTATAGGGGTCGAAACCGCCGTCATTGTTTCCAGTCGCAATGCTTTTATCCATGCCGTCCGCGTTGTTCAGCATGTAGCCTTCGAGCACATACTCGCCGCTCATGGTGAACTCCAGAGCGGATGCAGTACCGGCCACGCCGACCACCAGGCCGAGGGCCGCAACTGTTGAAATAATTTTTTTCATCTTGAATCTCCTTTTCTCTAATAAGATGAATAATCACGAGGATTCCACCAAGGAACCCTTTCCCCTGATATCGCCAGCGCCCCGTGCCGTTTCCTGCGGGAACTTTTGCAAATTCCCACCCCCGGGAAAGGAGCACTACGAGCGTTGACAATACTTATTTCACATTACCACATGAACTTTTTACCCAACTCCGCAGCGTTTGGCAAGAAATAATCGCACCCGAACTTTCAATTAGCATATTTTATTTAGATTTTTTCCCACTGCATTTGTCAAGTTTTTTCTCCCGGGAAAGGCGCGCGGCGCCTGGCTTATCATTTTTTTGCAGGCGGTGGCCCATGAATCGCTTCCCGTCCCGCGGAAAATTGTGTTACACTCTTTTTCCATGAAAGGTATCACCCACATTGTTCCGAAACGCGCCGATGTGCTTTCCTCTTTCGGCCAGACCACGGAGCCCGCCATCAGCCGCCGTTTCGAGGTGCTGGTCTGGAATATCCACAAGGCCAAGAACATCACCTGGGCCGCCGATTTCACGAAACTGCTGCAGGGCAAGGACCTGGTGCTGCTGCAGGAGGCCTTTCTGCGGCCCGCCATGCTGAATATCATGCAGCAGACGCCACATCTGCGCTGGGACCTGGCCGCCGGCTTCACCCAGCGCCTGAACGCCATCGACGTCGGGGTCATGACCGGCTGCCGGGCCAACCCCCGCAGTCTTTTCTTTCTTCGCTCCCCGGTTTACGAACCCCTGGTGCGGCTGCCCAAAATGGCCATCGGCACCAGATATGCCATTGAATTCTCCCGCCGGGAGCTGCTGGTGCTCAATGTCCATGCCATCAATTTTGTCCGCATCAACAAGTTCAAGCGCCAGATGCGCCAGCTGGAAAAAGAACTCGACAGCCACGACGGCCCCATTCTGCTGGGCGGCGACTTCAACACCTGGCTGGCCAGCCGGTCAACCTTTCTCAGGGAAATGACCGGCAACCTGCACATGGACCTGGCCACCTTCCAGCCCGACCGGCGCTCCCGCTATTTCGGGCAGGTCCTTGACCATGTTTTCATCAGGGGATTGCGGGTTGTCTCCGCCTCCTGTCATTACCAGATCAGAAGCTCGGACCACCAGCCGATCGAGCTGGTTCTGGAAAGGAAGGAGACAGGAGACAGGAGTCAGGAGTCAGAAGACGAGGAGCGGGAGGCGAAATGAGCAGGCAACCTGCAAAACGATTTCAAGACCTTATCGTCTGGCAAAAGGCACATGAATTCGTTATTGCACTTTACGCATACAGCGGTGCTTTCCCGCCGAGCGAACTTTACGGACTAATTTCCCAGTCAAGAAGAGCGGCTGTTTCCATTCCCGCCAATATTGCAGAAGGATTCAAAAAAAGAACAAAACCGGACAAAGTTCGATTACTGAATATAGCCCAAGGGTCATTGGAAGAATGCCGCTATTACCTGATATTAGCCAAGGACCTCGGGTATGGCGAGAATGAAAACTTAAAAGGACAACTTGAAGAAATCAGCAAATTGCTGGAGTCGTATATGTCTGCCATGCTTCATGCCTCCTCCTGACTTCTATAACTTCTGGCTTCTGGCTCCTGACTCCTGGCTCCTCACTTCTGCCCCCTAACCTGGACAACACCATGAAAAAACCACCGCTCCAGCCCCCCACACCTAACAGACTGATTAATGAAAAAAGCCCGTACCTGCAGCAGCACGCCTATAACCCGGTGGATTGGATGCCATGGGGAGAGGAGGCCTTTGCCAGGGCCAGGCAGGAAAACAAGCCGATATTTCTGTCCATCGGCTACTCCACCTGCCACTGGTGCCACGTCATGGCCCATGAATCCTTTGAGGATGAGGAAATCGCCGACTATCTCAACAGCTACTTCATCTCCATCAAGGTTGACCGGGAGGAACGGCCGGATATTGACCGCATTTACATGGCGGCAACCCTTGCCCTGACCGGGGGCGGCGGCTGGCCCATGTCGGTTTTTCTGCAGCCGGACCGCACCCCGTTTTATGCGGGCACCTATTTCCCCGCCAGGGAAAACCACGGCAGACCAGGTTTTCTCGACCTGCTGCAGGCGCTGCGCAAGGCCTGGCAGGACGACCCCGGCCGCATCAGGGAGGCAGCCGGGTCTGTGGCGGCTCATCTGCAGGGCCGGGCAGCCGCCGATGACCAGGGCGAGGTTGCCCCGGACGTGCTTGACGCCGCTTTGACCCAGCTCAGCAGCGTCTACGACAAGCAGTTCGGCGGTTTCGGCCCGGCCCCCAAGTTTCCCCGGCCGGCGACCCTGCATTTTCTGCTGCGCTGCGCCGCGTACCGGGATAACCGCCAGGCCCGCACCATGGCCCTGGACACCCTGCGCCGCATGGCGGAGGGCGGCATGTACGATGTGCTGGGCGGCGGCTTTCACCGCTATGCGGTGGACAAGCAGTGGCGGGTTCCCCACTTTGAAAAGATGCTCTATGATCAGGCCCAGCTCGCCGTCGCCTACCTTGAGGCATTCCAGATAAGCGGTGACCCTTTTTTCCGGGGCATCGCCACCGAGACCCTGAACTATGTGCTGCGCGCCATGACCGATGGCCAGGGCGGCTTTTTTTCCGCCGAGGACGCGGACAGCGCCGAACCCGATGATCCGGCCAGACATGGCGAAGGCGCCTTTTATACCTGGCGGGCCCAGGAAATCACCGAAATTCTCGGCATGACGGCCGCGGCAATCTTCACCTTTCACTATGGAGTGGAGGAGGCAGGCAATGCCCTGGCGGACCCGCTCGGCGAATTTACCGGCAAAAATATTCTCTACCAGGCCCACGGCATCGGGGAAACAGCGAAAAAATTCGGGAGCACCCGTGATGACATCGAGGCAAGCCTGGCCGCCTCCAGGGCACGGCTGGCCAGCCGCCGCGCCAGCAGGCCCCGTCCCCATCTGGATGACAAGATTATCTGCGCCTGGAACGGCCTGATGATCTCCGCCCTGGCCAAGGGCTATCAGATCACCGGCAACAGCGCCTATCTCCAGGGGGCGCGGCGCTCGGCGGATTTTATCCTGGCCGCCCTGTTTAACCGGGAAAAGGGGGCACTGCTGCGCCGCTTCCGGCAGGGCGAGGCCGGCCTTGCCGCCCAGCTTGACGATTATGCCTTTTTCATCCAGGGTCTGCTTGACCTGTATGAGGCCTCTTTTGCCATCACGTATCTCCAAAAGGCCATCGAGCTTACCTGCAAGCAGATCGAGCTATTCGCCGATGAGGCGGCCGGCGGCTTTTTTGAAACCACGGACCAGGATGCGACGCTGCTGGTGCGGATGAAAAATGATCATGACGGCGCGGAACCGGCGGCCAATTCGGTGGCAGCCCTGAATCTGCTGCGCCTTGCCCCTTTTGCCGACGAAGACTGGCGGGAAAGGGCCGCAAAAACCATGACCGCCTTTGCCGGGCAGATCAACCGCTATCCGCCGGCCATGCCCCTGCTGCTGGCGGCCCTTGACTTCTACCAGGCAAAGCCGGCCCAGATCATTATCGCCGGCCGGCCCGAGGCCCCGGACACCAGGGCCATGATCGCCGCGGTCCACGCCCTTTTTCTGCCCCAGGCCATGCTGCTTGTGGCCGACGGGCGGGCCGGGCCAGCAATTTTTAGGCGAAAAAATCCCTTCCCTGGCTAATCTTGCTCCGCCGCACGGCAGGGCCTGCGCCTATGTCTGCCGCAACCTGGCCTGCAGCCTGCCAACCAAGGACATCGATGGGCTGGTGAAAATGCTGCAGCGCCCGGCCTGATGGTTTGACCGGTTGACGGGGCCGGACGTTAATGGTATTTTGCCAGTTATTGTTCGCTATGACTTTCTCAACTTCAGCACAAGAACCAATCACATGAACAGCAAACACATTATTTATCTCTTTTTGGTCCTGCTTGTCGTCCTGCCTGGCTGCGGCAAAAGACTTACCGTCAAGGATGCGGCCGAGGATGGCGCAAAGCAGCTCTCCTATGACGACATTTTGGGACTTGTGTCGGAAAAAACCCTGCACATCGTCAGCTGGGACAAGTCGGTGGAGGCGGATGTCACCCTGTCCGGCAGCGGCAAGGTGGCAGCGGTCAACAGCCTTGGCCATAAATCCGACGGCAAGTGGAAAGTGGACACGGATAACACCCTCTGCATCAGGTATGATCAATGGGCCAACCGCGAAATGCAGTGTTTTACCGTCTATAAAATGGATGACGACTACCGCATGTTCCGGCCGGACGGCGGAATGGAATCCACCTTTACCGTGGCCGGCGGCGAGCAGGAACAACAGGTTATCAGCGGCATAGGGACGGGTCAGGCCATGCCGGGCAGCAGCGTGCGGTCCGAGGTTATTCCGGAGCCGGAGACCAACCGCACCGTGGTCATCCCTGACGCCGGCGCCGTACCCTCCCGGCCTGATACCGGGACCAGGAATGACGGCTGGTGGAAATTCGGCTGGTTCGGGGGTGATGCGGAAGAAAAGGCCGAGGAACCGACAAGCGATTACGCCGTCCCGCCCACTCCCCTTTCCCGAGAGATGACCCATCTCCTGGATGAAAAGGAATGCGTGCACTGCGACCTCACCAGCCAGAAATTGCAGAATGCCAGCCTGAAAAATGCGGACCTTGAAGAAGCCGACCTCTCCGGCGCCGATCTCTCCGGCGCCTTTCTCAAAAATGCCAACCTCAAAAAGGCCACTCTGGCGGGTGCCAAACTGGCCGGGGCCGACCTGGAGGATGCCGACCTCTCCGGCGCCAATCTTGAGGGGGCAAACCTTGAGGGGGCCAATCTCGAGGATGCCAACCTGGAAGGGGCCAGGCTCAGCCGGGCAAGGCTGGTGGATGCCATACTGGTCAGCGCTGTAGTGAAAAATGCCGACCTGGGCCAGGCCAATCTGCACTGGGCCAATCTGAGCGAGGCGGATTTAAGCGGGGCAAACCTGAAAGGAAGCTATCTGGTCAAAACCATGTTTTTCAAGGCAGACTTGACCAACGCCGATCTGACCGATGCCATCATCCAGCGGTGCAATTTTGCAGACGTGCAGGGCTATACCCCTCCTGCCGGAGAAGCAGTGAGCGAAAAAAAGGAAGAGGATAAGGACAAATCATTTTTCGGTCTGTTTTGAGCTGAGCCACGGGCCATCAGCCATTATTATTATTCTTCTGCAGAACAGTATCCCTCTTCCAGTTGACATCGTCTCTGGCCGGATATTCCACCATGTAATGCAGGCCCCGGGACTCCTTGCGGATCATGGCGCTTCTGACGATCAGTTCCGCCATCAGGGCAATGTTTCGTAATTCAATGAGATCAGGGGTCAACAGGTAATCCCGGAAGTGCTGGGCCACCTCGGCCAAAATGGGCTGCATGCGCTTCTGCACCAGGACCAGCCTTTTTTCCGAACGGACAATCCCCACATAATTCCACATCAGCCGGCGAATCTGGTCCCAGTTGTGGCTGATCAGCACGCACTCCTCTATTCTAGCGGCCTGGCCGGCCGACCAGTCCGTCACCTGCGGGTGCTCGCGCCGCTGCAGTTCCGGCCAGTCCCGCTCACACTGCAGAAAGGCCTGATGGGCAAAAACCACGGCCTCGAGCAGGGAGTTGCTGGCCAGCCGGTTGCCGCCATGCAGCCCGGTGCAGGCTGTTTCGCCAAAGGCAAAGAGATTTTCCAGGGAGGTGCGGCCCATGATGTCGGTCAGCACCCCGCCGCACATGTAATGGGCGGCAGGCACCACCGGAATCGGCTGCGTGGTGATATCGATGCCGTACGACAGGCAGGTCCGGTGGATATTGGGAAACCGCTTTCTGACAAATTCAGCCGGCTTATGACTGATGTCAAGAAAGACATTATCATCGCCGCTGGCCTTCATCTCGGAATCGATGGCCCTGGCCACCGTGTCCCTGGTGGCCAGATCGCCGCGCGGGTCGTATTTCAGCATGAACGGGGTGCCGTTTTTGTCGATGAGCCGGGCGCCTTCACCCCGCACCGCCTCGGAAATGAGAAAATTTTTGGCCAGGGGGTGGTAGAGGCAGGTCGGATGAAACTGGACGAACTCCAGGTTGGCCACCTTGGCCCCGGCCCGGTAAGCCATGGCAATGCCGTCGCCGGTGGCGATATCGGGATTGGTGGTGAAGAGATACACCTTGCCCGCTCCGCCGGTGCAGAGCAGAGTCACCTTGGCCAGATACGGGGTGATGGAATTGTCGGCCCTGTCCAGAATGTAAGCCCCCAGACAGCGGTCCGTAAACGGTCCGCTGACCGCAATGCCCGCCTTGGAGGCAATGAGCAGGTCCACGGCGAGATGGTTTTCCAGGACCGTGATACGATCATTGGCCGCCACCTCTGCCAGCAGCCCCCGTTCGATCTCCCGGCCGGTGAGATCCCGGGCATGGGCGATGCGCCGGGCCGAATGACCCCCTTCCCGGCCCAGATCGAGCATGGCGCTGTCGGCCTCCCGGCGGGTAAAATCAACGCCAAGGTCCATGAGCTCCCGCACCCTTTCCGGCCCGCTTTCCACCACCAGGCGCACCACCTCTTCATTGCACAGCCCGGCCCCGGCCTTCAGGGTGTCGGCGATATGCATGGCAAAGGTGTCATCGGCGGACAGGACCGCGGCGATCCCGCCCTGGGCAAGATTGGTGGCCGTGTCCACCCTGTTTTTTTTGGTGACCAGGGTGACATGGCCGAGACGGGCCGCCTTGAGGGCAAAGGAAAGTCCGGAGATTCCGGAGCCGATAACGAGAAAATCTGTTGCCAATGTCATGGTTTATCTTTAGGTTTAGTTTGATAAGAAGGGGGTGGGGAGCCAGAAGTCAGAAGTCAGAAAAATGCGGCAGTAATCAGTCATTCTGGCTCCTGTCTTCTCGAAACTCCCGGCTCCTGACTCCTGAAAATTCCACCATAATGAACGAAAAAATGCCAGAACTCAAACTTGTCATATTTGACTGCGACGGCGTCATGTTTGACTCAAAAAACGCCAATAAAATGTACTACAACACCATCCTTGCGGCCCTGGGTCATCCCCCCATGGACGAGGAAGAGCTCGAATATGTGCACATCCATAACGTCATGGATTCGGTCCGTCACATTCTGCGCCGCTACCCGGACGACATCGACAAGGCGGAACAATACCGGGCCGATCTCGACTACCAGCCCTTTCTGCAGTATATGAACATGGAACCGGACCTGATTGAGTTTCTCGACTTTCTCACCCCGCGTTACGAAAAGGCCATCAGCACCAACCGCACCACCACCATGCGCAGCATTCTCGACATCTTCGGGCTGTCACCCTATTTCGGCAAGGTGGTGACCGCCTTTGACGTGGCACGGCCCAAACCATACCCCGACGCCCTGCACGCCATTCTCAACCATTTTGCCCTGGCCGTGGACCAGGCCATCTACATCGGCGATTCCATCATCGACCGCCAACACACCGACAGCGTGGGCATGAGGATGATCGCCTTTAAAAACCCGGAGCTCGCCGCCGAATACCATGTGCGGAGCTTCATGGAGATAGCCGGGCTGCCCATTTTCCAGGAGTAAGCAAGGCGAGCCATCAGCCTCAGTGGTTATGGTCGTGGCCGTGATGGCCCTCCGCCTCTCCGCCCAGGGCCTCCAGAGCCTTGCGCAGATACTTATCCGCCTTGGCCAGTTTCTGCAAGGCCTTTTCCATGGCAACGGCCGCCTCCTCCTGCCCCTCATTTTTCGCCACGGCCAGCCATTTCTCAAACTCATGGCGGTGGCTGTGGCTGTGTTCAAGCCAATGGGGGATGAGAACCCGCAGTTTTTCCAGCTCGGACAGCTCTTTCTTGTCAGCCATTTTTCTTTTCTCCACCAGGGGCCAGGGTCACTTTCCCGCCCATGAAATCAATTTTTCTGACATAAGCCCCGGCAACAACCCTGGGCTCCTCAAAAAGGGTGCTGACCCGAATGCCGCCGGCTACCGCCTCAAGATACGTCACATTTTCCATGACGGTTTCCGTGGCCCCGTTTTTTTCATACACCACGCTCATCTGACACATGTCGTCCTCCCTGCCCAGCAGGAGTTATTAAGATAAAAGTTAGTGCTACTATTGCAAAAATTGCAAAAATCCGCCAGTAATAAAACACGCAACTACCCGGATATCGTTTACCATTAACCCGCAGCATGGGGAGACAAGAAATGCTTGCCGACATGAAAGAGATCAGCACTATTCTGAAAAACTGCCGAACCATTGCCGTGGTGGGCCTTTCCCCAAAGGAAAACCGGCCAAGCAACCAGGTGGCCCGCTACCTGCAGGATGTGGGCTACCGCATCATCCCGGTTAATCCTGGCCAGACGGAGATTCTAGGGGAAATCTGCTACCCGAGCCTGCTGGACATCCCTGAGCCGGTTGACGTGGTGGATATCTTCCGCCGCTCTGAGGAGGTGCTGGCGGTGGTTGAACAGGCGGTGGCCATCAAGGCCAAAGCCGTGTGGATGCAGCAGGGCATCATCAATGAGGAGGCGGCCCGGCTGGCCCGGAGCAGCGGGCTGGCCGTGGTCATGGACCGCTGCATGAAAATAGACCACGCCTCGCTGCTGTAAACGGAAAAAAGGCCATGCTGGCCAGCCGGACGGACACCGCCTTTTTGCTAAAGGCATTCTGGGCTCATCGCCAAGACATATGGCTGATCTTTCGCCCCGGTCAGTGCCGCTATGCTGGCCGTGCATCGGACACAATCCTGCCATCGCGCATGGCAAGGACGCGCCGAGCCCGGTGGATAACGGCCTGATCATGGGAAGAGAAGACAAAGGTGGTTTGATACTGCTGTTGCAAGGTGAAGAACAGATCAATGAGCCCTTCCCCTGTCTGTGAATCCAGATTGGCGGTCGGTTCATCGGCCAGGACCATCAGCGGCCGCCCCACGATGGCCCGGGCCGCAGCCACTCTCTGCTGCTGCCCGCCGCTGAGCTGCCCCGGCCGCTTGTGCATGAGTTGGGCCAGCCCCACACTTTCCAGGGCCTCGCCAACCCTGCGCTGCCGCTCGGACAGTTTCACACCCTGGAGCAACAGGACGTACTCCACGTTTTCATAGGCGCTCAGCACAGCAATAAGATTAAACGACTGGAAGACAAAACCAAAGGCCTTGCGGCGCAATCCGGCCAGCTGACCGCGCCGCAGCGTCGCGCTATCCCTGCCCTCAATCAGCACACGGCCCGCGGTGGGCCGGTCAATGCAGCCGATGATATTGAGCAGGGTTGTCTTGCCTGCCCCTGAAGGACCGGCGAGACAGACGAACTCTCCCCTGCCGATGACCAGATCGGTTGCCTGCAAGGCGGTGAGAGGCGTACTCTCACCATCCATGTAGGTTTTGCTCACGCTGCACAATTCAACCAGGGCCATGTGGATGTTCCTGCTGTAATATGTTTTTAAGACTGTAGTCTGTTAGCCGTTTAGGAGCCGTGCAGGGCATGCAGATGGCCATGTTATTTATTTACAACGGCTTAGGTTGACGCCACTCTTTTGCTAACTGACTAATCACCTACAAACTATACCCCTTCAGTTATGAACCAGGGCCTTGACCGGATCCATATTGGCCGCCTTCCATGCCGGGTAAATCCCTGCGGCAATGGCCGTGGCCAGGGTGATCACCACGGAGTTCAGCAGATCCCCGGGGGTCACATAGGCCCGCAGCACATGCCCGGCGGCAAAATACTGATTGGTGCTGATAAAACGGGTCAGATCAATGCCGTACTGCTGCAGATAGAGACAGGCGGCAATGCCGGCAAGGCTTCCCAGCATGGTGGCAATGGCCCCGAGGAAAAACGACTCAAGGATGACGAGCGAGACAATGCCCGCCGGTCCGGCTCCTAGGGCATTGAGGATGCCGAATTCCCGGAAGCGCTCGAAGATGACCGTGCTCATGGTGTTGGTGATGCCCATGGCGACAATGGCAAAGACAATGACAATGAGCAGCCGCATGGTGGCGTCATTGAGTTCGATGAGCTGCAGCAGGTCCGGCACGGCCTGCCGCCAAGTGATGACCTGATAGATCCCACTATCAAGCCTCTCCCGCAGGCTGCTCGCTTGGGCCTGCGCCTGCTCAGGATCGCTGTGCAGCACGATTTCGCTCACTACCTCCTCAGCGCCCAGGAAATGCTGGACAGCCTCCAGGGGCAGATACGCGTGGCTGCGGTCAAAGGAGGGCAGATCGGTCTCATACAGCCCGCCGATGATAAATTTCCTGGTCACCGGCCGGCCATACATGCCCTGCACCATCAGCAGCACCTCATCGCCCGGTTTTACGCCGAGACTGTCCGACAGCGATTTACCGAGCAGCAGCCGGTCTTTCTCTGCAAGATAATTTCCGGAAACAACTCTGCGGCCGATAAAGGTAATCTTCTCTTCCTGTTCAGGTCGGACGCCGGTCAGCATGACAGAGGAGCTTTTCCGCCCGGCCAGCACCAGAGCCGGGGACTTGATCCGCTCGGAAAAATCGGTCAAACCAATGCCGGCAAGCGCCGCCCGGACCTTCTCCTTTTCGGTGATGGGCTGGATAAGGGCCATGTTCGCCGCAAAACCCGCCGCATGGATCTGGACGGTGCCGGCGTCAAGCCCCAGGGTGCTGCTGACCATCTCCTTATGCAGGCCGACCTTCAAGGCCTGAAAAACAATGAGGCTGAAGAGCCCGAAAGAGATGGCCACAATGGTGAACAACGACCGTCTAGTATTTCGTCGAATATTGCGCAAACCAATGCGGGCATACAGTAAAAATGTCTTCACCGGTCAACCTCAGGTTTTTTTGCCGTAAAAAAGGAGACCAGACCGTAGACATGCTCCTTTTTTTCCACCAGCCGGAAACCGGCCCGGTGCATGAAGTCCGGCAGCAGGCCCAACAGATTGTCCTCCAGTTCCGGCTGCATTAAAAGGTACCTCCCGCCCCAGCCGGTCAGCTTGGCAAGCAGAGTGGTCGGACGGTCAATGTCTGCTGTGAGCAGCATCCCTCCCGGTTTAAGTACCCGGTACATCTCGGCAAAGGCCTTTTCCTTGAGCTCTGTATCGATGTGATGGGTAAACATGGAATTCACCACCCAGTCAAAGGACTTGTCGGCAAAGGCAAGGGATTCGGCAATCCCTACCTTAAACCTTACGGCAAGCCTCTTTTTTGCCGCTTTTCTGCGGGCAATGGCAATCATCCGCGGTGCAGCATCAATGCCGATGACCTCCCCGGCAGACGGATCGATCCGCTGAGCCAGCATGAGGGTCAAGCTCCCGGTGCCGCACCCTACATCAAGGATCCTGTCCGACGGGGAGATAGTCATCCAGGCAATGGTTTTTTGCCTGAACCGGCGCTCCCTGCCGAAGGAAAGCCGCTCCACCAGCGGATCATAAAGCCAGGCCACATGGTTGAGATGCCGCCCCCGGGTGGCAGGTACGTGCTCATTCATCTGAGCCTGCTCGCTAGGCATGACATTGCCAGAGCTGTTGTGCTCCATCGCTCTGCATCGGGCTGCCGGAGGTCAGGGTCTGGTGAATATCCTTTTCTGCCGGGAAAAACGGCAGCAGTCGCTGCACGCCGCGCAGCCGAAAGAGCTGGCGGATGAGCCGGACCGCACTCTGCCGCTCCAGCCAGTAACCCGCCTCGGCCAGCAACTCAAAGCCGTGCAGGGCCTCACCGATGGCCCGCTCCATCACCAGGCCGACGCTGTAGGGGTAGGCCTCTTCAATGGCCGGGCCGCTGCCGGATCGCGTTGCCAGCTCCCTGGCCAGCATCTCCCTTTCCTTTTCGGTGCCCTCGTAGTGTATCACGGAAACCAGATAATTGTGCCGCAAATCCCGCATATCGGCATAAAAATCGGTCAGATCGTCAATGACCTGCAAGGCCATACCTATACTGAAAATGCCCTGTTCGGCAAGGGTTAAAAGCCTTCTGTTTTCCTGTTCAATGAGCAGAGGGGCGACAAAGGAAAGACAGAGAAGCTTGCCCCCTTTATACATATGCACGGAATCAAGAATGGCGGCAGGTGAGATAATTTCCCGCACCCCTCCCTCCTCCTGGGCCTCTTCCGCGCCGATGGGCACCATGGCCCGGAAAAGCTCCCGCTGGACCCGGTCAGCCAAGGGGCGATCAATGACGCCCTCATCCGCCATCTGGTTCACCACCCGGCCCAGAAAGCGATCAAACAGCAGGATATGCATGACGCTCTTGAAACGGAGCGCATCATCCGGCAGATCGAGAGGCAACAGCTCCTTGTATTCATTGTCCAGCAGATTATCGGTGCCGGTGACCAGGCCCCGTAGACAGTGATTGATCACGCCGTAGATCATGCGCCTCTCCCGGGGAATGCCCAGCGCCTTGTAGACGGAAAGAAAGAGGATGGAAAAAAAATTCTTCTGGGCATACTTGGCCATTTTGGCCGGTCGTCCTCTGTCTTTGATATACCGCCTGTCCAGAAATTCATCGAGAAGGGCAAACACTTTTTCCTCGACCTCACGATGATCCCGGCCGGCAAGCAGGAAATTTCGCAAAAACTTTATTGCTTTCATATTTTTTGTTCTCCTGTTGAGCAGAATGGCACCAGAAACGGCACATTCTGTTTATAGTTGATAAATACCTCGCCATAACGGCGCAGCAGATACCGCTCCTCTTTGTGCAAAAAGCGGATCTGCATGATAAGAAACACGGGGAAACTGATACACAGCATGGCAGGCGAGCGGAACAAACACACCACGGCCAGGGCGGCCAGATCATAGCCAAAAAACATGGGATGGCGACACCACTGATAGATCCCTTCTGTCACCAGTCTTTTCGGGGGGCGGCGCGGGTTGGGCGTCCCATTGCCGTATCGGGCGAGATCGACTGTGGCCCGCCAGATAAACCAAAGCCCGCTGGCCAAAAGCAGCAACACCGTTGCCGTCAGCCAGGGGAAGGCAGGGATTGCTGAAAAATGGAACAAACGGTCCAGCAGCAGCCCGGAAACAATGACGGCACCAGGAACAGCGAGCCAGTAAATCATGGCGTCCTGCAGCTGATATTTCCAGATATCCTTTTGAAAAAATGGCATGATTTTTCTGCCCTCGGGGCGGCATATCCTTGTAAGGGACAGTCTATTATACAACCTTTTGTGCATCTATCCTCACAAATCTTTTTAGCCAAAAAGCTGAGCAAGGGTTGCCCACAAGGTTTTCTTCAGTAAAATCATTGTCGGGCTCAAAAGTTCTTCCTGCCCAAAAAAATCCTGACAACACCCGAAAGGGACTTGTGCATTTTCCAAGCAGATTTCTCGCCAAACACTTGACTTCCCGTTTATTTCAAGCTAAGTTTGACAGTTTTTTATCGCGGTGATCGTCCTGCCTGAAAACAATTAGACAATAATAAGCATTACCATATTGAAAGACAAGAGGTGGTTCGTTGAGTATTAAGGCACTAAAAGGTTTTAAGGATATTGTCCCCGGTGAGGTTGAGACCTGGCAGTTCATTGAAAAGACTGCCAGGGACATCTTTCACCGTTTTGATCTCGCCGAGATCAAGGTGCCTATCCTGGAAAAAACCGAGCTGTTCATCCGCTCCATCGGCGAGACCACGGATATCGTAGAAAAAGAGATGTACACCTTCACCGACCGCAACGGCTCATCGCTCACCATGCGGCCGGAGGGTACCGCCTCGGTGTTGCGCGCCTATATTGAAAACGGGCTGCTGGCCAAAAAGGCCGTGCAGAAGCTCTACACCATCGGCCCCATGTTCCGCCATGAACGCCCCCAGAAAGGGCGCCTGCGCCAGTTTCACCAGATGAGCGTCGAGGTGCTGGGCTCGGACCACCCCCAGGTTGATGCGGAAATGATGGCCATGGCCTGGCTGATCATGACCGAGCTGGGCCTGTCCGCCGGCCTGGAAATCAACTCCCTGGGCTGCCCCCAGTGCCGGCCGGCGTTCAACGCAGCCCTGCTTGATTTCCTGCACCAGGCGGAAAATCTCTGCGAGGACTGCCTGCGCCGGCGGGAGACCAATCCGTTGCGGGTGCTGGACTGCAAGAGCAGCCACTGCCAGGAGCAATACCGGCAGGCCCCATCGATTCTCGATTTCCTCTGCCCCGGCTGCACCAGCCATTTCAGCGAGGTAAAGGAGGGGCTCGACCTGCTGGCCATCCCCTATAGGGTCAATTCTTTTATGGTGCGCGGCCTTGATTACTACACCCGAACCACCTTTGAGCTGGTGACCAGCGATTTGGGCGCCCAGAGCGCCGTGGGGGCCGGCGGCCGCTATGACGGGCTGGTGAAGCAGCTCGGCGGCCCGGATGTGCCGGGCATCGGCTTTGCCATGGGCATGGAGCGGCTGGCCTTGTTGCTTGAACAGCAGCAGAAGGGGATTGCCGCGCCGCGCCTTGATCTCTTTGTCGTCGCCCTGGGGGCCGCGGCCCAGAAAAAGGGCTTTGCCCTGACCCACGCCCTGCGCAAGGCGGGTCGCACCGCAGCCATGGACTGCCAGGACCGCAGCCTGAAAAACCAGATGAAACAGGCCGGCAAGGCAGGGGCCCGTTTCGCCGTAATCCTCGGCGAAGAGGAGCTGGCCCGGGGCGCGGCCATGCTGCGCAACATGGAGAGCAGCCAACAGTTCCCCCTGGCCATCGCCCTGGATGCGGACACCTGGGCCAGGGAGCTGGCGGCAAAGATTATTTGAGAAGTCAGGAGCCAGAAGTCAGGAGCCAGAAGCGGTCAAAAGCTGTTATGCCGGCTTCCGACTCCTGGTTTTTGGCTCCTTTTCATCATTATAAAATCGTAAAGGAGATCCTATGGAATCCATGGGTGAGCTGAAGCGCAGTCATACATGTAATGACCTTGGGGTGGATCATACCGATCAGGAAGTAACGTTGATGGGCTGGGTGCTGCGCCGCCGCGACCACGGCGGGGTTATCTTCATTGACCTGCGCGACCGCTGGGGCATCAGCCAGATTGTCTTTAATCCGGAATTCAACAGCGAGGCCCATGGCAAGGCCCACGTCCTGCGCAGCGAGTGGGTCATCGCCGTGCGCGGCCGGGTCACCCGCCGGCCGGCCGGCATGGTCAACGCCAACCTGAAAACCGGGGAGATCGAGGTGATGATCAGCGAGCTGCGCATCTTGAATGCCAGCATCACCCCACCCTTTCCCCTGGATGAAGACATCGAGGTGTCGGAAAATCTGCGCCTGCAGTACCGCTATCTCGACCTGCGGCGGCCGGGCATGGCGGACAACCTCATCCTGCGCCACAAGGCCTGCCAGGCCCTGCGCACCTATCTCAACGGCGAGAATTTTCTGGAGATCGAGACCCCGGTGCTGACCCGCTCAACCCCGGAGGGGGCGCGGGACTACCTGGTGCCCAGCCGGGTCAATGCCGGCAAATTCTACGCCCTGCCCCAGTCGCCCCAGCTGTTCAAACAGCTGCTCATGGTGGCCGGTATGGACCGCTATTACCAGATCGTCAAGTGTTTCCGGGACGAGGACCTGCGGGCCGACCGACAGCCGGAATTCACCCAGGTGGATATGGAGCTCTCCTTCATCACCGAGGAGGATATCTACCGTATTGCCGAAGGGATGATGACCAGTCTTTTTGCCGCCACCAAAGGCCTTGCCCTGCAAACCCCCTTCCCCCGCATGACCTATGCGGACGCCATGGAGCGCTACGGCTGTGACAAGCCGGACACCCGCTTCGACCTTGAGCTGATCAACCTCACCGAGGTGGTGCAGGGCTGCGGCTTTCAGGTCTTCCGCACCGTGGTGGAAAAAGGCGGCCAGGTGAAAAGCATCAACGCCAAGGGCTGCGCCGTCTTTTCCCGCAAGGACCTGGATGATCTGACCGCCTATGTGGCCCCATACGGCGCCAAGGGTTTGGCCTGGGTCAAGGTGAAAGAGGACGGCGAATGGCAGTCGCCCATCGCCAAATTCTTCACCGCAGACGAGCGGGCGGCCATGGCTGCGGCCCTGGATGCCCAGCCCGGTGACCTGCTCTTTTTCGTGGCCGACAACGCCGTGGTGGTCCGGACCGCCTTGGCCGAGCTGCGGCTGGAACTGGCCCGCCGGCTCAAGCTGATCGACAAAAACACCTTCAATTTTCTCTGGGTCACCGATTTCCCGCTGCTGGAATATGACCACGAGCAGAAGCGGCACACCGCGGTGCATCATCCCTTCACCGCCCCGGCCGAGGCGGACATGGCGCTGCTTGAGACGGAGCCTGGCAGGGTGCGCAGCCGGGCCTACGATCTGGTGCTTAACGGCACGGAAATCGGCGGCGGCAGTCTGCGCATCCACCAGAAAGAGGTGCAGGACCGGGTGTTTGCCGCCCTGAGCATTGCCCCGGAAGAGGCGGCCGACAAATTCGCCTTTCTGCTCAAGGCCCTGGAACTCGGCGCCCCGCCCCACGGCGGCATCGCCTTCGGCCTTGACCGGTTGATGATGATCATCGCCGGCCGTGATACGATCCGCGACGTCATCGCCTTCCCCAAAACCCAGAAGGCCACCTGTCCGCTCACCGATGCCCCGGCAGGGGTGGCGCGCAAGCAGTTGACGGAGCTGCATCTCAGGCCGGACTGGCAGCAGGAGAAAAGTGAAAAACCCCGTTAATTTTCCCTCCGGCACCGGAAAAATCTGCTAGAATAACCCAAGTCGGGTTTTTTTATTTTTACCGCAACACGAGCTGATGGAGACCATGGACCATGTTTGCAGACAATACAATCGAATACGCCTTTACCTTTGACGATCTCCTCCTGGTGCCGCAGGCCTCCGAGGTTCTTCCCAGCGAGGTCAACCTGACCACCAGCCTGACCCGGCATATCACCCTGCATATCCCGCTGATCAGCGCGGCCATGGACACGGTCACCGAGCACCGTGCCGCCATTGCCATGGCCAGGGAGGGCGGCATCGGCATCATCCACAAGAACATGTCCATTGACGAGCAGGTGCTGCAGGTGAAAAAGGTGAAAAAATCGGAATCCGGCATGATCGTCGACCCGGTCACGGTGGTGGAGGACCAGACCGTGGGCGAGGTGAAGGAGATCATGCAGAATTACCGGATTTCCGGGGTGCCGGTCCTGCAGGGGAAAAAACTGATCGGTATTGTCACCAACCGCGACCTGCGCTTTGTCTCCGACCTCGACCTGCGGGTCAAGGAGGTGATGACCAGCAAGAACCTGGTCACCGCCAGGGTCGGCATCACCCTGGAGCAGTCCAAGGCCCTGCTCCACGAACACCGCATCGAAAAACTGCTGGTGGTGAACGACAGCGGCGACCTGCAGGGGCTCATCACCATCAAAGATCTGGAAAAGATCAGGAAATACCCCCTGGCGGCCAAGGACTCCCTCGGCCGTCTGCGCGTCGGGGCGGCCATCGGGGTGGTCACCTCCCTGGAGGATGTGGAAAAACTGATCAAGGCGGAGGTTGATGTGTTCGTGCTCGATTCCGCCCATGGCCATTCCAAAAATATTCTGACCAAACTGCAGACCATCAAGGCCTCCTTCCCCGAGGTGCAGATCATTGCCGGCAATATTGCCACCGCCGAGGCGGCCGAGGCGCTGATCAAGGCCGGCGCCGACTGTGTCAAGGTGGGGGTAGGCCCCGGATCCATCTGCACCACCCGGGTCGTGGCTGGGGTCGGCGTCCCCCAGCTCACCGCCATTTACAACTGCAAAAAGGCGGCGGAAAAATACGGCGTTCCGGTGATCGGCGACGGCGGCATCAAGCACTCCGGCGATATCACCAAGGCCATCGGCATCGGGGCGGATGTCATCATGATCGGCAGCCTGTTTGCCGGTTGCGATGAAACGCCGGGCGAGACCTTTCTCTACCAGGGCCGCACCTATAAGGGTTACCGGGGCATGGGTTCCCTGGGCGCCATGAAAAGGGGCAGCAGCGACCGCTACTTCCAGGACGAGATCGAGTCGCCGGCCAAACTGGTGCCCGAAGGCATTGAGGGCAAGGTTCCCTACCGCGGCCCCATCTGCGATACCATTTACCAGCTGATCGGCGGCTTGCGCTCCGGCATGGGCTACCTGGGCGCCAGCGACATCCAGGATCTGCAGAAAAAGGCAAAATTTGTCCGCATCAGTCCGGCCGGCCTGAAAGAGAGCCATGTGCATGACGTGATTATTACCAAAGAAGCCCCCAATTACCGCATGAGTTAGTCTGCCTGGGTCCGGCGCCCGGCCGGGCAATGTTTGTTTACTTCTGGTGGAGCCGGGAGCCAGAAATCAGCAGCCGGAACAACCGATTTTTTTTCGCCTTGTCTCCCTCTTCCGGCTACTGATTTCAGACGTTTGGCTCTCCAGGCAACAAACTTCACAAAAAACAGATAACTCATCTTATTTCAATGTGTTATAACAAATCAGCAAGTTGTGTTTTTTTCCTCCACCTCTTCATCACCATGGATCAGACAGCATGAACATTCACAGTGAAAAAATACTCATTCTTGATTTCGGGTCCCAGACCACCCAGCTCATCGCCCGCCGCATCCGCGAGCAGAAGGTCTACAGCGAAATCCATCCCTACACCCTGGAGCTAGCGAAAATCAAGGAGATGCAGCCCAAAGGCATTGTGCTTTCCGGCGGGCCGGCCAGCGTCTATGACGAGGACGCGCCGCTGAGCGATCCGGGCCTGTTCGACCTTGACATTCCCGTGCTCGGCATCTGCTACGGCGCCCAGCTCATGACACAGCAGCTGGGCGGCAAGGTGGAGCGGGCGGTGAAACGCGAGTTCGGCAAGTCGGATCTGGCAATCAACTATACCGGCGGCCTTTTTGCCGGTCTTGAGACCGGCTCGCCCCAATATCAGGTGTGGATGAGCCACGGCGACCGCATTGAGGTGCTGCCCGCAGGCTTTGCCGCCTCGGCGGTGAGCGAGCACTCCCCCCACGCCGCCATCCGCCACCAGGGGAAAAAACTGGTGGGCGTGCAGTTTCATCCGGAGGTGGCCCATACCCTGATCGGCACCGATGTGCTGCGCAACTTCATATTCGGTCTGTGCGGCTGCGAGCCCAACTGGACCATGCATAATTTCGTGGAAACCACGGTGCAGGGCATCCGGGAAAAGGTCGGTCGGGAAAAGGTGATCTGCGCCCTGTCCGGCGGGGTTGACTCATCCGTGACCGCGGCCCTGGTCCATCGCGCCATCGGCGAGCAGCTCACCTGCATTTACGTCAACAACGGCCTGATGCGCACCGGCGAGACGGCAAGTCTCATGCGCTATTTCCGGGAAAAGACCCATCTTACGGTCATTGACATCGACGCCGAAAACTATTTCCTCGACCGGCTCGAGGGTGTGGTTGATCCAGAAGAAAAACGCAAACGCATCGGCTACGGCTTTATAAAAATCTTTGAAGAGGAGGCCAAAAAGCTGGGCGATGTGCGCTACCTGGCCCAGGGCACCCTCTACCCGGACGTGATCGAGAGTGTCTCCTTCCGGGGCGCGGCGGTGATTAAATCCCATCATAACGTGGGCGGCCTGCCGGATGTCATGAAGCTTGCCCTCATTGAGCCCCTGCGGGAGCTGTTTAAAGACGAGGTGCGGGAGCTGGGCCTGGAGCTCGGCCTGCCGGAAGAGGCCATTTACCGACAGCCGTTTCCCGGCCCCGGCCTCGGCATCCGCATCATGGGCGAGGTGAGCCGGGCCAGACTGCATGTCCTGCGCCAGGCCGATGTCATCGTCCTGGAGGAGATGAAAAAATCCGGATACTACCGCAAGGTATGGCAGTCGTTTGCCGTGCTGCTGCCCATCCAGACCGTGGGGGTCATGGGCGATGAGCGCACCTACGAGAATGTCATTGCCCTGCGGGCGGTGGACAGCGTCGACGCCATGACCGCCGATTGGTCCCGGCTGCCCTATGATCTGCTTGGCCGTATTTCCAACCGGATTATCAACGAGGTACGCGGGGTCAACCGGGTGGTGTTTGATATCTCCTCCAAACCGCCGAGCACCATTGAGTGGGAGTAGACGAGGTCAGGAGGGACATTTTTTTTCGTCCGGCAATGTTTACCGTCAAATGGGAAATTTCTGAAAGGCATGCTGAAAACAGGCGTATACGTTGATGCGGAAAACATCCGTCTCTGCGGCGGATATGGCATGCGCTATGATGTGCTGGTTGAGCTGGCCAACAGCGGCAACTCCATCATGCTGCGGGCCAACTCCTACCTGGCCGAGGA
>JBFMAY010000021.1:0-69640 GCA_040755455.1 Thermodesulfobacteriota bacterium | reverse complement strand
GTAATTACTTGCACAATAAAAGAAAACATCACCAGAATCAAGCATTTTACTAAAAAAACAACAAGTCGATTGTGTTTCATCAACTTAATTCGTCAGGACAAAATGCGTAAGTCCGACAGGCTCCTAGACATTCATATGGCCATGTTATTTATTTACAACGGCTTAGCCGGGGTAGTTCCAGCCGCTGGTGCCGATGCGGATCAGTTCAGCCATTTTGTCCCTCCAGGTATTCGGCCAGCAGCGCGGCAACCGCCTTGCACTCCAAGCCGAAGGGCAGATAGCCCAGATAGCCGGCCACCGGCATGGCAAAGATGTGGAATTTCTGGACAAAGGGGATGGAATACTCCCAGTGGGCATGGCTCCCGAAATTCCACAGTTCCCAGAAAAAACCGCAGCACAGGGCGGCCAGGGCAGGCAGCCACACCGGCCGCCAGTCGCCCCGCCCCAGAGGGGCAAGAATGGTGGCCCGGCCGGTCATCCTCTGCAGAGTCATGACCAGCAGCAGGGGAGAGAGCCACAGCAGGGGGAAGAGGTAATCCGGCCAGATGCCGATACCAGCAAGGCCCACGGCGCTTAAGGCAAAAAGGCCGATGGCCGGATATCTGCCGCCCCGGCCGCTGATCACCCATGATGCGGCAAGCGGCCCGAAGAGCTTGGGAAATGAGGCGAGCAGCTCTTCGGTGCTGAGCACCGCCGGCAGGACCGTGGCAAAACAGAGGGAGGCATGGATGACATAGGCCATGGGGCTGAAATCCTCAATACCCACATAATACCAGTTCTGGACAAAGCGGTTCAGGTACTCGAAAAACCACCAGAAAAGAGCGCTGAGCGGAAACAGGGCAAGAAAAAAGCCGGGGCGGCAGGACAACAGGCAGGCGCCGGTGCGCACCTTGGTCAAGCCGTTGATCACCAGGATGTAACCGAGCCAGAGGGGAAGAAAGGTGTGGGGCTGCAGGGCGGCAAACCAGGGGAACCTGTTCCAGGCCATGATCCAGCCGGCGGTAAGCAGCACGAGACCCAGCCATGCCCACCAGGGCAGGGAATGGCTGGTTGTGGTTATGCTCTGCTGTATGGGCGGTCCTTTGCTCATCTGCCGCAAAAACAGCCCGCCAACCACCAGGCCTAGCAGGACAAGGGCGACAAAAAGCGGCCAGCAGAAGGGAGCGTGGGCCACATAGCGGGTGAGGGGCGGGAATTCGCAGTAGCGGCTGACGTTTTTGCCTGCCGCAAGGACGCCAACCAGCGGCAGCCCGGCCAGCAGGAGAGCGGGAACGATGACGGCAATGAAGATTTTCTGCATAGTTTCAGACAAGCTGAAGTGCCTGGAATATTTTGAATTGGTCACCATTGGAGCGGTTCACGAACCGCCCATGCTGCCCCCCCCATGGTTCACTCACGGGCTTTGCCTGTGCTGTTTGAAAAATTCCATGAGGATTCTCTCCATATTGCCGCGGATGGTGCCGGCGGAATTCATGATGAACATGGTGCTGCCCAAGGCAAACAGCTCGTTTTCCACCCTTGTTATCAGCGGGGGATGAGGGTTGCGGCGCAAAAGCTCTTCCTCGAACATGGGGACGATCTTGTCTTTCATGCGCAGCTCCGTGTCCATGAAAAAGATGGAAACCGCCGGCCGCAGATCGTTGATGCGGTCGAGAAAGGCGGCGATGTGGTTGGCCAGCACCTGCTTGGGCGGGCTTGATTTGATCTCCATGTAGAGCAGCGAGCAGTTGATCTTGGCCAGGAGGTCGTAATCGCCGCCAACCCCCTGGCCGCGGAATTTTACCCCCCATACCGCCTCCATCCCCAGCTCCCTGTTAAAGATTTCCGCCAGCAGCCATTCCAGGGTGGCGCCGAAGCTGCGGACCGGTCCGGCTGCCAGCCGGAATGAGCCGCTGTCCAGTCTTTCCAGCAGGCCGATCTCCGCCATATAGTCAATGTACTGCTCCGCCACCGCAGGCGAGGTGTAGCGGGTCACCTGACTTACCGAGAACTGCTGCTGGTGCTTGATGACATCCCGCAGGAAAATCCGGAAGGAGTAGTGGAGGAGTTTAGCGTAAAAGCCGTCGATATGGGCGGCGGCAGGCAGCAGCAGGTCCTGGGCGGGCCGGCATTTGTAAATTGCCAGGCCCCTGGCCCTGAGCAGGCTTTTCAGATCAGGCGAGGTTTCCGAGATGACCGTCCGCAGCCGTTTGATCTCGCGGCGGAGATTATCTATTATTTCGGATTCCTTCATAAACAGTGGGGACAGCGGGGAAGAAGACCTGCCGCCGCCATTCAGGGGGCGGCAGGTCTTTGGTTTTTTCGGGCATGGCTGCCGGAATTTGCCTCCGGCAGCCGCATGTTACTGCCCGTTTTCCGTGTACATGAGGGTGATGATGACGGTCCTGTTCAACGCCCTGCCCTCAGGGATGTTGTTGTCATAGGGCGGGTTGTTGGGGCCGTTGCCCTCGTAGTTGATCTGCGAGCCGACGGCGATGCCGGTCTCGAGCATGGCGCCGTATACGGCGCTTGCCCGGCGTTCGGACAGTTTGATGTTGTAATCCTCCTTGCCGATGATATCCGTATGACCGGCGATATTCATCACCGCCGACGGCAGCTGGGACATTCTGGTGATGACCCGGTTGACGATGATCTGATTGCGGTCCTTCAGGTCTGACCGGTCGAATTCAAAGAGGATCAGGCCGTATTTTTCAATGACCTTGGATTCCAGCTTCTGGGCGATGCGCTCCTCGCGCCTGATGAAGTTGATTTTGGTCGGTGTGGCGCTCGAGACGGAGAAGACATTGCCTTCGTTGTCCTGGCCTTCGATCTCGGCGGTGATCTGCTCCATCAGGGCGACATTGTGCACCCCGCCCAGGGATTCCATGTCAAAGACAAAGGCCTGGGGGAGACCGCCCTTGCCTTCCCTGGTCAGCAGCTCCTTGCCGCCGCCCAGCACTTTGAGCTGCCATTTCACGATAACGGTCTGGGCCTGGATTGCCGGCACGATGCGAAGTTCCTTGGTTTCGCACTGTTCCAGCATGTAGGTGCTGTTGATGGTGTCCAGGATGGCGGGATGATCGGAATAGATCTCCACCCGCTGATTTTCAATGACCCCTTCCGGCACCCGGCTGGCGCTGGGCACGCTGGGCAGGTTCTGGGCCGAGACATCCATGCGTGACGGATCAATGCCCCATACATATCTGAAATAGGAAAAGACCGCATCGGCCCGGCTGCGGGACAGGTCCAGCCGGCCTTTTTCTTCGCCGGTATTGGAATTACAGCCCACGATGCTGATGCGGGCCTCAGGGTTCATCGCCAGGCGTTTGCCGATGACGTTGAGGATGTGGTGATACTTCTCCATGGTGTCCTTCAGCTTTTCCTCGGCGAATCCCTCTGTTTCGTCCTCAATGGCAAAGGTGGCGTAGCGGTCGGATATCTCGCTTCTGCCGGTGTCGAAATAGACGTAGTTCAACAGCGGCGAGCTGTCCACCATGGTGATCTCCTCGATGTTGACCGTCGCGGGCTCACTGGTGAGGGTGCCGGTTGGCGGTTCGAGGAAGCGGAAGGTCACCGCATAGCGGTGGAAGATGGTGGTGGAGAACTGTTTGAAGATGGGGAGAAAATCGCTGGCTGATCTGGCCTTGCGGATCGAGCCGCCCGTGCCTTCGGCAAAGGATTTCAGAAAGGGGTCGAGTCCGGGCTTGTCCATGTAGTCCACGGCAAAGGTGGTGAAATTCTGCAGTCCCGCGGCGGTCAGCTGCAGATCACTGGGTTTGACAACACTGTTGATGTCCTCCCCGTCGGAAAAGACCACCATGAACTTCTGGCTCTTTTCCGGCATGTTGCGGATGATTTTCAGGCCTTCCTGCATGGCGTCATACAGATACGTGCCGTCGGTGGGGTCGGAGTAGCTTTCCTTCAGGGACAGGCTGAGCAGGGCCGAATCGCCTGACATGGTAAGCCTGGTTGATTCCCTGGAGCGGCCGGACTCCTGCGCTCCGTTGCCGGGATCGGCAAAGGTGATGATGTGGACATTGTCAATGGGCCGGACCAGGGAGAGGAATTCATCCATGGCGGCAAGCACGGGATTGATGGCCTTGCGCATCTTCATGGAATAGGAGTTGTCCACCACCAGTACGATATTGAGGCCCTGGTCCCGCTGTTCCGTGACATCCTCCACGGAGACGATCTGGGCGGTCTTTGGGCCCTTGGTGATGTTGAAATCCTCTTTCTGCAAGCCGAGGATGGCCTCGTTTTCGTCGTTTAACACCGAGACCAGCACCTTGTTCTCGTTCAAGGTCAGAAAGCTCAGTTTGGATTTGTGCCGGGGCGTCTGCACCTTGAGGTCGTCATAGGCGAAACTCCTGTCCATCCAGGCAAAGATGAACAGGAACAGACTGAGAAGGAAAACGTTTTTCTTCATGATTTTCTCCTGTCAATAGGGTGAGATACTTATCATTTAGGGGCCGTTAAAGATAACCATTACATATCTAACCATTTTGTTACGGCCCTTTATGCCGTTTACAGTATTTCGCTGTTACAGTTATTTTTGAATAACGGCTTACATTCTGCAAAACGGGCAGTCCGGCCTGTGGCCGCGGCCACAGCGATCGGGATGTCCGGTTGTTTTGAGGATATGCGTTCTCTGGAGGTCCTTGCCGGCCAGGCCCGCGCCGGCAGTGCGGTAGTTTGCCAAGAGGGTGCTGGGGCTGGTCTCTTTATTTTTTCCTGTCATTACCATTATCGCAATTGCCGCATTTTTTCAACTCCAATCGGGATGTTGGGGAGTGGAAAGTCAACACTGACGCATGGCGGCGACACTTTAGGCGGTGGTCTGACAGGCTAGTTCATTGCAAGGGGAAGCAGATGGAATGGATTTGGCCGCAGGGGCAAGGCACGGGGGGAAAAATATTTTTGCACGCAAAAAAGGTGGCTAAAACCGGATAAGGCAGGCTTCCTATTGCAAGCAGTTGGCGGTTGGCTGAAGCAATGAATGCAACCCTAATCACTGCTATAAGCGACACGCAAAAGCGGTGCGGGTTTGGGTGCTCAGCATCGCAGCATAGTTCTTGACATTGCCTCCATAAAAAACCATAATGGTTCCGTATTGAATCCAAAAACTATGGAGGCAACTATGGCAACCATCACCTTGAAGAATATTCCGGACTCCACATACAAAACCTTAAAACAACTTGCCGCGGATCATCACCGCAGCGTTAACAGTGAAATCATTCATCTGCTGGAGAAAGCCACCCAAAGCACAAGGATTGACCCTGATCAGCACCTGTTGCTGGCAAGAACCCTGCGGCAGAAAACCAACAAATATATTCTTGACGAGGCCACCCTTGCCGGCATCAAAAATGAGGGCAGGCCATGATCGTTGTTGATACCAATGTCATCAGCTACTTTTATCTTTCCTCCCCCTACTCTGTATCGGCTGAGCAATTATTTTCAAAAACCCCATCCTGGGCCGCACCTCTGTTGTGGAGAAGTGAATTCAGGAATGTGCTTTCCTTTTATGTCAGAAAAGGAATCATCACCCTGCACGATGCCATGCAGCTTTTTGCGACAGCAGCAAGTTTACTGGAGGGAAACGAATATGAGGTTAATGCCGCTCAAGTTTTAAAACTATCCCAGGAAAGTAATTGTTCCGCCTATGACTGCGAGTTTGTCAATTTAGCCCAGGATCTGCATGTCCCCTTGGTTACGATGGACCGGAAAATACTGCAAAGTTTCCAAGGCACAGCTGTATCTATTGAGGAATACATAGAAAATTGTTGAATTTTGGCGCGCCTATCTAATTATTTACATGGCGCGCGGGAAGGCGCTGGAAGAGGGGCTTAAATTCAGGAGGACTCCACGCAGTATAATATAAAAATAAATCCCGCCACATGCGAAACTTGACTTTCGGTCCTAATTTGGTACCATAAAAGGACCGGAGGTTGACTATGAATATCACAAACGACATCAAGCCCGTAACCTATCTCAAATCTCGCGCCGCTGACCTGCTTAAACAGATAAACGACACACGTCGTCCGGTTATCATTACCCAGAACGGCGAACCCAGGGCTGTGCTCCAAGACCCGCAAAGCTATGAAAACATGCGCAATGCCATCGGCATATTAAAACTCCTTTCCCTGGGCGAAACCGACATCCGAAACGGCAAAACAATGACCCAGGATGAGGTCTTCGAAAATATGGAAAAGATGCTGCGTAAGAAATGAGTCGCGTATACACCGTAATCTGGTCGGAGACAGCATATGCCGACTTACTCGGCATTATTGACTATATCGCCCGTGACAGTCCGGTTGCCGCGAAAAAAACAGTAAAAAGCATAAAAAGCAAGGCGGCAAGCCTTTACCTGTCACCCCAACGGGGGCGGGTTGTGCCGGAATTGCAAGATCATGGCATAACTCACTATCGTGAGTTGATCATAAATCCATGGCGCCTGATGTACAGAATCACCGACAACACGGTGTTTGTCTTATCAGTTCTTGACGCAAGGCAGAATGTTGAAGACATCCTGCTGAACCGGCTGACAAAATAAAAAAAGTTGACAAGGTGCTGCTGATTTCGGGGAGATTCTTGCTTAATCATTGCCGGAATGGATGGGGGAAGGGGAGGAAGAGGGGGTTATAATTCATTCAATTTTCTGAGTTGTGGTAACATGTAGAAATTAAATTGATATCCTCAGGATCCCCGCAGCTTGTTTCCAGAGAATTCAGGAGCCGGAAATCAGGAGCCAGAATAAAACGTAATAAAATCAACCATTCTGAATTCTGTCTCCTGTCTCCTGAATTCCCATGCCGGAGATCAGAGCAGCGACTATGTTTTTATAGCTGCCCCAACCCGGAAAAATGATTCCTGCGAAAAAAAATTACAGCAGTTCCAGACCGGAGAAAAAGTACGGGATTTCAAAGGCGGCGGTTTCCGGGGCGTCGGAACCGTGGGTGGCGTTCTCGCCGATGGACGAGCCGAACTCCTTGCGCAGGGTGCCGGGGGCGGCTTGCGCCGGATTGGTGGCGCCCATCAGGTCACGCCATTTCTTGATGGCGTCGGGAGCCTCCAGCACCATGACGATGCAGGGGCCGCTGCTCATGAATTCGGTCAGCTCACCGAAAAACGGCCGGGCCTTGTGCACATGGTAGAAACCTTCGGCTTCGACCCTGCTCAGGTACAGTTTCTTGAGGCCGACGACCTTGAAGCCCTCGGCGTAGATGCGGGCGAGAATTTTACCGGCGTGGCCGGCGGCGAATGCGTCCGGTTTGATTATGGCAAAGGTTCTTTCCATGACTAACTCCTTGTCTGCTGGTTGTTGTATGCAAAAATGAGAATCGATTTTTTTAACACCCCGCATGACAAAAGTCAAGAGCAGCGATTCTTTGCTCCGCGTTTGCCTTTAATCTCCCGGCTATCCGCAAGGCTGTAGCGCCTGGCCTGCCAGAGGGCACAAAATACCTTGACTTTCCGTGAGTATTTTTTTATTTGTGGCGATTAATCTCAGGTGCTCTTCCGGGCGCCTTGAAAAATTGTCCTCCGGCCCGATTACTGCATCGCTCTGGAAATAATAATGCTCACATATTCCATATATGCCGCGCTTTTTATTTCCATCGCTTCTTGTTCTCGAACCGGATGCCTAATTTCTCAAGGCACCCGGAAACGAGCTTAATAGGGAACCCGGTGTAAATCCGGGACGGGCCCGCCGCTGTAACCGGGGACGAGCTCCGCAGTATGCCACTGTTATTTTAATGGGAAGGCGCGGAGTGAGAATGAACCGGAAGTCAGAAGACCTGCCTTGGGAGTCTGGTTGCATAACCGCCGTGGACAAGCGGTTGTGTCGCATGATCTTGCGCGGATGAAATTGGGAAATCCCCGGATCGATATCATATATCGGTCCGGGGATTTTTTTTTGCCCGCCTCGCGGGGGATGAGCCCGGGCCGCAAATACTTTATGGAGGATATCCGTGGCACTACCGGAAATGACCTTTGCCAGGCTGGCCCTGGTACTCATCACCCCTTGGGATGCTTTGCCGGCAGCTCTGCGCAGCTGCCTGGAGCCGAGGAGGATGCAATGAAAAAAAGTATCTCACTAGCAGCACTCCTGCTGGCAATGATCGATTGCGGCGCGGCGGGAGCCGAGGAAGCCGCTGCCGTGCTCGACGAGGTGGTGGTGACCGCCACCCGGACCGATGCCGCAGCAGATAAGGTCGGCGGGACGTCCGTCACCGTGATCACGCAGGATGAAATTGCCGCCAGGCAGCAGACCACGGTGGAGGAGGTCCTCAAGGGGACCCCCGGGCTTGACGTCTCCGCCAACGGCGGTCCGGGAACCAATACCAGTATCTTTCTGCGCGGGGCGGATGCCAAGAACACCCTGATTCTGGTGGACGGCATCATGTTCAATGACCCCTCGTCGGCGAACAGGAACGCCAACCTTGCCAACCTGACCACGGACAACATCGAGCGCATCGAGATCGTGCGGGGGCCGATGAGCGTGCTCTACGGCAGCAATGCCACCGCCGGTGTGGTCAATATCATCACCAGAAAGGGCAAGGGCGCGCCGCAAAGCAGCGTCGGCATCGAAGGCGGCTCTTTTGATACCTGGAAGGCCTATGCGGGCAGCAGCGGCAGCCTGGAACGCCTCGACTACTCGCTGGATGTTTCCCATATCGACACGGACGGCTTTTCCATCGCCAATGATGACAATAACCGCATTCCCCATGCCGGCAACACCGCCGAAGAGGACGGCTGGGAAAACAGCACGGTTTCCGGCCGGGTCGGCTATGAGCTGACCCCGGATTTTGAGCTGGCCGCCACCATGCGCTACATGGATTCGGAGCTTGATGAGGATGATTTTGCCAACGGCTACGCCGGCGATCGTTTTTCCTCCTGGCCGTATGTGGCCGAGCCCTTTGGCAGCAAGGAGCGCTCTACCGATACGGAACAGTATCTTGGCCGCATCGATGCCACAAACAGGTTCTGGGACGGCTTGCTCGGCTCCGACCTCTACTGCCAGTTCACCCGCCATGACAGGCTGAACCATGACAACGACGGCATCGAGTCCTACGACTATCTCGGCAAGACCCGGGAGGCCGGCTGGCAGGGCACCTTTGCGGTGAGCAAGACAAACGATCTCACCCTCGGCGCCTCCCTTAATGAAGAGAAGATGGAGAGCGGCTCCTCCGGCATCAGCGAACAGGACGCGGACACCAAGAGTGTCTGGGCCCAGGAGCAGCTCAGCCTGTTTGACAATTTGGATCTGGTAGCCGGTCTGCGTTACGACGACCATGACCGTTTCGGCGGCAAAACCACCTGGCGGGTTGCGCCCTCCTATCTCACCGGCTTCGGCACCCTGTTCAAGGCCAGCTATGGAACGGGCTTTCGGGCGCCATCCCTTTACGAGCTCTACTCGGCCTATGGCAATGTCAACCTCGATCCTGAAGAGAGCAGGGGCTGGGACGCGGGACTGGAGCAGGAGCTGGCCGGCGGCAAGGTCCTCTGCGGCATCACCTGGTTTGCCCTCACCTTTGAGGACAGGATCGCCTACGACTTTCTGACCTCGCGGTATCAGCAGGCCGAGGGTGACACGAAAACAGAGGGGGTGGAAACCTTTGTGCAGTGGCAGGCCGGCGAAAACCTTTCCCTGCGGGCGAACTACACCTATACGGACACCAAGGATCAGGATGACAGGCGGCTGGCCCGCCGGCCCATGCACAAGGTGGGGGCGGGCGCGCAGTACCGCTATGCCAGGGCCCGTTTCAACCTGGATCTGGCCTGGGTCGGCGAGCGTGACGAGAGCGGTTTTGCCATGGATAGCAACGGCCATGCCGTTGAGACCCTGGCTGCCTATACCGTGGTCAATCTGGCGGCCAGCTATGACCTGACCCAGAAGGTGCAGCTCTATGGCCGCATTGACAACCTCTTTGATGAGGAATATGAGGAGACCTGGAGCTTTGCCACCCCGGGGCTGTCGGCCTATGCCGGGGTCAGGGTGACATTTTAAAAGTTGGACAAACAGGCTCCCTGGCAGGGAGCCATTGCGAAATAAGAGAGATATGTGATGAAGAATGTGCCATTAGCAAAGCTGGTCTGCTGTCTGCTGGTTTTGTTGTTTATTTGTCTGGGCCGGGCGGAAAGGCTGCTGGCCTGGCCGTTGAGCGGCACGGACAGCCAGGGCCAGGCCTATGTCATTGAGCAGCGGCCCCAGCGGGTGGTCTGCCTGGTGCCCGAGATCAGCGAGATCCTCTTTGCCCTTGGCGCGGGTGACGCGCTGGCGGGCATCACCCAGCACACGGTTACCCCGGCCGCCGCTGCGCAAAAAAAGGTGGTGGGCGGCTTTTTTGCGCCCGGCATCGAGGAGATTGAGGCGCTTAAACCGGATCTCATCTTTGCGGCTGATCTGCACGGTGCGGTGCGGGACCATTTTCAGGGGAAATGCCGGCTGCTGACCTTAAACGTCACGGGCATCGACAGCGCCATGGCGCGCATCGAACTGCTGGGCCGGATTTTCGGACGCGAAGAGGCGGCCAGCCGGATCGTTGCGGAAAATCGTGAGCTGCTTGACCTCATCGCCCGCAAGGTGGCAGGCATCCCGGCTGAAAAAAGGCAGCGGGCCGTGCGGCTCATGGGCGGCGATAGCCTGATGGTGCCGGGGGATGATTCCTTTCAGAACGATTTTATCCGGGCCGCCGGCGCCGTCCCGCCCGCCTTTGGCAGAAACGGCAAGATCATTGCCATCAGCCCGGAAGAGTGGCGGCAATTCGACCCCCAGGTCATCTACGGCTGCGGGAACGGCAAACCGGCCATCCTGGAGTCAGCCGGGGTGCGCGAGGTGAGCGCCCTGCATAACAACAGGTACTTTTCCTTCCCCTGCGATTTCACCTGCCGGGGCGGGGTCAATGTCGGCAATTTTGTCGCCTGGCTGGCCGCCCGCATCTACAGCGAGGAGTTCTCGGACGCCGCTAAACAGGTGCAACCCGATCAGCTGCTTGCCGAAAAAACCGTGGCCATCGACCTGCCCTATGTGCGCCGGGCCCGGGTGGTGGAGAGCAGCATCCGCGATTTCAAAAACCGCACCCTGCTGGTTGATTTCAAGTCCCCCCAGACCATCCTTTCCACCCTGGAAGGGCCGCGGTCAGGGGTTGCCACGGTGGGCAATCACTATTACCCGGCCCCGGCCTGGGGCCTGGGCCATGACGAAGGGGTGGAGGCCATGCACCGCCGTACCTGCACAGTGCTGGGCCAGGCGCCGGAGGAGACCAGCCTGCTGTTCACCGGCGCGGACATGAACAATCTCTCCATCAGCCGGCAGGATTTCCAGGAGATGACGGTGTACGCCCTGGTCACGGCCGGGGTTACCTCCAACGCGGTGCGCATGGGGCATGATGCCGGCAATTTCTATGAGCCCGGCACCATCAATGTCCTGCTGCTGACCAACATGCAGCTCTCGCCCCGGGCCATGACCCGGGCCATGATCAGCGCCACCGAAGGCAAAACCGCGGCCCTCGCCGATCTGGACATCCGCAGCAGCTATTCCCCTAACCTGCCCGCCACCGGTACCGGCACGGACAACATCCTGGTGGTGCAGGGCGAGGGAACGGCCATTGATCAGGCCGGCGGCCATACCAAGATGGGGGAACTCATCGCCCGGGCGGTGCATGAGGGGGTGCTGGAGGCGGTGGCCAGGCAAAACGGCATCACCCGGGAGCGCACCATCTTTGCCCGGCTGGCCGAGCGGCAGATCAGCCTGTGGCGACTGCTGCCGGGCGAACTGGAGGGCTGCAATCTCAGCCGGGCGGCAACCATTGCCGAGGTGGAGAAGCTGCTGATTGATTCGCGGTATGCCGGGTTCATGGCCGCAGCCCTGGCGGCAAGCGATGCCGAACAGGCCGGGCTGCTCACCGATTTGCGCGCCTTTGGCGACTGGGGGAGAACGGTCGGCCGCTCCCTTGGCCAAACCTCGGACGATGAGTGGCGGCACCGCTTTGTGGCAGGCGATCTGCCGCCGGTGCTGGCCCTTGCCTTGGAGGCGCTGATCAACGGGGTCTGCGCCGCGGAAAAGGGCCCGGCCGGGCCATAGGAGGAGAAAATCATGTCAGAAAAAAGCGGCCGCGGCCTGGTGCTGGCCGCCCCAAGCAGCGACAGCGGCAAGACCCTGGTGAGCCTGGGAATTGGCGCGGCCCTGGTAAGCCGCGGGCAATCGGTGCAGTATTTCAAGTGCGGCCCGGATTTTATCGACCCCAGCCTGCACCGCCTGGTGAGCGGCCGGGTGTCGCGCAACCTGGATCTGCGGATGTGCGGTGCGTCCTTTGTGCGGGAAACTTTTGCCCGGCACAGTGATGCGGACTTCGTCATTGTCGAGGGGGTGATGGGCCTCTTTGACGGGGGTGAGGCCAGCACCGCGGCCCTGGCCCGGGCCCTTGATCTGCCGGTGGTGCTGGTGGTGGATGGGGCCGCCTGCGGCGAGAGTATTGCCGCCCTGGTGCACGGCTTTGCCACCTTTGATCCGGCAGTCAACATTGCCGGGGTCATCTTCAACCGGGTGGGCAGCGATGGCCATTACCGGTTGTTAAAGGAGAGCGTTGCGGCCCATTGCCGGCCGGAGGTGCTGGGCGCTATCCCGCGCCATGAGGGATTTGTCGTGCCCGGCCGCCATCTCGGTCTGCATATGGGGCATGACGGCGCGCTTTCGCCGGAGCGGATCGGGGTGCTGGCAGGTATTGCCGGCGCCCGTATCGATCTTGATCGCCTGTCCGCCCTGGCCGGACCGCTGCCGCCATCCCCCGGCCCGGCGGCGCCAATCCGGGCAGGGCAGCCGGTGCGGATCGGGGTGGCCAGGGATGCGGCCTTCTGTTTTTACTATGAGGATAATTTTGACCTGCTGCGGGCGGCCGGGGCGGAGCTGGTTTTCTTCAGCCCGCTGGCCGATGCGGAGCTGCCGCCGGAGCTGGCCGGCCTTTATCTGGGCGGCGGCTACCCTGAGCTGTACGCCGGAGCCCTGGCCGACAACCGCTGCCTGCGGGAGATGATCCGCAGCCGGGCAGCGGCGGGGTTGCCCATCTATGGCGAGTGCGGCGGCTTCATGTACCTCTGTGAGTCGCTGGTGACGGCGGAGGGTGAGGAGTATCCCATGGCCGGGATTTTTCCGGCGCGGGCCCAGATGAAAAAGCGCCTGGTCCGTCTTGGCTACCGCCGGGCCACGGTGGCGAAAAACACCCTGTGGCCGGCCGGGGCCACCCTGGCCGGCCATGAATTTCATTATTCGCAGATCGATGCCATGTCCGACCGCATTGACAGGGCTTATCAACTTGATGACGGCCGGCTGGAAGGCTATTGCTGCAACAATACCCTGGCCGGCTACCTGCATCTTCATCTGGGAGCAAATCCCGGGGCCGCTGCCCATTTTGTTGATTTCTGCAGGACCCACGGCCATTCATGCAGCCCAAGATAAGGATTTGCGGCAGATTTTTCCTGGCAGGATTGCAAATGCGCTGATAAGCTGTTATTGTTGCAAATAATTGATGTCTGCCGTGCGCATGGTGCTCATGGTTATTTCTTGAAATTTTTAGGAAAGAGAAAAAAAATGATGATACGAATGGGAATTCTGGCGTTTTTCGTGATCTCCTCGATTTCTACCCCGGTAATGGCCGGCGATGTGGATGGCAAGGCTGTGCTGGGCGGCGCGGTTGGCGGTGCCGCCGGGGCCGCGATCGGTTCCGCCATCGGTGGCAGGGATGGTGCCATGATCGGTGCCGGCCTGGGCGGTGTGACCGGCGTGGCCGTGGCCACTTCGGAAAAAAAAGAGCCGAAAAAGGTGTATGTCTATGAGGAGGAGCATTATGATAACCACGGCCATAAACACCGGCATGGGCATGGCCACGATTGATGCTGTTGACCCCGGCTATTGACTGATCAGACAAGGGCGCCCATTGCGGCGCCTTTTTTTTGCAGATATTTCATGCCGCCATTACCCGGCATATCCCTGGCGGGTAAACAAAAGAACCGAGATTCCGGAGCATTTCCGGCCGGATCGTTATGACCCTGGTATGCCACCGCAGCCGCGGCAAGCGGCGAATAGGGCCAGTCCCCGCATGCCGCGGAGCATTGCCGAGCTTTTAATCCCGCTCAGCAGCGACATCCTTGTTGACATTTCAAAATGGGGCCATTATTTAATAGAAATCATTTATAAATAGAGGTTTTGCGAGGATAGCATGCATCCTCATTGCAGCCTCTTTCAACCAGAATGCTGAAAAGCAATTTCTTTATCACTGGGCATTCATATGCATAAAGTCCCGTTTATCTGTATCTTCTGTCTGCTGGCCGTTATTTCCTTTATCAGTGGCTGCGCCGAAGTCCGGACGCAGCAGCCCGCTCCTGAACCGTCTGCGCAGGCGCCGATTGCCGGGCTGCCGACGCCTCTGGCCATTTTCCCTTTTGAAAACAACGCCGTCACCCGGCATGACGAGTATGAGCCCCTGACCGGCGGACTGGCTGCCATGCTGATCACCGATCTGCGCCATTCCGCCACGCACCTCCAGATTATCGAACGAAACAAGATGAAGGAACTCCTGCAGGAGATCGACTTGAGTCAGAGCGGCTATGTTGACCAGGCCACCGCGCTGCGCCTCGGCAAACTGCTTGGCGCCCGCTCCATTGCCTTCGGTTCCTTTGTCGTGCTCGGCGAACAGGTGCGCATTGACGCCAGGCTGGTGAATGTGGAAACAAGTGAAACGATGCTGGCTGAATCCATAAGCGGGACCTCGGACCAGTTTCTGCAACTGGAGAAAAAACTTGCAGACCGGATTGCCGGCATCTTTCAGGAACGCCTGGCTGCTACCCAGGCAGCCGCTTCGGCCAATACCATGCATGCCGCCCTGGCCTTTTCCAAGGGGCTTGAAGCCTCTGACCGGGGTGACCGGCAGGAGGCGGAATCGTATTTCCAGAAAGCCATTGAGCTTGACCCTGGCTTTGCCAGGCAGGTGGACAGTATCCGGCTTGCCAAATAAGCCGTTGTAAAAAATGACTGGCGCATCCTTGTTACCGGTATAAGGGGCCGTATGGAAATGGTTGGCAATGTATAAATGTAAGGGTTGTCGTAACGGCCCCTAAAAAATGATCAGCATAAACCCACAATTGACAAGAAGAACGCTTTATGCCCAAGAAACTGTTTGCCGTTATTTTCTCCCTTCTCCTCATTATTCCCCTCCTCTGTCCCGCGCTCACCCTGGCCGGCCAGGTGGTTACGGAAGATCTCAGAAGCTGGGCCAGGGATGCCATTGCCCAGGAGAAATCCCTGGGCTCCGACACTCGTGACAACACCCTGGCGGTTCTCTATTTCCAGAATCTGACGGGCCGCAGCGAGTTCGATCCCTGGCGGAAAGGGCTCACGGTGATGCTGATCACCGATCTGGCCCAGATTAAAGAACTGCAGGTGCTGGAGCGGGCACGGCTGCAGGCCCTGGTCGAAGAAATCGGCTTCGGGACCTCCGGACTGGTGGATAAGGCAAGCGCGCCCCGGGTCGGCCGCTTTGTCAGAGCCCGGCATCTGGTGGGCGGTGAATTCGGTCAGGATTCGTCACGTTCCCTTGCCCTTGCCTCTGATCTGCTTGATGTGCCCCGTGAATCCGTCATGAACCGGTTTGGTTCCAAAGGCATGGCTGAAGAACTCTTCAAAATGGAAAAAGAGCTGCTTTTTGCCATTATCGACACTCTGGGGATCAAATTGACCCCGGAGAAAAAGGCAGCGCTGCAAAAACCTCTCTCCACTGATTACCGGGCGCTTTTAGCCTTTTTTCAGGCCATCGAATGCAGTGACCGGGGCGAGTATGACAAGGCGGAAGAGTATTACAGAAAGGCCCTTGAGCAGGACCCCGGGCTGACCCAGGCGGCTGACGCGCTGCAGGAGCTTGCCGATCTCGGGCTTATCGGCCGGAAAAGAGGGAACCGCTGGCGTGGCGCAGCATTTCTCCATGAGCTGCGGGAACGGTCTTCCTTCACCGACAGCCTGATTCCGGTCTATCCGGTCAGACGGACGAGGACCCCGGCTGAGATTGTCGAACGCGAGAGACTGATAAATCCGGATCTCTGTCCGGACGACCCGCTGAAAACAGCCCCGGGCACTTGCGGCTGCGGGGTGGCTGATACCGATTCCGACCAAGACGGTATCCTGGACTGCAATGACAGCTGCCCGGATGACCCGCTGAAAACAGCGGCCGGCACCTGCGGCTGCGGGGTGGCTGATGTGGACACGGATGGGGATGAGACCCTGGACTGCAACGAACTCTGTGACACGGACCCCAATAAAACCGCACCGGGCATCTGCGGCTGCGGGGTGGCCGATGTGGACACAGATGGGGATGAGACCCTGGACTGCAACGAACTCTGTGACACGGACCCCAATAAAACCGCACCGGGCATCTGCGGCTGCGGTATTGCGGATTCGGTGGAAAATACTGCTGACGCGGATGAGGATGGCATCCCGAATTGTCTCGAATGAGGAGAGGGTCCATAATCCCGCATGACCGAACCCGCTTCACTATTTGCTGCTTTGCTGCTGCTGATTGACAAGAAGATGATAGAATACTTTTTAAGTGAGAAATGATGATGAAACGATGGGCAACGCTGCTGGTTCCCCTGGCTCTCTGGGCAAACGCCACCGGCGTCTGCGCGGCCGAAGTTACTTTTCAGGGCGGCCTGCAGTATGACTGGTGGAAAGGCAATAATGACACGGACGGCAATCAGGTGTTTGTCCCGGTTGAGCTGGGCACTGCAACCGATGAATTCTCCGCCAGGGTTCTGACCGCGTTCACGAGAACGGAAAGCGATATCAGCGGGGCCGGCAACCCGAGTCTTTCCTCGGTGATCGACACCAAAGTCAACCTCTCCTATATGGTGGTTGACAAACTGCCGGTCAACATCCTGTATGGCCTTGACCTGAACTGCCCCACGGGCAAAACGGATTTTGACGAAGACGATCTGCTCATTATCCGGGACCCGGACCTGGTTTCCATTGTTGATCATGGCGAGGGATTCAACGTCAATCCCCATGTCAGCATGACCAGGGACTGGGCAGATTGGGGCGCCGGGCTCGGCGCGGGTTTTCTGTGGAGAGGCGAATACGATTACAGCGCGGAATACCGCAGCTATGATCCGGGTGATATCGCCTATATCACCGGCGAGATCCGTTATTACCTGGCCGAGGATGGCCTGCTCCGGCTCTACGGCGATTACGGGTCGTTTTCCAAGGACACGCTTGACGACGATGATTTCTACCGGGAGTCGGATTTTTTCCTGTTGGGCGCGGAAACACGTTATCTGACGGAAAAATGGGAAACCCGGTTCAATGTCAAGGGAACCTTCCGGGGGAAAAGCGAGTTCCGCCGGGCGGCGAGCAGTGGCTTGAAAACAGAGAGCAAGGAAGGCTACGGCGATGAATACGTGGCTGATCTCCTTTGCCGCTATCACTTCAGCGACAAGGACAGTATCGCCCCATTTGTCCAGTTCCTGTATGTCGACGACAACCAGTACGATGAATCATCCCTTCTCTATATAGGGACCAGAACAAAATATTCAGCGGGTCTCAGCGTCAAACGGCAGGTGAGCGCCGCCGGCAACCTGGAGCTGATGTTTGGCTTCTTTCATCTGGATGATGAAAAGGGCTGGCTGGACCATGACGACGTGACCTACCACGGCCATTCCCTCATGCTGCAGTATGCCGGCAGTTTCTGAAGTTTTCTGCACAGATTGATTCCGGGTAATTAACCTGTAGACGCTGCAGCAAACTTGGTCCCAATATGGCCTTTATCGGCCTGGCGGTGGTTTTTCTCAGCTTATCCTGGCGGGATATCTTCAGGAGCAGGGCCGGAAAACCATCTTCCGCACCGCCTCTGGCTGCGCCCGGCCTTTATTTTCCTGGCGGTGGGCATCGCCCTTTCATTCCCGCATGTGCTGACCCGATAGATCATCCCTGCGAGACGGCCAAGAATTTGCCTCTTTCATCTCCCATTCCCTTGCCCGGCGGGCAACAGAAATCCCTGCTCGACAAGTTTGCGGATGAGCTGGCAGACAAGCGGGGCGAGCTGGGCGGGATCAGCCTTGAGCGCGGCCGCCATGTCCGGCAGCAGCTCCTGCAGGGTTCTCCTGCCATCGCAGTGGATCATCAGGTTGGCCATGAAGGTGTCGGAATTGCCCCGGAAGGCCAGTCCCTTGGTCAGCTGGATGGAGGAGCCGGTCACCTGCCAGCCCTGCGCCGACGGGGTGAACTGCTGCTCCAGCCGCATATCCGGCGAATACTTCAGCCGACAGGCGAGCAGGGCCCGGTCCTCGCTCACCGTCTCAAGAAAATCCCGCAGTGCAAAGCCCCTGGCAATATACTCGCCGCAGGGGCCGATCATCCTGTCCGGGCTTTCATCGGCCCGGAACCAGTTTGCCCCGTTCACCCGCCGGCGCATGGTGATCAGCCCGGCGCCGAATGAGGCGATGCCCAGCCGCTCATAGTACTCCAGCCATTGATGGAAGCGCTGGGAGAACTCCGTTTCCCCGTCGCTGAATTCGGTATGGCGGATCCATTTGGAGGCATAGGCGGCAGGGGATAACGATTCCGAACGCATCACCCAGACATCGCAGTGGCTATCGGCAAACCACTGGGCCATCTGCTGCCGCCAGTCGCTGCCGTCTTTCTCCGCCCAGTTGCACAGGATCTGGCAGAAGCCGCCCTCCTCCAGAAAACGGGGCGCCTCCCGGGCGATCCTGCGGCTGACCGAGTCGGCCTCCATGCCGCCGTCCCGGTAAATGAAACGACATTCAGGTGAGATGACAAAGGGCGGATTGCTGATGATGAGATCAAATTTGCGCTCCGCTACCGGTCCGAAAAAATCCCCCTCCAGGCAGTCGACATTGCTGATATTGTTCAGGCGGGCATTGAAGGCGGCAAGCCGCACCGCCCGGGGGTTGAGGTCCACCGCCGCCACCCGGCTGCTGTGCGGGGCGGCGAGAAAGGCATGCACCCCGCAGCCGCAGCCCAGATCAAGGGTCTGGCCGCCGGGCCTGCGGATGGTGAGCTGGCTCAGGGTGATGGTGCTGCCGCCGATGCCCATGACATACTGGCTGCGCTGCGGGGTCTGCAGCATGGCGGGGAGATCAAAGGCCAGGATCAGGTTGCGGAAGGGCAATAATTTCAGCGCTGCGGCCACCCGGCTGCCGTGGCGGCGCACCAGCCCGGCCTGCTGCCAGGAGTCGGACGACATGGGCCGGATGGCCCTGGCGAAGGTGTCCGCCTCCACCGGCATTTCCATGAGCAGGAGGCGGATCAGGGTATGCAGGGCCGAGCCGCCGGCGGTCCGGTCAAGCAGCAGGGGATGATCATTTTCCAGGGAGGGGAGGTCGCTAACGCCGATGGCCTCAAGGACGCTTTCATCAAGAAAGCCCGCCTCTGCCAGCAGATCGCGCAGGCGGCGGTAATCGTCCGGGTCGGGGAAAGCGAATAAGTGAGCGCTGTTTTGGGCCGGCATCATCATAATCCTCCCTTGGTATTGTAGGAGGGGGCCATGCCCCCGATCCTGGATTGCGGAACCACTGGTTGTCGCGAGCAAGGCTCGCTCCTACGCCGAGCCGCAGCAAGCGGGGTGAATCGTTCACCCGCTGCATTGAGTTTTTTCTGCCAATTGACATGACAGATGGAAGTAAATACGCTATGTTAATGAAAATATACGATAACGTGTATTAGGTAAAATAAATTTTTTTTGTTAATCAGTAAATTGCCAGAAGGGGGTTTTGCGATGCCTGATCCCATCACCATCAGCGAGTATGGTTTTGCCCTTGTCGGCGATCTGGAGAAGCGGCAGGGGAAACCCCAGCCTGAAACACCTTTCCGCATTCTGCTCATGGGCGACTTCAGCGGCCGGGCAAGCCGCGGTGTGGGCCGGTCAGCGGCCGCCGCCAGACTGCGGCCCGTGGCGGTTGACCGGGACAACCTCGATGCCGTGCTGAGCAGCATGAAGGTAGAGATCGCCCTGCCCCTGGCCGGCCAAAACCATGCGCCGGTCACTATCGGTTTTGCCGCCATGGAAGATTTCCATCCGGACAGCATCTATCAGCGCCTTGATATTTTCAGGGAACTGCGGGACATGCAAGAAGGTCTGCACGATCCCGCGGTACTGGCCGCCTTGGCCGACGAGCTGCGGGCAGAGCCGCCCAGGCAGGAGCCGCCGGGACCGCCGCCGCCATCCATGGAGGCGGGCGGGCTCTTGGAGCAGATCATCGACCAGGCGCAACAGCCTTCATCCCGGCAGGCCCCTCCGCGTTCCGGCTCCCAGCTGGACACCTTGGTGCAGGAAATTGTCAGACCGCATCTGGTGGCCAGGGAACATCCCCGCCGGCAGGAAATGGTTGAGGCGGTGGACAGGGCTGCCGGTGAGCTGCTGCGCCTTATCTTAGGTCATCCGCATTTTCAGGCAATGGAGGCGGCCTGGCGGGGCCTGGATTTTCTGGTTTCCAGGCTCGAAACCGCTGACAAGCTCGGCGTGTACCTGCTCGATATGGGCAAGGAGGAGCTTGCCGCCGATCTCGCATCGGGCAGTGATCTGCGCAAAAGCGCCATCTTTCGTCTGCTGGTGGAGGAGGCGGTGCGGACCCCGGGTGGGGAGCCGTGGGCAATGGTGGCGGGATGCTTCAGCCTGGAAAAGACCCTGGCGGATATCGGCCTGCTGGCCCGCGTGGCCCAGGTTGCCGGAGCCGCCGGAGCGCCGTTTATCGCCGCGGCAAGCGACCGCATGCTTTGCGGCCGCTCCCTGCACCAGACCCCTGATCCCGATGACTGGCAGCCCCAGCCTGAACCGGCGGCGGAGGAGGCCTGGCAGTTGCTGCGCACTCTGCCCGAGGCGCAATACCTGGGGCTGGTGCTGCCCCGTTTGCTGCTGCGGCTGCCCTTTGGGGCGGACACCGAGCCGCTCGACTCCATTCCTTTTGAGGAGCTGGGCGAAGATGGCGTCCATGAAAGGTATCTGTGGGGCAATCCCGTTCTTGCCTGCGCCCTGCTCCTGGGCCAGGCCTTCAGCCGCCAGCAGTGGCGGATGGCGCCGGGCGAGGTGGACGAGATCCCTAGTCTCCCCCTGCATGTCTATAAAAAAGACGGCGAGTCGCACACCAAGCCCTGCGCCGAGGTGGTGCTTACCCAGCGGGCCGCGGAGCTGATCATGGAGAGGGGGTTCATGCCCCTGCTCTCCTTTCTCAACCAGGACCGGGTGCGGCTGGCCCGTTTCCAGTCCATTGCCGAGCCGCCCACCCGGCTCGCCGGACCATGGAGCTGAAGTGATGGCTGATCTGCTGGTCAAACTCTATGAACTGCCGGATGAGCGGCCGCGGCTGGCTGGACTGGCCGAGAACGGCATCATCATCCGCCGGGCCATGGCCTATGAAAAATTTCAGGTGGTTGACTGGGTGCGGGTTCACTTCGGCACCGGCTGGGCCGGGGAATGCGATATGGCCTTTGCCAATGCTCCCATCTCCTGTTTCATCGCCACCGCTGCCGGCAACATTACCGGCTTTGCCTGCCATGACAGCACCATGAAAAATTTTTTTGGTCCGGTCGGGGTTGCCGAAGATTACCGGCGCCGAGGCATCGGCGCGGCCCTGCTGCTGCGCTGCCTGCACGGCATGGCGGCAGCCGGCTATGCTTACGGCGTGATCGGCGGCGCGGGGGATGGAGACTTTTATGCCAGAACAGTCAATGCCGTGGAGATCCCCGGTTCGTCACCGGGGGTGTACCGGGACAGACTGAAAGTCTGACCGCGGCAAGGCCGGTTGAACAATTTGCTGAACACCAGGAGGAGGGGTGTAATCGTATTATGCGCTGCGCAACCTGTAAAAAAATCGTCAATACCACCGGCAAGATTCTCTTTCGTGATGAATGCCCCCATTGCAGCGCTGATCTGCACATCTGCCAAAACTGCCTGTATTACGATAACGGCGCGGAAAACGACTGCCGGGAATCAAGCGCCGAACTTGTGCTGGACAAGGAGAAGGGTAATTTCTGCGAGTATTTCCGGCCGGCGGAAAATCAGGCCGCCGCCTCTCACGCCGCCGACGAGGTGAAGAAGAAACTGGACGCCCTGTTTAAAAAGGGCAGGTAAGCGTCACGGGCTGGGCAATACTGTAGTGTAGCCGCACAGCTTTTGCAGATATACTAACGGAGGTGGAGAGATGGCGAAAAAAACATTTCCCCTGGCCAAGGTCTACGGCCTGCTTGAGCCGGGGCCGGTGGTGCTGGTCAGCACGGCCCGGGCAGATGCTCGCCGCCTACAACCTCTTTATTCTTGAGGTGGTCAAGGCCTGGATCAACCCCGCCGTTGCTGAGCCGCGCACCATCCATCATCGCGGCAAGGGCGTCTTCATGGTGGCCGGGGAGACGATCAAATTGCCCTCGAAAATGAAATAGCTTTGCCGCACCGGCTATTTCGGTTGGAAAACTTTGGGGAGTAAATTCATCAAAAATCGGTAATCATCATCCGAAGATGATGTTTCCTTGGCGGCGAAGCCGGGTCACAATGAATGGAGAGTATGTCATGTTGAAGCGGATCAAGATTTCAGGATACAAGTCCTTGACCGATGTTGAGGTCAGGTTGCAACCTCTTTCCGTTCTTTTTGGCCCCAATGGGGCGGGGAAAAGCAATTTTCTTGACGCTCTGCAGCTTCTTTCCAAGATCGCCACCAGCAGGACGCTCAAGGATGCTTTTGATCCCCCCTACCGGGGTAAACCTCTGGAATCTTTTTTTTTCGGGGCAGAGGGTATCAAAGGCTTACTTAGTGCTGAGCGTTCGAGTTTCAGCATTGAGGTGGATGTGGAACTCTCTGCCGCAATAATTGAGGGGGTTAACCGGCAGATTCGGGAGATGAAAAGAACCATTCCCAATGAAGATGACTCGGCAGCCGAAGACATTCTTTCAAAGAAGCTGCCCACTGTGCGGGAGAAAAATCTGCGCTACCGCATCGAGATCGAGATTCTGCCGAAGTCCGGCATATTGCGGGTGGCAGAAGAATACCTTGCGGCCCTTAATAAGGATGGGGAGCCTACCGGCAAACGGCAGCCGTTTCTTTCCAGGAAGGGTAATAAACTCCACCTGCGTATGGAAGGGCAGGCCCATCCCACTTATTACGAGCGCTATCTGGATCACAGCATCCTGTCCCTGCCGAATTACCCGCCCCACTATCCGCACCTGGTGGCCATGCGCAAGGAACTGGAGAGCTGGTTCTTTTTTTATTTCGAGCCACGGGAACGTATGCGGGCGGCCAATCCGGTCAAAGAGGTGCGACACATCGGTTTGATGGGGGAAGAACTGGCATCCTTTCTGAATACCCTCCAGACTCTGCAGCCCCGCCAGTTCATGGCTGTGGAGAAGGCTCTCCATACCATTATGCCCAACGTGGATGGCATTGATGTCGGCGTCAACGACCTGGGCGAAGTAGAACTGAAACTAAAGGAAAACGGCGTGCCTATGCCGGCCCGTATCCTCTCGGAAGGAACTTTGCGGATTCTTGGCCTTCTTGCCTTGGCCGGGGCGAAAGAGCAACCTGCCTTGATAGGTTTCGAGGAGCCGGAAAACGGTATACATCCCCGTCGAATCCGGATGGTTGCCGATCTCCTGAAGACCAGGGCATCGCTTGGCGGAACACAGTACATTGTCACCACCCACTCGCCTCTTCTCCCAGATCTGACGCCTGATGAATCCCTGTTTGTCTGCAAAAAGACAGGAGACAAGACAAGTATCACACGCTTTACCACATGGGGTCCTCTGGGCCGCAGGACTGATATCGACAAATCGTTTGATGAAGAATTTGCCCCCTCAGATGATGAAGAGCTTACTCCGTCCGAACGAATATTGAGGGGTGACTTTGATGCGTGAGATTGCCCTTTTTGTGGAAGACCACGCCCATCAGTCATTTCTTGGGGCGCTCATTTCCCGGCTGGCAAAGGAATGCGGCATTGAGGTTCAGCTTCGTTGGCTAAATGTCCGGCGTGGTCATGGGGCCGTCATCCGTGAACTTAAGCAGTTCCTGCGGGATTTGCAGCGGGACCAGGCCGGTTTCCCTGATCTGGTCGTGGTGGCAACCGATGCCAACTGCAAGGGCATGAATGATAGGTTGAAGGAAATAGGCAGCGTTACGGGAGATATACCTGGTAAGCTCATCTGCGCTGTGCCTGATCCGCATATTGAACGTTGGCTGTTGTTGGATTCAGGGGCTTTTAAGGCTGTTTTCGGACGAGGCTGTAAAGCCCCGGACCAGAAATGCGAGAGAGCGCGCTACAAAAAATTGTTGATTGAAGCAATCCTTGAGACAGGTATTACCCCGAGTCTTGGCGGCATTGAATTTTCGGAGGATATAGTTCAGGCCATGGACATAAAGCGGGCTGCCCGGAACGATCCATCCTTGAAGCGCTTGGTGGAGGAGTTATATGCAGTCTTCGGGAAATGGCAGGAATAAAGAATAAATGCTGACTCGTTCCCCTTCCCTTTTTCCTCTCCACCCGCCTTTATCGATTTGCCGGAATCTTCTGCTTTGTGATAGAACTGTTATATGGTTGCGTCACAAGGACGGGAGATTTTATGATCGACAAACAAAAACGGGGCAGATATACCCTTTACCTGGCTCTCTGCCTGGTATTTTATGTTGCGGCCGTGCTGGGCTACACTTCGTGGTCCAACCAACGTCATAGACATATCGTGCTTGCGGAGATTGACCAGCAGCTGCTGCTGGCGGCCAAGGCGTTGAAATTCATGCTCGCCCCGGATTTTCACGACCGGGCCATCAACCAGGACTCCATCTCCTTTGCCGAAGAGCTGCAAAACCGCAAGGCCATCACCGGCTATGCGGATGATACCGACTTCACCTATGTCTACACCCTGATCGAACAGGACGGGAAATTCTATTTTTCCGCCCCCACCGTAACCGAAGAGGAGGCCAGGGAGAGAAAATCCTGGTATTTCTATCCCTATGATGATGTGCCGGCCGGTTTCGTCGAGGCCTTGCGGGAGAAAAAGACGGTGTTTGTCAATTACGCGGACCAGTGGGGCCGGTTCCGATCCATCGCCCTGCCCCAGACCTCGCCCGGCGGGAGGACCTATCTCGCCTGCGCCGATTACCAGATCCAGAATTTGGCCGCCATCATGCGGCATGACCTGGTCATCTCCATCCTCACGGCAGTCTATTTCTTCCTCAGTTCCCTGCCGTTTGTTATCCTCTTCAGGAACTTTTTCCGGGCTTATACTGGCGAGCTGCGGGAGATAAACATCGAATTGACCGAGCACAAGGCCCATCTCGAGGAGGTCGTGGTCGAACGCACCAGCAAGCTGCAGGCGGCCTATGACCGTCTGGCCGGCGAGCTTACCGAGCGCCGGCGCATCGAAGCCGCGCTGCAGGAAAAAAAGGACAGTCTGGAGGCCGCCCTGGCCCAGGTGAAGACGCTCAGCGGCTTTCTGCCCATCTGTTCCTCCTGCAAGAAGATCCGCGATGATAAAGGGTACTGGAAGCAAATCGAGACCTATATCCGGGATCATTCCGACGCGCAGTTCAGCCACAGCGTCTGCCCCGAGTGCGCCAAGCGCATCTATCCGGATCTGCCTCTTGATGAGATATTCGCGGGAACCAGTCCCACCAGGGACTGATCAGGCGGGCATTGCGCCTTGCGGCCGGATCATTGTTTTTGCGCCGACTGTCAGCCCCTGTGGCTCACCTCCGCGGCGACCAGATCCGGAATGGCGGCCTTGAGCACCTCTTCGATGCGCTCGACAAAGATGAATTCCATCTCCCGGCGCACATAATCAGGCAGATCGTGCAGATCCTTCTCGTTCTCGCCGGGCAGAATGACCCGGTGGATGCTTGCCCGCCGGGCCGCCAGCACCTTGTCCTTGATGCCGCCCACCGGCAGCACCAGGCCGCTTAGGGTGATTTCCCCGGTCATGGCCGTATCGCTGCGCACCGGCAGTCTGCTGTAGAGCGAGGCCAGGGCCGCCGCCATGGTCACCCCGGCTGAAGGTCCGTCCTTGGGAATGGCCCCTGCCGGCACATGGATATGCACGGTGCCCTTCGGTTTTTTGATGCCCAGCGCCTCGCCATGGGAGAGGATGTAGCTGTTGGCCGCCATGGCCGATTCCTTCATCACCTCGCCGAGATGGCCGGTCAGGGTGAATTTCTCCCCTCGGGGCAGGTCGATGGCCTCGATATAGAGCACGTCGCCGCCCGCCTCGGTCCAGGCCAGGCCGGTGGCCACGCCGGCCGGCAGATCCCGGCGCAGTTTCTCCACAAAAAAACGTTCCGGCCCCAGCATATCCAGCAGATTGTCAAGCTGCACCGTGACCGGCTCAACCCGGCCTTCGGCGAAACGGATGGCCGCCTTGCGGGCCAGCCGGCCCAGCATCCTTTCCAGTTCCCGGACCCCGGCCTCCCGGGTATAACGGCGGATGACCGCGGCCAGGGTCGCATCCGGCACGACAAACTGGCCCTCGCCGAGGCCCGCTTCCTTGCGCTGGCGGGGAAAGAGATAGTGATGGGCGATTTCCATCTTCTCCTCGTCGCTGTAGCCGGAGAGATGCATCAGCTCCATGCGGTCAAGCAGGGGCTTGGGGATGGTGTCAACGGTATTTGCGGTGGTGATGAAAAACACCCTGGAGAGATCAAATGGCAGGTCAAGATAGTTGTCCCGGAAGGCGCAGTTCTGGGCCGGATCAAGGATCTCCATCAGGGCCGCGGAGGGATCGCCGTGGAAATCCCGGCCCAGCTTGTCGATTTCATCAAGCATCACCAGGGGGTTCAGCACCCCTGAGCGGCGCATGGCCTGGATGATGCGGCCCGGCATGGCGCCGATGTAAGTGCGGCGGTGGCCGCGCAGCTCCGCCTCGTCATGCATGCCGCCCAGGCTGAAGCGTTCGAACTTTCTTCCCAGTGCCCTGGCGATGGACTGGCCCAACGAGGTTTTCCCGACACCGGGCGGGCCGACAAAGCACAGGATCGGCGCCTTGGCCTCCGGGTTCAGCTTCATGACGGCCAGCTGCTCGATGATCCGCTCCTTGACCTCCTTGAGGCCGTAATGGTCCTCATCCAGCACGTTTCTGGCATTGGCCAGATTGAGATTGTCCGTGGTGGCCTTGTGCCACGGCAGTTCGAAAATGAGGTCGAGGTGGGCTCGGGCCACCTGGTATTCCGGCGAGATGGTGGGGATCTGGCCGAGACGGGACAGTTCCCGTTTCACCTCTTCATGGACATTTTCCGGCAGTTTCGCCTCTTCCAGCTTTTTCTGCAGTTCGGCCAGATCCGCTTCCGCCGAGCCCTTTTCGCCCAGTTCCTTCTGGATGGCCTGCATCTGCTGGCGCAGAATGTAGTTGCGCTGCTCCTTGCTGAGTTCGGACTGGGCATCGCTGGCAATTTTCTTGCGCACCTCAAGGATCTGGATCTCATGGTTGAGGTGGCTGCGGATAATGCGCATGGCGGCGGTGACTGTGGGCGCCTCCAGCAGGGCCTGGGCGCTTTTGACATCAAGGGCCATGAGCTGGCCCAGCGGATAGAGCAGCTGCAGGAAATCCTCGCCAGGCGCGACGAACTGGGGGAAGTTCACCTGCACTTCCGGATGGCCCAGGGCAAAATACCTGCCCGTCAATTCCATGATCTCCCGCTGCAGCGCCTCAACCTCAATGCCCTGCTCCATGGGCATGGGCAATGTGCGGACTCGGGCCTTGAGAAAGGGGGTGGTCTGTTCCGTCTCGGCGATCTCCACCCGTTCCACCGCCTGGATGATAATCTGCACCATGGACTCGGAGCGGGCGATGAGTTTGACGACGGCCGATGAACCGACCGCATGCAGATCCTTGATGCGGGGACTTTCTATGGTTGCGTCCCGCTGGGCGAAGACCGCCAGCATCTTGTTCTTGGTGGACAGGGCCTCTTCAACCGCCGCCACCGAAGCGGTGCGGTTGATGGAAATAGGCATTGCCACATAGGGGAACACCACGGCGTTTTTCAGGGGTAAAACCGGCAGGACATAGGTGCGGCTTGATTCGGTCACGGCTTGCTTTCCTGGTTCATTGCAGCTCGCCAAGGCGCTGCTGTAACGCAGGCCTGGCGCGCTGTGAATTGTTTATATGAAAGTCTCTTTCCTGTCTTGTTGTGCCGGCCGCTCCTACCCCGCGAGACTTTCATTATTCGTTGTGCCCGATTGCGGAGATGGGGGTTAGCTGATATCCTGTTACATTAAGCATAAATGCCGGCAAAAGGCAATTGGCGGATGTAATGCCCGGCGGTTTTCGCCATTTTTCATTATGCCGGGCTGAATGGATATTCATTTTTGAAAATTTCTGATGATCTCAATATGTTGTTTATCTTTTTCTCTATTGACAACGACTGAAGGGCTTTGGTATCACAAACATATCAGATGATTTGAAGTCATTCCGGGGCAGGAGCGGGCCATGCCCGCGACCTTTGCATTGCGGAAACACGGTGAGCGCGGCCAAGGCCCGCTCCTGCCCCGAGAGATGAGTTCTTGGAGCGCACACACTTCAGCCACTTCAACCTGAAACGGGGTGAGATCATGTCAAACGGGGGGGGCATTTACACTCAGGAAAATCGACTTCTTGCCATCAACACCCCTCTCGGCGAGGACGTGCTGCTGCTTGCCCGTTTCCAGGGCAGCGAGGGATTGTCCCATCTTTTCCGCTTTGAACTGGAACTCTTTTCCGAATTTCATAATATCTCCTTTGAAAAAATCATCGGCGAGAATGTCACGGTCTCCCTTTTTCTGGCCGACGGCAGCCGCCGCTACTTCAACGGCTTCATCGCCCGGTTCAGCCATGAGCAGGGCATGGACGAGCAGGCAAGCTCCCTGCAGTTTTCCCGCTACCGCGCCACCATGGTGCCCTGGTTCTGGTTTTTGTCCAGGACGGCGGATTCCCGCATCTTCCAGAAGCTGTCGGTGCCGGACATTGTCAAAAAGATTTTCGCCGACCACGGCTTTGCCGATTACAGCGTGCGCCTCAGCGGCACCTACGAGGCAAGGGACTACACCGTGCAGTACCGGGAGACCGATTTCAACTTTATTTCCCGGCTGCTGGAGGAAGAGGGGATCTGCTACTTTTTCGAGCACGAGGATAAGAAACATACCCTGGTGCTGGCCGACTCGCCGGTGGAGCACAAGCCCTGCCCCGGCCAGGAGACGGCCCGCTGCCGCCTCAGCGGCGGCAGCCCCCTGGAGGAGGACATGGTGGCCAGCCTCAAGGTGGCCAAGGAGATCCGGGCCGGCAAGTACAGCATCAACGACTTCAATTATGAGATCCCCAATGCCGATCTCAAGGTTTCGGTGGATGCCAAACATGTGCTGGGGCCGGGGGAGCGGGAAATTTATGATTATCCGGGCCAATACGCCAAGCGCCAGGAGGGAGACCATCTGGCCACCATCCGCATGGAGGAGGAGGAAGCGCAGATCACCACCTTAAGCGGCGCCGGCAACTGCCGGGCCTTCAGCAGCGGCTGCCGCTTCCGGCTGCAGGACTATTTCCGCGCGGACATGAATGACAAGGATTATGTGCTCACCGCCGTCACCCATGAGGCAAGACAGGAAGGAACCTATATCGGTGGCGGGCAGGCGGGCGCGGAGGCGCAGATCGCCTACACCAATGAGTTCCAGTGCATCCCCCATGAGGTGCCGTTCCGGCCGGTGCGCAGCACCCGCCGGCCGGTGGTGGAAGGGGTGCAGACCGCCATTGTCGTCGGGCCGTCCGGTGAGGAGATCTACACTGACAACCTGGGCCGGGTCAAGGTGCAGTTCCACTGGGACCGGGAGGGGCAGCGCAACGAAAACAGCTCCTGCTGGCTGCGGGTCAGCCAGTCAATGGCCGGCAACAGCTGGGGGGCCGTGTTTCTGCCCCGGGTCGGCCATGAGGTGATTGTCGAGTTCATCGAGGGTGATCCGGACCGGCCGATCATCACCGGCCAGGTTTACCACGGCACCAATCTCCCGCCTTACAAGCTGCCGGACGAGAAGACCAAGAGCACCTTCAAATCCAACACCTCGCAAGGCGGCGGCGCCTTTAACGAGATCCGTTTCGAGGACAAGAAGGGGGAGGAGCAGCTGTTCATCCACGCGGCCAAGAACCAGGATATCCGTATCGTGAAGGACTGTTTTGAATGGGTGGGGCAGAACCGCCACCTGATTGTCAAGACCGATCATTTCGTCAAGGTGGAGAACAACCGCAATGTGGAGGTGGGCGCCGACCACAAGGAGCAGATCGGCAAGGACCTCCATGTCAAGGTCGCCGGCAAGGAGGCCAGGGCGGTGGGGGGCAGCCTTTCGCTCACGGTGGACGGCGATGTGGCCGAGGTCTTCAAGGCCGGCCACTCCGAGGACACCCAGGGCAGTTACTACCTGAACGCCATGGGCGTGGTCATCGAGGCGATGCAGGGCATCACCTTGAAATGCGGCGGCAGCAGCGTGGTCATCGATCAGGCCGGGGTCACCGTTTCCGGGCTCAAGGTCACCCTGGACGGCACCATGACCATGATCAATTCCGGCCCCGGATCGCCTCCCGCCTCCGGTTCGGCCGGCAGCGCCATTACCCCGGTCGCCCCGGACCCGGCCCAGGAGGCCGATGTGGCCGATCCGGGCGCCATGGCCAAGATCAAGGAAGAACAGGTGGCGAAACAGACCGGCAAATACGGGGCGCAACCGGCCAGGCCCTACAAGCCGCCCCAGAGCCAGGCGGAAAAGGAGCTGAAGAAGAGCTGGGTGGAGATCAAGCTGGAGGATCAGGCGGGACTGCCCGTGCCCGGCGAGCGCTACCAGATCAAGCTGCCCGATGGCTCGCTGGTGGACGGCACCTTGGATGGCAATGGCTTCGCCCGGGTGAACGGCATTGATCCTGGCACCTGCGAAGTGACATTCCCCAATCTTGACCGGGAGGCGTGGGAGCCCAAATAGGGCCCCGGCTTCAGCGGTGCATGGAGATTTGAGCTGATGGCTGATGAATTTCAGAATGTGAATGCAAGTGACGGCGACACCCTGTGCGGCATAGCCGCCCGCTTCGGTTACGTGAACTGCCTGCGGCTGCGGGAGGTGGCGGAGAACGAGCCGTTCCGCAACCGCCCCCTGCGCGAGGGCGATGTGGTCCGGGTGCCGCTCATCGAGCGGCGCAACGAAGGCGGCCGGGATGTGGAGGTGCAGCACATCTTCCGGCGCTGGGGCATTCCCGCGCCGGCGATCCGCATTGTCCACGGTTCCCAGTGGGCGCCGGCTGCCAGTGACAGATCGTTAACCTTTGTCAATATCAGCAATTATGTCAGCAACCAGGGGGGAACAAACGGCACCAGCGCCTTCCCCAATGGTTTCGGATTTAATGCCAACGGCCATGCCGATCCGGACAGCTTCAAGATCGAGGTGGTGGACCCGCAGGCCGGCGGCAATTCCGTCAATGTGACCCTGGAGGCCCTCAAACCGGTGTATGCGGCTGACGGCAGTATCGATCCCGCCAACGTCGTCTATAACCAGTTTGCCGCGGGCGACGCCGATGCCGGCATGCGCAGTATCATCGTGGCCTGCCAGCAGATGAGCGCCAGGAGCAGCACCCGCTACCGCTCCCGCTACCTGCGGCTGGTGGTTGACGACCAGGATTTCGCCGCCCTGTCCGGCAACCCCAAACGTACCGACGGCACGGCCCAGGGCCTGCTGATCTCGGATCTGGCGGACGGCAACAATGGCGCCAATGATCATCTGGAGATCCTCGACCAGCGGGTCCGCGCCACCTACGAGCTGCGCAACTGTCCCGCCCCGGCCGGTCAGCAGAAATGCCGGGTGGTGTCTGAGTTGCCCATGGAGGAGGCGGCCCGCCGCCGGATCAAGCTGTGCGTGCATGTCTTCAAGGAGGCGGTGGGGGGGGGCAATGCCGCGGGTATCACCGAGCAGAATATCCGCTACCGGACCATGAAATGGTTCCGCCGGGCCTATGCCCAGATCAGTCTGGCCCCCAGGTTTGTCCCCTGCCGGGTAGGGGCCCCGGTTATTGAGTTTCTTGACCCGCCCCCTGACAACATGCTCACCATCAGTCAGGAGCACGGCAGACCGGTTTCCGCCGTCGGCGGGCCCTACCGGCTGTCATTCCGGCTGGGGCTGCCCCCCGCTGACGTTGCCGCCGCCGAAACCGCCGCCACCGGGGCGGGGTTGACCGCGGCCGACGCCCGGCCCACGGTCACGGTCAATCTTACTCTCAGCTGGACGCCGGAGCAGGTTGCCACGGCCATTGTCGCCGCGGTGGGGGCGCTGCGGGGCAATATCTTCGCGGCCCAGTCCTTTGCCAACGCCCGGGCCTTTACCGCCACCAACCGCTCCTATGATATTCTCATCACCCGCACCGATGGCAGGCGGGTCATGATCGAAAACGAGAACCTGACGCCTGGCGCCGGCATCACCGTTGATGTGGCCCGGGTCAACATCACCAACGTCAACGGGGCGCTTCCCAATTCGCTGCCGGTGCTCAATCCCGACCTGCGGCGGCTGATCCGCGCCGCTCCCGGCACCGACGACCGGCTTGATTTTTATATCTGCCGTGAGTTCACCACCTTCGGCGGGCTCGGCCTCAACCCCCACACGGATCTGCGCGCCGACTACCGGGCCGATTCCCCCATGCGCTGGGCCTGCTTTGTCATGGCCCGGGATTTCATGGACGCGGGCGACAACTGGCCCTGGGCCTATCCCCATGAGGCCGGCCACGTCCTGCCCGACGCCTTCCATGTGGACAACTCCAGCCCCCTTGCCCCGCCGTGCCTGATGCGGGAAACGGTGCTGAGCCAGCAGCATCCGGTGGATGCCTCCAAGCGTCTCTTTGACACGCCGGTGAACATCCGCTATGCCTGCTGGGACCCGGCCCAGCGGACGGTGGGGGCCGCGCGCTGGGTGACGGGCAGCATGGCGGAGAGGTTCCGCAGCCGGGGCACTTCGGTGTTCGAGAACTGGTGACAATCCGGCTGATTTTCTTGGGTGGATCTATTGAAAATGTCATTGAAAAATGAGTGGTTCCGGCAAAACGGCCTGTTTAGCCCCATGTTAGGGATGCTTGCAGGCTTTCTGCTGGCCCTTGTGTTTCTGGGAAGCTGCCAGGCCGCTGAGAGGACGGGAAAAATGAATCAGGAAACGATGAAGCAAGAGAGACCGCAGATCAGAATTACCACCGTGCGCTATGATGAGATGCACGGCCGTCAGGCCCTGCGCAACTACATCTTCGGCGGCATCCGTTCCGTGCCGCGGGTTCCCCGGGGTGTTGAGCCGGAACTGGTGTCGCGCTTCATCACCGAGGAGTTCGGTGCTGATGCGCCGCCGGACGCCTACGGCAAAATGGTGCATGTGCTGCGTTTTTATGAGCGGGCTGATTGCCTGCCGCATCTTGTCAAGATCCTCAAGGGGGAAGAAAAAACCGCGGCGGATCTGCTCCGTTCCGCTTACGTGACACAGGCCATGGCCGAAGTGGGCACACCACAGCAGGCGGAGGAGGCGGCCCGTTATTTTGACGCCCATCTTGCCGGCCATGCCAAGGCCATGGAGGCGGTGGACACGCTGCTGGAGACCCTGGTGGTGCTCAGTCCAGCCGGGTCGGCCGACCGGCTCAGCCAGCGCATTGCCGATGAGGTGGACGCCAAAAAGGCCTTGGAGAACGAGAGCGAGGAAGGCATGCGGGGGTACCAGCGGGTTGCCGCCATCCAGCGGCTCAAGTTGCCCCAGGCCCTGGCAGCGGCTGAGGGGAAGCGAAAGGTACAGGCCCTGCAGGGCGCAGACCAGCTGGCTGAACTGGTGGCCATCTACATGGGCCGCTCCGGCCTCAGCGATGAGCTGATGATGACCTGGGCCGCCCGGACGCTGCGGCGGCAGGCCATGACCGGGGATCCTGCGCCGATCTATGGGGCCTTGGCAGCGGAGATCGCCCAGGCTGATCCGGAAAAGGTAGGCAAGGACCCGTTGACCGATACCATGGTGAGCCGCGCCAGCCAGGCCATTTTGTATCTGCAGGGCCAGCTCGGCAAAAAGGAGCGCGAGCTCTACGACAAAACCCAGCTTGGCGCGATGAATTACCTGTGGGATGATCTGCCCCAGTAAATTGGAGCCAGGAGTCAGAAGGCAGAATGCTGGATTTTATGTTTTATTCTGTCTCCTGAATTTTGAATTCTAAAAGGAGATGCAACCATGCCGCCGGCCGCAAGAATAGGGGACATGCACACCTGCCCCATGCAGACGCCAACGCCCGGGGGGCCGGTTCCCCATGTCGGCGGCCCCATCCTCCCGCCGGGCTGTCCGACGGTGCTGATCGGCAACCTGCCGGCGGCCCGCATGGGGGACCAGGCGACCTGCGTCGGACCGCCGGATGTGATTGTCAAGGGCTCGGCCACGGTGCTGATCGGCAACCAGCCCGCTGCCCGGGTCGGGGATCTGACGGCCCACGGCGGCAGCATTGTTGCCGGCTGTCCGACGGTGATGATCGGCGGCTGAATCCCTCCCTGACCACGATCACCATCGTGATAAACAGGGCAAACTGTCCAATGGTGTCCTGACGACCCGCCTATGATCCTACGAGATGCCGCAACAGGCAAAGAGTACTCCATAAGCCTGCCCTGCCTGATCGGGCGCGGCAGGGAGGCGGATCTCGCCCTGCCGGACCAGACCGTTTCCCACCGCCACGCCCTGCTCGACGCCACGGACGACAAGCTGTGGATCAAGGACCTGGAGAGCGCCAACGGCGTGTGGGTCAACGGCAGAAGGATCAGCACCCAGACCTTCCTGCATCCCGGTGATTTTATCCAGTTGGGCCAGATGAGGTTCCTGCTGCCCGCCTCCGGTGAGCAGAATGCCGAACAGACGGTTGTCCTCCATGCCCTGGACCGTTCCACGGTGGCGCGGGAGCTGGACCGCCGGCGGCTGGAGCTGATTTACGACATCACCACGGAATTGCCCGGCAGCCGGGATGTCATGCGGCTTGGCGAAAAGATATTTGCCAGCTGCCGGGCATATTTTCAGCAGGATCACGGCACCATTGCCCTGTTTCAGCAAGATGGCAAATTGAAGCCGCTGTGCTGCGATTACCGGGACGGGGCCCTGCCGCTCAGCCGCAGCATTGTCAAACGGGTGCTGCAGAACGGCGAATCCCTGCTGCTGGAAGATGCCTTAAGCTCCGAGTCCTTCAAGAAAGAGGAAAGCATCATTAACCTGCGCATCAGGTCGGCCATGTGCGCTCCTCTGATCTACCACAATCAGATCAACGGGCTCATCTATATTGACCGCAATATCCCCGGCGCATACAGCCACAGCGACCTGGAACTCTTTCAGTCCATCGCCGCCATCATCGCCCCCCTGATCGAGAATGCCCGTCTGTGGAGCGAACTGCAGAAGAAGTATGCCGACACAATGGATAAGCTGCGCAGCACCGAGGTCAGGCTGATCGATACGGAACGGGTGGCGGCTTACGTGCGCCTTGCCCAGGCCATGGCCCATGAAGTGAGAAACCCCCTGGCCGCCCTGGGCGGACTGGTCAGAAGAATTGCCAAGACCAATCAGGATGGGGCGGAGCAGCAGAAAATGCAGACCATGGTGAAATCAGTGGAACGCATTGAAGCCGTGCTGCAGGAGGTGGACGGTTTTGCCCGGATTTCCCTGCCGGAAAAGCAGCTGGTCAGGATGGATCTGCTGGTGCAGGAGGTGATGGAAAACTGTCAGGAGGAACTGCGCAGGAAGCAGATCAGCCCGCAGTTTGCCGTGGTCACGGCAAATGTCATGGCGCCGGTGGATAGGCAGCTCATGAAAAAGGCCCTGGCCGCGGTGTTCAAGGAGATACTGTTTGGCATGATGCAGGGCAGTGAGCTGCCGGTCAGGCTGCAGGATGGCGAGGAAGCCCTGGAAATAAGCTTCGGCCAGGTACTGGCAGGCAGCACCTTCCGTGATCCCTTTGCCCCGGTTTTTCGCGATAAGCCGTGGTGCAACAGTCTCTTTCTAAATATCGCCCATAAGATTCTGCTGGATCATGGCGGCAAACTGCTGCTCAACACCGAGGGGCACGGCGTGCTGCCGCTCATGATGCTCATCTCCCGCTCGATAACGGTGGAAAGCGAGATGCAGGGCGCAGCTTCAGGCTGAGATCGATTATTTGCTGTAATCCCTGGGGCCGAACAGGGGAACGCCTTCAGGACTTTCGACCGCCGGTTGTTCTTTTCCGGGCTTGCCGTTGCCGGTCTTCCGTTTTGGCCGGGGCTGCGATTCGTCAACAAATTCCTGGGTCATGGGATCCTCTCTGACCAGGAGATCCCGGGGAATCTGGATCGTGTCACCCTTGAAGATACGGTTGGGATTGATCGTCGGGTTATGCCAGGCCAGGGTTTCCCAGTTTTTCAGATCACCGGTGTACCATTTGGCGATGATTGACAGGCTTTCCCCCGGCAGGGCGACGGTATGGACGAAATAGACAACCGGCGGCGGTTGTTCCGCTACGGGTTCAGACCGGGGCTGTTCGGGCGGCGGCGCTTCAACCGGCGGCGCGGCTTCCTTGGCGGCGCAGCCGAAGAGGACACATGCCAGGACAAGACATAGGACAAGAAGAAAATGTGACCTCCGCATACCTTTCTTCACTTATTTGCTCCTGAGGCTTCTTTCATTTTTTTAAGGTAATTCTGGGCCGGAACGTTTTTCGGGTTGATGGCCACCGCCTTTTCCAGGTTGCTGATGCAGGCGGCCTTTTTGCCCTGCTCGTTCTGCACCAGCGCCTGATTGAAAAGGGCCTCATCCACGTAATCCGGGGCAAGCTCGACTACCCGGGCATACATTTCCTCGGCCCTGGCATAATCCTTTGACAGGGCATAAATGAAGCCTAGATTGAAGAAGGTGTCCGGAAATTTCGGATTGAGCTGGATGACATTCTGATAGCTGGCGATGGCCCTGGGATAATCCTTCTGCTTGAGCAGCAGCATGCCGAGCTGGAAATGGGCCTGCTCGCTGTCAGGATTGAGACGGATTGATTTTTCCAGCAGCGCCGTGGCCTTTTTGATATCTGTCCTGGCCAGTATCTCTGCCTGGCCCACTAGTGCCTCCGCATAGGGGAGCGCTATTTTCTCCTGCATGGCCGGACCAAGCTGCAGAATTTTTTCAAAGGAGCCGGCCGCGTCATCAAAACGCCCGGCCACCAGGGCATCCATGGCCTGCTGATAGAGTTCCGTGCCCGGAGCTTCGCTGGTAACCGGGGCAAGCTGCTGTTGCTCTGTGGTGTCGGGAGTTGCCGGAGGGGCTTCTTTCTTTTGGCCGATAAAGGTAGTCAAAAGGCCAATGACCAGGGCAATTGCCACGGCAATGCCGGCATAAAGTGATTTTCTGGACTCGGCCGGCAATGGCGGCTGGGAGAACAGCTCAGCCGTGTCGGGTTTTTTCAGGGTGTGCCTGGCAGCCGCTGTTTTTGCATGCGTCGTGTCGCTGGCCAGGGGCTGGCCAATGACCTCCTCGGGCTCATCCTGCATGAGACCGATCCTGGTGATCTCCTGCAGGTGCTGCTCATCGGCGATTATCTCATCGGCGAAAAGTGTTTTCATATATCTGGCCAGCACATTGGCCGTGAAATGACCGCCGAGTTCCTGCATGCATTCCTCCAGATCGGTCAGCATGTCGCCGCAGGTCTGGTAGCGGTTGGCCGGTTCCTTGGCCAGGGAGCGGTAGAGAACCTCCAGCAGTTTTTCCGGCAGATCCTGCCGCACTTCCTCGGGCCTGTCGAACTGCGCCTCCCGGACTTTGGCGAGAATGTGCATGGTGTCCCCGGCAAACATCCGTTTGCCGGTCACCATTTCATAGAGCAGGATGCCACAGGAAAAAATGTCGGAACGGTGGTCGATGACCTTGCCGGCGGCCTGTTCCGGCGACATATAGGCGACCTTGCCTTTGATCATGCCCATCTGGGTCATGGTGGTCTGGCTGGCGGCCTTGGCGATGCCGAAATCGACGATTTTCACATCCCCTTCATAGGTGATGAGGATGTTCTGGGGGCTGATGTCCCGGTGAATGATATTCAGCGGTTTGCCCTGGAAGTCTTTGAGTTTATGGGCATAGTCAAGCCCGGCGCAGATACGCGAGACGATCAGCAGCGCCAGTGGCAGTTCCAGGGGAAGATTTTTTTCCTTGGCCTTGCTGGTGATAATGCGGCAGTCCTTGCCCAGGAGATACTCCATGGCAATGAAGTAGGTGTCGGCCAGACTGCCGAAATCATAGATCTGGACGATGTTCTGGTGGTGAAGCAGGGCAGCGAGTTTGGCTTCATCAATGAAGGATCTGACCAGCTCCTCTTCGCTGGCGAGATGGGGAAGGATCTTTTTGATGGCGATGAGTTTTTCAAATCCCTGGACACCGGTGATCATGGCCCGGTAAAGTTCGGCCATGCCACCAACCGCCAGTTTATCAAGAAGAATGTATTTCCCGAGTCGCTGTTTCTGAAAAGTTGTCATGAAAATTCAGAGTCCCATAAATTTTGTAATAAAAAAAATAATATGCCAACATCCTTCCGGCCGTCAAGGAGTATTTGTCCGCTGCATCTGTGAAAGAGACGCGCCGGGTTTGCCTGGACAGGATAATATGGAAATTTTATGGCAAGGCTGTATTTTTTTCAAAAAAAAACATTGAGATAGCTGTACGCTTTTGGGTAATATCTTATATCCTTTCTCCGCTCGACACAAGAGCAAGGGAGATGCAATTTCCCGGTGAAGACAACGTGCAAAACGAACAACTGAAAAATTATCTGCGCCAGCCGCTCCTTTTCCGCCTCGGCATCACTGTTCTGCTGCTTTTTTCCCTGTCAATCGGCCTGCCTGTCTCGTTCATGTTGATGAAACAGCGGGATGTCCTCTTTGCCGAAACCCTGAAATCCGCCGAGGGGGTAGTGAGTTATTTCGCGGCCAGCGCCAAGGTTCCCCTGCTTGCCGATGATACCTTGCGTCTCAATGCCGTTGCCAGGGATGCGGCCGGTCTTGACGGGGTTGTCCATGCCTTTGTGGTTGACCGCAACCGGATCATCCAGGCCCATTCGCTGCAGGAGATGCTCGGCAGGGAATACACCCCCGCGGCCGGCGCGGTGGTTGTCCGTGAAAATAAAGAGAGCGGCATCGTGCAGTACCAGGATAATGACGGCCGGCAGATTTTCGATCTGTCCAGGACCGTTTTCTATAATGACAAACCCCTGGGCGTTGTCCATCTCGGCATACCCCTTGATTTTATCCGCACCCGGACGGCCTCGCAGCAGACCGCTGTTCTGCCGGCCCTGCTGGCCCCGGGTCTGCTGGCGCTGCTCGGTCTTTTGGGTCTTGCCTATTTCTATGTCCAGCGCTTTCGCGCGGGGATTGACGCCCTTGTCGAGGCGGCCGCGGAGTATGGCAAGGGCAACCTGCGGCACCGGGTCAGGCAAATTGACAATGATGAGCTGGGGGAAGTTGCGCAGGCGTTGCACAGGATGGCGGAAAATCTCCCGGCCCACGTTCATAACCACGTGCAGCTCGAGAACTATCTGAAGTTTTCCTCGGTTGACCGGATTCTCGAGGGACCGGTGTTAAAGGGGGAAGCGTATGCCGTCAGACGTCAGGTGGCGGTGCTTTTTGCCGGGGTAAAGGGCTTCGGCTCCTTTGCCGGCACGGCAAAACCGGAAGATGTGGTCATCGAATTAAACAAGTATATCGGCATCGTCACCGGCATTATCAGCAAGCACGGCGGTTATGTTGACAAGATTATCGGTGACGCGGTGGTCGGCATCTTCGGCGTTTCCCTCTACCGGGAGGAGCACACCGCCCGCGCGCTGCGCGCCGCGGTCGAGCTGCAGGAGACATTGTCCGCCGGCAGTGAAGGGGAGAGTCAGCTGCTCTCCAGCGTGTGTGTCGGCATCAGCGCTGGTATCGTTTTGTCCGGCAATATCGGCTCCCACTCCAAGGTCGAGTACAGTTCCCTTGGGGAGAGCATCAAAGAGGCTTACTGGCTCATCGGCCTGGGGGAGCCGGGCGAAATCATACTCGCCGAGGGGATTTACAGTCAGATAATGGATCAGGTCATGGTTGAACCGCTTGATTCACAGCAGATGATCGGTTCCTCCCAGGCCATCAAGACTTACCGCTTTCTTAAACTCAAAGGCAAGAATGCTGATCAATAAGTTGCTTCCCCCGGGCTGGTTGCCGCCGCCTTTTTTCCATACCCTCTGCGTGCTCTTCGTTGTTTTGCTCTGCCAGGGGTGCGCGAAGGGGCCCACCAGAGTCGTGCATCTGCCCCGCCCCGAGGGAGCTCCGCGTTTTATCCCGGTCATTGTCCAGTCCGGCGACAGCCTGCCGTCGCTTGCCGCCAAATACCTTGGCGCTGCCGATAAAAGCTGGGTCATTGCCGACTTCAATGAGGTGACGGATATCAGGCCGGGGCAGGAGCTCATCATCCCGCTGGAGCCTGTTGCCAAGGCCCGGCTCTCCCGCCAGGGCTATCAGACGGTGCCGGTGCTCACCTATCATAATTTCTCCGAGACAAAACAGGGCCTGATGATGGTGCGCCGGGGTGATTTCGATGCGCAGATGAAATATCTCAAGGACAATGGCTACACCCCGATCACCCTTGATGCGCTGTTTGCTTTCCTGCAATACCGGCAGGAGATTCCTGAAAAATCCGTGGTCATTACCATCGATGACGGCTGGCGGGGTGTTTATGATATCGCGTATCCCATTTTGAAGAAATACGGTTTTCCGGCCACCCTGTTTATCTACACCGATCTCATTAACGGCGGCAGGAAAGCCCTGGACTGGGATCAGGTGGCCGAACTGGACAAGGCCGGCCTTGATGTGCAGTGCCATACCAAGACCCATCGCAATCTGAACAGGGTGGCCGGCAATGAGTCGTTGCAGCATTATGCCGCGGAAATTGAGCAGGAAATCACCGCATGCGCGGATACGGTGCTGAGCAAACTCCACAAACAGGTGAAATATCTGGCTTACCCTTACGGCGAGACCAATAACCTGATCATCGCCTTTCTTGAGAAAAACGGCTTCCAGGGAGCCTTTACCGTCAAACGGGACAGCAATCCCTTTTTCATGGACCGCTATGCCTTGAACCGCCGGATGATTTACGGCGATTTCACTCTGGAAACCTTCAGGAAAAATCTTGAAACCTCCGGCAGTGAGGCGCTGCGCTGATGATGTCATCGGGCTTTACCATGCTACCTTGGCCTGCACCGACCGCCTGGCGGCGCTTTTTTTTGTCGCGTTGCCGTTCTTGGCGTTTGGCCCCGCTGTGTATCTGTCTTGTCTGCTTTGCCGGCGCATGCGCCCCGCGGCTGCAGGCAACGCCGCCGGACAGGGAGCCGTTTGCCGCCCTGTCGGATAAAACCCGCAGCAAGGCCATTGAATATGAAAACCGGGGAGAGCTGCGGCAGGCGCTGCTGCACTGGTGGATTCTCCAGAGCCTTAATCCCCGGGACAAGGAAATCGCGGCAAGGGTTGAGCGGCTCAGGCAGGAAACCAGGGCAAAAGCCACGGAGTATTTCCAGCAAGGGGTTGCCTTTTATCAGCAGGGCAAGCTCATTGATGCCCGCCGGGAGTTTCTCAACGCCCTCACCTATGAACAGGACCATCCCGAGGCAGTGGATTATCTGCAAAACAGGCTGCATGACAAGGTATTCATCACCTATCAGGCGCAGCAAGGGGATACCTGCAGGGAGGTTGCCCGCAAGGTGTATCATGATCCGGCCAGGGAGTTTCTGGTTGCCGCCTTCAATGAGGAGAAGTGCGGGGGCGAAGTGAGTCCCGGCACCGAGCTGAGGCTGGTTGTGCTGGATCAGGCCCAGGCGGGAGGCGGAGAGTCCGCCGCTGCCGTGCCCCGGCAGGACGAGGCCAGGGTTCTGGCCCCCGGCCGGCAGAAAAGGAAGGTCATGGAGGATGCCTACCACCGGGTGGAGGCTGGCGCCGCGGGCGAGCCGCAGGTTGTGGAGGGCGCCGCGGGGCCAAACGCGGCGAGATACCGGCAGGCCATGGAGCTGATTGGTCTGCGGGAGTACGTAAAGGCCTTGCGAATGCTGCGGACGATTGATGCCAATTACCGTGACGTGGCAAAGCTCGTTGCTGCAACCGAGACGCACATCCAGCAGGAGGCCGATGCCCATTACCGCAAGGGCGTCAGCTATTATCTTTCCGAAGACCTTGACAAGGCCATCCAGGAATGGGAGGAGGTTCTGCGGCTGCGGCCGGACGATCCCAAGGCCAAAAAGGATCTGATCAATGCCCGGCGGCTCAAGGAGAAAATCAACAAGTTCTGAAGGCTGTGCACTGGATTTTCTTTGTTTCCCCTGTCATTTCTTAGTAGTTTTTTCTTGCAAAATTTCCAAAAGAGAGTTTCGGTTATTCTGAATGGTTATTCATTTCTGCGTTTTTAAGGGTGTTTCTTGAAGGCAAAAAAGTCACTGCTACGATTTGCAGCAGGGATGACGGCCGGTTCCCGGGTAATGGTTCATGAATGCAGGCTGGTATCAGGAAAATGCACATTTTGGGCGCGTTATTTTAGCGGCTGCGGGAGTGAGCAGAGGCCAATCATCCTTCCCGCGGACCACCCCGGAAAATGCTATTTCTTATCACCACACTGGCCTTGATACCGTTACCAGCCATGCCTGCGGGAAAAAATATGACTCGGACCGCTCCGCCTGATTACTGCGGCCACATCCTTTCCGGCCCATACAGCTCCAGGCTGCAAGCACGTGTTCGCAGGTGTATTGCTGGTTTCAGAGCATTTGACCGGACCGATGTGCCGGTCATCAGCTATATTTCCGCTTGGCAGATGGATGATAAGCTGATCTGGTACGAGTTTGTCAGCCAGCGTTTTTTGCGGCTCCTGCAATGCCGGCCCAACGAGATTGCCACGGCATTTCGCGAGGCTATTCTCGATCACCGGCTTTACAAGTATATCGATAGCAGCGATGCCATCAAGGAAAATGTTCTTGGCCCCGAGCAACTGGGCAGCAGCCGGAAGCGATTGCGCAATCAGCGCAGCCGGGTCGGCTTCGTGGATGCGGTCTACAAGCTCAGGTTGCCGAACAATCGGGAAATCTGGCTTAAGGACTGGGGCAGTATTGAGACTTTCGAGGGTGACAAGGTCTGCCTATCGCTTGGTTATCTGACAGATGTAACCAAGGAAATGATGCAGAAGGATCAGTTCAGCGAGCAGAATATCGTAGTTTCCCGTGATAAAAATCTGCTGGTGGAGGCGGAGCGCCATAATGCCTTGGGGCAGATTTCCGCTCAGGTTTTTCACGCCATCAGAAATCCGTTAGCCGCTATTGGCGGCTTGGCCAAACGGATTCTCACCAAGGGGGGAGCGACGAACCTGCACCTGTATGCTGAGGTAATCGCCAAGGAGGCTGCCCGGCTGGAACGGCTGTTGAACGCGCTTTTTCAATTTACCCAGACCGAGGAACCGCATAAGCAGGCCGTTGATCCGGGCAGGCTGGTGAAAAACGCCCTCGCTCTGCTGAAAACCGAACTTGACAAAAACAGTATCAAGATCCACTTCGAGGCGCCCAACCGGCTGCCGGAGCTCATAGTCGATGTCCGTCAGATCGAAGAAGCGCTGGTCCATATTATTAAAAACGCCATTGAGGCCCTTTCGGAACAGGGCAAAATCGATATAAAATTGCAGGAAGACGGTCAGTACCTGTTTTTCATTGTCAAGGATTACGGGCTGGGTATCCGGCCGATCCACGAACAGCGGGTTACGGAACCATTTTTCACCACCAAGGTATACGGCTCCGGATTCGGGCTCAGCTTGGCTAAAAAATATATTGAGCTCCACCAGGGCACCCTGCGCATTGTCAGCGGTTCTTCCTCAGGCACCAAGGTTGTGGTAAAGCTGCCTTGCGGACATGGGGAGGGGCAAAACGAAAAAAACTGAACTGTGCATGGAGCAGGCAGAGCAATGAGCATTACAGGCGGAGCAGAATCATTCCAGACCGCCGGAAGATGCACCCTTCAGGGCACTCCCGTTGAAAGAGGCCAGATACTTAACCCGCTTTACCTGAGGATAGTTTTCACACCGGGTTTTGTCACTGCTGAATCATGTATGGGGTCCCCGGAATTATGCAGTTGAGCGGGTGACGTTGCGCGCGAAAGAAGATCGGAGAATCTAAAAACATCTCGCTTGGATAAGGGTAAAACTGGTCAAAAGCCAAAGGCAGACTTGACCCCTTTTCTTTTCTTTCACGCCATCAGAAATCCGTTAGCCGCTATTGGCGGCTTGGCCAAACGGATTCTCACCAAGGGGGGAGCGACGAACCTGCACCTGTATGCTGAGGTAATCGCCAAGGAGGCTGCCCGGCTGGAACGGCTGTTGAACGCGCTTTTTCAATTTACCCAGACCGAGGAACCGCATAAGCAGGCCGTTGATCCGGGCAGGCTGGTGAAAAACGCCCTCGCTCTGCTGAAAACCGAACTTGACAAAAACAGTATCAAGATCCACTTCGAGGCGCCCAACCGGCTGCCGGAGCTCATAGTCGATGTCCGTCAGATCGAAGAAGCGCTGGTCCATATTATTAAAAACGCCATTGAGGCCCTTTCGGAACAGGGCAAAATCGATATAAAATTGCAGGAAGACGGTCAGTACCTGTTTTTCATTGTCAAGGATTACGGGCTGGGTATCCGGCCGATCCACGAACAGCGGGTTACGGAACCATTTTTCACCACCAAGGTATACGGCTCCGGATTCGGGCTCAGCTTGGCTAAAAAATATATTGAGCTCCACCAGGGCACCCTGCGCATTGTCAGCGGTTCTTCCTCAGGCACCAAGGTTGTGGTAAAGCTGCCTTGCGGACATGGGGAGGGGCAAAACGAAAAAAACTGAACTGTGCATGGAGCAGGCAGAGCAATGAGCATTACAGGCGGAGCAGAATCATTCCAGACCGCCGGAAGATGCACCCTTCAGGGCACTCCCGTTGAAAGAGGCCAGATACTTAACCCGCTTTACCTGAGGATAGTTTTCACACCGGGTTTTGTCACTGCTGAATCATGTATGGGGTCCCCGGAATTATGCAGTTGAGCGGGTGACGTTGCGCGCGAAAGAAGATCGGAGAATCTAAAAACATCTCGCTTGGATAAGGGTAAAACTGGTCAAAAGCCAAAGGCAGACTTGACCCCTTTACTTTTCTTTTTGACCCTTTTTGACCTTTTGACATGGAATACGCCCCGGGGTAATAAAATGAGAACGAGTTGGAAAACATGATAAAATAAACATACTAATGACAATCCCTTTTTCAGAAACGGCATTTATATATAAGCATGAACCTTTTATAGTCTGTCTATTTGTAAGTTTTCTAGTAGATATTATAATTACTCTTATAATATCTACTAGAAAATATCATATTGATAATTGTTACTATGATGACCAGAAAAACTATGGTTTGATTCTTTCAAACATTTTAAAATGTTTTGGCATTTATTCCATTTTTTATTTTTTAGAAAAGCCATGGACGATTTTTCAAGCACTGGCAGCAGAAGTAGCAACTATTTTCTATTTAATTGTTGTTGTCAGTCTTGTTCTGTCCTTCTTTAAATTCTTTATAAAAAAAGGAAATCAAAGCGGATGCATTTAGCAATTTGTGTAACCCATCCCCATCACAGGGTATAAATTTTTAACTGACGACACGCGCCGTGGACAAATTGCGTGGACATGGGGGACATGGGGTCAAATCTTTTCCCTTGATATTTTATATCTGTCAATGACAAAGATTTAATAATCATCTGCAAGGCGCCTCGCGGGAGCTGTTTTCAACACCCGGGGCAACCTGAAAGGTTGTCCAATCTAAGGGAGAAGACCGATTCAACCTTGATGGAGGCGCCATATGAAACTTTACTCCGGAATAAAAATTTTGGGGACGCAATCCTCAATTAGCGTTTTGCGGTAAAGGTAACCTGGAGAGCAGTGGCTCATCTGGCGCTCTGAGCGGCAATCAGCAGGACGGTGATATTGTCCCGTCCCCCGGCTTCATTGGCCCTGGCCACCAGGGTCCGGACAAGCGCCGGGGTATCGGTCCGCGCTGATAAGGCGGCGGCGATTGCCGCGGGTTCGAGCATGGTGGTCAGTCCGTCCGAGCATAGGAGAAAGATATCGCCGGGCTGGACATCAATGCTGCCGAGACTCGGTTCCACCTTGGGGTGGGTGCCGATGGCGCGGGTGATGATGTTGCGCAGGTTGTGCCCGTGCATCTCTTCCCGGGTGATGTTACCCATCTTGTACAGTTCGTAGACAAGGGAATGGTCTTCAGTCAGCTGCAGCAGCTGTCCCGCCCGCCACAGATATAATCTGCTGTCGCCGACATGGACAAAATCAAGGCCGTTTTCCGTGAAATGGCAGGCAACCAGGGTTGAACCCATGCTGCTGCCGTCCGCCTTCTGGTGCACCAGGAAATTGGCGAACTGGGCGATGCAGGCCAGCTTCGGTTTTCCCAGCATCTCCGGGGTAAGACCGAAGGGCAAGGTTATGTCTCCCGCCTCGGCCAGATAATTCATGCACCTTGAAACCCCTTCCAGGGTGGTCTGGCTGGCCAGCTTGCCGGCCACCTGGCCGCCCATGCCGTCCGCCACGCAGAACAGCCGATGCCTTTCCATGATCAGGAAATCATCCTCGTTTTCTTTGCGAACCCTGCCCTGGTCTGAAATACCGCAATAGGAGAGATGAAAATTATCCCATCTGATTGTGCCGTCCAGCCTTTTCATGCATCACTCCCTGGGTAAAGGCCTGCGGCCTGTTTGTCATGCAAGTCCGGTTGTTCAAAAAAAATAAAAAGAGATGTCAGCCAGTTACAGAGAAGAGGTTGCCTTCCGCCGCTTTTTTTAAAACTAAACTTTTTGATTATGACCAGTATATTCGGATCACGCATAATTTGAAAATTTTTTTTGCTTTTGCCGGCTGGCCCGATATAAGATGGAAAAAAACGGGAGGCTGAAATGAATGAAGAGAGGGAAACCCAGCATCTGGAGAAGCGTTTTGGCGTCGTTGCCATAGAAAGCGGTTTTGTCACGCCCGCGGAGTTTGTCGAGGCCCTCAAGATTCAAGTCCTGGAAGATATTGAAAAAGGGCGGCACCGGCTCATCGGCAGGATACTGCTTGAGCAGGGTGTCATGACCCTTGAGCAGATTGATCAGGTGCTGGGAAAACTCGGCAAGGGCATGCCGTTATTGAAGGAGTCCGCCTAGCTTTTGCAGGGAAGTTTTTCCCGCCGGCAGTGGCCCACGGCGCAATGCCATGGCCGCCCGTTCATCCCGCCTTGGCCTGTCTTCAATCCTTTGAGAAAATTTTTTTCAGAAAAGACATCGGGCTCTTCGGGGCATTTTTCTCCCTCATTTTCTCACCGCTCCGGTCACTCAATTGCTGCCCCTGATCTTCAACCGGCGCCGCCGGTGTTCTTTCCACCTCGCCCAGCCGGCCTTTGCCGAGAAACTGGAAAAAGGGACCAGACGGGCTGAGAAACAGTTCGTCGTTCTGCCTGAGAGGCATACCCTGATCCGCGGGGCTGCCATTCACGGTAACCAGGTGCCGGCCTGTGAGGTCCCGCACCCAGTAGTCGCCGTCGGCAAAGTAGATTTCCGCGTGCAGATCATGGATGGAGTTGTGATCAAGATGAAAACCGCAGCTGGGGTGTTTGCCGATCCTTAACGGCAGCCGGTCAAAGGAGCGCAGGGTCGGTCCGTATTGAATGACCAGGGGCTCCTTGCTTTCCCGGGGCGGGGCGGCAGGTTCCGCCGGGCGGCTGACCGGGGGCGGCTGCGGGGCATACGCTGCCGCAGGTCCGGGGGCGGCGGGAGGCGGTTGCGGGATGGCGGCCCTGGCCTCCGGCGGCTGCGGAGCAGGGTAGACAACCTCATGCGCGGGGGGGGGCTGCGGCGGCGGTGGCTGGGGGGCCGGTACTTTCGCCTGGGCAGGCGCGGCGACGCCGACCTGGGTCAGGAAGCTGACCTTGGGTCCGCCGTCGGCAATGGTGATCACGTCCCCGTCCTTCAGATAGACTTCCTTTATCTTCTTGCCGTTGACAATGGTGCCGTTAGAGCTGTGGTCCGTCAGTTTGAAACGGTTCCCCTCCCTGGTGATGGTGGCGTGCTGCCGGGAAATGATATTGAAGTCGGCCGGGAACTGCAGCTGACAGGAGGGATGGCGGCCGATTTTGATTTCCGGGTCGGATACCTCCAGAATCTGTCCTTTCAGGGGGCCTTCGATGTGGATCAGTTGAACAATTATATCAGGTGCTGTTTTCATTGGCTTGAGGCAAATCCGTCTTGTTGAACAACCAGGTTTATGAAGAATGGCAGCCAAAGCATATAAACTAGCATAGGCCGCTGGCGATTGCAATTGCCGTTTCACTAATTGATCACGGGATGCATGCCTTTCCGCGTTGAAGCAAAGCCGGGCAACCACAAAGGGTGCCTCTGCAGCAAACAGAGCGGGCATGAAATCCGCCCCTACTCGCCGATGATCTTCACCAGCACCCGTTTTCGGCGGCGGCCGTCAAATTCGCCGTAAAAGATCTGCTCCCAGGTGCCGAAGTGGAGTTTGCCGCCGGTCACCGCCACCACCACCTCACGGCCCATGACCTGCCTTTTCAGGTGGGCGTCGGCATTGTCCTCGTAACCGTTGTGTCGATACTGGGAAACCGGCTCGTGGGGGGCGAGTTTTTCCAGCCACACCTCGTAATCATGATGCAGGCCTGATTCGTCGTCATTAATAAACACCGAGGCGGTGATGTGCATGGCGTTGCAGAGCAGCAGCCCCTCCTTGATGCCGCTTTCCGCCAGGCATTTTTCCACCTGGGGGGTGATGTTGATAAAGGCGCGGCGGGTGGGTACCTCAAACCACAGTTCCTGGTGATAGCTTTTCATTTCGATTATTCTCCTTGTAAAACAGTATCGCGGCAATCGTCGGCCCCTGTGCTGTTGCCGCGCCGTATGTTTTTTTTAGAATTTTTTCGCCTGGCTGCCAATATGTCATAAATGTCTGATCTGTAAAACGATAAAATGGCCGTTGCCGCGCAACTTCCCTTAAAAACAGTATTTTTTACAACATTTATTTTCCTCTGCCGTCTGCTTTTGTTATAGTGATGGGAAGTTTCCAAATGACAAACAGCGCGACATGTTTTTCCTCGGCGGAGGGCAGCGCCTCTGCCGGGACTGATCCAGGGGGGATTATGAAGACGAAACTCAGCCTGGCAATGGCCCTTTTGCTGACAGTGGTCATTTTTACCTTGCAGAATACGGAAATGATAAGTATCCGCTTTTTGTTCTGGCAGTTTTCGCTTTCCCGGGCGCTCATGCTCTTTCTTGTCCTGGGCGTCGGCATTCTGCTCGGCTTCCTGCTCGGCACTTACCGCGGCAACGGCTACGGCGGCAATGCCGCTCTCCCGCAGTGGAAAGACGATGCCCGGAGAGATACATGAATCTGTCCTCGCTGTTCTCCCCCCAGTCGGTGGCCGTCATCGGCGTGTCCGCCAGCAATGACCGGCATCCCGCCAACGTCATCTTTTCCAAGAACCTGCTGCGCTATCCGGTCAGGACTTATGCGGTGAATGTCAAGGGCGGCTTCCTTGACGGCGAGCAGGTATTCACTTCCGTCGCTGCCATCCCGGACAGCATCGATCTGGCCGTGATTGCCGTGCGCGCCGAATATGTGCCCGCCGTGCTCGCCGAATGCATCGACGGGGCGGTCAAAAGCGCTATTATCATCTCCGGCGGGTTTGCCGAGGCCGGTCACGAGGAGCTGCAGGCCAGCCTGGTCAAGCTTGCCGCCGGGGCCGGCTTTCCCTTTGTCGGCCCCAACTGTCTGGGTATCTATTCTCCTGGGGTGGTTGACACCTTCTTTCTGCCGGCGGAGCGCATGGTGCAGCCGGCAGCCGGTGATGTGGCCGTGGTCAGCCAGAGCGGCGGCATCCTCGTTGATCTGCTGGTCAAATTCGCCCGGGAGGGTGTCGGCATATCAAGTGCCATCAGCATCGGCAACAAGGCCTATATCCGGGAACTGCAGCTGCTGGAATTCCTTGATGCCGACCCGCGCACCGGGGTCATCGTCTTCTATGTGGAGGGTTTTAGCCGCAACGAGGGCCGGGCCTTTGTCCAGCGGGCGGCAAAATGCCGCAAGCCGGTTATCGTTCTCAAGGCAGGCAAGACCAGCGAGGGCAGCCGGGCCGTGTCAAGCCATACCGCCTCACTGGCCGGTGATTACCGGGTGTTTGCCTCTGTCCTGGCCCAGCACGGCATCATTGAGGCGCGCAATGAGCTGGAGCTTGTTTCCTTCTGCGAGGCCCTGAGCTGCTATCCCGACACCGTGATCAAGGGCCGGGTGGGCATTATCAGCGGCAGCGGCGGCCACGGGGCCATGGCGGTGGACGTCTGCGTGGGCGGTGGTCTGGCCGTGCCCCGTTTCTCGGAGGCGGTGCAGCAGTCCCTGCGCAACAAGCTGTCGGAAAACATCCGCACCATCGCCTCGGTGGCCAATCCGGTTGACCTGACCGGCAGCGCCGTGGAGAACGATTTTATCGCCGCAGTGGAGGCCTTCTGCCAGATCCCCGACATTGACAGCATCCTGCTGCTCATGCTGCCCTATCTGCCCGGCATCAGTTCCGATCTCGGGGCGCGGCTCAGCAAGGTGTACCGGCGCCACGGCAAGCCCCTGATTGCCTATGTGCCCCATATTGAAAAGTACCGTATGCTCATCGAGGGCTTTGAACTCAACCGGGTGCCGGTGGCCTCCTCAATTGAAAGCGCGGTCCTTATGACCCATGTTCTGAGGAGATGCCGGTTGTGTTAACTAATGAGATGATTGCCATGCTGCAGGCTGGCCGGAAGAACGGCTGGCTGATGGAGCCTGAGGCCAAGCGCCTCTTTGCCGCAGCCGGCCTGCCGGTGCCCCGCTTTGCCTGGGCCGGGGATCAGCAAGAAAGTCTGCAGTGTGCGGCGGGGATCGGCTATCCCCTGGTGGCCAAGGTCGTTTCTCCGGCCGTGGTCCACAAGTCGGAGGTGGGCGGGGTGGCGGTGGGCATTGCCGACAACCGGCAACTGCGGGAATTTTATGAAAAGGTCAGCGGGCTTGCCGGTTTTGCCGGGCTGCTGCTGGAAGAGATGGTTGCCGGTACGGAGCTCATCGTGGGGGCCAAGATCGACTACCAGTTCGGTCCGGTTATGCTGCTCGGCATCGGTGGCACCAGTGTGGAGATCTATGGTGATGTGTCCATCAGGATGCCGCCGCTGACCTCCGAGGATGTTTACTCCATGCTGCAGGAGCTGAAGGGCGGGCAGCTGCTGTCCGGCTACCGGGGCAAGGAGGCGATCAGCAAAGAGAAGCTGGTCCGGGTGCTGGTTGCTTTCGCCGGGCTGGCGCAGGACATGGCCCCCTATATCGAGTCAATTGATCTCAATCCCCTGCTCTGTTCCGGTAAGGATTGCATCATCGCCGATGCCCGCATCATGCTCGGCGAGGTTTTTGTGAAAACAGGCGGAGCTGACCCGTCTTTTGCCGGATAACGCATGCGAGGATTGGATGGAATACAAGGATTATTATAAGGCCCTTGGCGTGGCAAGGGAGGCCGGCCAGGATGAAATCAAAAGAGCCTACCGGAAACTTGCCCGCAAATTCCACCCTGATGTCAGCAAGGCGGCGGATGCGGAAAAACGTTTCAAGGAAATCGGCGAGGCCTATGAGGTATTGAAGGACCCGGAGAAAAGAGCGGCCTACGACCGCATCGGCACCGGTTGGCAGGAGGGGCAGGAGTTCCGGCCGCCACCCGGCTGGGATGCCGGTTCTGCCTTCGGCGGCGGCGATTTTACCGATGCCTCCGCCGGCCACTACAGCGATTTTTTTGAGGAGCTGTTTGGCCGGTCTGGCATGGGCAGGAGCTTCCATGTGCGCCGCGGCGGCATGCGGGCCAAGGGCGAGGACCAGCATGCCAGGATCATGATCAACCTGGAGGATTCCTTTAACGGGGCGGTGCAGACCATTGCCTTGCAGCTTACCGAAGTGGATGACACGGGCCGGCTGGTGATCCGGCCCCATACGCTGAACGTGCGCATTCCCAAGGGGATCATGGCCGGCCAGTCCATCCGTCTGGCAGAGCAGGGAGGCCATGGCTTCGGCGGCGGTCCGCGGGGGGATCTCTATATCGAAGTCGCCTTCCACCCGCACCGGCTGTTTCGCGCGGAAAAGAAAGACGTTTATCTGGAATTGCCGGTAACGCCATGGGAGGCGGCCCTTGGCGCAGCCGTCACGGTCCCCACCCTGGGCGGCAGGGTTGAGATGAGAATTCCCCCCGGTTCCCAGTCCGGGCAGAAGCTGCGTCTGAAAAATAAGGGGCTGCCCGGCAAAACCGCCGGTGACCAGTTCGTGGTTCTCAAGGTGGTGGTGCCCAGGGCTGATACGGAGGAGGCAAAGGAGATCTATGGAAAAATGGCGGCCGTCATGCCGATGAATCCACGCAGTGACCTGGGAGTCTGAAATATGGCAAGAGTAAGAGACGAAAAGTTTTTATTCCAGCCGCTGACCGGCATGGTCCTTGATGATCAGGTCAGGCTTTCCCTCGAAGAGTTGTGTGAAATTTGCGATATCAGCACGGAAACGATTCTCGACATGATCGAGGAAGGACTGCTGGAGCCGCATGGCAGTGGGCCGGCGGAATGGCGTTTCAGATGCTATGAGGTCCGGCGCGTGCATGTGGCCCTGCGGCTGCAGCAGGATCTCCGGGTCAATCTGCCGGGGGCGGCCCTGATTATCGAGTTGCTGGAGGAACTGGAGGAGCTCAGGCGCCGCATGTGACGATCCCAGCGGCATGGTTAATGGGGGAGCGGGCGGGAATTTGTCCATGGTTTACCGCCGGATAAGGCCGATTTTTGTGGAGGAATTATGTCCCGTCATCTGCGCAATGGCATTGAAAACCTGAAGGCAAGAATCATCGACATGGCGGGCATCATCGAGGACAGGGTTTTTCTGGCCACCCTGTCGGTGATCGGCCGTGACGCTTACAAGGCCGAGGCGGTGAAAAACGGCGATGGGGAAATAGACCAGATGGAGGTTGATTTTGAGGAGGAATGCCTCAAGCTTCTTGCCCTGCATCAACCGGTTTCGATTGATCTGCGGATTATTGTCGCCATGCTGAAGATCAATAATGATCTGGAAAGAATCGGCGATCTGGCGGTAAATATCGCCGAGCGCGGCGCCTTTCTGGCCATCCAGGAAAAAATCGACATTCCCTTTGAACTGGAAAAGATGGTCTATCTGGCCGAAGAGATGCTCACCGGCAGCATCGATGCACTGGTGTCCATGGATGTCGTGCACGCAAGAAAGATCCGCGCCATGGACGACAGGATGGATGGCATGTACCGGGATATGTATGGCAAGGTAAAGGAAATAATTCTGCAGCAGCCCCGGCATATCAATGTTCTGCTGCATGCCATGTCGGTGGGCCGCTATCTTGAGAGAATTGCCGATCTGGCCACCAATATTGCCGAGGATGTCATTTACATGATCAGCGCGGAAATAGTCAGACATTCGCCTGAAATTTTTGAGGAGTAGAGGATTTTTCCCCATGAATAATCATGATGTGTCAGTCGAATTTCCCAACCTTCCTGATCGTCTGACCGGGCTTGCCGACCTGGCCGAGAATCTCTGGTGGAGCTGGCACCCTGCCGCCCGCATGCTGTTTAAGATGATCAACCGGCAGGCGTGGAAGGCCAGTATTCACAATCCTGACAAAATGCTGCGGGACATTTCCAGGGAATTACTTGAGGCAGCGGCGAGCAAGCCGGATTTTGTGCGCTATTATGATCTGGTCATGTCCCGCTATCGTAAATATATGGCCAACCGGGTATGTGCACTTTTTCCCGACACCGGCAGCCCTTCCCGGGTGACCATCGCCTATTTCAGCGCCGAATACGGTCTGCACCGGTCGCTGCCCTTCTATGCCGGGGGCCTGGGTTTTCTTGCCGGTGATTTCATCAAGGAATGCAGCGATCTGAATGTGCCGCTCATCGCCGTGGGCTTCATGTATCCTGAAGGCTATGTCAATCAGCGGATCAGTGACTCGGGCTGGCAGGAAAATGTCAGCACCAGGCTCGACCGCAATCAGGCCGCTATTTCAAAGGTGTACGACGGCAACGGCAACCATCTTGTCGTCAAGGTGCCGGTGATTGAACCGCCGATTTATGTGGCGGTATGGAGGGTTGATGTCGGCCGGGTGCCTCTCTATCTGCTGGATACGGACATTGAAGAAAATGACCCATGGAACCGGGGGATTTCCGCCAGGCTCTATATCGGCGACATGGAACAGCGGCTGCGGCAGGAGATTGTCCTGGGCATCGGAGGCATGGAGGTGCTGGAGGCCCTGCATGTCAAACACTCCATTGTCCATCTCAATGAGGGGCATGCCGCTTTTGCCCTGTTTGAGAGACTGCGGGACCGCCTGCAAAGCGGTTTTTCCATGGAGGAAGCCTTTATGAATGTGCGGCAGACCACGGTCTTCACCACCCATACCCCGGTGCCTGCCGGCCATGACGTTTTCCCCTTTCCGTTGATGGACAAATACTTTCGCAATTTCTGGCCCTCTCTGCAGATGGATCGCGACACCTTTCTCAATCTGGGGATTCATCCCGATGAGCCGAATACGGGTTTTAATATGACGGCTTTTGCCCTGCGGCTGTCCGGCTACCGCAACGGGGTCAGCCGGAAACATGGGGAGGTGGCCAATAGGATGTGGCAGGCGCTGTGGACGGGGCAGAATACCGGGGGTGATGCCATTGATTTTGTAACCAACGGCGTGCATGTTCCCACCTGGATTGAGCCGAAGTTTGAGCTGCTTTTCAACAAATATCTGGGCCCGAACTGGCTGGAAGATCATGACAACCCGTATCTGTGGGAATTAATAGATGAAATTCCCGATGATGAGCTGTGGAAAACCCACATCTGGCTGAAGATAAAGCTTTTTAACGTTATCCGGGAAAGAGCCAGACAGCGGTGGACCAATGACCGGTCTCATCCGTCAATGGCCCTGGCCTGCGGCACTCTGCTTGACCCGTCGGTGCTGACCATCGGCTTTGCCAGAAGATTTGCCACATACAAACGCGCCGATCTTATTCTGCAGGATGAAGAGCGGCTGCGAAACCTGCTCGGCAGTCAGAATCAGCCGATACAGATTATTTTTGCCGGCAAGGCCCATCCGGCGGATGATCCCGGCAAGCTCATGCTGCAGAAAATCTTTAATGCGGCCCGTAATCCCGACTTTAACGGCAGAATCGCCTTTGTGGAGGATTATGGGGAACAGATCGCCCAGTATCTTGTGCACGGGGTGGATGTGTGGCTGAACAGCCCTCTTTCCCCGATGGAGGCCTGCGGCACCAGCGGCATGAAGGCCTCCCTCAACGGGGTGCCGCATTGCAGCATCCCTGACGGATGGTGGCTGGAGGCCTTTAACGGTAAGAACGGCTGGTCGTTTGACGGCGAACACATTGAAGGCTATCGTGACAAGATCGATGCGGAGTCACTCTATCAGGTGCTGGAGGAGAAAATCATCCCCCTTTACTATCAGGTGAACGAGGATGGCGTCCCCCTCGGCTGGGTGCAGGTGATGAAAAATGCCATCAAAAGCACGGCGGCCCAGTTTTCAGCCAGACGGATGGCGCGGGAATATGTTGAGAAATTTTACAGCAAAGCGGCCCATTTTACCACCGAGGTGGCGTGAGGCCGGTACGGGCAATGTGCCGCATGATTATTTCATGCGGTGAATCCCGGATATCTCGTCCAGGCTGGAGATGCTGACATGCAGATCTTTTATGATCCCGTTCTCCAGGCCGTAGATCCAGCCATGAACCGCCAGTTTCCGCCCGGCTTTCCATGCATTCTGGACAATGGTGGTGTGGCAGACATTGGCCACCTGTTCAACGACATTCAATCTGATTGGCCGGCACGCGGCTGTCGGCGCAGCCGATCCATAAATACTGAGGGCTCTGTTGTTTTGACAGTCTGGCGAAGAAGTCGGGGTCTGACTCCGTCGTCGTTGCCGCCCATTTTTTATTTTTTCTCAAAAAGATGTTTGAGTAGTCGTCGCATAGGCCACTTGTCATGGTTGCTGGGGACAGCAGGATTCCAACGTCGTCTGGAGGAAGCGGGCGCTTGCATGCCAGTGACATGAGGCGCTCCTCCGGTCGTGTAAAATCATCTAGGCCGGCCAGGTCCAGGCATATCCGACAGCGCCCGGACCACCTGCCGTAAATTAACGTTGGTCAGAGTTTCCCCAGTTGTGATTCCTGTACTGCCGTGTTCCATGGCTTTCACTTTTTGCTCAATAGACATGGAAGTTTCTCTGCTTGATGCCGGGTTTGCGGCAAATCGCAATTAATTCCTTATTATCATTAATAGAATAAAAATTTGATAATTATATCTCCTGGAAGAAGTATGGCGTCCTTGCATGGGCGGTTCGCGAATCGCCCTAACATTATCGGGCGCAGAGAGCAATGAGTTGGTCAAGTTGTTGCGTCTGGGCAGGGGAAAGAGCGTTGAATTTGACACAGTGGTGTCTTGTCCGGACCATATCGGTCGGGATGCGGTAATCGGCCAAAGTTTGTACTGGGAGGTTTCGCAGGCTGAACCCTTCATAGACGATATCGAGTTGGTCAGGGTTGTTGAACCACTGCTCGTTGCCGACGTAACGGAAAACAAAGCCGTTTGGGCTGATCTGAATGATATGAAACGGGATGGCCAGGTCCAGGATGGCCAGGGTGCGGTCTTTTATCCTGAATTGCCTGTCGTCATTCCCACATAACAACTCCGGATGCAATACGTTCATGATATGGCCTCTTTGCGGTTGTCAGTTGTTCTTTTTCATCTGCGTAGATATTGTGCAATTGTGGTGCCACGTTGTGGGTATGATTTTTTCTATTAGTTTTAGCTTGTTAACCAAAAGGGCTTGGGACGGCACAATTGGCAAGTTGGGTAATTGGCGCATGCGTGGTGAAATGCCCCGGAAACCGGTTTTGTGCCGGTCAGTTTCTGGCAGCAATATCTGGTAAAAACACCCAGGGGTCATCCCGATCCGCGGAGAAAAAAAGCCCCGCCGGGCGAAATGGTGTCGCGACCGGAGGGGCAGGGGGCATGATATGCAAGCCGCTTAGAGCGGCGGTCTGTCAAGGGGGGTTATGGTGGGCGTGTTAAATTGATTTTTCCTTGGCGCAGAACCATATTGCCAGGTTTCTGGCCAGGGTCAGGTTGCCGTCCTTGAGAAACTGGTTCTGAAAAATGGCGTCATCGCCAAAGACGACGAAAGAGCCGGAGCCGTTCCTGCCGGCAAGCACCATGGCAAAGGCCTGCACCGCGTCATTATCATTGAGTTGGCCGTTCTGGTTCAGGTCGACCCATGCCTTATGGGTGGTGCGGGCAATGACGATGATGTCCTTCTTCTTTTCGAGCAGGGCCCAACCGCCATAGATATTGAAGCTCTTCAGCCCCACGGTCAGCGGATGGGGCGTGAGGTCTTTGACCATGAATTCCTTGGCATTGGTATTGAGAATATTTTCCTGTTCGGAAACGGCAAGACTGGACATGGCGATGCCCATCTGAGGCAGCAGCCCCATCAGCGGCTGGGAGATGTGGGCCAGGACCGCCAGCTTGCCGCCGTGGTAGACGAATTTCATGACCGCCAACACCTCAGGCGGGGTAATGGGGGCAAAAGGACCGGAGATAATGAGCACGTCAACTCCCTTTAAGACGCTGTCACTGATGGGCATTGTCGATGTTCTGATTTCGGCGCCCTGCTCGGCAAAGACCCCGGCCAGGCCGGACAGGTCCAGGGGGCGGTTTGCCTCCACCAGGAACTGCTGTCCGTGGGACTGGTCAAAAAGCACCACCGGTCCGGCCAGGGCCGGGTTTGGGGCGAGGAGAAAAAGGGCGACGGCAATTAGGGCGGTGAGCCTGCTCAGCAAGAGATTCATGACGTGGTTTTCCTTTGTTGTGCCGGGGGGAAAAAATCCCTGATTTTTTCCCAGATTGCCAGAAAATCCTTCTGGTTGGCGCAGGACAGGGTGAAGAGAAGTTCGTCTTTTTCAAAGGACGGGCTATGTTCAAGCCGGGCCTGGTCGGGCAGGCCAAGTCCTGCGATAAAATGTTGAAATTCCTTTTCCGCCTGGCTCAGGCGCGGGAATCGCGCACCGGTGAGCCATTTCATCATGTTGGCGGTTTTCTGCGGGGTGTTTGCCTCCCCGTGATTGATAATAGCGTCCACCTCGGGGTTGTGCAGCAGGGCGGAGATGGTGATATTGTTGCGTGCCGCCAGTTCCCGGCAGGTGATTGCCAGCTTTTTCTGGTTGCCGACGGAGAGCTGCAGGGTATTGATCACCTCAAACAGGGCCACCCGGTCGCTGAAAGAAAATTTTGTCAGCTCATAGGCCACCCTGTCGTCAAGTACCCCCTCGTGCAGGGCGATGACCAGCGGTTCCTCAAGTTCGAGCAGTTTGAGATCCCGGTGTATATGATAAACAGACTGGGTAAGGCCCATCATCGGCAGGAAGCGGGCGGCCAGCTCATTTTCGTCGATCAGAACCAGGGCCTTTTTGCAAAAAACCGCCCGTTCAACCGGGGTCAGGGGCCGGGAAAGCAGGGCGGCTTCCAGACATATGGCCAGCACGTCAATGTCATCGGTTGTTTCCGTCAGCTTGTGACAGTCGCAGGAGGCGGCGGCCGTAACCTCTATGGCGGCAAGCAATCTTTTCCGGCCTGCGACGATGGCAAACGAGGATGCTGATTTTTCTTTGACAACCGGCGGGTGGAGAATGCCGCAACGCCGGATGGATTCGGCCAGAGAAACAGGGACTTGGCTGGTCATGAAAGGCGGCACAAGCGAGTAGCTGTCGTCTGAAAAATCGATATGGTTGATGTTGATGCGTGAGATGTGCATGAAACTCCTCTTTAGCGTTGCGCTTTTTTATCATGGTTATATACTGAAAAAGAACAATATCATAAAGATAATTTTTAACAACCTGACCTGCCTGTGGTTTGATGGGAGAATGATTCCGGAAATGAGAGGGCCATGAAGGTCATCATGATTGCCGCAACCACTGTGTGCGGCCGCATCAGTCCTGCTCCGCTGGGCAGTGAACTGGATCGTCGCTTTCTTGAGCAGATGCGGGATGCAACGGATGCAAGCCTGATGGGCAGCGCTACCCTGCGGCATGCCGATCCGGAGATGCGGGGTGCGGACGAAAATCGGCCGCCGCGCCTGCGGGCCTTCATCACCTTGTCCGGCAATATTCCGGGGCAGGGGAAAAAGGTCTTTGTCCGGGGCCCGGCGCCGCTTATCTTTACAGGGCAGGAGCGGCAGGCGGACCTTGCCCTGCGGCTGGCGGGCAAGGCCGAGGTTCTCCCCCTGCCCGCGGGACCAGGCGGGTTATCCTTGGCCGCGGCAATAGCCGAACTGCAAAGCCGGGGCGCCCGCTCCGTGCTCATTGAAGGCGGGGCGACCCTTAATTACTCGGCCCTGCGGCAGCGGGTGGTTGATGAGCTGATGGTGACCGTCACCCCCAGGCTCTCCGGCGATGAGCATGCCGCAACCCTGGCCGATGGCCCGGCCGCACTGGGTAGCCCCTTGCTGTCTCTTGCCCTTCTCTCCTGCCGGCCGCAGCCCACCGGGGAGATTTTTGCCCATTACCGCGTCTGTTACGAGGATGAAAATGCATAAACAGGAACTGGCCATTCTCTTTTCCGGCGGGACCGATTCCCTGGCCCTCTATGCCTTGGCAACGGCCGGGCATCACCCCGATCTGCCGAGGCCAAGGCGGATTCATCTGCTCAACATGTTGAACGGCATGGGCCGTTTTCCTGATTTTACCCGCAACCGTTTCGAGACGGCAAAAAATATCCTGGCCAGACGTTTTCCCCTGACTGAGGAAATGCCGGAGGCCTTGCTGGTGGAACTCGATATGGGCCGCCTGTTTCAGGGCCTGTGGCTGGATCGCTATGAAGAGTTCATGCCCCGCTATGGGGGGAAAAATCTAGTCTGCGTGGCCTGCAAACTTGCCATGCATATCAGGGCGATTCTCTATTGCAACGAGCATTTGATCCCGACGGCTGTGGCCGGCTACACCAAGAAACAGAGTCATTATCCGGAGCAGACCCCGGTGTTCATGGAGAAAATTGCCAGATTTTCCGCCCAGTTCGGTCTTGCCGTCCGCTTTCCGGTCTATGATGACTTTGAGGAGGTGATGACCACCCGGCATCTGCTGGAGGATTTCGGCCTGCCGTCCACCGGCGGCGGGGAAAGAAAATGTTTGTTCAGTCAGACCCTGACCACCGCCACGGCCAGGGAAATAGGCGCTTATCTTGACGACATGCTGCCCAGGGCGCAGGAATACATCGAATGCATTCAGGATGGCAGGATAAAGGAAGCGGCTGCCTGCTTTCCCCCTGGCCATGCAAACCATTGAAATGAGATAGTGGATATTTTGGGAGAAAATAATTTGCCGAGGGCAATACGCATAGACGGAGAGCCGTCCCTGATTGACAGGGAAACCCATGCCAAGGTGGTTGCATCCGGTACGGATGTGCCTGAACAGGCTCCTTCGTTTGCCATCCCTCTTGATGCCGTGGGCATTGCCGGGAAAACACTGTGGGTGCTGCTGCCTGAGGGACGGCTTCCCTTCACGGCATCCGTCACCGTGGATCTGCCGGGCCATGCCAGGGGTATCCATATGTCCCGGCTGGAACAGGCCATTGCCGAGTTGCATGAACGGCCGTTTGCCCGGCTGAGCCATTATGCGGGGGCACTGGCGGAGATGGTGGTTGCACGGCAGCGGGGCAGGACGGCGCGGGTGAGCCTCGCCGGCCAACGTCCGCTGCTGCGCCAGTCAAAAATCAGCGGGCAGGTTTCGGTTGACCCGCTGCTGGTCAGGGTGGAGGCCATGATCAACAAGGATGACGCCGCTGCGGTCATCCTGTCAAACGGCATCGGGGTCTGCCATATCACCTCCTGCCCCTGCACCCAGGTCTATAATAGCGATGTCTTTACCGGGCGGGGCGACTGCCCCATGCCCACCCATTCCCAGCGCTCCCAGACATGGCTCCATCTGCGCGGCGTAAGGGAGGTGCCGGCTTATCAGGATCTGCTGACCTGCCTGGAAAACTCCCTGCATCTGACCCAGGATCTGCTGAAAAGACCGGATGAGGCGGAGATTGTCCTGAAATCACACATCCATCCCCAGTTTGCCGAAGACGCGGTGCGGGAGACGGCCCACGCCGTGGGCCGCATGTTCGGCGCAAAATTGCCGGCGGAAACCGGGGTGATCATCGAGTCGCTCAGCCTGGAGAGCATTCATATCCACGATGTCTGCTGCCGGCTGGAGACATCCCTCGGGGCAATCTGCGCCCTGCTCTGAACCATGCCCAGGGATCTCATGCAAAAATATCCTGACCGCCTGTGCCGGGCCATCCAGGCCATGGCCGCCCGCTACGGGGCGGGTGTCTTTGTCGTCGGCGGCACGGTGCGGGACTGGCTGCGGGGGGTGGCGGCCCGGGATCTTGATCTTGCCGTTTCCCGGTCAGCCCTTGATTTTGCTAAGGCGCTGGCCCACGAGCTGCGGGCCGCCTTTGTGCTGCTTGATGAAGATGAGCAAACGGCGCGGGTGGTCTGGGGGGATTATGTGGTGGATGTTGCCGGTTTCAGGGGCGGGGCCCGGGACATACGGCAGGATCTGGTGAAAAGGGACTTTACCATCAATGCCCTGGCCCTCCCTTTTGCCCAATACATGACTTCATTCGCGGCGGACAGACGGATGATAATCGATCCGGCGGACGGTTTGACTGATCTGCAGGGCGGGATCATCCGCCTGTTTGGGCCGCAATCCTTGACCGATGATCCCCTGCGGCTGTTGCGCGCCTTCCGGTTTTTTGCCGAAGCGGGATTTGTCATTGAACCGAAGAGCTGGCAATGGATCATAGAGAATCGGGCCCTTATTGCCGCTGTCTCGCCGGAGCGCATATCCTATGAGCTTGACTGCATCATGGCCAGCCACCGGGCCTTTGCCGCCATACTGCTTCTGGAAAAAGCGGACATTCTTCCTCTTTTGTTTCCCGAGCTGGGCATGGGCGCGGGAATCAACCAGCCCGCCAGCCACCATCTTGATGTGCTTGGCCATAATCTGGAGGCCTTGCGCTGGATGGAGCGGATTATCGATCGTCCGGCTGATTTCTATCCCTCCCAGGGCGTGGCCCTGGCAGAGTATCTTGCCCCCGTCAAGAGAGTTATCTGGCTCAAGTGGGCGGCGCTCTTTCATGATCTGGGCAAGCCGGCCGCCTTGCGCCTGATTGATCAGCGCATCACCTTTTATAACCATGACCGCATCGGCGTTGAACTTGTCGGGGCACTTGCCGGAAGGCTGCGCTGGAGCAAGGAGAAGGCGGAGCGGATCAGCCGCTTTGTTGCCCTGCACATGTGGCCTTTCCATTTGAGTAATGTGCGCCGGAAAAAAGGGGTGACGGCCAGGGCCTGCCTGAAAATTTACAAGGCGGCCGGCGAGGAGCTGCCCGGGCTTTTCCTGCTGGCCATGGCGGACAGCCTGGCCGGACAGGGTACAGGAAAGCCTGATGCCATGGAAGAGGAGCTGGTCGCGCTCTACACCCAGGTGCTGGAGGTGTGCAGAACCCAGGTGCAGCCTGTTCTTGCCGGCCCGCGTCTGGTGACTGGCAGGGATTTGCTTGCACTGGGGCTTGAAGCCGGTCCTGTTTTCAAGGATATCCTGGCCGAGGTTGAACAGGCCCAGGTGGAAGGGAAGCTCAACAGCCGTGAACAGGCCCTTGCCTGGGTTCGCCATTTTTTGTCTGTCCGTTGATTTCATTTGATTTTTTTTTATCTGCCGTTGTAGTCTAATTAAGCTGCAGCGCTTGAACCATTACCGATAAAGCTAACGAAAATGGACTGATGACATGAAAAATGCGGACCACGGCACCACGCAGAATCAGACTTATTCAACAATTTTCAGCTCCAAAACTGCAGACCAGTTCAAAGAGAGGATCAAGCATCACCTGATGAGCTTCCAGGGGCGCGATCCCATGCGGGCAGGACCCAGGGACGTCTACAAGGCACTTTCTTTTGCCTTGCGGGATGTGCTGGTGGAAAAATGGATTGAAACCCAGAAGAATTTTTATGCCAAGAAGAGCAAAAGGGTCTACTATCTGTCGCTCGAGTTTCTGGTGGGCCGGACCCTCGGCAACACGCTGATTAACACGGGCCTGATGGGAGAGGTCACCAAGGCCCTGGAACAGCTCGGCTATGACCTGGAAGAGATCAGGGAGGTGGAGGAGGACGCCGCGCTCGGCAATGGGGGGTTGGGCCGGCTTGCCGCCTGTTTCATGGATTCGGTCGCCACCCTGAAAATTCCGGCCTACGGCTATGGCATCCGTTATGAGTATGGCCTTTTTTATCAGAAGCTGATCAACGGCTATCAGGTGGAAACCCCGGACAACTGGCTGCGTTACGGCACGCCGTGGGAGTTTGAGAGGTCCACCTATCTTTTCCCGGTCCATTTTTACGGCAAGGTCTACAACTATCTGGACAAAAACGGCAATTACCGCTCGGAATGGGTTGATACCGAGGATGTCATGGCCATGGCCTGCGACATCCTGGTGCCCGGTTTTAATAACGGTCATGTGATGAACATGCGGCTCTGGACCGCCAAGGCCTCCCGTGAGCTTGATCTCAGCATTTTCAATGCCGGGGATTACATCCAGGCGGTGCAGGGCAAGGTCACGTCGGAAACGATTTCCAAGGTGCTCTATCCCTCCGATGAGATCAGGGAAGGGCAGGAACTGCGCTTAAAACAGCAGTATTTCTTTGTCGCCGCCACCTTTCAGGATATTCTCCGGCGCTACAAAAAAACGAACATCTCCTTTGATCAGTTCAGCAACCAGATCGCCGTGCAGCTCAACGATACCCATCCGGCCATCGCCATTCCGGAGCTGATGCGTATTCTGCTCGATATTGAGGGGTTAAGCTGGGAAAAGGCCTGGGATGCCAGCACCAAGACATTTGCCTACACCAATCATACCCTGATGCCCGAGGCCCTGGAAACCTGGCCCGTGGATCTGATCGGCCGAGTGTTGCCCCGCCATCTGCAGATCATCTATGAGATCAATCAGCGTTTTCTGGATCATGTTGCCCAGAAGTATCCGGGTGATACCAGGAAGCTGCGGGATATGTCCATCATAGCCGAGGGGGAGACCAAGCGGGTGCGCATGGCGCATCTGGCCATTGTCGGCAGCCATTCGGTCAATGGCGTGGCTGCCTTGCACACCCATCTGCTGAAAACAAGGATTTTCTGTGATTTCAATGAGTTTTATCCCGGGAAATTCAATAACAAGACCAACGGCATCACCCCCCGCCGCTGGCTGCTGAAATGCAATGCCCCGCTTGCCGACCTTATCTCCGGGAAAATCGGCTGTAACTGGGTGACCAATCTAGATGAACTCAAAAAAATGGAAAAGTTTGCCAATGATCCGGCTTTGCAGAAAAAATGGCGGACGGTGAAGCTTGAAAACAAGAAACGTCTTGCCCGGATCATCGCGGATGTCTGCGGGGTCAATGTCAATCCGGATACCATGTTTGATGTCCAGGTGAAAAGGATTCACGAGTATAAGCGCCAGCTGCTGAACGCCCTGCATGTGATCGCTCTTTATCACCGTATTATCAGTGCTCCTGAGCAGCAGATTACGCCGCGCACCATCATTTTTGCCGGTAAGGCTGCGCCTTCCTATCGCAAGGCAAAGCTCATCATCAAGCTGATCAACTCCATCGGCGAAGTGGTCAATGCCGATCCTCGGGTGGGGGGGAAACTGAAGGTGGTGTTTATCCCGAACTATAATGTGTCGCTTGCCGAAAAAATTATTCCGGCGGCAGATCTTTCCGAACAGATCTCCACCGCCGGCACCGAGGCTTCGGGCACCGGCAACATGAAGTTTTCCCTTAACGGGGCGCTTACCGTGGGCACCCTGGATGGCGCCAATATTGAAATTCTGGAAGAGGTGGGCAAGGAAAACATTTTTATTTTTGGTCTTACCGCAAGCGAAGCGGAATATGAAAGGCTGCATAAGAGCCGCACCCCTGCCGCCGTTTACGAAAGAAACGCGGTGGTGAAACGAATTGTTGACAGCATTCGGGATGGTATGTTCAGTTACGGCGACCGGGAGATTTTCCGGACCATAGTTGATGATCTATTAAATGAAAATGACCCGTATCTGCTTCTGCTTGATTTGGAATCCTATCTTGACTGCCAGGAGAAAATCGGCCGGGCCTTCCGTGATAAAAAAACATGGACGGAAAAGTCGATTCTAAATGTGGCCCGTATGGGGAAGTTCTCCAGTGACAGGACCATCAGGGAGTACGCCAGGGATATATGGGGCATAAAAGATGTGTGAGCCGTTGTGCAAAGATAACTGTAACATGAAATGTCGTGACCGGCATAAGGAGCCATGACGAAATGGCCAGCAATGTAATGTTTATTCTCTAGCGGCTCCTAAATGGAGATGATCCCAGCCTTATGTATCGTTCGTTCTATAATTTAAAGGAAAAACCCTTTCAGATAACAACAGACTCTCGTTTTCTCTGGCTCGGCGAAAAACACAAAGAGGCCTTTGCCACCTTAAAGTACGGTATCCTTGATGATAAGGGTTTTCTGCTGCTCACCGGTGATGTGGGCACAGGCAAAACAACCCTGATCAATGCCCTGATCAACAGTCTCAACTCCAAGGTCATCTTGGCAAAAATTTCTGATCCGAAACTTGAGGAAATGGATTTTTACCATCTTCTCGCCAATGAGTTTGCCATTAAAAAGCCATTCAACAGCAAGGGTGAATTTTTGCTTCTCTTTGCTGAATTCCTGGAAAAGGCCTATGCGGCCGGCAAGCAGGTGGTGCTTATTGCCGATGAAGCCCAGCGTCTGAGTCCGGCTTTGCTTGAGGATATCAGGCATCTCTCCAATATAGAGAAGGAGCATGTCAAGCTGCTGAACATCTTTTTTGTCGGCCAGGTGGAGTTTAACAATATTCTGCTGGAAAAAGGCAACAAGGCGATCAGGCAGAGAATCACCATCCACTATACCTTGGGATATCTGAACGAGCAGGAAACGGGTGAATATATCCGCCACCGTCTGCAGGTGGCCGGGACGCCTGACGAAATTTTCAGCAGCGATGCCGTGCAAGAGGTTTTTAAGTTTTCCGGGGGGGCTCCCCGCCTGATCAACATTATCTGCGACCGGGCACTGCTTACCGGTTTTGTCGAAGGCAAAAAGAAAATCGATGCTGCTGTTATTGCCGAGTGTGCGTCAGAGTTGCGGATTTCTCCTTATGACGATGATGATAAGCCGAAAAAAAAGGAAGTTCCGGTGGCCGCTGGGGTTGCCGCGGGTGCAAGTGCACAGGAAAAGGCTAAAGCGGCTCCTGCACCCGTAGTTCAGCCCGTTGCGGCGGTACGAAGCGAACTTGAACACATCCAGCTCGACCTGGCCGGTATCAGGAAGAAAAAGAGTGGCATGTGGGGGATATTTTTCATCTATTTCACGCTGATCCTGCTCATAGGGGCTTTGTGCGCCTACTTTTTTTATCTGCCTTATTAATGAGGCATTCAGGGCGTCACGAAGCATGGCCGCCAAGGCAGCATGAAATTTTTTTTGCTTATCACCCAAATGCTGCAGTAAAATTCAGTAAAGTCAGCAGCATGCTGACTCCAGGTGCTCTAGCCTGACGGCTCCTTCACCGGGCCGGCGGAACAGGATCTCATGACCTGACCGCCAGTGCGGTACGTCCTGTACCGCGCGCCCTTCATGCCTGATCGCTTCAGCCTCCTGGCCTTGCACTAGTCGTCATCATGTCCTTGCCTCTTCCTGCTTTGGCTGAAAAAGGGTGGCAATCACCATTTTTTGCACCGCGGTTTTTGGGTGCGTTTTTCTGTTTCTTGAAACCGGCCGGCACTGCGGGAGTTGACAAGAGTGGGAATGCAGCAGGTTATCATGAGCTGCCGAAGGAGAACCGCAATGGGAATACGGCCACGTATCATCTTGATCATGGGAATTTTCAGTCTCATCGCCACACTGCTCATCGGCGCCGCAAGTTATAAGCTGACCGAGCGCAATGCGATCATCGAGGCGAAAAACAAGGGGCAGCTGCTCTTTCATTATGTCCTTGCCCACCGTCAGTATTTTAAAAGCCAGCAACGCGCCCTGATCATGGAGCTTGTGGATGAAGATCGCTTTTATCCTGAATTGATGTCGGGCTTTGTCGTAACCAGGGGCATCTGGGATGTCTTTAAGGAAAAAAACAAAGGTTATGATTTCAAACAGGCCACCCTCGATCCGCTCTATCAGCCGAATAAGGCGGACAGTGACGAGGTAAGAATGATCGACACCTTTCGCCAGAGTCCGGACCTGAAAATGTTGGACGGAGTGATCGACAAGAACGGCGAGAAGTTTTTTTATATGGCCTACCCCATTAAGATCGACGATCAGGAATGTCTCCGTTGTCACGGCGAAGCAGCCAATGCCCCCAGGGATCAGATAGAGATTTACGGCACGGAAAACGGCTATAACTGGCAATATGGGGATACGGTTTCCGCCTATGTCATTTATGTCTCGATTCAGGATGCGCTGGCGTCGGCCAAACGGATGGCAGGCCAGCTTTTTCTGGTCGGTATCGGCTGTTTTTTTCTGGCCCTGCTTGCCATGGCCCTGTTTCTGGACCGCAGGGTTATTCAGCCGATTGAATATCTCAGCGACCGGATAGAGGAAATCAACCGGGGAGAAAATCTACAGGAAAGCTTCAAGCATGAGGGTGACGACGAAATCGGCTTACTGGCCCGGGCAATTGAACATTTACGTCTGAGCATGCTCAGAACGCATAAGGGGAAGGAACATGGATGGCATTAACCTGCGAAAAATCATTTTTTGGTTTTTATGCGCCGGCTGGATGGGCACGGTTTGTCCCCTTGCTGCTCAGGCTGCTGACTGTGCTCTGCTGCTGCATGATCTCAGTCTGTTGAAAGGCATGATGCAGCGCCAGGAGTTTCTTGCCCGGGCTATCAAGGAGTGCCCGGATGATCATCAGATCAACTACCACTATGCCTATAATCTGGAGAGACTGCGCCGGTATGATCAGGCGCTGCACTATTACGAGGCGGCGGTAAGGTTGCAACCTGATTTTGCCAAGGGCTATTTCGGCCTTGGGGATGTGTATCTGGCCCTGGGCAAGAGTAAAATCGCCATTGATTCATTCAGGAAGGGGCTGAGCCTTGACCCGGACAATGTCTGGGCCCAGAGATCGTATCAGAAGGCCCTGCAGCATGATAAGTCCGGGCCTGCTGGTCGTCATGAGGAGGCCGGCAGGGACGTTCAGCCGCATGAAGGGCTGAAAGCGGAAACCTTTGCCGGGCAGGACGATACCGCGGCAGTTCCGGCCCAGCCCACTCCCCAGCTAAAACCGCCCGTAGAGGGTGAGGCATTCTCGCAGATAACCGCCGAGACTTTTGTGCAAAGTATGACTGGTGATACGGCAAAGCAGCACAGCGGAGAGCAGAGCCATGGGCTCAGTATGCAGATTCAGTTTGAGATATCCTCGGGAGAACTGACCGAAGAGGCAAGGGCGGTGCTTGACAGCGTGGTCTGCAAGGCCTTGCAGAGTCAGGAACTGCAGGGTCGCCGCTTTGAGGTGGCCGGTCATACCGATGACATCGGCACGCCGGAAGTGAATATGTATTTTTCCAAGATGCGGGCAACGCGGGTCAGAGATTATCTTGTGGAAAACTGCCGTATCGCGCCTGACAGACTCACCGTGGCCTATTACGGTCAGGAACGGCCGCTCTTTCCCAATAGCAGCAGAAAGAACCGTATGTTGAACAGGCGGGTTGAATTCAGGCTTTTGCAGTAGGGCCCAAGGTTGTGCTTCAATAATTAACAAAGTCTATAACCAATGTCTTATCTCGGTGAACTGAATAGCGAAAAGCCAATCCGACCAGTATTTAAAGTTCTGGCAATATTATTGGCTATTGTTTGGATCCCGTTAGGTTTGGTGTACCTGATTGCTGGAATTGGTGACATGATTATTGTGAAACCCTTTAGCATTAACAAGTCTTTTATCCTTGGGTTAGTGTCGTTCACGATGGGGTGTCATTTAGTAAAAAAGGCATTAGCCAAAAAAAAAGAAAAGGGACAGACTTTATTACAAGGGAAGAACCAAAATAAATATTTACTTTTGTGGGAAGCGATTGCCTATATTATCTCACCAATAATTATTTATGTTCTGTTCAAATACTCACCTCCAGATTCTGGTGGGTGGACCATGGCAATAATGATGCTTTCTGGACTAATATTAAGGTATTTTCCTATAACTACCGAAATATTAAAAATGGAAGGATATAGTCCTTATCTGTCTTTAACTTTTGTATTCCCTCTAGCCCTTATGGTTAAGATGGCAATTACAGGAAAACATAAATAAAACAGCACAACCAATAAGGATTGATGCGACGTCTTTTTGTCGCTTTCAATCCTTTGTTCAAGAAGCCGCGGGCCTGACCTTATATAGGGGAATGCCTCGGAGGAATTTTTCAGAAGGATTGCACGGAGGGAAAAT